>NZ_SRUN01000006.1:0-172918 GCF_004791595.1 Mesorhizobium sp. M8A.F.Ca.ET.202.01.1.1 | reverse complement strand
ACCTTGTAATGCTTCAGGCTGTGCATCAGCGCGGTCGGTGCGCTCAAGGGATCGCTGGTTAGGAACACGGCGGTGCCCGAGACCAGCTGCGGCTTCTTCTTCAACAGGTTGCCGGCGAGGAAATCGAGCGGGATCTCGTTGCGGCGGGTCTTGTCGAAGAGATAGCGGCTGCCGCGCACCCAGGTCCACATGCCCAGCACGATGGTGAAGGCCACGACCAGCGACGCCCAGCCGCCTTCGAACACCTTGACGATGTTGGAGGCGAAGAAACCGATGTCGATGAAGGCAAACAGCACGGTCAGCGGGATCGCCACCGAGAGCTTCCACTTCCAGATCCGGGTCATGACGACATAGAGCAGCACCGTCGTCACCAGCATGTTGCCGGTCACCGAGATGCCGTAGGCGGAAGCCAGCTTGCTGGATTCGCCGAAGCCGACCACCAGCATCATGACCACCAGGGCCAGCAGCAGGTTGACGCGCGGCATGTAGATCTGGCCGGACTGCTTTTCCGACGTGTGCAGGATTTCCAGCCGCGGCAGCATGTTGAGCTGCACCGCCTGCCTGGTCAGCGAGAAGGCACCCGAAATCACCGCCTGGCTGGCGATAACCGTCGCGGCGGTCGCCAGCACGACCATGGGAATCAGAGCCCAACCCTCGTTCATCTCGAAGAACGGATGGCCGACGATGCCATTCTTGGCCAGCACGAAGGCGCCCTGTCCGGCATAATTGAGCAGCAGACAGGGAAACACGATCGCCAGCCAGGCAAGTACGATCGGCTTGCGGCCGAAATGACCGAGATCGGCATAGAGCGCTTCTGCACCGGTCACGGCGAGGAAGACGGCGCCGACCGTGACGAAGGCCACGTCCGGCGAATGAATCAGGAAGGCGACGATGTAGTGCGGGCTGATTGCCAGCAGGATTTCTGGATCGTTGATGATGTGTTTCAGGCCGGAAAGGCCGATCGCCAGGAACCAGACCGCGGTCACCGGCCCGAACACCAATCCCACCCCGCCCGTGCCAAAGCGCTGCACCGCGAACACCATGGCGAGGATGACCAGGGTCAGCGGCACCACATAAGGCTGGAAAGCAGGCGTGACGACGTTCATGCCCTCGACCGCCGAAAGCACCGAAATCGCCGGCGTGATGACCGCATCGCCAAAAAACAGCGAGGCGCCGACGATGCCAATGCCCAGAATCACCGCCGAGCGCTTCGGGAAACTGCCGCGTGCCAGCGCCATCAGCGACAGCACGCCGCCTTCGCCGCGGTTGTCGGCGCGCAGCACGAACATGATGTATTTTATCGTAACCGTAATCGTCAGCGACCAGATGATCAGCGACAGCACACCGAGAATATCGCCGCGATCAGCAACGGTGCCGTGTGACGACGCGACCAGCGCTTCTCGAAAGGCATAGATAGGGCTGGTGCCGATATCCCCATAGACCACACCGAGCGCGCCCAGCATCAGCACCTTGGTGCTATGCTGTTCGATTTCCGGATGGCTCGATTGGTCGACGGGTTCTGCCTCACTACCAGCATTGGCAAGGGCCATGTACGACACTCCGATAAACGCGCGGTGCTCTACGCTTGCTGCAATGCAATATCAAGTGCCGTAACGTTATGGCACTCATGTTAGCAGCGCGCGGCTCCCGGTGGGCGACGTCTTGCGATGTCGATCCATGCGACGTTTCGCATGCTCATATCCCGAACCATCGCAAAACAACCAGGCCCGGCGAACTCGTACCTATTAAATGGCGACCTGCGTGCCGATTTCAACGACGCGTCCGGTCGGGATCTGGAAATACTCCGTCGCATCGGCCGCCGTGCGCGCCAGCCCGATGAACAGCCGGTCCTGCCACACCGGCATGCCGGAATTGGGCGAGGCCTTGAGCGAGCGCCGCGACAGGAAGAAGGACGTCGTCATGATGTCGAACTTCCAGCCTTGCTTGCGGCATATCGCCAGCGCGCGCGGGATGTTGGGCTGCTCCATGTAGCCGAAGGTCAGCGTCACCCGCATGAACAGCTCGTTGACCGTCTCCATCTTGACCCGGTCGCTGTCGGGCACCACCGGCTGCGGTGCGGTGACCACCGAGAGGATGACGTTCTGCTCGTGCAGGACCTTGTAATGCTTCAGGCTGTGCATCAGCGCGGTCGGTGCGCTCAAGGGATCGCTGGTTAGGAACACGGCGGTGCCCGAGACCAGCTGCGGCTTCTTCTTCAACAGGTTGCCGGCGAGGAAATCGAGCGGGATCTCGTTGCGGCGGGTCTTGTCGAAGAGATAGCGGCTGCCGCGTATCCACGTCCACATGATCAGCCCCATCAGGCTCGCAACGGTGATCGAGACCCAGCCGCCTTCAACGATCTTCACGACATTGGCCAGGAAGAAGCCGCTGTCGATGATGCCGAACAGTAAGGTCAGCGCCAGGGCGAGCGCCAGCTTCCATTTCCACATCTTGCGCATCACCACGAACAGCAGGATCGTCGTCATCAGCATTTCGCCGGTCACCGAGATGCCGTAGGCGGAAGCCAGCGAACTCGAACTGCCGAAACCGACCACCAGCAGCATCACGCCCATCGCGATGAGCAGGTTGACGCGCGGCATGTAGATCTGCCCGGACTGCATTTCCGAGGTATGTTGCACCTCGATGCGTGGCAGAAGGTTGAGCTGCACCGCCTGGCGGGTCAGTGAAAAAGCCCCTGAAATGACCGCCTGACTGGCAATGACGGTCGCCGCCGTTGCCAGTCCCACCATCGGCATCAGCGCCCAGTCAGGCAGCATCTGGAAGAACGGATTGGTCGGTTTTCCATCATTGGCGAGCACAAAGGCGCCCTGCCCGAAATAGTTGAGCAGCAGGCAGGGAAACACCACGGAAAACCATGCCAGCACGATCGGCTTGCGTCCGAAATGGCCGAGATCGACATAAAGCGCCTCGGCCCCGGTCACGGCCAGGAACACCGCGCCGACAGTGACGAAGGCGGCGGTGGGGGTGCTGGCCAGATAGGCGACCGCGTAATAGGGATTGATGGCCAGCAGGATCGATAGATCATCCATCAAGTGATAGATGCCAGCAACGCCGATCGCCAGGAACCACAGCGCCGTCACCGGCCCGAACACCGCCGCCACCTTTCCCGTGCCGAAGCGCTGCACGGAGAACAGGATGGCAAGGATAAGCAGCGTGATCGGCACGACATAGGCGTCCAGCGTCGGGGTCACCACCGTCAGGCCTTCGACCGCCGACAGCACCGAGATGGCCGGCGTTATGATCGAATCGCCGAAAAACAGCGCCGCGCCACAAAGTCCGATCACGAGGATCAGTCGGGCGCCTTTGGGATAGGCGCTGCGTGCCAGCGACATCAGCGACAGCGTGCCGCCTTCGCCCTTGTTGTCGGCACGAAGCACGAAGGCGACATATTTGATGGTGACGATGATCGTCAGCGCCCAGACAATCAGCGACAAAACGCCAAGCACGTGAACGCGCGTATCGATGCCGGGCGAAGCGTGAAGCGCCTCGCGAAAGGCGTAGATCGGACTTGTGCCTATATCGCCATAGACGACGCCGAGCGCGCCCAGCATCAGAACCTTGGTGCTGTGCTGCTCAACCTCGGAACGGCTCGATTGCTCGACGGTTTCAGCCTCGCTAACGCGACTGGCAAGGTCCATGGACCACTCCCCGACAAGCGCGCAGTGACTCACGCATGCTGCGATGCGGTGTCAATTGCACGCTATGGCTGCCATACCTGCAAAGCGAAGCCCTAACCCTACCAGCCGCAGGCTCTGAGAAACCGACCCACCGTGCCGGCCATGCCATACTCCAACGCGTCGGCTGTCAACCCATGTCCGATCGACACTTCGGCCAATGCCGGAACACGCCTTGCCAGCGCGGGCAGATTGGCCACCGTCAGATCGTGTCCGGCGTTGACCTGAAGGCCGGCGGCGAATGCCGCGTCAGCGGTTTTCCCCAATCTTTCCAATTCTTTGGCCGCCTTACCGGAATCGGAATAGTAGCTGCCATAAGGGCCGGTATAGAGTTCAATACGATCGGCGCCCGTATCGCGCGCGGCCCCTATGCCGGCGGAATCCGCGTCGGAAAACAGCGAGACCCTGAAACCGCCCTTCTTCAGACGCTTGACAACAGGCGTCAGGAACGCCGCATCGGCGATGAAGTTCCAGCCGTGATCGGAGGTTGCCTGTGCCGGATCGTCGGGAACCAGCGTCACCTGTTCGGGCTGATTCTTCTCCACAAGCGCCAGGAAATCCTCACTTGGGTAGCCCTCGATATTGAATTCCGCCTGCGGGAACTCATCGTCGATCAGCGCCCTGATCAGGGGCAGGTCGGAATGCCTTGTGTGACGTTCGTCGGGGCGCGGATGCACCGTCAGCCCATGCGCGCCTGCGGCAAGGGCAAGGCGGCCGACGCCGATCACATCGGGCCATGGCAGGTCGCGCCGGTTGCGCAGCATGGCGATGGCGTTGAGGTTGACGGAAAGCTTGGCGGGCATGGGCTTGGCGTCCGTGAAACAGTCGATCGAGGCGCGCCACGCTCATTCGTTCCGGCACGGCGCATTTGAAACAGCGCATCTATAGCGTCTTTGGCGGGAACAGATAGGGCCTTTCCGGTGTTCCAGAAGACCAACATATTCCGTGAAGGGAGGCACCACCTTGAATTTCCTCCAATCCGTGCCGGCGATCCGCCGCATCGACACCAGCCGCGACGACCTCCTTGCCTTCGATGTGGTCGGCCATGTCTCGGCCGCCGATGCCGAGAACCTGTTCGGCCTGCTGGAGGCGGCCTATGCGCTCCATCCGAGAATCGACGTCGCCGTGCGCATAGTCGATCACGAGGGCGTCGACTGGGCCGACATCTCCGATGAGACCATCAAGAAGGGTGCCGTCCACGCATTGGAGCATATTGGCCGTTGCGCGGCGATCGGCGCGCCTGACTGGACGCCGAACGCACGGCACGCCTTGCCCGCTTCGTCGCCTGTCGAATTCAGGCATTTCAAGATCGAGGAGGAAGCTGCTGCCTGGGAGTGGCTCGCGGCGCGGCCGACGGGCGAAGAGGCGACCGCCGCTCCAGAAAGAAAATGAAACGATTCTCCCGGCTGTCGCCGACCCCTTCTATCTGACGATGGTCAGCCGTTCGGCGGCCCGGGTGATGGCTGTATAAAGCCAGCGCTGGCGCGTTTCCTTGAAGGCCCAGCTCTCGTCGAACAGCACGATCTCGTTCCACTGCGAACCTTGCGCCTTGTGCACCGTCAGCGCATAGCCGTAGTCGAAATCGTCGAAGCGCTTCTTCTGCTGCCAGGGGATATCGGCGTCCGGATCCTCGAACGCCGCCTTGAGCAGCTTGATCTTGGCGACGCCGCGATCCGGATCGTCCTCTTCGGGCGACACCAGAAGGTTGATGCCGGGCTTCACCGTCTCGCGCGACGAGGTCATCACCTTCCAGAGCGAACCGTTGAGCAGGCCCTTGGCGGGATCGTTGCGCAGGCAGACCAGCTTGTCGCCCGCTTGTGGGTAATCGGCATTGAAGCCCTTCAGTTCGCGCAGGCGCTGGTTGTAGCGCCGCCGCGTGCGGTTGGTGCCGACCAGCACCTGGTCCGCTTTCAGCACCAGTTCCTGGTTGACGTCTTCCTTGCCGATCACCTGCGCAGTGCCATAGTCGCCGCGCATGAATTCGCGCCCCTCGCGCACGTCGAGCGCCAGCCGCAGGATCGGATTGTCGCGCGCCTGCCGGTGGATTTCGGTCAGCAAAAAGTCCGGCTCATGGTCGGTGAAGAAGCCGCCGCCCGAGATCGGCGGCAACTGGCCGGGATCGCCCAGCACCAGGATCGGCGTGCCGAAACTCATCAGGTCGCGGCCAAGCTGCTCGTCGACCATCGAGCACTCGTCGATGACGACCAGTTTGGCGCGCGAGATCGGGCTTTGCCGGTTGAGCGAAAAGGTCGGCGACATCGAGGTCTTGCCGGTCACCTCGTCGGCCACCGATTCCTCGCCCTTGGGCCGGTAGATCAGCGAATGGATGGTGCGGGCGTTGACCGCGCCCTTGGAGCGCAGCACTTGCGCTGCCTTGCCGGTGAAGGCGGCGAACTGCACCTGCCCGTCGACATGTTCGGCGAAATAGCGCGCCAGCGTCGTCTTGCCGGTGCCGGCATAGCCGAACAGCCGGAACAATTGCGGCTGGCCCGCCTGCAGCCAGCGGGCGACCGCCTGTAGCGCCTCGTCTTGTTGGGGTGAAAATTCCATCTGATCGTGTGACCGGATTCGCGAGGCAAACACAAGACAGCCGCCATCATCAACGACACAGCTGATGGCGAACTCCCTGCGATTCAGGCTATCAGCCGCAACCAAGAACGTAAAGGGAACGAAAAAGGCAACCGTGCAACTTCAGTTGGCAGCGCTCGGATCGTTCTCCAGCAGGATCGGCTTGCCATGCGGCGTGGCATGCGCGGCGCGCTCCCAGGCCAGCGCCATTGCATCGACATCAGGCTTGGCGGCCAGCCCCTTCGACGCCAGCAGGTTTTCCAGCGCCGCCAGCCAATGCTCGTAATAATCATGGCCGTCCGCCGCGGCACCTGGCTTCTTCACCTCGGCCGATAGGGCATCCGCCCATTCGCCCCACGAAAACAGGCCCTTGTCGTGCAGCGCCACCGTCATGGCGAAGGCTTCGGCCTGCCAGGGTTCGGCAAACACCTGTGCGTCGAGGCCAGCGGGCAAACCGGCGGCGGACCCCTTCGCTTCAGGCCGGCTCAAGATAGCTCTCCCAAGCGTCGATCGAGACGGTCAATGTCGGGTCGGCGCCCTCGCCCCAGATCTCGCTCCCGTCGAAGACCACGGTGTAGACCCACTGCGGGTTCTCGCCTTGCCCGTGAGCATTGCTGTCGGGAAAGACGAAGCCGTCGCGCACCGCCTCGATCGTGCCCTGCTTGTCGCGTGCATAGCGCGGCAGTCTGGTATGGCCGGTCGGGTTGAAGTTTCTGGTCCGCACCGGATCACCAGCCTTGAAGCGCGGCGCGGTCTCGACCGGCCGGTCGCACGGGCCGCCCTTGGCCAGCACGGCCGGGACATTTTCCGCCTTCAGCACTCTTTTGGGCGTCGCCGCCGGATCGACCGCGTCGGCTGCCCTGAGGTCGCGCTCGCTGACGAAGCCGTGCCGCTTGAGCAAGGTCTCCAGCGCCTTGATCCAGATCTGGTAGTAGCTGGAGCCGTAGTAGTCGGCCGGATGCAGCGATTCCCGCGCATGCCGGCTCTCGTCGATGTTCCAGGCGCCCATGGCGCCGGCGCACAGCGTCACGCCAAGCGCGCGTCGCTCCCAGTTGGCATGGAAATAAGGCTCGTTCTTCTCCGGGGCGACCGGGCCGAACCCCATCTGTCCTCCAAGATCCTGGGGGCCGTTCATGCGGGCACCCCCTTATCCGGCCCGTGGGCCAGCGCGGTGCCGATCATCGCATCGCGGCTTACCAGCTCGGCCAGCCGCTCTTCGCTCCAGCCCTCGGTGCCTTCCGGCCGCGTCGGCACGACGAGATAGCGCAGTTCCGCCGTCGAATCCCAGACGCGTATCTTCGTCTCGGCGGGCAGGGAGAGCCCGAATTCCTCGAGCACGCCGCGCGGATCGATCACCGCGCGCGACCGATAGGGCGGCGCCTTGTACCAAACCGGCGGCAAGCCAAGCACCGACCACGGGTAACAGGAGCACAGCGTGCAGACGACGAGGTTGTGGGTGTCCCCGGTGTTGAACACCGCCTGCATGTGTTCGCCCTGCCGGCCGGTATAGCTCAGCGACTCGATCGCCGCCGTCGCATCGCGCTTCAGCCACTCGGCAAAAGCGGGATCGTTCCAGGCCTTCGCCACCACCCTGGCGCCGTTGCGTGGACCGATCTTGGTCTCGTAGGTGTCGACGATGACGTCGATCGCGGCTGGATCGATCAGCCCCTTGCGGGTCAGGATAGTTTCGAGCGCCCGAACCCGCGCGGCAAACGGATCGAGTTCGTTGTCGTGATCATGATCGTGGGACATGACGGCAAATTACGGTTCCGACCTGCCCGCCGCAAGCTCCATGGCTTGGGCCAACCGGACCGGAGCTTTGTCCGTCTGCTACTCGGCGGCCGTCTTCTGCGGCTCGCCCGGGATGTCGTCATTGGTGCCGAACAGCGAGGGCTGATCGCCATCTTCGACCACATGCAGCTCGGCTTTGCGCTTCGGCATGAGCCCGGCCAGCCAGCCCGAGAAATTCTCCATGTAGACGTAGATGACCGGCGTCACGAACAAGGTCAGCGCCTGCGATGCGAGCAAGCCGCCGACGACGGCGACGCCCAGCGGCTGGCGCAGTTCCGCGCTGGCGCCGGTGCCGAGCGCGATCGGGAACGTGCCCATGAGTGCTGCCAGCGTCGTCATCATGATCGGCCTGAACCGCATCAGGCAGGCCTTGTGGATGGAGTCCGTGGCCGACATGCCCTCGCGTCGCAGTTCGAGCGCGACGTCGACCATCATGATGCCGTTCTTCTTGACGATGCCGATCAGCATCAGGATGCCGATCACCGCGATGACGGACAGATCCATGCCGGCGAAGCGCAAGGCAACGACCGCCCCGAGCACAGCCGACGGCAGGCCGGTCAAGATGGTGAGCGGGTGGATGAAGCTCTCGTACAGAATGCCGAGCACGATATAGATGGTCAGGATGGCACCACCGACCAGCAGGCCCTGGTTGGCGAGCGAATCCTGGAAGGTCTTGGCCGTGCCGGCGAAGGTGGTCGAGATCGCCGCCGGCATGCCGATCTGCGCCTTGAGCTGGTCGATGCGTTTCACGCTGTCGCCGAGCGAGACGCCCTGCGGCAAATTGTAGGAGACGGTGACGGCCGGAAGCTGGCCGAGCTGGTTGACCGTCAGGGCACCAGCCGTGCGGTCGACGCGGGCGAAAGCGCCGAGCGGGACCAGGCTTCCGCTCGCCGTCCGCATCTGGATGGCGAGCATCCGCTCGGGCGACCATTCGATCTTGGGATCGAGTTCGGTGATGACTTCGTAGCTGTCGGCCGAGCCGAAGATCGTCGAAACCTGGTCGGTGCCGAACCCGCCATAAAGCGCTGAGCGCAGCGTGTCGGTGTCGATGCCGAGTTGGGCGGCCTTGTCGCGGTCCACCACCAGCGCCGCCTGCAGAGCGTTGTTCTGCAGGTCGCTGGTGACATCGGCGAAGTTAGCGTGGTCGGCCGCCATAGCGTCATTCATCTTCTGAGCCCAGATATCGGTCAGGCCGGTATCGAGGCCCTGAACCACCAGCTGGTAGGCACTGGCCGACGACCGCGAACCCAGTCTCAGATTCTGCACCGGCTGCATGTAGGTTTCGATGCCCGCAACGCCGGCCAGTTGCTTGCGCAAATCCGCAAGCACCTTCTCGATATCGGGACGCTGGTCCTTGCCCTTGAGCTGGACGAAGAGCTGTCCCTGGTTGAGCGCATTGTTGCCGCTGCCCGCCGACCACGCGACATGGTCGACATAGGGTGATTTCGAGAACACGCTGGCCACCTGCCCTTGCAGCTTGGCCATGGCGTCGAACGAAATGTCCTGGCGCGCGATGGTGGTCACCGATATCTGGCCGATATCCTCCTGCGGAAAGAAGCCCTTCGGCGAGACCTCGATCAGCCACACCGAGGCTGCCGCGGTGCCGACGAAGACGAGGAACACAAGGAAGGTGTGCCGCAGGCAGAAGCTCAGGATCCGGTCATAACCGCGCGTGATGAGATCGCGCTTGTGGCCGGCGCCATGCGCCTCGCGGTCGGCCTTGGTCACGGACAGCAGCCGCGAGCACAGCATCGGCGTCAATGTCAGCGACACGAACATGGAGGCCAGGATGGCGACGGTCACCACGACGGCGAATTCGTTGAAGATTCGCCCGATCACGCCGCCCATCAGGAGCACCGGGATGAACACCGCCACCAGCGAGATCGAGATCGAAATGATGGTGAAGCCGATCTCGCGCGCGCCCTTCAGCGACGCGTCGAAGGCCGACAGCCCGTCCTCCTCCATGTGGCGGAAGATGTTTTCCAGCATCACAATGGCATCGTCGACGACGAGGCCGACGGCGAGCGTCAGGCCCATCAGCGAGATGTTGTCGATGGAAAAGCCGAACAGGAACATCGCTCCGAGCGTGGCGATCAGCGAGATCGGCACTGCCACAGCCGGGATGATGGTGGCCGTGACGCGGCGCAGGAACACGAAGATCACCATGACCACCAGCGCGATGGTCAACAGCAGCGTGAACTGCACGTCGTCGACGGCCTGACGGATCGAGGTCGAGCGGTCGTTGAGCAGCTTGATCTGGGCGGCGGCCGGCATCTGGTCCTGGAAGGACGGCAGCATCGCCTTGACCCTGTCGACGACGTCGACCGTGTTCGCGTCGGGTTGGCGCTGCACCGCCATGATGATGGCGCGGGTGCCGTCGTACCAGCTTGCGGTCGTGGTCGTCTGCACCGAATCGACGACGCGGGTCACCTCGCCCAGTCGCACCGGATGACCGTTCTTGGTGGCGATGATGAGGTTGGAGAAGCCGGCCGCGTTGGTAAGCTGCGTGTTGGCGGTAATGGTCAGCTGCTGCTTGTTGTTCTGCAGCACGCCGAGCGGCGTGTTGCTGTTGGCCGAAGCCACAGCCGCCTGCAGCTGATCGATCGAGATGCCCCGCGCGGCAAGCGCGGTCGGATCGATCTGGATGCGCACGGCGTATTTCTGCTGGCCGAAGATCGAGACCTGGGCCACGCCGTCGATGGTCGACAGCGATGGCGAGATGACGTTTTCGGCGAAGGCGTCGAGGTCGGTCAGCGGAACCGTATCGCTGACCAGCGACATGAGCAGGATCGGCGCGTCGGCCGGATTGACCTTGCGATAGCTCGGCGGCGAAGTCATCTGCGGCGGCAGCGATTTCTGCGTACGCGCGATCGCGGCCTGCACGTCGGCGGCGGCCGCGTCGATGTCGCGGTTGAGCACGAACTGGATGGCGATCGAGGTCTGGCCGAGGGAGTTGGTGGTCGAAATGGAATCGATACCGGCGATGGTCGCGAACTGCTTGATCAGCGGCGTCGCCACCGATGTCGCCATGGTCTCCGGCGAGGCGCCGGGCAGCGAGGCCGAGACGTTGACGACAGGGAATTCAGCGCTCGGCAGTGCCGCGACCGGCAGGAATTTGTAGGCGAACAGCCCGCCCAGCACGAGGGCGAACGACATCAGGAGCGTGGCGACCGGCCTGCGAATGCAGAATTCGGAAATCATTGGGCTTCCCCGCCGGCATTGGTCGCCTGGGCCACCTTGGGCGCGGCCTCCTTGCCTTCATGCACCGCGGCGCCGTCCTTCAGCCGTGTCTGGCCTTCGGTGACAACCTTCTCCCCGCTTTTCAGCCCTTGGCTGATGGCGCTGTTTTCGCCCTCGGTCAGCGCCACCTGCACTGGCCGCATCTGGACGGTGTTGTCCGGCTTGACCACATAGACGAACGGTCCCTTCTGGCTGGGCTGGACCGCGACGGTGGGAACCGAGGTCATCTGCGGCATGATGCCGGCGTCAAGCACGACGTTCACATATTGGCCCGGCCACAAGGAAAGATCCGCATTGGGAATGCTGGCCCGCGTGGCGATCGTGCCCGACGCGGTGTCGACGCTGGAATCGACGAAATCGAGCGTACCCTTGCCGATCGGCCTCGGGTCGCCGTTTTGGGTCAGCGTCACCGCATTCTGCTGCGGATTGGCAAGCGCCTTGTGCAGCAGCGCGAGGTCGCGTTCCGGCAGATTGAAGTTGACCTGCAGCGGATCCATCTGGGTGATGGTCACCAGCGGCGTCGCCGTGCTGCTGTTGCCATTGCTGACCGTGACGAGATCGCCGACGGCGACGTTGACCGCGCCCAACCTGCCCGAGATTGGCGCGGCAATGGTGGCAAAGCCAAGCTGGACATTGTCGGCGTCGATCGTCGCCTTGTCGGCATCGACGGTCGCCGCCGCCGCCTTCTGCGCGGCAACGGCCTGATCGTAGGTCTGCTGCGTCCCGGCCTGCTTGGCGACAAGATCCTTGGCGCGCTGAAGATCGGAATTCGAACTGGCAAGCAGCGCCTGGTCCTTGGCAAGCGTGGCCTGGTCCTTGGCGAGCTGCGCTTTCAGGGCGCGGTCATCCAGTGAAAACAGCACGTCACCGGTCTTCACCATCTGTCCGTCCTTGACGTCGATCGACACGATCTGGCTGGAGACGCGGGCGTTGATGTTGACCACGGCCGGAGAGGAAACGAAGCCGATGGCATAGCGGCGGATCGGAAAGTCAGCTGTCGTTGCAGTCGCCGAAACGATAGAGGCCGAACGGGCGCCGCCATTGCCGCCGCTGGCCTGTTTGCCGCCTGCCGGCTTGTCGGCCGCTGGCTTGTCTGTCGCGGCGACCTGCTTTGTGCCGATGAGCTGCTGAGCCTTGTTCAGCGCGTCCGGCGACAAATAGAGCCAGGCCGCACCCGCACAGGCCACCGCCAGCAATGAAAGAGCGACTTTTCCACGCATCGACAAAAGACCTCTCCGTCCGACACGCCATAGTCAGGTGGTCGTATTCTAGCGCAATTCACGGCTCACTGCCGCGATTTCGCCGAATAGATAGGACGGGCCTTTGTCGGAAAAGGGCCAAAACACGGCATTACGAAGATTTAATGTGCACTGCACAATAGCTGTGCAGCCGGGTCCAAAGGACACGTTCAGCGAGATCACGCACTATCGTCCGGTCTCAACCAGGCCGGCTTTGTGAGCTTTCGCGGCCGTGAGGTACGGGGCCAACCCATCTCGTCGAAGCCAGCAGACGACACGTTGGCTGCATCGCTTTTGTGGCGAGTTAGCTTGCGAGGGGTGCCTCGGTATGATTGCTCCTCGGTACGGGCTCGGCCGTCAATCTGAGCCCGAGCGCCTTCATGACGCCGAGCAGGGTTGAAAGCTTGGGATCGCCCTTGTCGCTTAGAGCCTTGTACAGCGCCTCGCGCGTCACGCCAGCGTCTTTGGCAATGGAAGTCATGCCTCGGGCCCTGGCCACGTTGCCGAGCGCATGGGCGATAACGGCGGGATCGCCGTCTTCGAAGGCCGCTTCGATATAGGCGAAGATTGCCTCCTCGCTGTCGAGGAATTCCGAAGCATCCCATTTGGTGGTTTCGATGGTCATTTGACCTCCTTCGCCATGCCGATGGCTTTCTTGATGTCGGCCTTTTGTGATGACTTGTCGCCGCCGCAGAGCAGGATGATGATCGTGTTGCTCGACTTGACGAAATAGATGCGATAGCCCGGACCATAGTCGACCCGTAATTCGCCGATGCCATCGAAAAACTTGGCATCGCCAAGGTTGCCAAGCTCGACACGATCGATCCGAATCTGAATGCGGGCCTTTGCGCGGAGATCCTTGAGGGACTTGAACCAGCCGACGAATTCAGCTGTTTTCCGGACTTCGATCATGGATCGTTTGTAATCCATAGTTCACAAATAGTCAAAACAGATGTGAACTGGAATTTACAGAATGCCTCGGCTTTGCGCGTGCCGCGCTTTGAAGGGCTTTGACTTACCGCAGCATCGGCCAAAGCGTCGCCGCCAGCAGCACGCCCATGGCGATGTTGAACCATTTCAGCCGCATCGGGTCGGACAGGAAACCGCGCAGTGCCGTGCCGAACCCCGCCCACACCGAGACGCTGGGAAGATTGACCACGGTGAAAGCCACGCCAATCAGAATGACCGACAGGAACGGCCGTTCCGGATTGGTGTAGACGGCCATCGCGGTGATGGCCATCACCCAGGCCTTGGGGTTGACCCATTGGAAAGCCGCTGCATCGACGAAGCGCATCGGCCGCGCATTCGTCTCACCCTTGCCGCTGAGCGAGCGCGACATGGCGATCTTCCAGGCCAAGTAGAGCAGATAGACGGCACCGGCGATCTTCAGCCCGGCGTGCAATGCCGGAAACGCGGTCAGCACCGCGCCCAGGCCGAAGCCGACGGCGAGCAACAGGACGAGAAAGCCGATGCTGATGCCCAGCATGTGCGGCACTGTCCTGGCGATGCCGAAATTGACGCCGGAGGCCAGCAGCATGAGGTTGTTCGGCCCTGGCGTGATCGAGGTCACCAAGGCGTAGACAAGCAGGGCGAGGAATGCGTCGAGGGACATGATATCCTCCCAGATACGTCAGTACTCTTGTCTCTTTCCGACGGCTGCACAAAGGCCAGTGCCGGCCGTTGGTCACGCCAGTCCTACATTCGTGGAAAATCGGCTGGGTTAAGTCGGTCTACATCCCTTGCGGGCCGCGGTTCATCGCCGCCACGCCGGTGCGGCAGATCTCGACCAGGCCGAGCGGCTTCATGATGGCGATGAACTGGTCGAGCTTGGAGCCCTTGCCGGTGATCTCGAAGATGAAATGCTCGGTGTTAGCGTCGATGACGCTGGCGCGGAAAGCGTCGGCGAGTCTCAGCGCCTCGACCCGCGCCTCCCCGGTGCCGGCAACCTTGACCAGCGCGAGTTCCCGCTCCAGCGGCCGCTCCTGGCCGAGCTCGTGCGAGCGCACGGTCAGATCGACCACGCGGTGCACCGGCACGATGCGCTCGAGCTGATGCTTGATCTGCTCCATCACATGCGGCGTGCCGCGCGTCACGATGGTGATGCGCGAGAGATGTTTTTCATGCTCGGTCTCGGAGACGGTCAGGCTTTCGATGTTGTAGCCGCGCCCCGAAAACAGGCCGATGACCCGGGCGAGCACGCCCGGCTCGTTGTCGACCAGCACGGAAAGCGTGTGCGTTTCCGGCTTCTCGGTTTCCTTGGCGATGAAGTAGGCGGAGCCGGTGGGCTGAAGCTGTGCGTTCATGACGTGAATCTCGATTTCAAACTTTTGAGCTAATTCTCTGTTTTCACACGGCTTCCGCCTGCGGTTAAACCAGTTCCCTGCCCTTGGCGTCGATGGCGTTGGCCACCGCTTCATCCGTCGCCTCGTCGGGCAACAGCATCTCGTTATGCGCCTTGCCCGAAGGGATCATCGGGAAGCAGTTGGCGAGTGTCGCCACGCGGCAGTCGAACAGCACCGGCTTCCTGACCGAGATCATCTCCTTGATGGCGTCGTCCAGCTCGTCCGGCTTGTCGCAGCGAATGCCGTGGCCGCCATAGGCCTCGGCCAGCTTGACGAAGTCCGGCATCGCCTCGGTGTAGGAATGCGACAGCCGGTTGCCGTGCAGCAGCTGCTGCCACTGCCGCACCATGCCCATATACTGGTTGTTGAGGATGAAGATCTTGATCGGCGCGTCATACTGCACCGCCGCACTCATCTCCTGCATCGTCATCTGCACCGAGGCGTCGCCGGCGATATCGACCACCAGCGCGTTCGGATGCGCGATCTGCACGCCGAGCGCGGCCGGCAGGCCGTAGCCCATCGTGCCGAGACCACCCGATGTCATCCAGCGGTTCGGCTTGTCGAAATGATAGTGCTGCGCCGCCCACATCTGGTGCTGGCCGACCTCGGTGGTGATGTAGGTGTCCATGTCCTTGGTCAGCGCGTAAAGCCGCTGGATGGCGTATTGCGGCATGATCACGTCGTTGTTCATCTTGTAGGCGAGTGAATCGCGCGCGCGCCACTTGGCGATCTGCTCCCACCAGGGATAGAGCGCCTTCTTGTCGGCCTTGGCGCTCGCCCGCCACAGCCGCACCAGATCCTCCAACACACGGCCGACATCGCCAATGATCGGCACGTCGGTGTGGACGTTCTTGTTGATCGAGGACGGATCGATGTCGATGTGGATCTTCTTCGAATTCGGCGAAAACGCGGTCAGCCGGCCGGTGATGCGGTCGTCGAAGCGCGCGCCGATGCAGATCATCACGTCGCAATCATGCATCGCCATGTTGGCTTCATAGGTGCCGTGCATGCCCAACATGCCCATCCAGTTCTTGCCCGAGGCCGGATAGGCGCCGAGCCCCATCAGCGTCGAGGTGATCGGGAAGCCGGTGAGATCGACCAGTTCGCGCAGCAGGTGGCTCGCCTCCGGACCGGAATTGATGACCCCGCCGCCCGAATAGATGATCGGCTTCTTGGCGCTCGCCATCAATTCGACCGCGGCCTTGACCTTCTCCAGGTCGCCCTGGACCTTCGGCTGGTAGCTGGTGCGCGGTGCGATCTGAGGCGGGACATAAAAGCCCTTGGCGAACTGCACGTCCTTCGGGATGTCGACCACGACCGGACCGGGACGGCCGGTCGTGGCGACATGGAAGGCCTCGTGGATGGTCGCGGCGAGCTCGTTGACGTCCTTCACAAGCCAGTTGTGCTTGGTGCAGGGCCGCGTGATGCCGACGGTATCGCATTCCTGGAACGCGTCTGAACCGATCAGCGAGGTCGGCACCTGCCCCGTCAGACAGACCAGCGGGATCGAGTCCATCAGCGCGTCCTGCAGCGGCGTCACCGCATTGGTGGCGCCGGGGCCTGATGTCACCAGCATGACGCCGGCCTTGCCGGTCGATCGCGCATAGCCCTCGGCGGCGTGGCCGGCGCCCTGCTCGTGGCGCACGAGAATGTGCTCGACCTCGTCCTGCTGGAATATCTCGTCATAGATCGGGAGAACCGCGCCGCCCGGATAGCCGAAGACATGCTTGACGCCATTGTCCTTCAGCGCCTGCACCACCATTTCGGCGCCAGTCATTTCCCTGCTGCTTGGCATTTCGCGCCGCTCACTCTGTCCGTTGCTCATCGGTCTGGTCCCGTACTGTCGCCATTTGGGCGTTTGCTGGTCGTTTAGTCGTGTTTCAGGCAATAAAAAAGGCCCCCGAGGGAGCCTGTGTGGTGCGCATGGGAGGTTTTCGCCCGGCGGTTACACCGCCTTGCCCACGCGCCTTCCTACGAGAATGAGTGCCGTTTTCATGGTGGCGGACCATAAAGGCGAACTCGCGGGGTCGTCAATGGGGTACGGCACGAATTCACTCAGCCGTGAGATCGGCTCCGCCACGCGATAACGCGGTAAAGCCACGCGCTACCATAGTACAGTTGAGCCCATGCGGCCGGCGCACCACTATGCCAGGCTAGGACGTTGCCTTGGGAGGAGGACGCGTGGCTGGTGAACGGGAGCATATCCGGGAGATAGAGCAGGTCCTGTCCGGCAGGACATCGGCGCGCGACGATGTCGTGGTCAAGTCCTGGCTGCGCTGTGTCGACACCCACCGGCTCGACCCCGCCCGGCCGACGGAAGCCTATATCGTCCCCGATACCCAGTTGCGCGAACATCGCGAACAGTCCGAGCGGCTGATCGCGATCGCCCGCAGCGGCCTGGAAACGCTCTTCAAGCAGGTGGCGGGCCAGAACTATGTGCTGCTGCTGGCAAATGCCAAGGGCGTTACCGTCGACTTCCTCGGCGATCCCCTGTTCATGGACCAGTTGCGCACGGCAGGGCTTTATCTCGGCTCCGAATGGTCGGAAAGCCGCACCGGAACCTGCGGTGTCGGCTCCTGCATCGTCACCGGCGAGGCGATGACGATCCACCAGACCGACCATTTCGACACGACCCACACGCCGCTCTCCTGCACCGCCGCGCCGATCTTCGACACCAATGGCGAGCTCGCCGCCGTGCTCGACATTTCCCTGCTGCGCTCCCCGCAACCGAAAATCAGCCAGAATCTGGCGTTGCATCTGGTGACGGCTTCCGCGCGGCGCATCGAGCTCGCCAATCTGATGGCACAGATGCACTCCGAATGGGTGCTGCGGTTTTCCCGTTCGCCGGAATTCCTGGACGTCGACCCCGAGGCAGCCATCGCCCTCGATGCCTCGGGCCGCATCCTTGGCACGACGCGTGGCGGAGCGCTGCTTCTGGCGCAGGCCGGAGGCGTCGACTGGCGGCACTCGCCCTCCCCCATTGGCCAGTCTATCTCGCGCTATCTCGATGTCAGCGTCGACGATCTGCCGAGCCTGACACGCGGCCGCCCGACCGAGGAGCGGCTGGTGTTCGGCCGCAGCGGCAGCGCGCTGTTCGCGCACGCCATCGAACCGCAGCCGACGACCGGACGTCGCGCGCCGGCCGAGGCGGTGCCGAAGCCGATCGGCGACCTTTCCGGCGGCGATACGGCGATGGCCGCCACGCAACTGCGTGCCGCCAAGCTGGCGCGCACGACCATTCCCATCCTGATCCATGGCGAGACCGGCTCCGGCAAGGAGTATCTCGCCCGCGCGATCCACGATTGTGCGCAGCGGTCCGGCCCGTTTGTCGCCATCAACTGCGCGGCGATTCCCGAGCATCTGATCGAGAGCGAGCTCTTTGGCCATGTCGCCGGTGCTTTTACCGGAGCCGCCGCCAGGGGGCGCAAGGGACTGATCGAGGGGGCGAACGGCGGCACGCTGTTCCTCGACGAGATCGGCGACATGCCCTACTCCTTGCAATCGCGGCTGCTGCGCGTGATCGCCGAACGCGAACTGGTCCCCGTCGGCGCCATTGAGCCGCGACAGGTCGACATCAAGATCATTTCGGCCTCGCACCATGACCTGCGCAAGCTGGTCGAAGAGGGACGTTTCCGCGAGGATCTGTTATACCGGCTGAACGCGGCCTCGCTGACCTTGCCGGCGCTGCGCGAACGCACCGATTTCGAATGGTTGCTGGACCGGCTGGTGGATCAGCGCGCCCACCTCGCCGGCCGGACGGCGAGGCTCTCGCCCGCGGCGCGTCTGGCACTGATCCGTCACCGCTGGCCCGGCAACATCCGCGAACTCGCAAACGCCATCGATCTGGCGGTGACGCTTTGCGAGGGCGGGATGATCGAGCCCACCGACCTGCCCGACTTCGCATTGCCATACCTGACGCCGCTTGCTTCGCCCGCCAGGCTGGTCGCCCTGCGTGCTCCGTCGCCCGAGGACGAGCGTGCGGCACTGCTGGACGCTCTCGTGGCCGCGGGCTGGAACATCTCCGAAGCCGCGCGGCGTCTGGGTGTCGACCGCACGACGGTGCATCGCCGCATGAAACGGCTTCGGCTGGACGCGCCCAATTAGTGTTGCGTCGGCTGTGGCGCGCCATGGCGCGCGCAACACCGCCGCAACAGCCTGTGACAGCAGAAACCGCTAGATGATGCTGATTTTATTACGATTTCCGACTCAGCAGCATGGTTGGCATGCTGCTTGCTCCCTGTTCCAGGTACCCACATGGAACTTGGAGGAGAAGCCATGACACAGAACGCGGTCAATCTCGCGGCCACGGCGAGGAGCATGCAGGCCCTGCGCTTTCATGCAGCCAGGGATTTGCGCATCGAGGACATTCCCAGGCCGGCAAAGCCGGGGCCGGGACAGGTTGTTCTCCGCAACAGGTTTGTCGGAATCTGCGGCACTGACCTCCATGAATACAGTTACGGGCCGATCTTCATACCGACGCAGCCGCATCCGTTCACCGGCGCCAGCGGTGTGCAGGTGCTTGGACATGAATTCGGCGGCGTGATCGAGGCCGTCGGCGATGGCGTGACGTCGATCTCGGTCGGCGACCGCGTGGCCGTGCAGCCGCTGATCATGCCGCGCTCGGGAGACTATTATGCCGCGCGCGGCCTGTACCACCTGTCCGACAAGCTTGCCCTGGCGGGTTTGAGCTGGATCGGCGGCGGCATGGCGGAAGCCGCCTTGCTCAACGACTACAATGTCGAGCGCATTCCAGACGAAATGTCCGATGAGGAAGCTGCATTGGTCGAGCCGACCGCGGTCGCAGTCTATGCCTGCGACCGTGGTGGGGTAAGCGCCGGGAGCTCGGTGCTGATCACCGGCGCCGGACCGATCGGCATTCTGACGATGCTGGCCGCGCGCGCCGCGGGCGCGACGCAACTGTTCATCTCGGACCTGAACGACACCAGGCTGGAGATGGCGCGTTCGATCCTGCCTGGCGTGGTGACGCTCAATCCGAAGCGGGACAAAGTGGATGAGGCGGTGCGCGCCGCGAGCGAAGGCGGCGTCGGTTGCGATATCGCCATCGAATGCGTCGGCAACGAGCATGCGCTGAAGGCCTGCCTCGCGGCTGTGCGCAAGCAAGGTGTCGTGGTGCAAACCGGCCTGCATCCGCACGAGAACCCGCTCGACTGGTTCCAGGTCACATTCAAGGACGTCGATATCCGCGGCTCCTGGGCCTATCCAACGCATCTATGGCCGCGTGTCATCCGCCTCATCAGTTCGGGACAGTTGCCTGCCTCCAAGGTGGTCACCAGGCGCATACGTCTTGCGGAGGCGGTGTCCGACGGTTTCGAAGCTCTGCTCGATCCAGCCGGGACCCAACTGAAAATCCTGATCGACCTGTCCTGATCAATTTGACAACCGGAGGAGAAAACATGCTCGAGAGAACCCCCACCACGAAGGCGCAGGCGCTGCTCGACAAGTTCGGCAAGGCGCTTGCGGACGGCGACATCAGCGCCGCCGTCAACTGTTTCCAGGCGGATTGCTACTGGCGCGACCTTGTCACCTTTACCTGGAACCTGAAGACGATGGAGGGCCAGGACCAGGTTCGCGACATGCTGACGGCAACCTTGGCTGAAACCGGACCGAGCGACTGGAAGGTTGCGGAAGGCGAGGAAGCGAGCGAGGCGGACGGCGTCACCACTGCCTGGATCACCTTCGAGACGAGGGCGGCGCGCGGCTTCGGCCTGGTGCGCTTCAAGGGCGACTTCATCTGGACCTTGCTCACCACCATGGCTGAACTGAAGGGACACGAGGAGAAGTCCGGCTTCACTCGACCGCTCGGTGCCAAGCATGGTCACGGCAAGGACAGGAAATCCTGGCGCGAGGAGCGTGACGACGAGATCGCCGAACTCGGCCGCAGCAGACAGCCCTATGTCGTGATCATCGGCGGCGGTCAGGGCGGCATTGCGCTGGGGGCACGTCTGCGCCAGCTCGGCGTGTCGGCCATCATCATCGAAAAGAACGAACGCCCGGGCGATTCCTGGCGCAAGCGCTACAAGTCGCTCTGCCTGCACGATCCGGTCTGGTACGACCATCTGCCCTATATCGACTTCCCCAAGAATTGGCCGGTCTTCGCGCCGAAGGACAAGATCGGCGACTGGCTCGAGATGTACACCAAGGTGATGGAGCTGAACTACTGGTCCTCCACGTCGGCGAAATCCGCCAAATACAACGAGAAGGCCAAGGAATGGACCGTCGTGGTCGAACGCGACGGCGAAGAGATCGTGCTCAAGCCCAAGCAATTGGTGCTGGCCACCGGCATGTCCGGCAAGGCGAACTGGCCGAAATACAAGGGCCAGGACATCTTCAAGGGCGAGCAGCAGCATTCCTCGACCCATCCCGGCCCGGACAAATACCGCGGCAAGAAGGTCGTGGTCATCGGCTCCAACAACTCCGCCCACGACATCTGCGCGGCTCTGTGGGAGGGTGGCGCGGACGTCACCATGGTGCAGCGTTCCTCCACGCACATCGTCAAGTCCGACACGCTGATGGATATCGGGCTGGGCTCGCTCTATTCGGAGCAGGCGGTCGAGAACGGCATGACGACACGCAAGGCCGACCTGATCTTCGCTTCCCTGCCCTACCGCATCCTGCACGAATTCCAGATCCCGCTTTACCAACAGATGAAGGAACGCGACGCCAAGTTCTACGCGGACCTGGAAAAGGCCGGCTTCCTGCTCGACTGGGGCGATGACGGCTCGGGCCTTTTCATGAAATACCTTCGCCGCGGTTCGGGATACTACATCGATGTCGGCGCTTGCGACCTCGTCATCGACGGTTCGATCAAGCTCAAGAGCGGACCAGGTGCCGCGGTGGAAGAGCTGACGCGAACCGGTGTCAAATTCGCCGATGGAACCGAATTGCCGGCAGATCTCGTAATCTACGCCACCGGCTACGGCTCGATGAACGGCTGGGCCGCGGACCTCATCTCTCAGGAGGTGGCGGACAAGGTCGGCAAGGTCTGGGGCCTTGGCTCCGACACCGCCAAGGACCCCGGCCCCTGGGAAGGCGAGCAGCGCAACATGTGGAAGCCGACCCAGCAAGAGGCGCTGTGGTTCCACGGCGGCAACCTCCATCAGTCGCGCCACTATTCGCAATATCTGGCGCTGCAGCTGAAAGCCCGGCAGGTTGGCTTGCCGACCCCGGTCTACGGGCTGCAGGAGGTCCATCACAAGGGCTAGCTGCCCTTTGGTGGTGGTTGGCCCCGCGCGGCATGTCAGCCGCGCGAGGCCCTTGGTGGTCAGTTCCGCAGCATCACTCCCCTCGCCTTCGCCCAGCGCTCGATGATCTTGCGCTCGTCGGGCAAGGCAACGCGGTTGGAGAAACCGCGCACCTGCACCGCCCGGTTCTGCGCATCGAGTTCGATCGTCAGCAATCGCTCGATCTTGCCGAGTGCCGTGCGCCGCAGCACCCAGATCGAGGCGTTGCCGGCGATGCATTTGGCCGCGTAGGTCGACACGCAGTGATGCATCGCCCTGGACTCGGCGACCAGGTCCTCCGCGGTCCTCAGCTGGCGCACGAAGAAGCGCTCGCCATGGGCTTTGGCTTCCTTGGCCGAGGGCTGCCACTCCCAGTCATCGAGACGCGAACCATCCCAGGCGCCGTCCTTTGTCGGCGAGGCCCGGCCGGCGGCGCGGCGACGCATCGCCTCGATACGCTCGATCGCAGCGATGTCGCGGTGCCATTCCGACATCTGCCGGCGCAGCGAGCCGAGCGTGCGGCCCTTGAGGCTGTAGGCCGCATCGCGCCGGTTCATGGCGGCGATATAGTCGCAGAGGTCGTCGATCTCCTCCCTCGACGTGGGCTGTGCGCAGAAGAACCGCGCCACCTCGCGCCAGAAGGCCAGGTCGGCGCGCGGCGTGCGCGCGATCTTCGTGCGGGCAAGCCGGGCCGCCAGGCCGAAATCATCCGTGCAGGACCGGATGATCGCCACCCAGAACGCCTCGTCGAAGGTCAAATCGCCGGAGAGGTTCAGGAAGCAGTGCACCTCCTTGCGCGACAGCCAGGCATTGGCGCCCGCCTTGTACAGCGAGTCGCCGCGTGCGACCGCGACGTACCAAGCCTTGCGCAGTGCGATCTCGTCGACATGCAGCCCCGAGCCGTCCTGCCAGATGGCCTCGAGCGCGGCCGAGACCGGATAGCGCGCATAGAGATGACGGGCCGCCGCCAGCCGCAGGCGCGCGGGGTCGCGCGTCTTCAGTTTCGGGCGCCACAGCGCGCCATCGCGGATCGCCACACCGGCAAAGCCCCGGCGCACCTCGTCGAGCGCCCGCTCGAAATCCGGCGCGGGACGCGGCACGGCGCAAACCCGCCGCAGCGTTGCATCATATGCTTCAGTACGTTCGCGCTCGGCGTCGTGCCTGCGCTGGATCATGGACCTGGCCATGGCCGTTCTTCCCAATTGGAACCCTGTCAGCCGCACGCACTTCCAGCGCCGGCACGGACCGTGTCGATCTGGGTTGGCGTGACATTTGACGGGACTCCTCTGGGGATGACGGGTTGGACTGGGCGGGCTCTCTAGGCTCCCACCGGGGTTGGAGCAAGAGCTATTCTTTCAATGTTTACAGAGACATGACGAGGTGTTGCAAAGACGCATCTCAAGACGTCAGGCAGCGGCCAGCGTTGGCCGGGAGCTTCTCTGCTCCCACCACATCAATGACACAGGCGGCGTCGATGCCTCCGCGGCGCACGGACGATGGCTGCCGCACACGTCGCAGCCAGGCGGTTCTCGGATCGTCAGGGGAAATTGAAAGCCGCTGGGGTGCGGATCAGCCCGCTCGACCGCCGTGAAGGCGCGAAATGCGTGAACAAGATCTCATCTTCGCCTCCATCATGCGTGTGGTCGGTATCCACGGCAGTCGTGGCCGCAGGTTGGGCGCGGCTAATATCGCGAAACGGAGACAGCATCAAGATGGCGGGCCTGCCCGGCTTCGGGGACATTGATCGAAACAGCAGCAGCGAGCCCGCCGGGCTCGCCGCATTGGGGCGGCCGGCGATGGCGTGAAAACGCCCTCGCCGGCCAAACGCTCGCGGCAGGTCTCCATCCGGTATGCGGCCACCGCGTTTTCGCCGTCGAATCGGAAACACATGGGCTGTCTCCTCGCTGTGACTCGTTCTGTCAGGGCCGATTGGCGAAGTCGTGCACGACGCGCTGCAGCAACGGCACATAGTCGCGAAACGCCCGCGTCCGCATGTTGGCGACCTTGCCGCCCTCGTCCCAGATGCGAACCCGCACCGCTTCCTCATGGAACGGGTTCTCGCGGAACTCGGCGACCTCATCGGCGCTCATCGGCCCGCCCTGCAGCGACAGCGTATGAACCGAAGCCGGCGACAGCCTGGAGAAATAGGTCGGGTCCGTGGCACAGAGATAGCGCTTGGCGGCAACGTGCAGCCGGACGCATTCGACGACGACCGGCGGAAAGAACGGCGCCAGCACCTCGCCGCCGGCCTCGTCATGGTGCTTGTCCTCGACATCGTCGGGCGAATAGGTGCCGAACTCGCTGGTGTAGTGGCCGATGTCGTGCAGCAGCGCGGCCGCCACCAGCACCTCGGGCGCTCCATCCTGCTCCGCCAGCCAAGCACCCTGCAGCATATGCTCGGACATCGTCACCGGCTCGCCGAGATAGGATTCCGCGCCCCGGCGCTCGAAAATGTCGGCGATGAACTCGACGATGGTGTCCGCGTTCAGATCCTGGCCGCTCATTCCGCGGCCTCCTTGAAGCCGTGTTCGATCGCCGCGAGCGTCGACAACAGGCCGTCCTTGTCCGCATAGCATCCCTGCAGCCAGCGCTTGCCGGTGCCGGAAAACGCCTTGCGGGCATGCATGACGCGGGTGTTGTCGACGATGAAGGCCTGGCCGGGCTCAAGCTTGAAGGTCACTTCGAAGGATGGATCCTCGATCAGTTCGGCGAAGCGGCGGTAAGCGGCATAGTAGCGATCCATGTCGGCGAACGGCACATCGACAGTCGGCGCCAGCGAACGGTTGTTGAAGCGGATGCAGATCAGTTCGCCGTCGGGTCCAAGCTCGATCATCGGCCGTTTGGACTGCAGCCGCACGCCGGATGATCCTGCATATTCGAACCGCGCCGCATGGGAGCTCAACAGCCGAAAACCTTCGGGGTTTTCCGCCTGCAGGGCAGCGGCGACGGCAAAACCGTCGACGACGCTCGATTCGCCGCCCTCCACCGTGTTCTCGATGCAGGACAGGATCTGCAGTGTCGGCACCGGATCGCGATAGGGATTGTCGGTATGCGCCTGCAGGCCGAGATTGGTGTAGGCGAGGTTGTTCGGATTGACCTCGGCGCGCACTTCGAACCAGCGCCCGTAATTGGTCTCCCTGACATAGCCGAACAGGTCGGATACCTTGCACAGCGCCCCGGATTCGGCCGGCAGCCCATTCATCACCGCAAAGCCATAAGTCCTCACCGCCGAAAGCCATTCGCGCAGGACACCGCGGCCATGGAAGGCCGCCGGATAGCTGGCGCGCGGCACCGAGTTCTGCATCGTCGCCCTGGTCCAGCGCTGGATGACATCGCCTGTCCAGCCGGGCTGGCGTGTCTCGTCGCGATCATAGGCGTTTGCACGCAGCCATTGGGCGGGAAAGCTGACCGACTTTCCCTCCGGTTCGAAGCTGATTTCCAGCGCCCCGGCCTTGATGGAAGCAGCGCCAATTCTCGTGCCAGCGGGAATGTCGAGGATGGTGATGAGCCGCTGGCCATTGCCGGCGCTGCGCGTCTTGTCGTCGAGCGCGTTGTCGCGCAGCCAGATGGCGTGAAAGCGGGTGCGCCTGCCGTCCGTCCAGCCAAGTTCGATTGTTCTGCCTTCGTCGCCAACCAGCGCGTGGGTGAGCATGGAGATCCGTCCTGTCCGCTACGCCCCGCAGCCCGATCCGCAGGGTTTCGATTGCATGTTGGCCGCGCGATAGGCATAATTCAAATTATCATTTTTTGGCCAATGACCTCGATTGACTAATGGCTCGACGAACCATCCCCGCCTTGCCCCCACTCGACTGGCTGCGCAGTTTCGAGGCCGCGGCACGGCTTTCGAATTTCACGGCGGCGGCGGCCGAACTCGGCCTGACCCAGGCGGCCGTCAGCCAGCACATCCGGCTGCTTGAGGAACGGCTGAAGACGCGGCTGTTCTCGCGGCTGGCGCGTGGGGTCGCGCTGTCGCCGGAGGGTGCCGCCTACCTGCCCCACATCCAGTCGGCCTTCGCAACCATTGCCAGCAGCACCACGGAATTGTTCGAACCACGCGCCGTCCGGACCGTCTCTATCCGGGTGCCGATCTCGTTTGCCTTGCTGGCATTGGTCCCGGCGCTGCCCGATCTCGCCAAGGCGCTGCCGCGCGTCCAGCTCGATCTGGTGACGATCCATCGGCCGACCGACTACGATCTGCCGGGCTCGGCGCTCGACATCCGTTTCGGCAACGGATCCTTTCCCGGACGCGAGGCCGAGAGGCTGACCGCCGAGCGGCTTGTGCCGGTGGCAAGTCCGGCGCTCGCCAGTGCCGCCGACTGGACATCCCTGCCGCTGCTTCTGGTGGCCGGCGCGCGCGAGATGTGGTCGGAGTGGTTCGCGGCCGCCGGATTGGCCGGCCAGCCCCAGCGGTCGCACCGTTTCGACAGTTTCGTCGCAGCCATGGAGGCGGCGAGCGCCGGCGCCGGCGTGCTGCTGGGGTCGCGACCGCTTGTCGACGCGGCGCTCGACAGCGGGACGCTGGTTCCGCTCTCCGATTTTGAACTTTCCAGCACGTCAGGGCATTTTGTGACCAGGCCATCGACGGCGCAGCTGACCAGTGCCGAGCAGGATTTCCGCCACTGGCTGCTAAAGCGCCTTGCCGGCAAGGCCCGGACCTGACTGGCGCGCTACCGCGAAGCTATGCCGATACGCTTCCAGTAGATCAGCGTGCCCGTCAGCCCGCCATGCGGTTTCAGCGCATAGTCAGGAATTTCGCCGGTGAGGGTGAAGCCGAGCTTTTCGTAGAGGCCCGAAGCACCCTCCTCCGCCGCCGTGTCCAGAACCAGCAGCGTGCGTCCCTTTTCCGCCGCGAGGCGTTCGGCGGCCCGCATCAGGCGTGTCCCGACACCCCGGCCCCGATATTCGACTGA
Source organism: Mesorhizobium sp. M8A.F.Ca.ET.202.01.1.1 (assembly GCF_004791595.1). Taxonomy (NCBI): domain Bacteria; kingdom Pseudomonadati; phylum Pseudomonadota; class Alphaproteobacteria; order Hyphomicrobiales; family Phyllobacteriaceae; genus Mesorhizobium; species Mesorhizobium sp. M8A.F.Ca.ET.202.01.1.1. The sequence goes on along the minus strand of NZ_SRUN01000006.1, from coordinate 145,893 downwards.
TGTCATCAGCTTGGCGATTTCGGCCCGATGCGGCTGGTTGGGCGGGCAGTCGAGCAGCAAGGTGACCGTCCCGACCAGAGCCCCGCCGTCCCAGGCCCCGAGCACCATTCTTTCTCCTCGTGCCGCCGCGGCCAGCGACGTCTCCCAGAATGCCCTTGCCGCTTCCGCCGCCAGCGGATGCATGAAGCTGACAGATCCGCCGGCGGCAACCGTTTCGACCAGCAGATCGGTCAGCATTGCAAGAGTTTCCCGGCTGGCGGTCAACGGCCCGATTTCGATGGTATTCATACCTGGTCCTCTGGAAACGATTACCGGGGTCGATGGCGCCGGCGTCATTCGAGATGGTGCGACCGCCGGCGCTTGCGCGCGGCCTTGATGGCGCTGATGCGTTCGGTGTCTTCTTCACTGAGATGTCGCCCGCGCTCCAGGATTTCGAGCGTGTATTCCTCATAGGTCAGGCCCAGCCGCTCAGCCTTGTCCATGCGCATCAGCATGACGTCGCGGCTTGGCGCCTTCCACGCCTTGGCGTGCGCCGCCTGCCAGGCCAGGAAGATGTAAGGGTCGCCCTTGCCCCATGGCGGCCCCTTGTACTCGTCAAGAGGCGGCCCCCCATTGTGGGAGCGCGTAGGCCGTCTTGCCATGACGTCAGCCCCTGACCAGAGCGACGAGATAGTCGGCGCCCGGCTCCAGGGCATGGAAGGTGCAATCCGACGGCGCCCCGAGCGCCAGGCAGTCGCCCGGTTCGAGCCTGTGCACCTGATCGCCTTCGGTGAATTCGAGTTTTCCCGAGATCAGCCAGATCTGCTGCTTGATGAAGGCGTAGGAAGCCGCGGGCAAGCCGACCTTCGCGCCCGCAGGCAGATGGACCTTGATCAGTTCGAGCGGCATGTCGCAGGCCGGCGACAGATGCCGCCTGACATAGCCTGTATCGGGGTCGCGCCATACCGGCTGGTCGGCCGCGCGCAGCAGTCCCCCGCTCTGCAGTTCCGCGCGCGCGATGAGGGTCGACAGCGTCATGCCGAAGGCCGCCGCAATGCGCACCAGAAGTGCGGCCGTCGGGCTGGTCATGCCGCGCTCGATCGTGCTCAGCATCGCCTTGGAAACGCCGGACCGTTCGGCGAGTTCGGCCAGCGACCAGTCCCGCATGATCCTCTCGGCGTGGATCCTCTTGCCGATGGTCGAGGAAATATCGTTCGCTATATCATCCATTCGTCCATTATAGCGAAACAACAAGACAGGTGAAGAGCCATCTCACGATAATTTTCACAGGGTCCTTAATCCTCTCTACACCATCCGACCTCATCCGACCTTAACCCCGTTCCTGTAGGCTCCGTCTCCAGGGAAATGGGGATTGGCCTGTCCATGTATGTCGAACGCGAAGCTTCCGTCGGAGAACCGACATCGCAGGAGCGCCGCAACGCAGAGCAGAACGACCGGCGCATCCTCGGCAACGTCGTGCAATGCGACGGCGCGCGCGCCACAATCAGCGCCTATGCCGACGATGTCGACGGTGCGATCACCGGCCTGTGGACGGTTGGCAAGATGATCTCCATCAATCTGGGCACGACGCGCACCGTTGGCCTGGTCTATGCGATCGGCAAGTCGGATCGGGCCTGGAGCAATGAAGGCCAGAACGCCATCGAGGTCAGCATCGAACTGATCGGCGAAGTGCGCGACGGCGCCGAACCCGGCGCCAAGCCGATCTTCGACCGCGGCATCACCAGCTATCCGCATATCGGCGCCGTCGCGCACCGTATCCGCACCCGCGACCTGCAGGCCGTCTATGACCTGGCCGGCCGCCATTCCATCACCATCGGCTCGCTGGCGCAGGACGAGGCCATCGCCGCCAACATCGCCATCGATGATACGCTTGCGCGCCATTTCGCCATTGTCGGCACGACCGGCGTCGGCAAGTCGACCGCCGTGTCGCTGCTGCTGCGCAAGTCGATCGCGGCGCGACCCGACCTGCGGATCCTGATCCTCGATCCGCACAACGAGTTCGCCGCCTCGCTGCCCGAATATTGCGTCCGGGTCGATTCCAAGACGCTCGACCTGCCGTTCTGGATGTTCACGCTGGAGGAATTCGCCGAAGTGCTGTTTCGCGGACGCGAAACGGTGCCGGAAGAGATCGACGCCCTTCGCGACCTCGTTCCGCTGGCCAAGAACCTCTACCGCAACCCCAATTCAGGCGCCTACCTCAGGCGCGGCAACGATGCGCTGACCGCCGATACGCCGGTGCCTTACCGCATCGCCGACCTGCTCAAGCAGATCGACGAGCGCATGGGCATGCTCGAAAGCAAGAACGATCGCCCGACGCTCAAATCGCTGAAGACGCGCATCGAATCCGCGGCTGCCGATCCGCGCTACCGCTTCATGTTCAATTCGCGCCTGATCGAGGACACCATCCACGAGACGATCGGCAACATCTTCCGCGTGCCGCACCATGGCCGTCCGGTAACCTGCTTCGAGATGGCCGGCATGCCCTCCGAAGTGGTCAATTCCGTCTGCTCCGTGCTGGCGCGCCTGGCCTTCGACCTCGCTTTGTGGAGCGAAGGCAAGCTGCAGCTCCTGTTCTTATGCGAGGAAGCGCATCGCTACATGCCGGCCGATTCGCGCCTCGGCTTCGCGCCGACAAGGCACGCGCTGTCGCGCATCGCCAAGGAAGGCCGCAAATATGGCTGCTATCTCGGCGTCGTCACCCAGCGCCCGGGCGAGCTGGACCCGACCATCCTGTCGCAATGCTCGACCTTCTTCGCCATGCGACTTGCCAACGAGCAGGACCAGGCGATCATCCGCTCGGCAATCGCCGACTCGTCCGCCTCGACGCTCGCCTTCCTGTCTTCCATGGGGCAGCGCGAGGCGATCGCCTTCGGCGAAGGCGTGGCGACGACCATGCGGCTGAAATTCGAAAGACTGCCCGCTCACCTGCTGCCTGGCACGGCCAAGCACGAGGAAGAAGTGACGAAAGCCGGCGAGGTCGACCTGGTGGCGATCGTGGAGCGGCTGCGCAACGTGCCGAAGCCACAGAGCCAGGCGATACCATTCGCCGAGGTGGTCGATTCCGGCCGCCAGGCCGGCGATCCCGACTACCGCAAACCGCCAGCGACGGCGCGCGTGCAGTCGGACGAAGATTTCGACACACGCTACGGCCTCAAACCCGCGACCTTCGGCCTGCGCCCACAGAACGATTGAACCTAACAGGTCTCTGATCTCATCGGCATTCACGCTTGGCCAAATCCCGAAAGGGAATTCGTCAGGCCGAATTGAATGACGTGGCTTTCGAGAAGCCGGAGCGGAGCGGACATTCAGTCCGTGAGCTCAGTTCTACTGCGACGCAGTAGAACGGGGAAGTCGAGAAAGCCGCATCAGGCAACCGGCCTCATGAATTCTTCTTCGGGATTTTAGGCGCAGACGCGATTGCGGCCTTGCCTCTTCGCTTCGTAGAGCTGGCGGTCGGCGCGGCGATAGAACTCTTCGGCGGTTTCCTTGCGGTCCCATACGGCGAGGCCGACGCTGGTCGTGATCTTGAGCCGGACATTGTTGCCGGAGAGGATCGACATGTTGGCGATCGCCTTGCGGATGCGCTCGGCGAATTTGGCCAGAAGGTCCGCCTCCATGTTGGGCGTGACCACGGCGAATTCCTCACCACCCAGGCGCGCCACCACGTCGTGATAGCGGGTCATGTCCTTGAGGCATCTGGCGACAGCCTTGAGCACCTCGTCGCCGACATCGTGGCCGTGGCTGTCGTTGACCTGCTTGAAATGGTCGAGATCGAGGATCATCAGCCCGACCGGTTTTTCGATGCGCCGGAACTCCTCGAGATATTCGTTCAGCGCGTCGTCGAAATAACGTCGGTTCTGCATGCCGGTCAGGCCGTCTGTCAGGGCGGCGTGCTCGAGCGTTTCGGAGCGGGCGCTGAGCGAAACCGTCATGGCGCGCAGCTTGCCTTCTTCCGTCGCCTGTTTGCGGATCAGCGGGTAGATGAAGAAGATGCCGAAAAACAGCGCGGTCGCAAGCAGCACGCCCGTCGCGAACAACAGCTTGTTGAGGTAGATGACCTTGTCCAGGCCCGATTGCGTATGGAGTTCCGTGGCGAAGGATTGCAAGAGCCCATAGGCGTGCAGCGTCACCAGGCCAGCGGCCAGGATCACGAAGATAAAGACGAAAAAAGCGGATTCCGCCTTATGGAAACGCATCTGCTCCCCGATGAAAAGTGCCCCTCAATCTTATGGCACGGGCCGCCTTACGGAGCGTTAATCCCGGCAACTTCGGCGGGAACCCTGTCCTCAAGGTCAACTTTTTAAGTTGCATTAGCAACAAGTGTTTGGATCGTGGTTTCGAGATTGTCATCGGGACGCAATCTCTGCCATTCCGGCCCCAACTGATGTCGAAACCAGGTCGCTTGCCGCTTGGCATATTGCCTGGTAGCGATCTTGGCGCGCTCGATCGCCTCGGGAAAGCTCGATTGCCCTGCAATTGCGGCCTGCAGCTCGCGAACCCCGATCGCCTTCATCGCCGGCAGGTCCGGATCGAGACGAAGGGCCGCAAGCTGCTTGACTTCCTCCAGCGCGCCCTTGTCCAGCATCCGGTCGAAACGCCTTTCGATGCGGTCGACCAGCGCCGCCCGATCCGGCTCGATGACTAGGAAATGCGCGCTTTGCCTGTCGATCAGCGGCCGGCCGCGCTCGCCCTGCCAGTCCAGGATCGACCGGCCGGAGGCGTCGAGCACTTCGAGCGCCCGCACGATGCGCTGGCTGTCGGTCGGCTTCAGCTGCATGGCGACTTTCGAATCCTCGCGCAGCAGGATGCCATGCAATTTGACCGCGCCGTGCTCCTTCAACTCATAGCGCCAGCGATCGCGGATCCGCTGCGGAATATCGGGCATTTCCGAAATGCCCTCGGCCAGCGCACGAAAATAAAGGCCGGTGCCGCCGACGAAGATTGGCCGCCGCGAGAGTGTTCCGTCGTCGATGAGTTTCATCACGTCGCGTAGCCAGGCGCCGGTCGAGTAGGCGGAGCCGGGGTGCACATGCCCATAGAGAAAATGCTGCGCGCGTGCGAGTTCGGCCGCCTCCGGCCGGGCGGTCAGAACGTCGAGAACCGAATAGCCCTGCATCGAATCGGTGTTGACGATGACGCCGCCGGTGCGCTCGGCCAGCTCAAGCGCCAGCGCCGACTTGCCGCTGGCGGTCGGCCCGGCTATCAGGATCGCGTTCTTCACGCGGCCTTCGCCCGCATCCGCGCCGGAATTCTCTATGCCGCTCATTGCCACGCTTGTTTCCCGTCCCGCTGACCGCGCTCTGTCGCCGTCGCTTGCGAATATGGCCTCACGGTCGGTGGGCGCAAGCGCTGTCGTCTGGCTGGCCGAAGGCATTGCCTGTGATCTTGCCCTGCCGCCAGCGGCGCAGGCTGATGAAATCGCTGCAGAGCTTCGTGCCGCACTGGGCGCCGAACCAGTCGACGTGATCGTCCAGCAGGCTGAAACACGCCGCAAGAAAATCCTTCTCGCCGACATGGATTCGACCATGATCGACCAGGAATGCATCGACGAGCTGGCCGACGAGATCGGCGTCAAGGATCGCGTCGCGGCCATCACCGCGCGGTCGATGAATGGCGAGATCGCATTCGAGCCCGCGCTGCGCGAGCGCGTGGCGCTGCTTAAGGGGCTTGATGCCGCAGTGGTCGACCGTATCGTCGCCAATCGGCTGACGCTGGCTTCGGGCGGCCGCGCACTGGTCCAGACCATGCGCGCCAACGGCGCCTGGACGGCGCTCGTTTCGGGTGGATTCGAGGTCTTCACCACGCGCATCGCCGAGATGCTCGGCTTTCAGGAGAACCGCGCCAACCGCCTGCTCGACTTGGGCGGACGCTTCACCGGACTGGTCGGCGAGCCGATCCTCGGCCGCGCCGCCAAGGCCGAGGCGCTGCTCGAAATCTGCGCGCGCCTTGGCCTGACGCCGGCCGATGCCATCGCCGTCGGCGACGGCGCCAACGATCTCGACATGATCCGCCTGGCCGGAACCGGTGTCGCGCTGCACGCCAAGCCGACAGTGGCGGCACAGGCAAAAGTCCGGATCGACCATGCCGACCTAACCGCACTGCTCTATCTGCAGGGCTACCGGAAGGAAGACTTCTTGCAATGAAACCGATGCGTACCGAACGCCTGATCCTGCGCAACTGGGAGGAGCGCGACCGCGCGCTGTTCCATCGCATCAACTCCGACGAGCGCGTCATGGAATTCTTTCCGTTCCGCCGCGACCGCGCTACCGCCGACGCCAAGATGGACGAGTTCCGATCCTGGATCGCCGAGGACGGCTATGGTTTTGCCGCCGCCGAGATTGCTGCCACCGGCGAGTGCATCGGCTTCGTCGGCCTCCTCGAAACCGATCATGTGCCCTCCCTGCCGGCCGGCACGATCGAGATCGGTTGGCGGCTGGCACCGGAATACTGGGGCAAGGGCTATGTCACCGAGGCGGCGGAGGCCTGGCTCGCCTACGGCTTCCAGATGCTGGGCGTCAACGAGATCGTCTCCTTCGCCGTAACCGGCAATCATCGCTCGACCGCCGTGATGAAACGCCTCGGCATGAGCGCCGACCCGGCCAACGACTTCGACCATCCCGACATTTCGGACAGCCATCCCGCGCTCAAGCGGCATGTGCTCTACCGGTTGCCTCGCCAAGGCTGGCAGGCAAGAAAGAGGGCGGCTCTCTAACCGCCCTTTCCATCAAATCAGATTTTTGCAGTCCTGCCGGCTTCAATCCATCCGGATCGTGACAAACCTCAACTCACCGGTCTTCGAGGCCAGCATCAGCAGCGCGTTCTTGCGCCCCTGCTCCTTCAGCGCGCCGATCCGGTCCATGACATCCTTGGGCGTGGCGACCGATTCCTGCGCGATCTCGGTGATCACCTCGCCCGGCTGAATGCCGCGCTCGGCGGCGGCCGAATCCTTAGCCACATCGGTGACGACGACACCCGAGACATCGCCGGCGATGCTGAACTTCTTGCGCGTCTCGTCGTTGAGTTCGCCGACCGTCATGCCGAGCACCGAGGCGGTCGAGACGGCCGGAGCCTTGTCGCCGCCCTTGTTCTGGTCGGTGTTGCCATTCTCGCCGCTGGCGAGCTTCTCGCCATCCTCGAGCCGGCCGAGCGTCACCTTCACCGTCTGCTCGACACCCTTGCGCACGATCAGCACGTCGACGGCCTTGCCCACGGGGCTTTCGGCGACGACGCGCGGCAGGTCGCGCATTTCATGGATGTCCTTGCCGTCGAACTTGATGATGACGTCGCCGGCCTGGATGGTGCCGTTGTCGACAGGCCCGCCCTTGATGACGCCGGCCACCAGCGCGCCCTTGGCGGTCGCCATCCCCAGGCTTTCCGCGATGTCGTCCGTCACCGGCTGGATGCGCACGCCGAGCCAGCCGCGCCGCGTCTCGCCGTACTGGCGCAACTGGTCGACGACGCCCGAGGCGAGCTGCGAGGGAATGGAGAAGCCGATGCCGATCGAGCCGCCGGAGGGCGAAATGATCGCGGTGTTCATGCCGATGACCTCGCCGGCGCTGTTGAACAGCGGTCCGCCCGAATTGCCGCGGTTGATCGCCGCATCGGTCTGGATGAAGTCGTCATAGGGGCCTGAATTGATGTCGCGGTTGCGCGCCGAGACGATGCCGACCGTGACCGTACCGCCGAGGCCGAACGGATTGCCGACCGCCATCACCCAGTCGCCGACGCGCATCTTGGTGGAATCGCCGAATTTCACCGCCGTCAGCTTGTGGCCTTTCGGATCGACCTTCAGCACCGCGACGTCGGTCTTGGTGTCGGTGCCGACCAGCGTCGCCTTCAAGGTCACGCCATCGGAAAAATTGACCTCGATGTCGTCGGCATCGGCGATCACGTGGTTGTTGGTGACGACGATGCCTTGCTCGGCGTCGATGACGAAACCCGAACCGAGCGACTGCACTTTTTGGGACCCATTGTCCTTGTCGCCACCGCGGTTCTTGAAGAAGTCGTCGAAGAAGTCCTGGAACGGCGAGCCTTCGGGCAGCTGCGGCATCGGCACGGCGCTTGGCCCTTCGGTGCCCTTCACCGTCTGCGAGGTCGAGATGTTGACCACCGCGCCGAGCACGCGTTCCGCCAGGTCGGCAACCGAGGCAGGTCCGTCGGCGGCGAATGTCGGCGTCACGAAAGACGGAACGGCGGCGGTGCCCAGGACAAGCGCTGCGGCGCCGGCGACCAACGTCCGTCGAGCGGCGCGCAAAAGGGTGTTGGATGTCATCGAGAAGCCTCCCGGCATTTCTGAAAGAGAAAAGCGCTTCGACGAAAACGCCGTGTCGCGCCATGATGGCAAGAAATACGGCACGTTTGCGGCTATGGCTATCGGCGGAGCGTAAATCGAGCGTTATTCCGCAAACCGGATGCCTTTACCCGCTCCGCACCAGCCAGACGATGCCGACACCGATGGCGATCGCCACCAGGCCGCCGATCCGCAGTGCATTCTCCGGCATCGACAGCACTTCGCCCGCGAGCTTCCTGGCAAAGCTGGGGAAGCCGCCATAGACCAGGCCCTCTATGACAAGGACCAGGCCTATCGCCGCGAAGAAATCCTGCACCGGCCGCTACTGGCCGGTGCTGGGTTGTGTCGTCGGCGCGGCAGGTGCCGCAGCCGGCCCGGGTGCTGGCGCGGCCGGTTTCGCCGGGCCTTCCTTGCCGTCGGGATCGCGGAAGAAGCGGAAGAACTCCGAGCCCGGCGACAGCACCATCGTCGTCCCGGTGTTGTCCAGCGCGGTGCCATAGGCATTCATCGACCGGTAGAAATCGAAGAACGCCGGATCACGCTGATAGGCTCCCGCGAAGGTGGCGCTGCGCTGGGCTTCGCCCTCGCCGCGCAGGATCTCGGACTCCTTGCGTGCTTCGGCAACGATCTCGACCACTTCACGATCGGCGCGTGCCGTGATGCGCTGTGCGGCTTCGTTGCCGCGTGCCCTCAGCCGCGCGGCCTCCGCCAGGCGTTCCGCCTTCATGCGGTCGTAGGTCTGCTGGGAGACTTCGGCCGTCAGATCGGTGCGGCGGATGCGGACGTCCTCGATCTGCAAGCCGAGCGACGTGGCGTCGGGCCTGAGCTGATCGCGGACTTCGCGCATCATCACGGCACGCTCTTCGGAGAGCGCGGCTTCGAAATCGCGCAGACCGTAGACGCGGCGCAAGGCAGCATCGAGACGCGTCCTGAGCCGGGCCTCGGCCAGTTCGATCTGACCGGACACTGCCGCACGGAAGACACGCGGATCCGAGATGCGGTAGGCGATGAAGGCATCGACCTCATAGAATTTGCCGCCCGACACCTGGACGCGGATGTTGTCGAGGTCGAAGCGCAGCACCCTGTTTTCGATCAGCTGCACCGTGTCGGCGTCGAAGAACGAGAACGGCGCCTTGAAGTAGATCCCTGGCTCGCTCTTGACGTCGACGATCTCGCCGAAGCGGAGCACCAGCGCCTGCTGGCGCGCATTGACCACGAAGACCGAGGAATAGATCAGGAACAGGATGACCGCCGCTACGACGGCGAAGATGGGAAGACGGTTGGCCATCACTGGGTACCTCCCGTGTTCGCAGCCGGCGCGGCCGGTGCCGGTGGTTTCGGCTGCAATGCGGGCAGCGGCAGATAGGGCACGACACCTTGTCCGTTGCCCTGCTCGACGATGACCTTGCTCGAGTCCTTCAGAACCCTCTCCATGGTTTCCAGATAAAGGCGTTTGCGCGTGACATCGGGGGCTTTGACATATTCGTCGTAGACCGAGATGAAGCGCTGGGCCTCACCTTCGGCTTCCTGCACCACACGGTTCTTGTAGGCGGCCGCGTCTTCGCGGACCTGGGCGGCCTCGCCGCGTGCTTGGCCGAGCTTCTGGTTGGAATACTGATTGGCCTGCTCGACGAACTTGTCCTCGTCCTGCTCGGCGCGCTGCACCTCGTCGAACGCATCCGCCACCTCGCGTGGCGGCGCCGCGTCCTCGATGGAGACGGCGTTGACGTTGAGACCGGCCTTGTAGCCGTCCAGCGTCGTCTGGATGATCTCGCGCACCGAGGCGGCAATGCCCTGCCGGTCGTCGCGGAAAATGTCCTGCGCCGGCCGGCGGCCGACCGCTTCGCGCATGGCACTCTCGGCAACCTGCCGCAGCATGCCGTCGGGGTCGGAGACGTCGAACAGGTAGGCGCGCGGGTCGGAGACCTGGTAGGCCACCGAAAACTGCACATTGACGATGTTCTGGTCGCCCGACAGCATCAGGCCGTTGCCGCTGGTGTTGCCGCCGCCAATGTCGACGAGCTGCTCTGAAATCTTGGCCGTCTCGACGGTCTCGAGCGGCCACCAGTGGAAGTGCAGGCCTGGCTGGGAAAGCTCGGCCTTCGGCTTGCCGAAGCGCAGTTCGACCGCGACCTCGTCGGGCTGCACGGTATAGACCGCCTGGAAGGCCCACAGAACGACCAGCACCGCGGCGATCAGCCCGAACACGGCCGGACTGGCGCCCCCGCCGCCGGGCAGCGCGCGCCTCAGCCGATCCTGGCCACGGCGAATGATGTCTTCGAGGTCTGGAGGCGACCCCTGCGGGCCGCTCGGTCCCTTCGGTCCCTGCCCCCAGGGGCCCTGGTTGTTACCGCCGCCACCCCACGGGCCGCCGCCTCCGCCACCTTTGTCGTTCCAGGGCATGAATGTCCTTTCGCTTGGAATTCCCTCAAGCGCCGCGGTTACGGCGCAAATCCAGTGTCGTTCTTCTATAGGGACGCCAGGGCGCGCTTTCAACGCGACGCCCGCCGACTTCATCGGATTTGGGCCGGTAGCGACCCTTTGTCGTCCTACAATCGCGCTTTTGTCTTCAAACTATCTCGCGGCGGCGCTCGTAAACCGTATAGCGCGTCGCATGACTGTCCTTTTCTCCTGATGGAACCTCCTGCGAACTGACCACGTGCCATGTATCGGGGTCGATCGGCGGGAAATGCGCATCGCCGTCGACGGCGGCCAGAACATGGGTGACGTGCAGACGGTCGGCCAGCGGCAGCGCCTGGGCATAGATCTCGCCGCCGCCGATGACACAGACCTCGTCGACGCCGCTCATGCAGCGGCCGCGCACGGTCGCCAGCTGGGTCGCGGCTTCCAGCGTATGCGCCACCTCGACGCCCTCGGCGCGCCAGGCCTTGTCGCGGGTGACCACGATGTTCAGCCTGCCCGGCAGCGGGCGGCCGATGCCTTCATAGGTCTTGCGGCCCATGATGATGGGCTTGCCCATCGTGTCTGCCTTGAAGCGCTTGAGGTCGGTGGAGAGCCGCCAGGGCAACCCGCCTTCCCGCCCGATCACACCGTTCTCGGCAATGGCGACGTAGATCGTGACATGCATCAGTTTGCGTCCCCGCCATTGCTGTCCGACGGTTCGAGCAGGAGGATATCGATATCATGCTCGGGATAGAAATCCTTCGCTGTCATTTCGAAGCTCGTCGGCCCGACCTTTTTGACATTGTCGCCGCAGAACGAGACCAGGGCTTTCGGATTGCCCTTGTCGACGGTCAGCTTGAACTTGCCGATGGTGCCCGCCGCCCAGTTGCCGCCGGTGGTCAGGATATAGGCGATGCGGCTTTCGTAGAATTTGGGATAGCCGTCCGGATTGTCCTTCGCCGCCCTGCGCACCGCATTCTCGAATGTGCCGTCCATGCAGTAGCGGGTCTTGTAGGCGGCGTATGAGCCTTGGAACTGGCCCTCATTGAAAAAGCTGACCGACGACGTGCCGCCGACGCTAGGCTTGTAGCGGTGCGAGACGTGAACGTCCTTGTTGGCCGGAAAGGTCGAGCGCCACCAATAGGTCGAGCGCAATTGCCAGAACGGCGCATAGCCGGGTCTTTGGCCGCCACTGTCGTCAACGGTGTCCTCGATGATGATGCCGCGGTTGACCCAGTCGTCGGCCACCGCTTGCGGAAGCTTCGCCAGTGCCGCCTTGGCGGCGTCGCCGAACGGGTTGAACGGCACGTTCTGGGCTTTCAAATCCGTGCCGACGTCGATGCCGAGAGCGAACACCTTCTGCGCGAGTTGCGGCTTTGCCGGCACGCCGTCGATCGTCACCTCGAAGCCGAGGAAATTGTCGCTCTGGTTTTCCGGGATCGCCGGCATCTCTTCGGGATCGCCCGAAATGTCGGGCATCGGGAAGGCGACGATCGCCTCGACATCCTTGTCGGTGTTGTTGTGGAAGACGTAGTCGACCGTCACCTTTTGCGGCGAGATGAAGAGGTCCTCGCTTTGCATCGCCACGGCATCGCTGCGCGACAGGATCAGGCCGCCGGTGCCAAGTTCGGCAACCGAGTCGTTGGCCAATGCAGGCGCCGCCGACAGGGCCAGCGCGGTGGTCAAGATATATCGCAGCGTGAAAGCCCCCTCGGCGAGAATGCCCTCATGACCCTAGCCGTTTCAATGCGGCGTTTCAAAGCCCTTCCGCGTCCAGGGCATGCGTGACCGGCTGGACACGCATGCGGTCTGGACACGCACGCGCGGTCTGGACTAACAGGTTCCGATCGGGCAGGAGTTCGCGCCATGCGCAAGCTTCTCGTCATCGGCATCGGCGCCGGCAATCCCGACCACATGACGGTTCAAGCCATATCGGGCCTGAACCGGGCGGACGTCCTGTTTATTCCCGACAAGGGCGCCGACAAGACAGAGCTCGCCGACCTGCGGCGCGGCATCTGCGACCGCTTCGTCACCAACCCGACCTCACGCCGGGTCGAGTTCGGCGTGCCGGTGCGCGCCGAACCAACGTCTTCCTATCGCTCGACCGTCGACGAGTGGCATGAGGCGATCGCGGTCATCTACGAGGGACTGATCCGCGACGAGATCGCCGGGGATGGCTGCGGCGCCTTCCTGATCTGGGGTGATCCCTCGCTCTACGACAGCGCATTGCGCATCCTCGAGCGCGTGCGCCTGAGGGGCAATGTCGCCTTCGAACTGGAAGTCATCCCCGGCATAACAGCCATCCAGGCGCTGGCCGCCAGTCACAAAACGGCGCTGAACCGCATCGGCGATCCCGTGCTGATCACCACCGGCCGCCGCCTGACCGAGGAAGGCATGCCGGACAATGCCGGCAGCGCCGTCGTCATGCTCGACGGCAAATGCGCCTTCAACACGCTGGCCGACCAGGATCTTTTCATCCAATGGGGCGCCTATCTCGGCACACCGGACGAGATCATCATCTCCGGCCGCCTCGGTGATGTCGGCGCGGAGATCGAAAAGCGCCGCGACGAAGCCCGCAAGGACAAGGGCTGGATCATGGATACGTATTTGCTGCGGAAGCCGGAAGAATAGGCAGTAGGCAGTAGGGAATAGGCAGCAGGGAAGAATACCAGACGCGCGTTAGGTATGATCGGAACAAAGATCTCTGCCTGCCAGAAATTGGACTGCCCTACTGCCTACTGCCTATTCCCTTGCTCCCTACCCCGCTTCGATCTCCGCCTGCAGCGCATCCATATGCGTCGCCGCCGCGGCGGACGCCGCGCGCTCGATGGCGCGAAAGCGGCTGACCACCGCCAGGCCGACCGTCGTCAGCTGCGCGCCGCCGCCCTTGCGGCCTCCGGTCTGCGCCGAGACCAGCGGCTTGCCGAACACCCGGTTCATGTCCTCGACCAGATCCCAGGCGTGCTTGTAGGACATCTCCATGCCGCGCGCGGCGGCCGAGATCGAACCGAACGTGGCGATGTGCTCCAGAAGCTCGATCTTGCCAGGACCGATCCGTCCATCCGGATCGAGATTTATCCGCAAGCTCAGCGACGGCATTTCTGCTCCTCCGCGATCGCTTCAGCTTCAGCGACCGTTATTCCAAAACAATATAGCGGCGATCACCGCCCCTGTCAGCCGTCGACCTCGAGCGGCAAGCCGGCGCCGGTGTTCGCCCGGTCGAAGCTCACGGTCTTGACCACCGCGAAAACCTTGCCGCCGAGCCGCAGCTTCAGCGCCTGCCGCGACTGTTCGGTGATGCGGGCGAGCACCGTTGCGCCATTGCAGTCGATGCCGACTTCGACCGTCGGCCCCTCGCCCGGGCTGATCGCGACAACCGTGCCGGGCAGGATGTTGAGCGCGCTGAGGCCCGTCGGTTTCTCCGTGGCGATCATCACGTCGCGAGCACGAATGCGGATACGCACGGCAGCCCCGGGCTTCATTTCAAGGCGCGGCACGCGGATCTCGCCGGCGGCCGAGCCGAGCACGGTCATGCCGAAAGTCTCGTCGTGACGCAGCACCTTCGTGTCCAGCACGGCGCCACCCTCGCCGCGCTCTTCGGCCGGCAACAGGTCAAGCCTTTGCATGACGGCCTCGGTCGGGCCGCTGGCGGTGACCTTGCCCTGCGCCAGCATCACCACGTCGCTGGCCAGCCGCGCCACCTCGGCGACCGAATGGCTGACATAGACGATCGGGATCTTGGTTTCGTCGCGCAGCCGCTCGATATAGGGCAGGATCTCGGCCTTGCGCGCTTCGTCGAGCGAGGCCAGCGGCTCGTCCATAAGCAGCAGCCTCGGGCTGGCAAGCAGCGCCCGGCCGATCGCCACCCGCTGTTTCTCACCGCCCGAGAGCTTTGCCGGTCGCCGCCCGAGCAACGGCCCGATGCCGAGCAGTTCGACGACACTGTCCATATCCGCGTAGCGTTCCGCCGCCGGCGTGAACCAACGGCCGTAGCGCAGATTGCTCATCACGCTCATATGCGGAAACAGGCGCGCATCCTGGAACACCATGCCGATACGGCGCTTGTGCCTTGGCACGAAAATGCCGGCACCGGTGTCGACCAGAACGCGGCCGTCGATCTCGATGCGCCCCTTGTCCGGCCGGATCAGCCCAGCGATCATGTTGATCAGCGTCGTCTTGCCGGAGCCTGACGGCCCGAACAGCGCCGTCAGCCGCCCGGCGCTCTCGAAGCGGGCATCGATGGCGAAATCGCCAAGCCGGTGGCTGATGTCGACAAGGACGCTCATTCGATGTCCATCCGCCGCCCGACGCGCCGCGCCAGCACTTCCGAGGCGACCAGCGCCGCCATCGAGATGACGATGGAAATCAGCGTCAGCCGCAGCGCCCCTTCATCGCCGCCCGGCACCTGGGTAAAGGTGTAGATCGCCGATGGCAGCGTCTGCGTCTCGCCAGGGATGTTGGAGACAAAAGTGATCGTCGCGCCGAACTCGCCCATCGCCTTGGCGAAGGACAGGATGGCGCCGGCGATCAGCCCGGGCAGGATCAGCGGCAGCGTGATGGTACCGAACACCCACACAGGATTGGCGCCGAGCGTCCCCGCGGCCGCCTCCATCTTGCGGTCCACCGCCTCGATCGACAGCCGGATCGCCCGCACCATCAGGGGGAAGCCCATGACGCCGCAGGCAAGGGCGGCACCCGTCCAGCGAAACGAGAAGACGATGCCGAGATGTTCGGCCAGGAATGCGCCGGCCGGGCCGCGCCTGCCGAAAGTCAAAAGCAAGAGATAACCGGTCACCACGGGTGGCAGGATCAGCGGCAGATGCACCAGCCCGTTGAACAGTGTCTTGCCCCAGAATTTCCCCCGGGCAAGCAGCAGCGCGATCGCTATGCCCGGCGGCAAACTCGCGAGCATCGCGACCGTTGCCACCTTGATGGACAGCCGGACCGCATTCCATTCGTCGGGAGTGAGGTCCAGCAGCCAGTTCATCGCGCGGTATCGGGGCCTTTTCGAAGTCAGTTGCTCGGCGTGAGCACGGTGAAGCCCTGTTCCTTGAAGAGCGCGCCGGCCTTGGCGGATTGCAGGCACTTCAGGAAGGCCATCGTATCCTTGTCCTTCGAATCGGTGGTCTGGGCAACCGGATAGATGATCGGCGGATGTGAATCCTCCGGGAAGGTTCCGACCACCTTGACGCCCTTTTCGGCGTACGCGTCGGTGGCATAGACGATACCGAGGGCCGCCTCGCCGGTCGAAACCAGCTTGAGCGCCGCACGGACATTCTCGGCCTGCGCCACCTTGCCCTCGACCGAGGACCAGACGCCGAGCGATTGAAGCGCCGCCTTGCCGTATTTGCCGGCCGGCACGGCCTTGAAGTCGCCCATGGCGAGCTTGCCGTCGCCAACCAGCATGGCGAGGTCAAAACCCTTCTCGATCTTGGTTTCAACCGTCGAATCCTTCGGCGCCACCAGCACGATCTGGTTGCCGAGCAACTTCACTTCGGTATCGGGCTTGGTCAGCTTCTTGTCGGAGAGATATTTCATCCAGTCGAGATCGGCCGAGATGAAGACGTCGGCCGGTGCCCCGCCCTCGATCTGCTTGGCCAATGCCGAACTCGCGGCATAGGAAACGGTCGCGGCCTCGCCGACATCGGCTTTGCAGGCCTTGTTCACCGCGTCGAGCGCATCCTTGAGGCTCGCCGCCGCAAACACCACGACCTTGTCTTCCGCGTGCGCTGCCGGCATTGCCGCCATCAACGCAGCCGCAAAACCGCCAATGGCGACCACCCTCAACCCGAAACCTTTGCGCGTCATCGGAAACTCTCCCTGGGTTCAAAATCCGATCGGCTCGATGCCCGCAGACCGATATATCCGCATGGATATAACAAGGGAAGGCCCGGCAGCTCGCGAAACGTCTGTGCGGCGTCGATTGTTCTGGTAAGACGAGCAGGAAACCTAATGCATGGCGCGCAAAAGTGACCTCGGTTTTGGGAGAGCCACGTGCATGAAAGCAAAGGAGAGCCCGATGAAGATCAGCGCCCGTAACGTCCTCAAGGGGACGATCACCGAGATCGTCAAGGGGGCCACCACCTCGCATGCCCGCATCGACATCGGCGGCGGCGCCATCGTCACCGCCTCGATCACCAACGAAGCCGTCGCCGATCTCAAGCTCGAAAAGGGCAAGCAGGCCTATGCCGTGGTCAAGGCCTCGGACGTGATGGTCGGCATCGACTGAAAAAACGCGGCTCAGACCGCGATGGGCGCCTTGATCGACGCATCGGCGACATAGTTCTCCAGCCGGAAATCCTCGAAGCGGAAGGCGAACAGGTCCTTCACGTCCGGATTGATCCACATCGTCGGCAGTGCCCTTGGCGTGCGCTGCAACTGTTCGCGCGCCTGCTCGAAATGGTTGGAGTAGAGATGCGCGTCGCCGAGCGTGTGGACGAAATCGCCCGGCTTCAGCCCGGTCACCTGCGCCACCATGAGCGTCAGCAATGCGTAGGACGCGATGTTGAACGGCACGCCGAGGAAGATGTCGGCGGAGCGCTGGTAGAGCTGGCAGGAAAGCCGGCCCTCGGACACGTAGAACTGGAACAGGCAGTGGCAAGGCGGCAGCGCCATGGCTTCCACCTCGGCGGGATTCCAGGCCGAGACGATCAGTCGCCGCGATTGAGGATTGCGGCGGATCTCCTTGAGAAGATTGGCGATCTGGTCGATCGAGCCGCCATGGCCATCCGGCCAGGAACGCCATTGCTTGCCGTAGACCGGGCCGAGATCGCCATTCTCGTCGGCCCATTCGTCCCAGATCGAAACGTCATGGTCGGTCAGGTACTTGATGTTGGTGTCGCCGGCCAGGAACCACAGGAGTTCATGGATGATCGACTTCAGATGCAGCTTCTTGGTGGTGGTGACCGGAAAGCCGCGCGCCAGATCGAAGCGCATCTGGTAGCCGAAGACGGAGCGTGTGCCGGTGCCGGTGCGGTCGCCGCGATCGGCGCCGTTTTCAAGCACATGCTGCAAGAGGTCGAGATACTGGCGCATCGGTTCCGGCTCGATTCGAGTGTTTGGGCATTATAGCGGCCAGACCGGCGGCCGAACACAGCAAAACGGTACAAACGACGCTTGCCCCACCACTCTTTTCCAGAGTCGGCGCTGCCCCTCATTGTCCTGCCGGACATTTCTTCCCGTATAGTGACGGGGAGAAAGAAGCTGGCCGCTACGCTGACGCCCTTTTTGCAACGTTGGTCATTGGCGAAATCATCGATGGCAGATCCCCTCTCCCCGTCACTATACGGGGAGAGGATGCCGGCAGGCAGGTGAGGGGCGGCGCAAACCCCCGACAAAGCGAAAATAAAAGTTGGAGCGGCTATTCTGCCGTACCAGCCCTCGCAAACTGATGCGCGAGCGTCACAGAGAGCCGAGCTTGCCCAGATCCTTGGCCACCAGATAGTAGAAGGTCACGCGGTTCTTGGTGTTGTCGGCGTGCATCGCCTTGCAGGTCTTCTCGATCGCGGCGTCGGCCTTCGCCCCGTCGGTGACGCCGAGCTTCTTGGCCACCCAGCTCTCCTTGACCCGCCCCAATTCCTTCGGGTCCGTGCAGGACACCAGCGAGGAGTCGCGGTTCCGCAGCGCAATGCCCAGATGCTTGACGATCTTTTCGACCGCATCGGCGTTTGCCGCGGCGTCATACTTCTTCACATCCGCAAGATAGTCGGCCATCAAAATTCCCCTCGTCGGCGCCACGGATCCGATCGATGAGGACTGTGGCGCGCTTCGCAACTTGTGCGCTAGGTCGCTAACTCCTCACCGCTCGCAAAGCTTCGGTTGAGACCGCGCCCAAGTCAACCCTTGGCGTCGCGATTTGACACAGGGACAAAGCATCATTGCGGCCTTTCATTTCCGGCAAACGCCCCCTATATTCGTTTTGTCGGCTTGACCGACTATGGCGATAAATGGGCGATGAAATAAGCCGTTCGGACCCGGGGGCGGTACCCGGCGCCTCCACCAAAAGCCGCTGTTGACGACAGAGCGGTTTTTGCTGGGGGCGAAATAGGATCGACGAAGGTGTAAAGATCGTACTTTTGCCCGGCATTGTACCACCGTCATCGGGCTAAACTTATAGTTGCCAACGACAACTATGCGGAAGCACGTCTCGCTGCTTAATGCAGTGCGATAGCTTCAAATCAAGCCCTAGGGGTTCGCACTTCTAGGCGGGGTTCGGAGGTACCTGGCAACAGAAACCTCCACTTCTCCCCCTTCAATTTGCATCACGCGCAACGGCTCCTGCCGTCAAGACTTCGCACGGCCTGATGCATGTCGCCCGGAAGTGTCCTCGGTTCCGGGATAACGACATGCATAAATCAGAAGCTTACAGCAGGTCGGGCGAATCCTATTCGCCCCGACATGCTGTAGAAGCCGCAAAGCCGCTGCGTCGCGTGCCCTTTCTCCATGGACAAAAAATGCAAAACGATTCCGATCGATTTTTCGTGCTGACCGGCGGCCCAGGCTCCGGCAAGACCACCTTGATCGAAGCCGTGCGGCAGGCGGGCTTTGCGACCTCTGTCGAGGCCGGACGCGGCATCATCCGCGACCAATCCGCCATTGGCGGAACCGCCCTGCCCTGGAGCGATCGCGCATTGTTCGCCGAACTGATGCTGTCCTGGGAGATGCGCTCGTATCGTGCGGCCCGCGCGTTGGCAGGGCCGGTCTTCTTTGACCGCGGCGTGCCGGACACGATCGGCTATCTCAGGCTCTGCGGCCTGCCGGTACCGGGTCACCTCACCGGCGCCGCCATGGAATTCCGCTATGCGCGTCGCGTCTTCATCGCCCCGCCATGGCCGGAAATCTTCACCCAGGACGAAGAACGCAAGCAAACGCTCGACGAGGCCGAGCGCACTTGCCAATCGGTGGCAGGCGTCTATGCCGAAGTTGGCTACGAATTGGTGACCTTGCCGCTTGCGCCAGTCGAGGAGCGCGTGCGCTTCCTCCTCGACGCTGCTGGATTGCCGCCGACACTGCGGACATAAAGCGGCCGGCCCGGTCCGGCCCTTCATGCGCGTTGTCGGAACCAGGCTACACCTTGTAGATTGAACCGGCATCCTGGAGGTTGAAAACATGGCGCTCAAGCGGATGGACAATGTAGGAATCGTGGTCGAGGACCTCGGAGGGGCGATCGATTTCTTTCGCGAACTCGGCCTCGAGTTCGAGGGGCGGGCCACGATCGAGGGAGAATGGGCCGGGCGTGTCACCGGACTGGGCGATCAACATGTCGAGATTGCCATGATGCGCACACCGGACGGCCACAGCCGGCTGGAGCTCTCCCGCTTCCTCACGCCGCCTGTCGTCGCGGATCACCGGAAAGCCCCGGTCAACGCGCTGGGCTACCTCCGCGTCATGTTCACCGTGGACGACATCGACGATACGCTTGAAAGGCTCCGCACGCGCGGCGCGCAGCTCGTGGGCGAAGTGGTCGACTACAAGGACGTGTATCGGCTCTGCTACATCCGAGGACCTGAAGGGCTTCTCATCGGCCTCGCCCAGGAACTCAGCTGAGCGCCCGCACTGCCGCCGGCACAAAAAAGGCCGGGATCGACCCGGCCTTTCCTGGTTCACTGAGGATTGCCTATTCCGCCGGCGCTTCGACGGCTTGCCGCGAACGGCCAAGCGTGACCTTCGCCAGTGCGAACGATATCACCGCGCAGAGCGTGATGCCGGCGACCATCGGCAGCGGCGTGCCGTCGAAGAACACGCCGGCAACGCCCATGGCGAGCGCGCCGATGGCAAAATGCAGCGTGCCCATCAGCGCCGACGCCGTGCCGGCGATCTCGCCATGCTCTTCCATGGCCAGCACCGAGGTGGTCGGAATGACAAGCCCGAGGAAGCCGTAGCCGACGAACAGCAGGGCCGCCATCACATCGAGCCGGTCGACCCCCGTCGCCATGATGGCGAACAGCGCCACCATGGTCGTGGCATAGCCGGTCACCGCCACCCACACCACGCGCTTCAGCCCGAACCGTTCGGAAAGCAGGCCGGTCAGCTGCGACATGCCGATGAAGGCAACCGCGTTGATCGAGAAGAACACGCTGTAGACCGAAGGCGACAGCCCGTAATGGTCGATCAGGATGAAGGACGAACTCGACAGATAGACAAAGAAGCTCGCAATGCCGAAGCCGGCGATTGCCACCAGGCCAAGGAAATTACGGTCGCCCATCAGGAAACGGTAGCCGGCAAGCGCGGTACCGAAGGAGGACCCGACACGCTCTTCCGCCGGCCGCGTCTCCTTGAGCGAGGTCGCGAGCAGGATGGTGGCAAGCACCGCCGCGCCGGTCACCGTCCAGAACACGGCGCGCCAGCCGAAATTCTCGATGATCTGGCTGCCGGTCAGCGGCGCCAGGATCGGCGACACCGAGAACACCAGCATCAGCAGCGACATCAGCTTGGCGGCCTCGTTGCCGGTGTGCAGGTCGCGCACGATGGCGCGCGGAATGGCCATGCCGGCGCTGGCGCCAAGCCCCTGCAGGAAGCGGAAGGCGATCAGCCACTCGATGGTCGGCGCCATTGCCGAGCCGATGCCGCCGGCCATGAACAGCGCCAGGCCGCCATAGAGCGGCAGCTTGCGGCCGACCATGTCGGAGATCGGCCCGACGACGATCTGGCCGAAGCCCATCGACAGGAAGAAGATCAAAAGGCTCATCTGCACGGCGGCGGTGCCGGCATGAAGATCGGTGCCGATCGACGGCAGCGCGGGCAGATACATGTCGATGGCGAACGGGCCGATGGCGGACAACAGGCCGAGCACGACCGCGATGCGGAGGAATTTGGGACTCATGATATTGGCTTCTTTCGAATCTGGTTGCCGCCGCAAGGCGACGTCTGACCCCAGGACGTTCCATCCCGTGGAGTTCCTACTCCCAGAGCGAATTTATTCATCCCTCTGGAGTGAAATCCCCTTATATCGTGTCCACAAATTTAGACACTCTTGTCCAAATCGTCAATCACCTCTATATAGATTTTCATGAGACCGGGCGTTTCTCCTGACACTTTCCCGCCACGTGGCCATGAGGCCAAGCGCATGTCGATCGTCGACGCCGCTGCCGGCGTGTTTTGCCGCGAGGGTTTCGCCGGCGCCAACATCGACCTGATCGCGGCAGAGGCCGGCGTCTCACGCCAGACCGTCTACAATCACCATCGCGACAAGGAAAAGCTGTTCATCGCCGTGGTACGCGACCTGACCGAGCGCTGCAACGCCGGCATTTTCGCCACCATCGCCACCTTCCCCGATCAGCCCGGGGACCTCGAAGCCGACCTGATCGGTTTTGCCGTGCGCCTGAACCAGAACTGCATCTGCAACCGCGACGGAAAGTTCCTGCGCAAGCTGATCCAGACCGAGGGCGAGCGCTATCCCGAGCTCTTTGCCGAATGGCGCGAACAGGGCCCGGGCCGGACATGGCCGGCAATCGCCGCCCGCTTCGCCCGCCTCGCTTACGGCGGCCATCTCACGATCGACGATCCCGACGTGGCGGCACGCCAGTTCCTCGGCCTGGTCAATGCCGAATTGCAGACCACCTTCATGCTTGGCGGCACGCCGCGCGAGGACGAAGTGGTGCAATCGGCGACAAACGGCGTGCGCACGTTCCTGCGCGCTTTCGGCAAGCGCCCTTCCCCGACCGGCGTGAAAAAACACACTGCGCTGGCTAACGCATAACATTTGCGGTTGCGGCGAAGCCGCCTTGCCGATCAAATCGTTGGCAATAGTCCTCGCTTCGGCGCGGCGGCGGTCTATATCAGGTTTACGCCGCCCTCAAGCTTGATTACAGCTATGCGGACGATTCAACGGAACCCGACCAACTCATGGCCGACGACCACATCCGCTACGACATTCTGGCCCAGGAGGCGTTGCGCGGCGTCATGCGCAAGGTCCTGGCCGAGGTCGCGCGCACCGGCCTTCCCGGCAACCATCATTTCTTCATCACCTTCCTGACCGGTGCGCCGGGCGTGCGCGTCTCGTCGCGCCTGCGCGAGCGCTATCCCGAGCAGATGACCATCGTCATTCAGTTCCAGTATTGGGACCTGAAGGTCACCGACACCGGATTCGAGGTTGGGCTCTCCTTCTCCGACGTGCCGGAGAAACTCGAGATCCCGTTCTCGGCCGTGCGTGGCTTCTACGATCCCTCGGTCAATTTCGAACTCGAGTTCGACGTCAAGACCGATGCGCAGCCCGACGAGGAACCGGCCGCACCAGCGCCCGAACCGCTGGCCATCGTCTCCGAGAAGAAGCCGAAGGCCGAGAAGAAGGCCGCCGCCGAAGCGGAGAAAAAGCCCGCCGCCGCCGATGCCGGTACCAAGGGCGCCGAAGTGGTCTCGCTCGACGCCTTTCGCAAGAAATAGGCTCGCGGCTCCCGCCATGGCCGAAATCGTCAACCTTCGTCAGTTCCGCAAACAGAAGGCGCGGGCCGATAGAGAACAGGCGGCCGGCCAGAATCGCGCCTTGCACGGCCGCACCAAGGCCGAAAGGCAACGCGACCGCATGGTCGCCGACAAGAGCGAAAGGTTCGTCGCGGGCCATCACCGCGAAAAGCCCGGCGAACCGGGCGATCCCAGTGACGGTCAATGAGCGCCGTCGAAAAACGCTCGGTGACCATACGCGGCCATCGCACCAGCTATTCCCTCGAAAAGCCTTTCCATGACGATCTCGTCGCGATGGCGGCGGCAAGGAAGCTGACGCTCGCCGCCCTTGTCGCCGAAGTCGACGAAACGCGGCCCCGCGACACCAACCTATCCTCCGCGCTCAGGCTGCATGTCCTGGAGTGGGCGAAGCGCGGCGGCGGCGAGATTTAAGAAGAAGCCGTGCGCTGCTCTTTCTTGCCTCTGGTGCCGAAGCCAAGCAAGGTCGAGCGCTCGCGTTCCTCGGCCTGCTTGCGTGAGCGCACCCGCATCAGATCCTTCCAGCCGACATAGCCGACCAGCCTTCCATCCTCGCGCGCCACGACCGGCAGATGCGATACATTGGCCGTCAACAATTTGTCCGACAGGCCTTCCAGATATTCGTCGGGATAGGCCAGCGTCACCTTGCTTCCGGCCAGCAGCTCGCCGAGCGTCGTCGTCCGGTGCTTGCCTGCACGGCGCCAGCGCAGGATCGCCGGCGGATCGATGAGGCCGAGCACCTGCCTGTTTTCATCGACCACGGGAAAACTCGGATGCCGGGTTTCTGGCGCCGTCATGAAGGCGGCCGCGCTATGCAGCGTCATCGTCGCCGGCACGCTCTCGACCTCTGACGTCATCACCTCACGCACCCTGGTAAGCGCGAAGGGATCGACCCGATATTCGCGCACCAGATGGTGCCCTCGCCTGGCGATCTTCTCGGTCAGGATCGAACGCTTCATCAACAGCACGGTGACCGCATGCGCCGCCGCACAGGCCGCGATCAGCGGCACCAGCACATGCGTGTTGCCGGTCAGCTCGACGGCGAAGAAAGTGGCTGTCAGCGGCGCGCGCATCGTGCCGCCCATGGTGGCGGCCATGGCCAGCAGCGCCCAGAAGCCCGTATCCGCCGCCGGCAGGATCCCGGCAAGCACCGCGCCCATCGCGCCACCCATGATCAACAGCGGCGCCAGCACGCCGCCCGAGGTTCCCGAGCCGAGCGCCACCGACCAGATGACGGCCTTGACCACCAGCAGCAGCAGCGCAGCGGTGGCGATGGTGCGGCCGTCCAGCATGTCGGCGATGTTGTCATAGCCGACGCCGAGCGCCCGTGGGTCGATCAGGCCGCCCATGCCGACCACCAGGCCGCCGAGCATCGGCCACCACATCCAGTGGATCGGCAGCTTCTGGAAGCCGTCCTCGCAGGCATAGACCATCTGCGTCAGCAGCCCGGACAACAGACCCGCGCAGATGCCGATCAGCACCCAGCCGCCAAGGCCGAGGAAGGAAACCGCCATGCTGCCCTGGAACGGAAAGATCGGCCCCGGCATGTGCAGCATCGTGCGCTCCACCTCCGCCACGATGGCCGCCACCGCCACGGGAATGAAGCTGCGCGGCGTCCATTCGAACAAAAGCAGTTCCACCGCCAGCATGATGGCCGCGATCGGCGTGCCGAACACGGTGGTCATGCCGGCGGCCGCACCCGCCACCAGCAGCGTCTTGCGCTCGGTATCGCTGACCGGCAGGATCTGCGCGATCAGCGAGCCAATGGCGCCGCCGGTCATGATGATCGGACCCTCGGCGCCGAACGGCCCGCCGGAGCCGATCGAGATCGCCGACGACAAGGGCTTCAGGATCGCCACCTTGGCATCGAGCCTGGAGCGCCCGAGCAGGATCGCCTCGATGGCCTCGGGAATGCCGTGGCCGCGGATCTTCTCGCTGCCATAGCGCGCCATCAGGCCGATGATCAGCGCGCCGATGACGGGAACGAAGACGGCGGCAAGTCCGAGCGGCGTATCCTGCAGCTTCAGCTCGGCAAGCGAGAACTGGCCGAAATAGGCGATGTTGGTGGCCAGGCGGATCAGCTTCAGCAGCACGATGCCGGCAAACAGCCCGGCGGTCGCCACCACCACCGCTATCGCGGCGACGAGCAGCACCCTGGCGTCGGTGGTGAAATCCCTGAGATGACCGGGATTGGAATTGTGGGTCTTCATGGTGGCTTTGCTTCCTGGCGGCGGCCGTGTCTGGTTTTGCGGCACGGTCGAAGTGGCCAGCCGGTTGTCGGTCGGCTATGTATCGTAACACGATATATATGTTCAAGCTGGTTTCGTTCGAAATTTCGTTTGAGCTTTCACCGGAAAACGAAGACATCTGCGATATGACGCAGCCGCCCAAGACCCCACGCCCCGCCATCAGGCAATCCGACTACCAGCGGCTCTCCGAGTTCCGCTACCTGATCCGCCGCTTCCTCGAATTCAGCCAGGTGCAGGCCGAGGACGCCGGCCTGACCCCGCGCCAGCATCAGGCGCTGCTGGCGATCAAGGGATATCCGGGCGGCGGGCCGGTGACGGTCGGCGACCTTGCGGAACGCCTGCGCATCCGCCACCACAGCGCCGTCGAACTGGTCAACCGCCTCGGTGAGGCAGGACTGGTCGCACGCGATCAGGACAAGGACGACCACCGCCGCGTGCTGCTGCGGCTGACCGAACGCGCCGACGATTGCCTGGCCGAACTCTCTGCCGCGCATCTCGACGAGCTGTCGCGCATCGAACCCGTGCTGCGGCGCCTGCTCGACCGCGGCCAGGACTGACATCCGGCGTCTGCGCGGGCCGGTACCGAACTATTTTTTTGAAATCCGAATCCTTCGGCCTGGCTGAGGCGTCTTGGACAGACGACAGCCAAGGGAGCCGATGCGATGAAACATCATTTGATACGCTACAAAACGAAGCCGGACCGGGCGAACGAGAACGAGCGCCTGGTCAAGGCTGTGTTCGAGGAACTGCGCGGCAAATCGCCGGAAGGCGTTCGCTACATGACCTGGCGCTCCGGCGACGGCACTTTCGTCCATCTCGTCGAGATCGAAACCGACGAGCATGCTGACATCATCCCCGGGCTTGCCGCTTTCGAGGCCTTCCAAAACGGCATCAGGGATCGCTGCATCGACCCTCCGCATCGTGACGTGATGACAGTGGTGGGCCATTATCGGATGCTGGACGAGTAGCCTGAATAGAACCATGGCAAGAACGGCCGGTGCATGAACAGTCCAGGCGAGATCCCAAGGCCTTTCGACCGCTTGTTCGGCGAATTGCGTCCCAAACTGCATCGCTATTGCGCCCGCATGACAGGCTCGGTCGTCGATGGCGAGGATGTCTTGCAGGAGGCGCTGGCCAAGGCATTCGAGGCCTTGCCCAACGCCGGCCTGATCGCCAATCCCGAAGGCTGGCTGTTTCGCATCGCGCACAATACCGCGCTCGACTTTTTGCGCCGCCGCGCCCGTGAGAAGACGTTCTACGAGGAGGAGCCGGACATGATCGCCGACCCGGCAAATTCGATCGCCGAACGGCAGGCCGCGGCAGCCGGATTGCACAGTTTCATGCGCCTTCCCGTCGCGCAACGAAGCAGCGTCATCATGATGGATGTCCTGGGCTATTCGCTGCGGGAGATCAGCACCATGCTCGACACCAGCGTCCCCGCGGTCAAGGCCGCGCTGCATCGTGGCCGCGGCCGGCTGCGTGAGATCGCAGACGAACAGGACGATCGTCCTGTTCCCAGGCTGAGTGCATCGGAGCGCCTGTTGCTCGACGCCTATGTCGATCGCTTCAACGCCCGCGATTTCGACGCCGTGCGGGACATGCTGGCCGATGAGGTACGCTTGGAACTGGTGGCCAGGGCAAGGCTCAGCGGCCGCAAGGAGGTGGCAACCTATTTCGGCAATTATTCCCGGGTGCGGGACTGGCATTTCCAGCCTGGTTTCGTCGAAGATCGTCCGGCAATCCTCGTGCGCGATCCCAACGATCCCACGGCAGCGCCGGCATACTTCATCCTGCTGGGTTGGCAGGGCGGCAAGCTCGCCGCCATCCGCGATTTCCGCCACGCCAGATACGTCGCTGACGGCGCTGAAACATTCGTTCTTTGAGGCGATTGCCAGTCGGGCGGGCAGCCGGAATGCCTAGTCCTACTGCAGCGACTTCAACAGATTGTCGACCGTGAATGGGTTGGCTTTCGGCTTGGCCGGAGGCGGATTGTCGTTGGCGGGCGACTGCTCGGCCTTGGGCGCCTGTTGCGCCGCCTTGCGCTCCGCCTCGAGCCTGGCTTTTTCCTGGGAGGCAATGCGCATTGCCTCCTCCGCCTTCTGGCGTTCCTGTTCGGCCTGCGCCTTGGCCGCCTCGTCGGCTGCCTGCTGTTCCGCCGCCGCCTTGGCCTCGGCATCGGCCTTGGCTTTCGCGTCTGCGTCCGCCTTGGCTTTCGCTTCCGCGTCGGCCTTTGCCTTGGCATCCGCTTCAGCCTGGGCCTGAGCGTCGGCTTCCGCTTTCGCCTTGGCGTCGGCCTCCGCTTTCAGGCGCGCCGCTTCCTCTTGTTGGCGCAGTTCCTCGGCGGCCTTGTCGCGGGCATCCTGAAGTGCCGCGTAGTAGCGCACCTCGCGCCGCAGCCGCTGTTTCTCGAGCAGCGCGGCCTGCATCGCCTCGACGCGTTGCTGTTCTTTTTCCAGCGCGCGCTGGGTCAGGAACTGCGCCAGAGGCTCGCTGTCGAACTGCCGTTTCACGGCGCCGAACGGCCCCTCGGCGGTGAAATTCACGGCCGGCTCGGAGCCGACCAGCGCTTCGTCGCCGGGCCGATAGGTGACCGCGCCCTTGGCCGAAACCGTGCTGGCGTTGAGGTCGGCCGTGATGTCGGCCGACAAGGTCGCGGCCGGGTTTTCAAGGCTGATCGGCGGCGCCCTGAGCGTGCCGCCGGCAATCGTGAAGGCGACCTCGGCGTCCTTTGCGGCGAAGCTGCCGGCGGCGGCGATGTCAGGCGCGAAGCCGGCGGTCTTGGCCGCGTCGATATCGCGGCCGATCGCATCCGCCTTGGCGAGGAATGCGCTGAAGGCATCGGGATTGACGCCGGCGATTTGCAAATCCTTCAGCGCCGCCGTGCCGGAACCAGACAGGGCGGCGATCATTGCGTCGACCGACTTGCCGCTGGTCGACAGCGTCGTCGAGAAATCGCCGGTGCCGCCGATACCCGCGTCCGGCAAGACGCTTGCCAGATCGGAGCCCGCCAGTTTCATCTGTCCGGTGAAAAGCCCCGTGCCCTCATTGTTCTTCAACTCGAACAGGCCGGTCAGCGCCCCGTCGAGGAATTTGGCCTTGAGATCGGCCACGCGGATGCCGTCCGGGTCGAGCTTGAGCGAGAAGGCCGCGTCATAGGCGGTGGCGAGCGGGCCGGCGGCCAGCGAAGCCGTGGTCAGGTCGAGATCGGCCGTGAACGGCAAGCTGGACTTCTGGCTGAACGGCGCCGACGGCCACGCACTGGCCCTGTTACTCTTGCCGGCCTTGTCACTCTTGCCGGCATTGTCACTTTTGTCGGCCCCGTTCTTGTCCACGAGAAAAGCGGAATCGCCGAACAGCGCCACCGCCATCGGATCAAGGTCGAGTTCGTCGAGCGCCAGCGCGCCGGCCAGATGCGGCACGCCGTCCTTGCCGTCCACGCCCTGCTTGACATCGAGGTTGATGTCGCCGGACACGGCTGCCTCGTTGATGGCGCCGCTGAGCCCGGAGAGCACCAGCAGGCCGTTGCCATAATCGGCCTGCGCGGCCAGCGATGTCGACATGCCGGCGCCCATGCCGGGCAGGCCGATGCCCGTCGTCATCAGCCATGGCTCGATGTCGGAGGCGTCGAGGTTGACCTTGCCCTTCGCCGTCGGACCTTGCGGCGTGTCGGCGACCGTTCCCTCGAAGCCGGCCTTGAAGTCGTTGCCGGCAAGGCTGAAGCTCGTCGTCAGGCCGCCGCCGAACGTGCCCTTGGCCTGGATATCGGTGCTTGCCTCGCCCAGCATGCCGAGCGGTAGCGCCGGCAAGCCGTAGAGCGCCAGCAAGGCGGTTGCGTCCGGGTTCCTGGCATTGAACGTCAGTGTCACGGGGGCGTCAGAAAGCTTGCCCACCGCGCCCTTCCCCGACAGCGACGCCGAAAACGCCGAGCCGCCGGCCTTGCCTTGCCCGCTCATCGCCAGGCCCGTGGAGCCGTCGCCATTGTCGGCGGCACTGGCCACGAGGTCGATGCGCGCATCCTGGAACAGGTCGGGATAAGCGGCGGCGCGGCCCGCGAGCCCCTTCAGCACGGCATTATCAGGATAATGCTGCGCGGCGACATCGATCAGCGGTTTCAGGTCGACAGCGACCACCGAGGCGTCGAGCTTGCCGGTCGGGCTCGCCGGAAAATCCTTGATCCGGCCGGTGGCGCTGATCGAGGCGCCAGCCAGTCCGCCCACCGACAGCCGGTCGATTTCGAGCAGCCCGTCCCGCAGCCTTAGTGCGGTATCGACCGTGTCGGCGGTCAAGCCGCCGGCGCTGACCGGGCCGGCCTTGATCTGGAAATCGAGGTCGCTGCTGGCAAAGCGGTTGGCGCCCTTGTCGCTGACGAAGATCGAGGCGAAGGCCGCCAGCCCGTCCACATCGAGTTCGCCGCCCTCGAGCCGCATCAGCACCGAGGGCTTTGCGTCGTCGGGCTGGCTGGAATCGATGCGGCCGGAAAACTTCGCCTTGCCCAGGATCAATTCGAGATCGCTAAAGGATTGATGGTTTTGCGAGAGATCGACCTTGGCCTTGAAACCGGCGGCAGGCAGACGGCGGATCGCCTCGTCGACATCCTTCGACAGCCACGCCGCAAAACCTGAAGGTTGCGCCACCGCCAGCAGCAACGAGCCGGTGAAGCCGAAATGGCCCTGCACGTTGAGCATGACCTTGCCATCGGCTTCCAGCTTGGTGCGGCCCGGCAAGGTCGCGGCGAGCGATTTCACCGACCAACCGTCATCGACCGGCTCGGCGGAAAGATGAACATCGCGCACCGTCGTGTCGCCGGCCACCACCGCCGGCAGCTTGACCTCGACCGTGCCGGGAATTGTCGGCTTCGGCAGATCGAGCAGCGCCTGTTCCAGCCCCGCGATACGCTGGTCCAGCGTCAGGCCCGCGCCGGCCGGCGCACCCACCGCCTCGTCGAACTGCACCTGCGCGCCATTGGCCTCGATGGCGAAACTCGGTTTCTGGCCGAGATCGACCGAGGCTTTGCCGTCGGCGGTATAGGGATTGTCCAGCGGACCGGTCTCGAAACGGAATTCGTCGACGCCAAGCTTCTGGTGATCGAGCGAGAACTTGCCGTTCAGCCGAAAGCCCGGATCGGGCTTGCCGGCGCTGACCTTCACCGTTGCGCCATCCGTGCCGCGCAGCTCGGCTGAATTCTTGTCGGCGCCCGAAATCTTGAACTGGCCGGAATAGACGGCCGCACTGTTGACGATGCCCGCATTGCCGTCGGTCTCGATGACCAGCGGATAGGCATCGGGGTCCGCCTTCAGCCGAAGCCGCAGCTGCCCGGAAGGTTCGGCCTTGCCGGTCGAGGCCGCAACCGTGGCGCGCAAGCCGTCGAGACGCAACGTGCCGTCCATGCGCCACGGACCGGCCAGCGATTTGGCCGAAATGGTCGAGTTGATCTCGGAGAAGATGTGGCTGCGGCCGCCGGCAGCATGGCGCAGTTCGATCTGCCCTTCCGTCACCGTCAGTTTCTCGATCGAGACCTGTCCGGGGTCGAAGGGCGAAGACGGGCGCATCGCCCAGTCGACGGTACCATTGGCGGCGATGTCTATGATTGCCTTCGGCCGCACCAGCCGCATGTCGAAAATCAGCACCTCGCCGCGCAGGAAGGGCGCGAGTTCCGCATCCATCGAAAACGTCTCGACGG
Source organism: Mesorhizobium sp. M8A.F.Ca.ET.202.01.1.1 (assembly GCF_004791595.1). NCBI lineage: Bacteria > Pseudomonadati > Pseudomonadota > Alphaproteobacteria > Hyphomicrobiales > Phyllobacteriaceae > Mesorhizobium > Mesorhizobium sp. M8A.F.Ca.ET.202.01.1.1. The sequence goes on along the minus strand of NZ_SRUN01000006.1, from coordinate 114,854 downwards.
TCATGGCCGGCTGGCCGTTGGGGCCGCCGGCGACGGCGACGTTGGAAAAGGTCACCGAGGGAAACGGCAACAGCCTTGCCGTGGCGTCGCCCTGCACGGTCACCTTGCGGCCCAGGATGGCGCTTGCCTCGCGCTCGAACTCGGCGCGGTAGCCGGTCCAGTCGACAAAATACGGCACCACCAGCGCCGCGCACAGCACCAGCACGAACAAGCCACCGAAGATCACGAACAGGCGTGCGAGCATCAGCTCCGAACAGGTTGATTGAAATTCTGCCGCACTCTACCCGCATCCGCGTGTCGATAAAGAGGCAAATCATCCCGTGTTGCGTCCTGCCGGACGATCTGAAACAAATCCTGGAAAAAGCGGAGATTCTCGGATGTCGGGCAAGAACTGGGACCGTGTGCCGATCGATGCGCAGAGCGTCGATGCCCCGCTTTCGCAATCGGCGATTTTTCTTGTCGTCACCGTCGCCGGCGAACAGCCGGCCCTGGCCAGGGTGTGCTCCGTGCTTGGCGAACTCGACGATCTGGTCAAGACTGTCGGATTCCGCGACCTTGGTGGCCGCCTGTCCTGCATCGCCGGCATCGGCAGCGATCTCTGGAACCGGCTCAGCCCCGGCCGGCGGCCGCTGGAGCTGAAGCCGTTCGCTCCGATCAAGGGCGCGGTCCATTCGGCGCCAACGACGCCGGGCGACCTGCTCTTCCACATTCGCGCCGAGCGGCCCGACATGTGCTTCGAATTCGAACGTATCCTGCTCGACAGGCTTGGTCCCGGTGTGACCGTCGTCGACGAAGTGACGGGCTTTCGCTATTTCGATGCCCGCGACCTGCTCGGCTTCGTCGACGGCACCGCCAACCCTGCCGGCCTCGACTTGCCCGCCTCGGCGCTGGTCGGTGAAGAGGACCCCGATTTTGCCGGCGGCAGCTATGTCGTGGTCCAGAAATATTTGCACGACATGCAGGCCTGGGCGCGCATTCCGACGCCCGAGCAGGAGGCGATCATCGGCCGCACCAAGATCGACAACATCGAAATCGATGACGACGAGGCGCCGCGCAAGTCGCACAAGTCGCTGGCCACTATCGAGGATGCCGACGGCAATGAATACGATATATTGCGCGACAACATGCCGTTCGGCAGGCCCGGGCAGAACGAATTCGGAACCTACTTCATCGGCTACAGCAGATATCTCTGGGTCACCGAGAAAATGCTGCAGCGCATGTATGTCGGCGATCCGCCCGGCGCCTATGACCGGCTGCTCGACGTCTCGACGCCGCACACCGGGACGACCTTCTTCGCCCCGACCCGTCCCATGCTGCAGACGCTTGTGCAGGGAAAGTAAGAGAAGCTTTGTCGCTGCGCAGTAGAGCGTCGGCTGGCGGCCTCTATCCGCGGCCCCTCAACGTGCGTCGCGTTTCGCCTGCGCCACCTTGGCCGCCTTGCGCTGCCGGCCGAGTTCAGCCGGTCGGACCAGGCTTGCAACCTTCTGGTTGGCCACGGCCCGCATACCCTTGTGCGCCGTGCGCGAATTGTGCGTCGGACCGTTCGGGGCTTTCTGCTTCAAGGTCAGCGCCTTGCGCGCGTTGCCGACCAGCGAAATGCGGGCCGCCAGTTGGCGGCGCAGTTCGGCCTCGCCGTTCAGCCGCCGCATCGCCGTCGCCAGCACCGCAAGCTTCACTTGTGAACCGCCATCAGCCTTCGAGGCGGTCGCGCCCTTTGCCGCGCCCTTGCCGCGGATTTCACGACGGCGGCGATGCGCTTCGGTCTGCGCCTTGTCGCGCCGTTCCCGCAAATGCTTGACCAGGCCGGAAAGGTCAGCGTCGGAAAGATCCTGCACCGCCGGATGGTGCGACTTCTCCACCAATTCCTTTTCGTCGGCGCTCAGCGCGCGCGCTTCTTCCTTGCGTGAAATGGCCATGACAGTCCTCCTCTGCCGGCACGCCTGTCTTTCCAGGCTTGCCACGGGAGGAGCCTCGACCTGAATGGCGGCGCGGTCAAGACCGGCGCCTCACGACGTCCTTAGCCCATGTCAGGCAGGATCTTGCCCGGGTTCATGATGTTTTGCGGATCGAGCGCCTGTTTGATGGTGCGCATGATGTCGACGCCATGGCCAAGTTCGTGGCGCAGGAAGCCGATCTTGCCCTGGCCGATGCCGTGCTCGCCGGTGCAGGTGCCCTCCATGGCGATCGCCCGCATGTTGAGCCGTGCGACGAACTTTTCCGACAGCGCGATTTCCTCGGGATCGTTGACATCCATCAGCACCAGCACATGGAAATTGCCGTCGCCCGCATGGCCGACGATCGGCGCGATCAGGCCCATCTCGGCAATATCGGCTTCGGTTTCGGTGACGCATTCGGCAAAGCGCGAGATCGGCACGCAGACATCGGTCGACAGGCCCTTGGCGCCCGGCCGCAAGGTCAGCGAGGCCCAGTAGGCGTCGTGCCTCGCCTTCCACAGTTTGGTCCGCTCCTCGGCGACGCTGGTCCACAGGAACGGCCCGCCGCCATTTTCTTCGGCGATCATGCCGAAAGTCTCGGCCTGCTCGGCAACGCCGGCATCGCTGCCGTGGAATTCGACGAACAGGCAAGGGCTCTCCGGATAGTCGAGCTTGGAATAAGTCTTCATCGCTCGCATCTGCAGCGCGTTGACCAGTTCGATGCGCGCCACCGGAATGCCCATCTGGATCGTCGCGATCACTGCGTTGCAGGCCGCCTCGACACTCGGGAACGGGCAGACGCCGCCCGAGATCGCCTGCGGAATGCCTTGCAGCTTCAAGGTCAGCGCGGTGATGATGCCGAGCGTGCCTTCGGATCCGACCAGCAGCCTGGTCAAATCATAGCCCGCCGAGCTCTTTTTCGCCCGCTTGCCGGTCGTCACCGTCTCGCCGTCGGCCATCACGGCGGTCAGCGACAGTACGTTCTCGCGCATCGTGCCGTAGCGGACGGCATTGGTGCCGGAGGCCCGCGTCGCCGCCATGCCGCCGAGCGAGGCATTGGCGCCCGGATCGATCGGGAAGAACAGGCCGGTGTCGCGCAGATGCCGGTTCAGGTCCTCGCGCGTCACGCCGGGTTCGACGGTGCAGTCGAGATCCTGCGGATTGACCGCGAGAATGCGGTTCATCCGCGACGTATCGACCGAGATGCCGCCACCCGGCGCGTTGGTGTGGCCTTCGAGCGACGAGCCGACGCCAAACGCGATCACCGGCACGCGGTGTGCCGCGCAGGCGCGCACGATTTCCTGTACCTCGGCCGTCGTCTCCGGGAAAGCGACGCCGTCGGGCGCCTGCGTCGGAATATAGGTGGTCGTATGCGCGTGCTGCGAACGGATCGCCTGGCCGGTCTGGAAGCGCTCGCCCAGCCGCTGCTTGAGGATGCCGAGTACGGCCGCGATGCCTTCCTCGTTGCGTTCGACCGGATTGAGGTCGCTCAGAGCCATGGAATCCTCCGCGAATGGACCAGCATGCATGCTTGTCATGCGATTATGGATGCGTAGTCTCCACGACCACGCTCTGTCCAGCACCAGAACAAGGAAGTTTCGATGTCCATCCTCGCCCCCTTCGTTTCCAAGCCCATGGACATCGAGAAGGACTGGATCGACTATAACGGCCATCTCAACATGGCCTATTACAACGTGCTGTTCGACCGCTGCTCGGACGAGGCCTTCGAGGCGATGGGCATGGGCCTGGACTATGTGAAAGAGCGGCGGCTCACCATCTACACCGCCGAAGTCCATGTTTGCTACGTGCAGGAGTTGCACCTGGACCACAAGGTCATAGTCTCCTTTCAACTCATCGACCATGACGAGAAGCGGCTCAGGGCCTACCAGGAAATCCGCCATGTCGACGGCTGGCTCGCCGCCACGTCCGAGACCCTGTCGCTGCATGTCGACATGTCGGGGCCGAAGGTGGCGCCCTTCCCGGCCGATGTGCTGGCCAGGATCGAAGCCATGCGCGCCGCCCATTCGGTGCTGCCAATGCCCGAACGCGCCGGGCGCTCGATCGGAATCAGGCGCAAGCAGGGCTAGGGCAAATTCGAGGACGGAACGACTTCAAAGCCACACCCGCGAACCAAAATCGCCGGCCCCCTCAAATCGACTGGCGCCAGCGCTTGAAGCGGTCCTGGACCCACATTAACCTTACCGAGGTTTTAACGGGAACAAGCCAATTGAGCCGTTGAACGACTCAGCGGAGCGGTCGAAAACGTCCGCACCAGGGTTGTTTACGGGCGGCGGGGCGAAGCCGGTTCGAGGGACGTGCATGAAAACCGACATCAAGGTCGAGGTGGATAGGCTGGCGGCCGATCCGCGCATATCAGACTATGATTTCTGGCGTTCGCTCAAGAATGTCGACAACGAGATCTTTCACATCGCCAACAACAACGAACCGATCCCATTCGACATGATTCGCTGGCGCAGCATCCTGAAACGCGCCCGCCTGAAGCGCGGCCACGCCTGAGGCAAGCGATTTCGATCGCCGTCTGGCGCTGACATTTTTCTCAAGCAACATCTCACCGAGATCAAACCTGCCGCTTGATCGCCGCCAGCGGCGAGCGCGCGATCACCGGCGACGACTGGATGATCGCCGTGTTGGTCATCGCATGGGGGATGATGCGATCGATCACCCGTTCGAGTTCGGCTACCGAGCCGACATGCGCCAGCGCGATGAAACAGTCTCCGCCTGTCACCCGGTCGCATTGCGCGATCTCGGGCAGGGAGCGGATGATCTCGGCCACGACCGCCAATTGCCCCGGCACCGGCCGGATGCGCAGCCATGCCGACAGTTTCAGGCCAAGCGCCGCGGGATTGATTCTGACCGAATAAGCTTCGATCACGCCGTTCTCCTGCAGCCGCTTGAGGCGCTCGGCCACACTCGGCGCCGACAGGCCGACCGAGCGCGCCAACTCCGCCGTGCTGATGCGCGCGTCCTCTTCCAGCAAGCGCAATATTTTCATGTCGGCGGCGTCGAGATCGACGTTTTCGCTTCGAAGGCGTTTCATGGAAAAATCCTTGCTTCCGGGAAAGAAATAACCGGACTTGCTGCTCATCGTCCATATAAACCGGAAAGATCGCCTGCGATACTGCGCCGATGGATGACCAGGCGCAAGTCCCGACTGCCGGTCGCGATGCCACCAGGCCTGCTCTTGCCGGCCCGGGCAGCCTGGCGACGAGACTGCCACCGCATCTCTGGTTCGCGGTCAGCGCGGTCTTCCACTATCTCGGGCCGGCCTTCGCCGTGCTGCTTTTCCCGCATGTCGGCGTGCTCGGCATGGCGTGGCTGCGCATCGCCACCGCGGCGCTGATCTTCGCGCCGCTGACGCGGCCCTGGCGAACCTTCGCCAGAACCGATACGCGGACGCGCCTGTTGTTGCTGGCCTTCGGCGCTTGCCTGGCGGTGATGAACTGCTCGTTCTACCTGGCGCTCGACCGCTTGCCGATCTCGCTGGTGGCCGCGATTGAATTCGTCGGCACCATCGGCATTGCGCTGGTCGGCCTCGGGAGCGCCCGCAATCTGGCCGCTCTTGCCATAGCCGTCACCGGCACCTTGCTGTTGATCGACGTCAGATGGTCAAGCGACCCGGTCGGGCTGTTCTGGGCTTTCCTCAACGGCGCGCTCTTTGTCGGCTACATCATGCTTGGCCACCGTGTCGCGCGCGCGGGCGCCGGTGACGGCATAGCCGGCCTGGGTGCCACCATGGCGGTCGCCTTCGTCGTCGTGCTGCCGATCGGCTTCACCGACGCGCTGCCCGCCTTTTTCTCGCCGCCGCTGCTCATTGCCGCCATCGGCGTCGGCGTCTGTTCCTCGGTCATACCCTATGTCTGCGATCAACTCGCCATGGCGCGGTTGCCGCGCTCGAGTTTCGCGCTGATGCTATCCCTGCTGCCGGTCACCGCGACACTGATCGGAGTCGTGGTGCTGCGTCAGATCCCCGGTCCGGCCGACTGCATCGGCATCGCCCTGGTGGTGGCCGGTGTCGCCTTCCACAAGCCGGCCTCCGCCGGCTAGTCGAGAAATCCCTTTCCTCCCAGTCGGTTGCAAAAAGCATCCGTTGGTTCCCACCTGCGACGAACTGCGACAGGCCGTTCGAGATTGAACCAAATCCGACTTTGAGCCGTTGTCTCCCACGAAAAATGGCTTGGAGCGACGCGATGGACTGGAAAAGGACCAGGGAACCGGCCGACGCATGGCACATGACCGACGACCTTCATGTCGAGCAAGGCAAGGGCGACCCGTTCGCGGCGGCCATCCGTGCCACGCGGATGTCGATGATCATTACTGATCCGCGCCGGCATGACAATCCGATCGTCTTTGCAAACGACGCCTTCCTGCGCCTGACGGGATACGAGCGCCATGAAGTTATCGGCAAGAACTGCCGCTTCCTGCAGGGCCCCAAGAGCGACAAGGCCGCCATCGCAGAGATACGCGCCGCGATCGAGAACGAGACCGATCTTAGCGTCGATATCCTGAACTACCGCAAGGATGGTTCGAGCTTCTGGAACGCGCTCTACATAAGCCCTGTCTCCAACGACAAAGGCGAATTGCAATTCTTCTTTGCTTCCCAGCTCGATGTTTCAGACCGCAAGCGTTCGGAACATCGCATCACCGCGGACAAGGATCGCTTCGAGAAAGCCGTGAGGGAACGTACTGCGGAACTCGAGGCGGCGCTCGAGGCGCAGACCACGCTGCTGCACGAGGTCGATCATCGCGTGAAGAACAACCTGCAGATGATTTCCTCGCTCATCCTCATGCAGAGCCGGGCCGCAAGTGACGAGAATTTGAAGCGCTCGCTGGGCACGATGCTGGAACGCATAGAGGCGCTCAGCACCGTGCACCGCCGGCTCTACCAATCCAAGGACGTCAGCAAGTTCGATGTCTCGGATTTTGCCAGGGATCTCGTCTCCGAGCTGCTCACGGCTTCGGGACGCTCGGAAATCAATCCGAAACTCGATCTCGAGTCCATCATCATCCCAGCCGAGAAGGCAACGCCGGTGGCATTGATGGTGAACGAGCTCCTCACCAACGCACTCAAGCATGCCTTCAAGGAAGGGCCGGATGGCACGAGATCGGGCAGCATCGGCATCAAGATGAGCCAGCCGGACGGCCATTTGAACATCGAGGTCTCGGACGACGGCGTCGGCATGGCGGATGCCAATGGCGACGCCTCCTTCGGCATGCGGCTGATCAAGTCGCTTGCACGCCAATTGCGCGCCGACATCGAGTGGCGCGATGCCGGTCCCGGCACTCGCGTTGTCATTTCGATGCCCAACGGACCACAGCACAAAGGGAACCTGTCATGAATGAGCCTCTCAAGGTCCTGATCGTGGAGGATGAGGCCTTGCTGGCCATGGAGCTGGAAAGCCTTGTCCAGGACGCCGGCCACAGTGTGGTGGGCTGGGCGACATCCCTGGCCGAAGCAAGGGAGGTGGTCGATTCGACGCGGGCCGACATCGCCTTTGTCGACATCCACCTCACCGACGGCCCGACCGGCATCGATGTCGCCGAATATATCGACGACAGGAAGAACTCCATGGTCGTTTTCATGACCGCCAACCCGAAGCGCATTCCCGACCATTTCGCCGGCGCGATCGGGGTCATTGCCAAGCCCTACACGGTCCACGGGGTGACTTCGGCCCTGCGCTATTTGCAGGAAGGCGTGCGGCGCCCGCCGCCGACATCGGAGCGACCGGCGGGCTTCACCTTGTCGCCGGCTTTCGAGACGGTCTGGGCGCCGGGAAGGTGACGACGATCAAGCCAGCTTCTGCTTGAGGAAAGCGACGGTCCTGCCCCAGGCGAGATCGGCCGCCTTCTTGTCGTAGCGCGCCGCCGAGGTGTCGTTGTTGAAGGCATGGTTGGCGCCTTCATAAACATAGACCGTGTATTCGACGTGGGCGGCGTCGAGCTCCTTCTTGAAGGCGTCGATCCCGGCGTTGGTGCGCTGGTCGAGGCCGGCATAATGCAGCAGCAGCGCAGCCTTGATCTTAGACGCGTCGGCGGCGTTCGGCTGCATGCCGTAATAGGCGACGCTGGCGGCGAGGTCGGGCGCATTGACGGCCAGCATGTTGGCCATGCCGCCGCCCCAGCAGAAGCCGATGGCGCCGACCTTGCCGTTGCCGTCCTTGTCGGCCTTGAGAAAGGCGACCGTCGCCACGCCGTTGGCCACGGTCTGCGCCGCATCGAGTTTCCCAAACATGTCGCGCGCCTTGTCCTCATCGGCGGGCGTACCGCCGAGCGGCGACAGGAAATCGGGCGCGAGCGCCACGAACCCTTCCAGCGCCACACGCCGGGCGACGTCGCGGATATGCGGGTTGAGCCCCCTGTTTTCATGGATGACGATGACGGTGCCGAGCTTGCCGGTCTGGTTTGCCGGTTTGACCAGATAGCCTTTCATCTCGCCGCCGCTGCCGGGATAGGTGATGTCCTCGCCTTTCACGCGGGCATCGTTTTCGGCCACGATTGCCGCCTGGGCGGAGTTCGCAGCCAGCATCGGCGCGATCGCGGCCGCCGCCGCGCCCGATCCGGCAAGCCTGGTCAATTGCTCCATGAAGCGACGGCGATCCAGCGTCAGATGCGTGTATTCGTCATAGGCGTCGATCATCGCCTGGGTGATGACGGGTTTGGTGGTGACGTCGGTCATGGGCTTCCTCGATCTCGGTGTCTTGACTTCGGTGTCCTTGCCGTCCGCAAGATAGGGGCGAGCCTGTCATCGTCCACCGGACGGTGACACCTCGCCGCCTCCAAGGCCGCCAGTCAGGCCGCTGAAGATCATCACGTTTTTGTCATCGGTGAAAAATCTTGATGGCGCTGCCACAATAGTGGGGGAAACTGGCTGGCCGGCCGCCCTTGGCGGTCACGGTAGAGCAATTCCAGGAAAAGTGCGTAGCGGTTTTCCCGGGAGAAGCGCGCAGCGCTTCCCCTTGGGAATTGCGTAAAACAAGAAGTTAGAGTGGGGCAGAGGTTCTATCAAACTCTGAACCGCTCTAGGCCCGATCTGGAAGGAACAATGCCGATGACCATGACCTCGCCGATGCTCGCAACAGCTTTCATGGTTGCGACCGCCGTTCTGGCGATGCGCGCGGCCGTTGTTGCGGCGAGCCGCAAGTCCATGGTCAAGGTACGCAGCCGCCAGCGTCATCCGGCAAACACGAAAAACCCAAGGTTGAGGTGAAGTCATGGACGTCCAGGACATCGTGAACACCGTCTCGCAGAAGGCCGGTCTCGACCAGGCTACGACCGAAAAGGTCGTCGGCACCATTTTCTCGGTCCTCGAGCATGAGGCGGAAGGCACCAGCGCCTCCTCCTTCTTCGCCAAGATTCCGGGCGCCGATGCGCTGGCGCAGAAATACGACGTCATGGCCGCCCCGGCCGGCGGCGGCGGCTTCCTGTCCTCGCTGCAAGGCGCGCTTGGCGGCGTTCTCGGCGAGAAAGCCGGCGCGCTGGTCAACGGCCTCGCCGCGCTCAAGGCATCCGGCCTCGACATGGCGCAGATCCAGAAGGCAGGCGAGACGCTGGTCCAGCAGGCCGAGGCAGCCGCCGGCCCCGATTTGACCAACCAGGTGCTCGGCTCGGTGCCCAGCCTGAAGAGCCATCTGGGGCTCGGCTAAGACGGCGACGCCGGCCGCCCGGTCGAAGGCAGAAAAACGTCCTGCATTGCGACGCTTTGCTGACCATGGCTGGCGCTGCCCCTCACCTGCCTGCCGGCATCCTCTCCCCGTATAGTGACGGGGAGAGGGGCGCTGTCATCGCCGATTTCGCTAATCCCCAATGATGCAAGAAGGCGCCGCGGTTGCGTCCAGCCCCTTCTCCCCGTCACTATACGGGGAGAAGTGCCCGGCAGGGCGATGAGGGGCGGCGCTAGCGTCGCGAAAACTGGACCCCGCCCCTTACTTGGGCAGCGCGTAGGCCATCACATAATCGCCAGGCTTGGTGCCGACCGAGCCGTGGCCGCCGGCAACGATGACCACGAACTGGCGCCCGTCCGCGACCGTATAGGTCATCGGCGTCGATTGCCCCCCGGCGGGCAGCCGCGCCCGCCAGAGCTGCCTGCCTGAAGTCAGGTCATAGGCGCGCAGATAGTCGTCGACGGCGGCGCCCAGGAAGGCGACACCGCCGGCCGTGATCATCGGCCCGCCGATGCCGGGCACCCCGACCTTCAGCGGCAACGGCAGCGGCGTCATGTCGTAGACGGTGCCGTTGCGATGCTTGTAGGCGATCTGTCCGGTCCTCAGATCAACCCCGGCGACATAGCCCCAGGGCGGCGCCTGGCAGGGGATGCCGAGCGGCGACAGGAAGGGTCCCATCACCACTGCGTAGGGGGCGCCCTCATTGCGGTTCAGCCCCTGCTCGCTGCCGCGCCCCTCGTCCGGCGGCGGCACCTGGTCGCGGGGGATGAGTTGTGACTTGAATGCCAGGTAGGTCGGCATGCCGAACATCACCTGCCGCACCGGATCGACCGCCACGCCACCCCAGTTGAAGGTGCCGAAATTGCCGGGATAGATCAGCGAGCCCTGGACGGAAGGCGGCGTGTAGCGGCCTTCATAGCGCAGGCCCTGGAATTCGATCCGGCACGCCAGCTGGTCGAACATGGTGATCCCCCACATGTCGGCGCCGGTCAGCGGCTTCGGCATGAAGGTAAGATCGGAAACCGGCTGCGTCGGCGATGTGTGATCGCCTTCGATGGCGCCGCCCGGCGCCGGCACTTCGTTCACCGCGATCACCGGCTCGCCTGTGCGCCGGTCGAGCACATAGAGGTCGCCCTGCTTGGTCGGCCCGACCAGCGCGGGCACGACGGAACCATCGGCCTTGGTGATGTCGACCAGGCTCGGCTGCGCCGGCACGTCCATGTCCCAGAGGTCATGGTGCACGGTCTGCCGCACCCATTTCAATTGCCCGGTATTGAGGTCGAGCGCGGTGATCGAGGAGGAGAATTTCTCGACATTGGCGCTGCGCCCGGCGCCGAGTTGGTCCGGCGTCTGGTTGCCGAGCGGCACATAGAGCAGGCCGAGCTTCTCGTCGGCGCTCGGCGTCGACCACATGTTGGGCGAGTTGGCGGTGTAGGTCTGGCCGGCCGCCAGCGGCGTCGTCTGGTCCGGATTGCCGGAATCCCAGTTCCATAGCAGCTTGCCGGTGCTCGCATCATAGGCGCGGATGACGCCGGACGGCTCCTGCGTCGAATAATTGTCGTTGACCGCGCCGCCGACGATGATCTTGCCGCCCGCGATCAGCGGCGCCGAAGTCGAGTAGTAATAACCGGACTTCGGATACGGCATGTTGGTCAGCAGATTGAGCGTGCCGCCCTCGGCAAAGGCTGGGCAAACCTGCCCGTTGGCGGCGTCGAGCGCGATCAGCCGCGCATCCGAGGTCGGCAGATAGACGCGCGTCGCGCAGGGCTGACCGGCGGCGCCGGCGGCATCGGCATAATAGGAGACGCCACGGCAGGTCTGGTGCTGGCGGTCCTTGTCGAGCTTGATCTTGGGATCGTAGCGCCACTTCTCCTTGCCGGTCGCCGCATCGACCGCGATGGCGAAATTGTGCGGCGTGCAGATATAGAGCGTGTCGCCCACTTTGAGCGGCGTCACCTGGTAGGTGGTCTCACCGACATCGTCCGGACCCTTCACATCACCGGTGCGGTAGGTCCAGGCCGGCTGCAGATTGGCGACATTATCCGGTGTGATCTGGTCGAGCGGCGAATAGCGCTGGCCGAACTGCGTGCGCCCGTAATAGTGCCATTCGCCCGCCGGCACGTCGCCGCCGAGATTGGCGTTGGGTATCACCTTGTCGGTGTCGAGCGCGCCGCCTATGTCCTTCGGGTCCGTGGTCATCGAATAGCCGGCCACCGCCAGCGATGCCAGCACGGCAAGGATCAGTGGCGCGCGGCCGTCCGGACCGGCAAGGCCCCGCCGCGCCCACGGCGTCAGCAGCCACAGCGCCACCAGCACGATGATGCCGCCGCGCGGGCCGAGTTCCCACCAGTCGAAGCCGGTTTCCCAGACCGCCCAGGCCAGCGTGCCGAGCACGATCGCCGCGTAGAGCCAGAGCGAAGTGGAACGGCGCCGGTAGAGCAGCCAGGCGGCGACCAGGAAGGCGAGAGCGACGATGATGTAGTACCAACTGCCGCCCAGCGAAGCCAACCAGATGCCGCCGGCGCCAAGCGCCAGACCGATGAGGAAGAGGACGAGGGAGGTGATCGTGACAGCCAAGATGAAACTCCTTCGACTGTTGCGCGCATGGCGGCTCTGGGCAACCCGGCATTGCGTGCCGCCCCATACGCAACTTTCTCCCGACCGCCGCGCCTGTCAAGCGCAGGTCAAGGGTCCGCGGCGGCAACCTTGCCCCCACCGCGGTTGTTCACAACGCCGGCCGCCATATCGCTCGAGTGGCCGTATCAGGCACTTTACCGGAACAAAACGTAGACAGTTCTGGTCTTTCCCTCCCGAATCACTACATTCGGGGGAGATGTCCGGCTTTTCCGAAGACATGCCCTTTTTCGACGAACCCAATGCGCGGCCCACGGCCCCGTCGGGCATTGCCGCGCGCGCCATGGCTGCCCGCGGCGGCCAGAACAATGCGCCGGACTATCTCAGGGGGCTGAACCCCGAGCAGCGGCTGGCGGTGGAGACCACCGAAGGCCCGGTTCTGGTGCTGGCCGGCGCCGGCACCGGCAAGACTCGCGTGCTCACCACCCGCATCGCCCACATCCTCGCCACCGGCAGGGCCTTCCCCTCGCAGATCCTGGCCGTCACCTTCACCAACAAGGCCGCGCGCGAGATGAAGCAGCGCATCGGCATCCTGATCGGCGAAGGCAATGTCGAGGGCATGCCGTGGCTCGGCACCTTCCACTCGATCGGCGTGAAGCTGCTGCGCCGCCATGCCGAGCTTGCCGGCCTGAGATCCGACTTCACCATCCTCGACACCGACGACGTCGTGCGGCTGATCAAGCAGCTGATCCAGGCCGAGGGCCTGGACGACAAGCGCTGGCCCGCAAAACAGTTCGCCCAGATGATCGACGGCTGGAAGAACAAGGGCCAGGGTCCGGCCGACATCGCCGAGGGCGATGCGCGCAGCTTCGCCAACGGCAAGGGCCGCGAGCTTTACAAGGCCTATCAGGAGCGTCTGCAGACGCTCAACGCCTGCGATTTCGGCGACCTGCTCTGCCACCCGATCCGCATCTTCCGCGCCAATCCCGATGTGCTGAAGGACTATCACCGGCGCTTCAAATACATCCTCGTCGACGAGTACCAGGACACCAACACCGCCCAATACATGTGGCTGCGGCTGCTCGCGCAGCGGCCGGAAGGCAAGCCGATCTCCCCCCTTGAGGGGGAGATGTCCGCCAGGACAGAGGGGGGCGCCTCGCGCGACAGGGCCACCGTTAACATCTGCTGCGTCGGCGACGACGACCAGTCCATCTATGGCTGGCGCGGTGCCGAGGTCGACAACATCCTGCGCTTCGACAAGGATTTCCCCGGCGCCACCATCATCCGGCTGGAACGCAACTACCGCTCGACCGCGCACATATTGGGCGCCGCCTCCCATCTCATCGCCTATAATGAGGGCCGTTTCGGCAAGACGCTGTTCACCGACCGCAACGATCCCGAGGATGGCAAGGTCAACGTCCACGCCGCGTGGGATTCGGAGGAGGAAGCCCGCGCCATCGGCGAGACCATCGAGGCCTACCAGCGCCAGAAGCATAATTTGAACGACATGGCGATCCTCGTGCGCGCATCCTTCCAGATGCGCGCCTTCGAGGATCGCTTCATCACGCTCGGCCTGAACTATCGCGTCATCGGCGGCCCGCGTTTTTACGAGCGCATGGAAATCCGCGACGCACTGGCCTTCTTCCGCGTCGTCGCCAACGGCACCGACGACCTCGCCTTCGAGCGCATCGTCAATGTGCCCAAGCGCGGCCTGGGCGAAGCGACCATCCGCCAGATCCACGACACGGCGCGCGGCATGCGCATCCCGATGCTTGAGGCGGCGGGCACGCTCGCCGAAAGCGACGAGTTGAAGCCGAAACCGCGCGCTGCGCTGCGCGAGGTCGCGGCCAATTTCGAACGCTGGCAGAAGGCGCTGGAAACCACCCCGCACACCGAGCTCGCCGAGACCATTCTCGAAGAGAGCGGCTACACCGACATGTGGAAGAACGACCGTTCGGCGGAAGCCCCCGGTCGGCTGGAGAACCTGAAGGAACTGATCCGCTCCATGGAGGAGTATGAATCGCTGCGCTCCTTCCTCGAACATGTCGCGCTGGTCATGGATGCCGAGCAGAATGCCGGGCTCGATGCCGTTTCCATCATGACGCTGCACTCGGCCAAGGGCCTCGAATTCGAGACCGTTTTCCTGCCCGGCTGGGAGGAAGGCCTGTTTCCCCATCAGCGCGCGCTGGACGAAGGCGGCCGTTCGGGGCTCGAGGAAGAGCGCCGCCTCGCCTATGTCGGCCTGACGCGGGCCAAGAAGAACCTGCATATCTGGTTCGTCTCCAACCGCCTCATCCACGGCTTGTGGCAATCGACCATCCCGTCACGCTTCTTGGAGGAACTGCCGGAAGCCCATGTCGAGGTCGCCGAAGCCGGCAATTCCTATGGCGGCTACGGCAACCCCTATGGCGGCGGCTCGTTCGCGTCCGGCCGTGGCGGCGGCCAAGGGGCAGGAAGACAGAACCCCTATGGCGCCTCGCGCTTCGACAATATCGGCGGCAATTCGGGCGGCGCGGAAAAATCCGGCGCCTTCTCCAACACCTATTCGACGCCCGGCTGGCAGCGCGCGCAGGCCAACCGCACCGAGGCGACCGACCGCAACTGGGGCACGCGCTCGGGCCATCAGGTCGAGCGCATCGGCTATGGCGAGACAGACTCCGGCTACGGCGCCGGCCGCACCAGCGTAAAGGGCCGCACCATCGACGGCGAACTGGTCGCCAAATCCGTCTCCGACACGCCGTCGGCCTTCAGCGTCGGCGACCGCGTCTTCCACCAGAAATTCGGCAACGGCAACATTGCGGCCATCGAAGGCAACAAGCTGACCATCGACTTCGACAAGGCCGGCCAAAAGCGCGTGCTGGACGGGTTTGTAGCGGCTGTGTGAGGTGAGGCGTGGCTTTGACAAGAAGCCGGCGACGTCGCTCAATCCACCTTCTTCTCGCCCCGCTCACCGGCCTTCACGATATCCCCTGTCGTAAACAGGATTTCCTTCAGTTCCGCGCGCCAGTCCGTCTTCTGGCGCAGCAGGAATTCGAGGTCCATGCCGAAATGCTTGAACTCCTCGCTCTGCGCGTTCTTCATGATCGCCTTGGCTTGCGGGTCCTTCTCCACCGACATGCGCTGTTCGTACCAGCCGATCGCTTCCGCCTCCTCGATCAGCGAGGCGATCATGCGGGCGAAGGTGCGCACTTGCTGCGACAGTTCTTCCGGCGGTTCGTGATACTGGTCGAAACCCATGTCGTCCTCCATTGGCCATCCCGATGAATGTCTGGGGAATGCCGCCGGTTCCGCATCATCGCTGCAATTCCGCCAAGGCCCGCTCCAGCGGCGCCGACGAAATCTGGATCGGGCCGGAGAACGCCACATCCATGTCCAGGATCAGGTAGATCGCCCCGGCAATCAGCGCGGCCGAGACCATGAAGGTCGCGGCAGTGATCGCATTCCTCGGCGCCCTGAACCCGAAACTGGCGAAGATCAGCGCCAGCCACGTAACCAGCATGACGATCAGCGGCCAGGGGATCGTGCCCTCCGACTGCTCGATCAGCACCCAGCGCAGTTCCAGCACTTTCTGCAGCCGCTGACGGGCGTCCTGCAAGACGGAGGCGCGCGCCGCGTCGGCCGGCGGCAGCGCGCTCAGCCGTGTGCCGATCTCCGTCAACAGATGTTCGGACAACTCGTTGCCGGCGGCAGGCCTTTCGTCGCTCTGCATGGCGTCGGCCACCACCCTCTGCACATAGGCGACCAGCGGCTGGCGCACCGTGTCGGTTTGCGGTCCGTACTGGCGCAGGGTCCTGTCGAGCAGGATCAGCTCCGTCGCATAGGCATGCACATTGTGATCGATCGACTCGAAGGTGTTCTTGGCCGAGTTGATCATCAGCCCAAGCATCAGCGAGGTCATCACTCCGAACAGGTTGGCCGCGAGCCGGACCACGGCATTCGTATCGTCGTCGCGATGCCTGACCGGCATCCTGGGCCAGACCGCCATGGCGGCGAAAGCTGCCCCCGCCAGGCACAGGAAGATCACCGTTGCGATCAAAGCTTCGCGCATGCCGCTCATTTCTGCACGAGACGCGTGGATTGCCAATGGCTGCTTGAATTGAGCCAGCTTCAGACGTCTTGGCGCGCATTTGCCGGCCTTCAGGAAACCGGTGCCGCTCCACCCTCTTCGGTGCGCCGGGCGATGAATGCGTCGAGCACACCTGAAGTGGCGGCGGCCGAAGCGGGCGGCTCGAAATCGGCCAGGATGCGCTTCCAGATGCCGGTGGCGCGTTCGGTGGCGTTCTTCGAGCCGCTTTGCGTCCAGTTGCCGAAATTCGACCAGTCGGCCACCAGCGGTTCATAGAAGGCGGTGCGGTAGCGCGCCATCGTATGGCCAGCCGAGAAAAAGTGGCCGCCCGGCTGCACTTCGGCTATCGCCTCGAAGCCAATTGCGTCGTCGTCGCCGGGCGTCGCGGCGCAGAGTTCGGCGACAGTCTGCAGCGCCTCGATATCGGTAACCAGCTTTTCAAGGGAAACACTCAAGCCCCCTTCCAGCCAGCCGGCCGCATGGATGCAGACGGTGGCGCCCGACAGCACCGAGCCCCAAAGCGCGAACTGCGTCTCGTGCGCGGCTTGCGCGTCCGAAATGTTGGCCGCGCTGCCGCCGCCCGAGCGCCATGGCAGACCGGTGAAGCGCGCCAGTTGGCCCGCGCCCAGTGTGGCCTTGACATGCTCCGGCGTGCCGAACGCCGGTGCGCCCGATTTCATGTCGACATTGGAGGAGAAGGAACCGTAGACCACCGGCGCGCCCGGCCGCACGATCTGCGCCAGCGTCAGCCCGGCCAGCGCTTCGGCATGCTGCAGCGTCAGGGCGCCGGCCACCGTGATCGGCGCCATCGCACCGGCCAGGCAGAACGGCGTGATGATCAGCACCTGCCCCGCCTTGGCAAAATCGATGATGCCTTGCGCCATCGGGATGTCGAGCTGGCGCGGCGAGTTGGTGTTGATGACGGTGTAGCAATGCGCGCCGGAGTGGAACTCGTCTTCGGACAGCCCGCGGGCCAGCCTGATCATCTCGAAACTGTCATCGACCTGCGGCGTGCCGCGTGCGAACACGAACGGGAATTTGTCCGACAGGGTCAGCTGCGCCCGGTTGACGGCATAGTGGCGAAAACGGTTGTCGATGTCCTGCGGCTCGATGCACGGCCCCAGCATGTGCAAGACATCGAAATGCTGCACCAGCTTGATGAGCTCCTCGAAAGCGACCAGCGTTCCGGGTCGCCGGCCGCGGTCGAGATCGGTGACATTGGGCGCGCCGGAGCCCGCCAGGAATGTCATCGAACCCAGTTCGAGCAACAGATCGCGAGCACGCGCGCCTGCATTGGCGTGGATCGATCGCGGCGCCGAGGCCAAGGCTGCCATCACCATGTCGCGGCCGATGCGCACCATGTCGGTCTCGGGATCGACCAGCGCGCCGGCGCGGGCGAGCACTTCGCGCGCCTGCGGCAGCAGCACCTTGATGCCGAGCTCTTCCAGCACCCGCAGCGCCGTGTCGTGGATCGACGCCACCTGGTCGTCGGAAAAGATCGGCTGCGGGAGGAATGGATTCTTCAGCGACCGGTAATTGGGCTTGCGGCTGGATTCGCTGCCCGCCTCGCCGGTGCGTCCGCGCCGGCGTTCGCGCCTGCTGTCTCGTACCGCCTCATCGATCATCGGAAGTTCCTCCTCATTGCCGCATCGCCTTGCCCTGGGGATCATAGGGCGAGGCAGAGATGACCCGCGCAGGCCGTTCGACGCCGACAATGTGTACCGAAAGCGCCGTCCCCTCCCCGGCGAAATCGTCGTCCACCAACGCCAGCGCGACGCTCTTGCCGATCGTGTAGCCAAATCCGCCGGAGGTGACGAAGCCGACGCGCCGGTCGCCATGCCAGACCGGCTCGAAGCCGCTGGCATCGGCATCGACGGCGTCGATCTCCAGCGTCACGATCCGCTGCGCGGCGCCGGCGTCTCGTTCCTTCAGCGCCGCGTCGCGGCCGACGAAATCCCCCTTGTCGAAGGCGATGAAACGATCGAGCCCGGTCTGGCCGGGCGTGTAGCCCTGCGTGAATTCGCGCGACCAGATGCCGAAGCTCTTCTCCAGCCGCAGCGCGTTGAGCGCGTAATAGCCGATCTCGGCCAGGCCGAGGTCCTCGCCGGCGGCAAGCAGCGTTTCGCGCAATGTGGCGTGCATGGTCATGGGGCAGCTGATCTCGAAGCCGAGTTCGCCGGCGATGGAGAGACGGGCAACCCGCGTGTGCACCATGCCGACATCGAACGCGCCGCAGGCCATGAACGGCAGCGCCTTGCCCGACACGTCCTGATGCGTCGTGCGCTCCAGGATCTTGCGCGCATTCGGTCCGGTCAGCAGGAAGCCGCTCATGGCATCCGAAATGTCGGTGACCGTGACGCCCGCTCGGGCATGGCTCTCGAACCAGCGCAGGTGAAATTCCCTGAGATAGTAGGAGCCCATCAGCCAATGGTCGCCGCCGCCCCAGTTGATGACGGTGAGATCGCCCTTCAAGCGCCCGTCCGGCCCGAGCATGGGCGCCAGCCGCGCCTGGCCGGCTTTCGGCAGCCGGCAGGCAAGCAGCCGGTCGAGCCACGCCTCGGCGCCCGGCCCTGAAATCGAGTAGCGCGAATAGGCCGAGATATCGATGAGGCCGGCGGCACGGCGCACCTGCAGCGCTTCGTCGCCGACGATGTCGAAGGCGTTGGAGCGCTTGAGCGTCGTGTTCTCGCAAAAACCCATCGGCGCGAAATAGGCCGGGATTTCCAGCCCCCACGAGGCCGTCCATTCGCAGCCGGCAGCAGCCATGCCGTCATAGGCGCCCGGGCGCTTCAAAGGCCGGCCCGCCGGCAATCGCTCATTGGGAAAGGTCATGACGAAGCGGCGTGAATAGAACTGGCGTGTCGTCTGCCTGAGATATTCGCGGTTGGCGGCGAAGGCGCCGTAGCGGGCGATGTCCATGCCGAAGATGTCGGCCCGCGGCTCGCCGTAAATCATCCATTCGGCCAGCGACTTGCCGACGCCACCGCCCTGGCTGAAGCCGGCCATGACGCCGCAGGCGACCCAGTAATTTTTCAAGCCGCGCACCGGACCGACGATCGGATTGCCGTCGGGGGTGAAGGTGAAGGCGCCGTTGACCCATTTGCGGATGCCGGCCGTCGCCAGGCAGGGAAAGCGTTCATGCGTCTTGGCGAGTTCCGGGCTGATGCGGTCGATGTCTTCCGGGATCAGCTCGATGCCATAGTCCCACGGCGCGCCGTCCATGTTCCAGTGCTTCGGGTTCTGCTCGTAAACACCGAGCAGCACGCCCTTGCGCTCCTGGCGCAGGTAGGAGAAGCCGTCGAGATCGACGGCGAGGCCGATTTCGCTGTCCAGCGCCGCGATCTCGGGAATGTCCTCGGTGACGAAATAATGGTGCTCCATCGGTGTCACCGGCAGGTCGACGCCAGCCATGCGGCCGAGCTGCTTGGCCCATAACCCGCCGGCGTTGACGACATGCTCGGCAACGATGGTGCCCTGCTCGGTGACGACATCCCACTGGCCGTCGGCGCGCGCCTTCAGCTCGACCACGCGGTTGCGCAGGATGACATCGGCGCCACGCTTCTTGGCGGCGCCGGCATAGGCGTGCGTCGTGCCGTATGGATCGAGATGGCCTTCGTTGGAGTCATGAAGGCCGCCGAGCACGCCGGTGACGTCGACGATCGGGCAGATCGCCTTGATCTCGTCGGGCGTAACCAGCCGGGCCGTCTCGATGCCGACCGACTGGAACACCGCCCAGGCCGATTTCAGCCACTCCCAGCGCGCCGGATCACTGGCGATGTTGACGCCGCCGGTCATGTGCAGCCCGATATCCCAGCCGGATTCGGCCTCGATCTCGCGGTAGAGGTTGATGGTGTAGTCCTGCAGCGCAGCGACATTGGGATCGGCGTTGAGCGCATGGAAACCGGCCGCCGCGTGCCAGGTCGAGCCGGCGGTCAGTTCGGCGCGCTCGATCAGCGCCACATCGCTCCAGCCGAACCGCGTCAGGTGGTAGAGCACCGAGGCGCCCACCACGCCACCCCCAATGACAACTGCGCGGTAGTGCGACTTCAAGACTTCCTCCCGGTCTGTCAGAGCCAGCACTCTATATGCACTGTACATAAGTGTCTAGTACGTTGAATGCGGCAGATGGGCCATCAGCAATCTCATGCCGTCCAGCGTTTCATCGGCACTTGGAGACCGCTGCTGGTCGGCATGGCGCGCTGTCACGCAAGCATCATGTTGACGCCTTAGATCGCTTTCGGGGAGGCGCGCGCGGCATCATCGATGCGGCACCTCTTTCCGTTTGTCCTTCGGCCGCTCCGGCATGCTTCGTCACAAAGAGGATTGTCCATGAAACATCTGTCCCGAACCGCCTCGCTCGGCGTCGCCCTGGCCTTTTTCACCGCTCTCACCCCGGCGCTTGCCGACGGCGTGGCCTACATCAACAAGGGCCTGGTCGGCGTCGGTCGCATCCCGGCCGACCAGCGCGGCAAGTTCGGCGAGACCTTCGGCTCGGGCTCCGGCATGGCGATCGACACATCCGGCTGGACACATGATGCGGGCACCTACAAGGGATCGCTCTGGCTCCTGCCCGACCGTGGCTACAATGTCGCCGGCACCACCGACTACCGGCCGCGCCTCAACACCATCGGCATCGAGTTCACGCCTCTCGCGCCGGGCGCTGCTCCCGCCGCCGGCCAGGAGCAGACGGGCGTCAAGGCGACGCTTGCCGAAACCATGCTTCTCACCGACGACAAGGGCGCCGATGCCACCGGCCTCGATCCGCTGTCGGATGTGCGCCCGGCCGCCGGCGACATGCCGATGCTGCCCGTCGCCACCAACGGCAAGCTCGCCCTCGACACTGAGGCTATCGTGCGGCTGCCCGACGGTTCGATGTTCATCTCCGACGAGTACGGCCCCAACATCTACAGGTTCTCCGCGCAAGGCCGCCTGATGTCGGCGACCCAGCCGCCGGCGGCCCTCGTGCCGATGCGCAAGGGCGCGCCGAACTTCTCCTCCGACAATCCCGGCCCTGGCGCCGCCGACCCTGATCCGAAGGATCCCGAAACCGGGCGCCAGAACAACCAGGGTCTCGAAGGCATGGCGATGACACCGGACGGCAAGTTCCTGATCGCCGTGCTGCAGTCGGCTCCGAGGCAGGATGGCGGCGATTCACCCTCGACACGGCAGAATACCCGGGCGCTGGTCTATGATGCCTCCGACCTCGCCCATCTGAAGCTCGCGCATGAATATGTCGTGCCGCTGCCGGTGTTCAAGGATGCCAAGGGCAAGACCAAGGTCGCCGCGCAAAGCGAGATCGTGGCGCTTTCGGACACGTCCTTCCTGATGCTGGCGCGCGACAGCGGCAACGGCCAGGGCCTGAAGAAGGGTGACGCGTCACTCTACCGCCAGATCAACATCGTCGACCTGTCCGGCGCGACCGACATCGCCGGCGGGCCTTTCGATGCCGCCGACAAGCCGGTCGCGCCCAAGGGCGTGCTCGACCCGTCGGTGACGCCGGCCAAGCTGACACCGTTCATCGACATCAACGACGCCGCTGAGCTTGGCCGCTTCGGCCTGCACAATGGTGGGGCGAAGGACCACAATGAGCTCTCGGAAAAGTGGGAAGCGATGTCGGTCGCCAGCGTCCTCGATCCGAAGCTGCCCGACGACTATTTCCTGTTCGTCGGCAACGACAATGACTTCCTCGCCCAGGACGGCTTCCAGGTCGGCGCCCCCTACAAGGCCGATGACGGCGCCGATGTCGACACCATGTTCCTGGTCTATCGGGTGACGCTGCCGGGTCTCGGCAAGAAGTAACGATCACCGCACAAGCGGGCGCGCCTGGCGCGTCCGCCTGAGCAGGTCGTGAAGGCAGTTACTTCAAGAACGCGGCGTCCTTCGGCACGCCCGCATCGATCGGCTTGGCCGTCCTGCTCGACACGGCCATGATCTTGCCGGCGGCCGACAGGTTGGGCCGCACGAAGACCTGGGCGGGCTCCGTTGACCCGGCTGTCGAGGTCGATGATGTCCCATCATGGCGCGAGCGCCTTGGACCGTCCGCCTACATCGACCTGTCAGGTTGAATCTGCGATCATCGCGCACCGGACTAGAGATAGGCCTTAGTTATGGACGAAAAAATGCCCGCGCGTCGGCGCACCGGCGACCTGACCAGCGGCCCGATCCCGCGCACGCTGCTGCTGTTCGCCCTGCCGGTGCTCGGCTCCAATGTGCTGCAATCGCTGAACGGCTCGGTCAATGCCGTCTGGGTGGGCCGATTCCTCGGCGAATCGGCGCTGACCGCGACCTCCAACGCCAACCTCGTTCTGTTCCTGATCCTCGGCACGGTGTTCGGCATCGGCATGGCGGCCACCATCCTGGTGGCGCAGTCGGTCGGCGCTCGCGACCTGCCCGAGGCGCGCCGCATCGTCGGCACCAGCGCCACTTTCTTTTTCCTCGTTTCGGTGGTGTTCGCGGTCTTCGGCTGGATCTGGGTCGATGCCATCCTGGGCGCGCTTGGCACGCCGGCCGACGCCTTGCCGCTGGCGCGCTCCTACCTGCGCATCATCTTCGTCGCCGTGCCGATGATGAACCTTCTGTCCTTCGTCATGACCGTGCTGCGCGGTGCCGGAGATTCCCGCACGCCCTTCATCTTCATGGCGCTGGCGGTGGTGCTCGACATCGTGCTCAATCCCCTGCTCATCCGCGGCATCGGCCCGTTTCCCGAACTCGGCATCGCGGGTTCCGCCACCTCGACGCTGATCGGCCAGACCGTGAGCGTCATCGCCATCCTCGTCGTGCTCTATGCGCGCAAGCATCCGTTGCGGCTGGCCGGCGCCAATCTCGCTCTGCTGCGCCCGGATCCGGCATTGCTGCGCATCGTCGTCTTCAAGGGCGTGCCGATGGGCTTGCAGATGATCGTCATCTCGGCGGCGGCGCTGACGGTGATGGGCATCGTCAACTCCTATGGTTCGCAGGTCGCCGCCGCCTACGGCATCGCCGCGCAGCTCTGGACCTACATCCAGATGCCGGCACTCGCCATCGGCGCCGCGGTCTCTTCCATGGCGGCGCAGAATGTCGGCGCGGGCCGCTGGGACCGGATCGGCCGCGTTGCCGCCTCCGGCGTCGGCTTCAATCTCGTCCTGACCGGCGCCCTCGTCGCGCTGCTATGGGTCTTCGACCGCTCGATCCTGGGCCTGTTCCTGAGCAGTGACAGCGCCGCCATCGATATCGCTGCCCACATCAACACGGTCGCGTCCTGGTCGTTCATCCTGTTCGGCATCACCATTGTGCTGTTCGCCACGGTGCGCGCCACGGGGGCCGTGATGCCGCCGCTGATCATCCTGGTGATCTCGGTGCTCGTCGTGCGCACCGGCTTCGCCTATTACATGCGCGGCGTGATCGGCGAGGAAGCGCTGTGGTGGAGTTTCCCGGCCGGTTCGATCGCCTCGCTGGTCCTGGCCGCGGCCTACTACCGCTTCGGCGGCTGGCGCAGCTTGCACATGATCGAGAACAGGCCGGCTGCCGGCGAACCGCCCGACACCGGCCTTGGCATGCCGCGCCAGCGCGCGAACATGACGCCTGAAACGCCGCACGGCTGAAGCACCGCTGCCTGCCAGTTGGCGGCTGTCTCAGCGTCTTTGCCTGAGCCCGAAGGCAAGCGCCACCAGCGCGAAGACGATGATCATGACCGCGAAGGCCAGGCTCGCAGCGACAGGGCTGGCATAGGTCGACACGACGCCGATGCCGATGACAGGCAGGGCGTTGCCGACAAAGCAGCAGACGAAGAAGCTGGACACCACTTCGGCACGGCGATCCTGCGGCGCGATCTCGTTCACCACCTGCAGGCCACCTCGGTAGCCAAGGGCGGCCACGACACCGCAGCAGGCCGTCGCCACGATCATCAATGCCATCGAGGCCAGCATCTGCGCCGCCACCACCAGCAGCACGCTTGGGATCATCAAGGCCAAGGCGGCCAGCATGGCCTTGCTGCTCTGCACACGCATCAGCGCCACGATGCTGGCCGCCGCGACGATCGCCAGTTCAAAGAACAGAGCGCCGGCAACGGCATGGTTTGCCTCGTGCAGCTGCTGCGCCAGGATGCTCGGCGCCAACGCGGCATAGAAGCCGACCAACGCCATCGCGCCGAAACCGGTCACCGCCGGCGCGACGAAGCGCGTGCGTATCTTCTCAGGCACGGAGAGGTGCGGCCGCATCGAAATCCGCCCCAGGCCACCCGGCTTCGCCACGGTCTCACGAGTGCGCCAGACCAGGACCGCCACCACCGCGAGCGCCATGAGATAGACGATGAAGACCAGGCTCAGCGGCCAGGGCTCGTATTGAGCCAACAGTCCCGATATCAGCGACCCGAAACCGAGACCGAGGAAGTTGGTGCTGGTGGTGATGACGCTGGCACGTGATTTGTCGGCGGCCGGCAGAAGCTCGGCAATCCAGGCGGTCCCGGTCCCCGCGCCGATGCCGATACCAAGCCCGCTCAGGATGCGTGCCACGTCGAGCGACACGACATTTCCGGCGAACAGGAAGATAACCGCGCTGACAATGGCCACGATCATCGCCGCCAGCGCTGCTGGCCGGCGTCCGACCACGTCCGACACGCCACCGAACACCAGCAAGGCGCCGAGATTGCCGACGACATAGACCGCGTAGATCAGCGTCAAGGTGATCTGCGAAAAGCCGAATTGCTGCTTGTAGATGATATAGAGCGGCGTCAGCACCGTGCTGCCGGCAAACAGCACCGCGATCATCGCCGCGACAGCCGGGATCGCGAGGACGTCGCCGCTGGCCTCGTTCTGGGTCTGCGCCAAATCGCGAAAGGCCATGGCCAACCTCGTCACCAGTTTCAGGGATCGCGACGTTAACGCGCCCTTACGACAGGCGTTCCGGTGAACGGCCACGCTCCTGACACCACGGTGGGCCTTGCCCCACCAGGCCCATTGCCAAAAACGCTGATCGGGGCCAGCGGCCCCGATCGGTCACGGCATCCCTTCGTGCCGTATTGGATGCAAGCGGTCTATTTGCAGGAGACCGGGCCTACTTGCAGGGAAAGCCGGGCGCGATCTTGCATTTGCCGGGACGCGGCTTGTGTGGCGGGCGGTGGTGCGGAGGACGGTGATGAGGCCGATGGTGCCAGTGCGGCGGCCGATGCGGCGGGCGCACGATGATGACCGGCGGATGCACGACATGGGTCCGCGAGAGATAGCCGGAACTGGCCCAGCCGCTGACACCGCCGCCATGGATCCTGCACCAGCCAGGCTGGCAGCCGGTCACGTCGACCCTGAAGCCGGCCGGCAGCGTCCCGACCTTGGCGTATCCCGCGCCAGGCCCGGTGCGCACGTTGAGGCTGGTCGTGGTATGGGCGCCGTAGGCGAAGGCGGCGGCGGACGTCCCCAAGACGGCGGCCAGAATGGTCGCTATCGCAAGCAGAAATCGAAGTTTCATCAGTCCCTCCATTCGGTCGCCGGCCGTTCGACTGCTTCGGCCGGGACTGCATCGCAAGGGGAGAGGCAGCGCCAAGAAAAGTCAACAAGTGGCCAACGCCAACCACCACGATCACCGGTCCGGGGGTATGGTTTCCCCTGATATAGTTGAGGATTTTTTCGTGCGCCGTTTATCGGCGCGCCAACATCCGCTAACGATTTACTATCTTTCGGCAATTCGTCGCGGACCGAGGCAGTGATCATGGGCAAAGGCAGGGTCGAGGCATTCACCGACGGTGTGGTGGCGATCATCATCACCATCATGGTGCTGGACCTGAAGGTACCGGAGGGCGAGGATTTTTCGGCCCTGCTGCCGCAGTGGCCGATCTTCCTGTGCTACGTGCTCTCCTTCATCAATGTCGGCATCTACTGGAACAATCTGCACAACATGTTCCACACCGTGCAGCGTGTCGACGGCCACGTGCTGTGGGCGAACCTGCATCTGCTGTTCTGGTTATCCCTAATGCCGGTGACGACCGCCTTCATGGGCGAGAACCATTTCGCCACGGTGCCGGTCGCGGTCTACGGTTTCGACCTTGTAATGTGTGCGACCGCCTACAGCATGCTGGTGATTGCACTGCATCGGCTGCATGGGCCGGATACCGGATTCGCCAAGGCCATCGGTCGCGACCGCAAGGGAAGGATTTCGCTTGCCGTCTACGTAGCGGCCGTTGGGCTGGCCTTCCTCGACCGGTGGATCGGCGTGGCGCTCTATGTTGCCGTCGCCCTGGTTTGGCTGGTGCCGGACACCCGCTTTGCACGGGTATTGGAAAAATAGCTTCTTTGTCCGGCGCAATTCCTGAGGGAAAACCACCTCACACTTTCCTGGACTTGCTTAACCGCGCATCGCTTTCAGCTTCTCCGCCACGGAAGCGGCAAGGTCGGCGTAGCGCTCTTCCAGCCGCTCCGCCGCCTTGATGATCGAGAAATCATGGCCGAACTTCTCCAGCGCCATGCGCAGTTTCTCGACGAACTCCGCTTGCTTTTCCAGTGCGGAGAACAAGGTTTTCACCTGAGCTTCGCTGATATCCGGGTTGGCCAGCATCTGTGGCACCTCGCGTCCCATCTGGTCGCCGGTGGCGCTCTGCTCCTTCAGAATTGCAACCCAATCCGTCAATCGGAAATCTCCCTTTTGGCGTCGCAGCATGCGCAGCCACGAGCGGACTGGTCAACCCGACGAGCCCCGACAAAGGCTTGCACAAGCCTGTTCCGGCGCTAAGTTCGGCGCCATTCGAAAAAAGGAAACCACCGCCGATGATCCCCGACGCCGAGATCCAGACAGCCCTGCCAGCGCTTGGCCGAGGCAATACCGCCGTCATCACCGGCGCCGCCAGCGGCATTGGCCTCGCGGCGGCCAAACGGCTGGCGTTGATGGGCATGAAGATCGTGCTCGCCGACATCGCTGGTCCGCGCCTCGACGATGCCTCGCGGGCCGTTGCCGCCATCGCCGGCGACGACGCCGTGCTTGCGGTTGCATCGGACGTTTCGAAGGCCGATGAGGTCGATCGCCTCGCCGACCGGGCATTCGGCGCCTTTGGCGAGGTCTCGCTGCTGATGAACAATGCCGGCGTCGGCGACAATCCTGGAAAGCCCTGGGAAAACCGCGATGGCTGGAAGCGGCTGCTCGACATCAATTTCTGGGGCGTCGTGCATGGCGTCGAAGCCTTCGCGCCGCGCATGCTGGCGGCGGCCAAGCCGGGCCTGATCGTCAACACCGGCTCCAAGCAAGGCATCACCACGCCGCCCGGCAACCTCGCCTACAATGTTTCCAAGGCTGGCGTGAAGACCTTTACCGAAGGCCTGGCGCACGCGCTAAGGAACGAGCCCGGCGGCCGCCTGTCGGCGCATCTGCTCATCCCCGGCTTCACCTATACCGGCCTCACCGAAGGCGCGACGGAAAAGCCCGCTGGCGCCTGGACGGGTGAACAGGTCGTCGATTTCATGCTGGAATCGCTGGTCAGGCGCGACTTCTACATCCTGTGCCCGGACAATGAGGCGGCGCGGCCGCTGGACGAAAAGCGCATGGCCTGGGCAATCGGCGACATTATCGAAAACCGTCCTGCCCTGTCGCGCTGGCATCCCGACCACAAGGACGCATTCGCGGCGTTCATGAAAGGCTGAGCTTCAAGCCGCGCTCTTTTTCGCGCCTCGCTTCTGGGCAACCGCCTTCTTTGCCGCCGTGGTTGCGATCTTCTCGTCGTGCCGCTTAGCGGCTCGCTCGCATTTGGCGCGGATCTCCTCGACCTCGGATTCGGTCAGATGTTCGATGCCGATAAAGTTGTTGTGGCCCTCGCTGACCCGGATCAATTCGTCGAGCTTGGCCTGGATCGCCGCGCCGTCACGGTTCTGGGTGTTCTGGATGAGGAACACCATCAGGAATGTAATGATGGTCGTGCCGGTGTTGATCACCAGTTGCCAGGTGTCCGAGAAACCAAAGACCGGCCCGCTAACCGCCCAGACGATGACGACCAGGCAGCAGCCGGCAAAGGTCAGCGGCAGGCCGGTTATATGGGCGACCCAGTTGGCGGCCTTGGTGAAAAGCTTTTCCATGTATCGAGCGCCCTCAATGTTTGCGGCATTGAGAAACAAGCGGCGGACCTTTGGGTTCCCATCGAGAACCGAATGTAACCGGCGCAATTGGATGCACGCGCAGCGCGCATTCGGCGCAAAACACACCTTATCGGTTCAATGTCATGGTAACCCTGCAGGCAAAGAGCCTGTTCCTCCGCTTCACAGCGGTTTACCTCCAGCCCCTTCCGCCGCGCCACCCCCGCATGGCGGAAGGGGCTTCATTCCGGAAAGCGCGAAGAATAGTTCCCCGAAGAGCCAACTCGCGCCCAGACAGCCGGCCGCTTCACTTACCCGCAGGGCATTGGCCTGTTGATACTCTGCACGGTCGCGACGGCCAGGCCCTGCCGTTCTCTGCCGGAACTCAAACGGCGTCGTTTTCCCAGCGGTCGAGGAAGGCCTCGATCGGCATCGCCTGCATGTCGGGAACCGCCCTGGCGAGTTTTTCCACCGGCCAGTCCCACCAGGCGAGAGCCTCGATGCGCGCCGCTATTTCAGGGACAAAACGCGGCCTGATCGGCTTCGCCGGCACGCCTGCGACGATCGTGTAGGACGGCACGTCCCGCGTCACCACCGCATTGGCGCCGATGACCGCGCCATTGCCGATGGCGATGCCAGGCAAGATGACCGCGCCGTGGCCGATCCAGACATCATGACCGATGGTCACGGCCTTCGAGCGCCGCCGCTCGCGGAACGCGGCATCGACGCCCAGCCAGCGAAAATATTCGTTCGGCCGATAGCTGACCTTGTGCTGGGTCAACCGCTCGATCGGATGTTCCAGCGCATTAATGCGGCTGTTGGCGGCGATCGAGCAGAATTTGCCGATCGTCGTATAGATCGCCTCGGCATGGCGTTCGAAATAGGAGAAGTCGCCGACGATGACCTCGCGCAGCACGACGCGTTCGCCGATCGCGGCGTAGCGGCCGAGCTTGCAGCCCTTCATCTCCGCGGTCGGATGGATGCGCGGCTCAGGGTCTTTCGCAACGAGATCTTCGGAACGGTCCATGCCGGCGGCTTTACGCCGGGATGATTGGTCCCGCAAGGCGCGGCCAATCATCGGTCAGAACAGGACCAGGAAGACGTTCGCCCGCCTATTTCGGTTTGCCCTTGCTCCACACCACGTTCTGGCCGTAGAGCGGCACGGTCGTGACCGACATTTTGGCCGAGCCGTTCTGCACCTGGCGTGAATGCGACAGATAGATCAGCGTTTCGTTGGCCTTGTCGTAGATGCGGTTTACCACCTGCTTCTTCCAGATCAGGCTGATACCTTGCTTGAACACCTCCTCGCCGCCTTCGCTCGTATCAATATCCCCGATCGTGATCGGACCTGTCTGACGGCAGGAGATCGAGGAATCGCTGGGATCCTCGAACCAATTGCCCTTGTGCAGGCGGTCGATGACGCTGCGATCGAAATAGGAAACGTGGCAGGTGACACCCTCCACTTTCGGATCCTTGATCGCCTCGACGATGATGTCGTTGCCGATCCAGTCAACGCCGACCTTGCCGACTTCCTCGGCAACGGCGCTGCCGGCGCCAAGCACGACGCATGCGGCCAAGGCGCGGCCGATCAGTTTTCGCCCGGCCAGTTCGAGCCCAATCAGTTCGAGCAAAGAAGCCTCCTCGGTTCGAGTTGCCGGTCTCAGGTGGTGCAGACTGTGCGGCTTTGCAAGCAGATGGGTCAACACCACAACGGTTGCGGCAACGCGGCACTTTGCCTGCGCGGGGCCGAACCGCTAAGACTGTGGCCGAACAAGGCGCGCATGGTTTGGCCGGCGCCCCATGACGTTACAGACGGACATTTCTGATGATGCGTTCTATCCTGGTCGGCATTCTCGTTCTGATGGCCGCCGGCATCGGCTGGCTGACCTTCGACTGGTATCGCGGCCACTATGGCGGCGAACCGTTCGGCGCGCCCTTCACCCTTGTCGACCAGAAAGGCGCCCCGATCACCGAGGCCGCCTTCCGCGGACAGCCCAGCGTCGTCTTCTTCGGCTTCACCCATTGCCCCGAAGTCTGCCCGACCACGCTGTTCGAACTCTCCGGCTGGCTGAAGACGCTCGGCGACGACGGCAAGAGCCTGCACGCCTATTTCGTCTCTGTCGATCCGGAGCGCGACACGCCCCAGGTGATGAACGCCTATGTCAGCAATTTCTCCGACCGCATCGTCGGCATATCAGGCGACCCGGACAAGGTCCACGCCATGGCCAAGTCGTTCGGCATCTACTGGAAAAAGGTCGACACCGGCGATGGCGATTACACGATGGACCACACCGCCTCTGTGCTGCTGCTCAACGCCAAGGGCGACTTCGCCGGCACGATCGCCTATGGCGAGAACGCCAGCACCGCCGTGGAGAAGCTGAAGCGCCTCGCCGCGAAGGGCTAGAGCTTGATCCCGGAAAGTGGAACCGGTTTTCGGACAAGATCAAGCCTGGAGGAACATAAATTCACATGACCCAGACGCGGCTCCACTTCACCACCGGAAAGATCGAGGCCGACCGCATTTTCGCCGCTCTCGAAACGGCCTTCGAGGAGGAAGGCCTGCCGATCGCCGTGCTGGAAGTCGACGAAGACGCCGACATCCACGAGGTCTCGCTCTACGCCGACGGCGACGTCGACGCGGTCGAGGCGCGGCTGAAGGACATTCTCGCCGGCCTCGCTTTGTCGAGACCTGTCGAGCGCGAGGCGCTGCCCGACATCGACTGGGTGGCGCGCTCGCTGGCAGGCCTGAAGCCGGTGCGCGCCGGCCGTTTCTTCGTCCACGGCGCGCATGACAGCAGGAAGCGCCACAGCGGCGAGCTCGCCATCGAGATCGAGGCCGGCCTTGCCTTCGGCACCGGCCATCACGGCACCACCGCCGGATGCCTCGAAATGCTGGAGAAAGTCGTGCGGCGCGAGCACCCGCGCAACGCGCTCGACCTCGGCACCGGCAGCGCGGTGCTGGCGATCGCGGTCGCCAAGCTGGCGCATATTCCGGTGCTGGCCACCGACATCGATCCGGTGGCGGTCAGGGTCGCCGCCGCCAATGCGCGGCTGAACCACGTCAAGGGCCTGATCGAGACAGTGACCGCGCCGGGCTTTCACCACCCGATCTTTGCCAGGCGCGCGCCCTTCGATCTCATCGTCGCCAACATATTGGCGCGGCCGCTGATGCGGCTGGCGCCGCAAATGGCCGGCCATATCGCGCTTGGCGGCTCGATCGTGCTGTCGGGCATCCTCGACCGTCAGCGTGACGCGGTGATCTCGGCCTATGTCGGCCAGAACTTTCGCCATATCAGTACCTTGCACCGCGAGGGCTGGGTGACGATCCACCTGAAGCATTGAGGCCGGCAAGCCGGTTGCCGATCCTCGTAGGTTAATTCCTAGAACTTGATGCGTGTTGGCAAGGCGGCATCACCGAGAGAATGCCGGCGCCCCCTTTCACGCCATGGCTGGACCAGTCTCATTTGGTTGTCACCCGGCAGTCGCTGTAGCAGTTTGCGCCAGCTGGAAATCGATTCCGCTTTTCCAGGCCCATAGGTTACGGTCGCGCGGATACCAAGGAGGCCCACCATGTTCCAGACCTTCGATTCCGCGGGCGACCCGGCGGTCGGCAAGCCGCGCGTGGCGCTGCTGCGCCAATGGCTCAGCGACAATGGCCTCGATGGCTTCATCGTTCCGCGCGCCGACGAGCACCAGGGCGAATACGTGGCCGATCGATCTGCACGGCTGAAATGGCTGACCGGCTTCAGCGGCTCGGCCGGTGTCGCCATCGTGCTGCGCGACCGTGCCTTTGTCTTTGTCGACGGGCGCTACACGCTGCAGGTGCGGGGCGAAGTCGACCTCGGCATCTTCTCGATCGAAAGCCTCGTCGACAACCCGCCTGCCGTCTGGCTCAGGGATCACCTGGGCAAAGGGGCGCGGCTGGGCTTCGATCCCTGGCTGCACACGATCGGCGAGGTCAAGGCGCTGCAGGCCTCCGCCGACAAGATCGGCGCGGTGCTCGTGCCGCTCGACAGGAACCCGATCGACATCATCTGGAAGGATCAGCCCGGCGCACCCGTGACCCCGGTCGAGCTGCACCCGATCGGCTTTGCCGGCGAGCTCGCCAAGGACAAGCTGGCGCGGCTGGCGACGGCGATCGGCAAGGAAGGCGCCACCCATGCGGTGCTGACCGACCCCTCCTCCATCGCCTGGGCCTTCAACATCCGTGGCGGCGACGTGCCGCACACGCCGCTGGCGCTCGGCTTCGCCATTCTCGCCGCAGACGGGTCGCACCAGCTGTTCATGGACAGCCGCAAGTTCTCGCGCCAGGTCGCCGCCTACCTCACCCAGCTTGCCGATCCGCATGAGCCCGGCGAATTCGAAGCCGCGATCGCAGCACTTGCCAAAAGCGGCGCGAAAATCGCGCTCGATCCGGTGCTGGCGGCCGACCGGCTGCGCATGCTGGTCGAGGACAATGGCGGCACGGTGATTGCCGCGCCCGACCCTGCCCGCATCCCACGCGCCACCAAAAACCAGGCCGAGATCAACGGCTCGCGCGCCGCGCATCGCCGCGACGGCGCGGCGGTGGCCAAGCTTTTGTGCTGGCTCGACCGGCAGAAGCCCGGCTCGCTCGATGAGATAGCGGTCGTCACCAGGCTCGAAGAAACACGCCGGCAAACCGGCGAGGAAACCCAGATGCCGCTGCGCGATGTCTCCTTCGACACCATTTCCGGCGCCGGCCCGAACGGCGCCATCATGCATTACCGCGTCTCGCGCGCCACCAGCCGCAAGCTGCGGGCTGGCGAACTGTTCCTGCTCGATTCCGGCGCGCAATACCAGGACGGCACGACGGACATCACCCGCACCGTGCCGATCGGCCAGCCGACCGAAGAGATGCGCGAGCGCTTCACGCTGGTGCTGAAAGGCATGATCGGCATTTCCACGCTACGCTTCCCCGCCGGCACGCGCGGCTCCGAGATCGACGCCGTCGCCCGCATGGCGCTGTGGAAGCATGGCTGCGACTTCGCCCATGGCACCGGCCATGGCGTCGGCTCCTATCTTGCCGTGCATGAGGGGCCGCAGCGCATCGCCCGCACCGGCACAGAAAAGCTGCTCGAAGGCATGATGCTGTCCAACGAGCCCGGCTATTACAAGGAAGGCGCCTACGGCATCCGCATCGAGAACCTCATCCTGGTGACGCCGGCCGAACAGATCGAGGGCGGCGACATCGCCATGCACGCTTTCGAGACGCTGACGCTGGCGCCGATCGACGTCAGGCTGGTGCGATCGGACTTGCTGACCCGTGACGAACTGCACTGGCTCGACGCCTACCACGCCCGCGTCGCGGCCGAGATCGGGCCGATGCTCGACGGCGAAACACTGGCCTGGCTGGAAAAGGCGACGGCACCACTGCCGCACGACGCGAAGATTTGAGCATCTTTCTCCCCGTTGCGCTAGGCGATGCACACATCTTTTGTGACTGCGGTGACGGATCTGTGCGAGGCTTGATTGCCAGGTGGTTCCCCCAATCCGTCGCTGCTTCGCAGCGCCACCTTTCCCCCCTCCGGAGGGAAAGGAAGGGAGCTTTGCTGGACGAGCGTTGACGGCATAAAACCTGGCGCCTTTCCTCTACCCCGTCGATCGGGGGAGAGGTGGCTCGGCGAAGCCGAGACGGAGTGGGGGTCGACCGACGCAACCTAGTCTGAGACCAATGCATGGGCCAAGCCGCCATGCACGCTGCGAAGGACGGCAGGTCAAATGGGGCAAACGATCACGCTGGCGAGATCATCCCACGAACTGCCGCGCCAGAATCAACACCGCAGCACCCGTCAAAAACATCGCCATCAACCCGCCACGCAACGAAACCGCCGCCGTGACAACCAGCGCTGCCCACTCCGCCGGTCCGGCATTCAGCAGTTCCGGCGCCACCAGCGTCGTCAGCACTGCCGCCGGCACCGCGTTGAGGCCCGCCTCGACGCGCGGATGGATGTGGTCGAAGCGGGAGATGACCAGATGCCCGCCGATGCGCGTGAGATAGGTGGCGATCGCGCCGGCGATGATGATCCAGAATGTCGTGCTCATGGCCTTGTCTCCACGCCGCTATGGTGCGGCGGCAGGATGACAGCCAGCAGCACGCCGGCGATGGCGCCGATGGAGACGTGCCAGGGCGAACCCACCGTCTTGTAGGCAATGATGGACGCGCAGGCACTGGCGACGACCACCGGCAGCCACAGCGGCCGCTTGCGGAAGCCCATCACAAGGCCGAGGAAATAGATCGGCAGCAGGAAATCGATGCCCAGCGCATGCGTATCTGGAATGATCTTGCCGAACAGCGCACCGAGCGCGCTTTCGACGATCCAGAACAGATAGACCGGCAGGCCAAGCCCCAGATACCAGGCGAAGCCCACAGTCTGGCCGGATTGCGCGCGTGCCTCGGCGACCGCGAATTGCGGATCGGTGAGGATGAAATAGCCGAGTGCTTGGCTGATGACAGGCCAGTGCGCGATGCGCCGGCCGATGCCGGCGGAATAGAGCACGTGACGGAAATTCACGGCGAAGATCGAGAGCACGACCAACCATGGCGCGACATGCTGGCCGAACAACTGGATGCCGACCATCTGGCTGGCGCCGCCATAGACCAGCGCGCTCATCAGGAAGGCTTCAAGGACCGAAAACCCATTGTCGACGGCGAGCGCACCGAACAGCACCGCGAACGGCGCCGACGCCACCACAACCGGCATGGAGAGCCTAACCCCTTGCCAGAAATCGCTTTTCGCGCCGCTCTCTGAAATCACGTCCGTCGCCATCGGCCACTCCATGAGGAGTGGCGGTATGTAGGGGGCATGCCCAGCCTTGTCACACGAATTCGCTTGAGCCAAACGATCAGCGGAAATCATCGGCAAGCCTTTCACGCCGGAATTTGGCCCGCGCTCCGTCATATCGACGCGAGATCACAATGGCTCTGCAGTTCCGCGTAAAGGCACGCTATTGTCCGGTGATTGCAGATTGGCGAAAAAAGGGGTTGCGGATGATCGTTTATAATTTCACCGGCAGGCATGCGGTCGTCACCGGGGCTGGCGGCGGCATGGGCGAGGCGATTACCCTGGCGCTGCTCGATGCCGGCGCTTCCGTCACCGCCATCGACATCAAGCCACGCCCGGCATCGCTCGCCGCCTATGACGACAGGCTCATTTTCGCGCAGGGCGATCTCACCGATGCCGCCTTTGTCGAACAGACCATCAATGCTGCGGGCCGTGAGCGCGGCGGCATCGACTATCTTGCCAATGTCGCAGGGGTGCTCTGGTTCGGCCGCGACAAGTCGGCCCTGGAGATGGACCTCGACGTCTGGGATCAGGTCTTCAACATCAACCTGAAATCCTTCGTGCACACGGCGCGGGCGGTCGTGCCACATATGCGCGCGGGCGGCCGCGGCGGCGCCATGGTGCATTTCTCGACCATCCAGTGGTATCGCGGCGATCCGACCCCGCAGGATGCCTACCAGGCCTCGAAGGCCGGCGTCTGCGCGCTCTCCAAGTCGCTCGCCATGCAACTGGCCGGCGATCGCATCCGGTCGAACGCCATCTGCCCGGGCATGGCGCTGACGCCATTGCAGGCGCGCTGGGACACCGAGGA
The DNA here is from genome assembly GCF_004791595.1 of Mesorhizobium sp. M8A.F.Ca.ET.202.01.1.1. Classification (NCBI taxonomy): domain Bacteria; kingdom Pseudomonadati; phylum Pseudomonadota; class Alphaproteobacteria; order Hyphomicrobiales; family Phyllobacteriaceae; genus Mesorhizobium; species Mesorhizobium sp. M8A.F.Ca.ET.202.01.1.1. Next base: position 78,964 of record NZ_SRUN01000006.1, on the reverse strand, counting down.
GAAGCGCGCCGCCGTCGCCAGCTACACGCCGCTCGGCCGCATCGGCACGCCGCAAGACATGGCCAACGCAGCACTTTTCCTGCTCTCCGACGCGGCAAGTTACGTCACTGGAATTGAACTGGCCGTCGACGGCGGTCTTTTGATGCGGATGTAGCGCCGCAATCAAAGCGCTGGGCTACAGTATGTCGCGGCGAATAGGATTCGCCGACCTCCTGTAAGCTTCTGATTTTATGCATGTCGTTGTCCCGGAACCGAGGACATTTCCGGGCGACATGCATTAGCTTCCCGGCGCCGTGCCCTCGATCGCCCTGCCCCAGTCGAGCAGTGGCTTGGCGCGCATGGTGAAATCGACGAGTTCCTCGACCAGTCCCGGCCCGTGGATACCAGCCGGATCGATTGCGTGGCGAACGGCGAAGTGCCGGTTGCGGATGGCGGCGACAAGATCTTTGTCGGCGACGTGTTCGAAGCCGCGCGGCGTGCGTTTCATGCCGCCTTCGGCATCGAGTTCGAGGCCATTTTTCCCCAGCGCCGCCACCACGGCGCGAAACGTATCGGGATGGCTTGAGATGGCCTTGCGCATGGCCGTCAGCAGTTCCGGCGCCGGCTGCCACCAGGCGACGCCGGCAAAGCAGCGCTCGAGCCCGATATGGACGAAGAACACACCCTGCTCCATCTTGGTGCCGTCCGGCGACAGGATAGCTGACAGATGCCGGTTATAGGGTCGTTTGTCCTTGGCGAAGCGCACGTCGCGGTTGATGCGGAACAGCGACTTCTTGCGATCGCCACGCAGGCCGAGGCCAGCCTGCGCAAAACGCAGAGTAAGCGTCTCGACGAGATCCCCCAGTGGGTCGCGCAATTCCTTTTCGAACAGGTCGCGGTTTTCCAGGAACCACTCGCGACTCTGGTGGAAATCCAATGCCTTCAGGAACGGAATGGCCTTTGGGCCGAACCCTTTGAATGCCCCGTCCGTCACGATTTGCCGACCCGCTGCAGCCAGGTGTCCTCATCGATGACTTCGACGCCGAGTTCGCTGGCAAGCTTGAGCTTGGAACCGGCGCCAGGACCGGCCACCAGCAAATCGGTCTTGGCCGAAACCGAGCCGGCCACCTTGGCGCCGAGACGCTCGGCCATCGCCTTGGCTTCCGAGCGGGTCATCTTTTCCAGCGAACCGGTAAAGACGATCGTCTTGCCGGCGACTTCGCTGTCGGCCGAGACGGTGACGATATATGGCTTCGGCTTGACCTGCTGCAGCAGCTTCTCGAGCACGTCGTCATTGCGCTCGTTGCCGAAGAAATCGCGAAGCGCATCGATCACCGTATCGCCAATGCCGTTGATCGATGGGAAGACCGCATGCGGATTCTCCGCCGCCGCAGTCTCCTTGCCGACTCGGATAAGCTCCTCGATGGTCGAGAAGGTTCGCGCAAGTACTGCGGCCGTGGTTTCGCCGATATGGCGGATGCCGAGCGCGAAAATGAAGCGGTCGAGCTCCGGCTCGCGGCGCGAATCGATTGCCGCAAACAGCTTGTCCAGGCCTTCATAGTTGCGGTCCTCGACGCTGCGCACATTCTTGCGCGTCTTGCCGGACGCCGCCTCGCGCTGCCTTGCCTGCTCCTCGCGCCGCTCGGCCAGCGCCTTGGTCACGGCGGGGCGGCGCTCCCTCAGCGTGAAGATGTCGGCGGCTGTCTTGATCAACCCGGCATTGAAGAACGTGTCGATATTCTCCGCGCCCAGGCCTTCAATATCCAGGGCGCCGCGCGACACGAAATGGCGCAGCCCTTCCACGGCCTGCGCCGGGCAGATCAGTTCGCCGGTGCAGCGGCGGCGCGAATCCTCCTTGCCGGTCTTCTCGTTGATCTCGCGCGTCGCCGGCGAGCCGCAGATCGGGCAGGTGTGCGGGAATTCGTATGGCACGGCATCGGGCGGACGCTTGTCGATGACGACACTGACGATCTGTGGAATGACATCCCCTGCCCGCTGGATCACGACGGTGTCGCCGATGCGCACGTCGATGCCGTCGCGGATCGGCTGGCCGGTGCTGTCTAGGCCCTTGATATAATCCTCATTGTGCAGCGTGACGTTTTCCACCACGACGCCGCCGACGGTCACCGGCGCAAGCCGCGCGACCGGCGCCAGCGTGCCGGTTCGGCCGACCTGGATGTCGATCTTCTGCACGGTCGTCATCGCCTGTTCGGCCGGGAATTTGTGCGCGACGGCCCAGCGCGGCTCACCGGTGACGAAACCCCAGCGGCGCTGCAGCTCCAGCTGGTCGACCTTGTAGACGACGCCGTCTATGTCATAGCCGAGCGACGAGCGCTGCTCCTCGATCCGGTGGTAGTGCGCGACCAGTTCCTCGACCGATTTGGCCCGCACCATCAGAGGGCTGATCTTGAAACCCCAATCGGCGAATTTCTGCACCGATTCGTACTGGGTCGGCGCCGGATCGGCCGTAGTATAGCCCCACGCATAGGCGAAAAATTTGAGGTTGCGGCTGGCGGTGACGGAGGGATCCTTCTGGCGCAGCGATCCGGCCGCCGTATTGCGCGGATTGACGTAATCCTGGCCGCCGACAGCCGCCGAGCGCGCCTTGAGCGCCTCGAATTCGGCATAGGTCATATAGACTTCGCCACGGATCTCGATGATTTCAGGCCAGCCTGATCCTTTGAGCTTCGCGGGAATGTCGGCGATGGTCCTCAAATTGGCGGTGATGTCCTCGCCGACCGCACCATCGCCGCGCGTCGCACCTTGCACGAAGACGCCCTTTTCGTAACGCAGCGAAGCCGACAGCCCGTCGATCTTCGGCTCGGCGGTGAAAGCGATGTCGAGGTCCTTGTCGCGGTCGAAGAAGCGCCGGCCACGGTCGATGAAATCGGTGACATCTTCGTCGGTATAGGCCTTGGCGAGGCTGAGCATCGGCACGGCGTGGCGAACCTTGGTGAAGCCTTCCGCCGGTGCGGCACCAACCCTGAGCGAGGGCGAATCCTCACGCACCAACCCGGGAAAGCGCTCCTCGATGGCAAGATTGCGCCGTCGCAACGCGTCATACTCCGCGTCCGTGATCGTAGGCGCGTCCTCGGCATGGTAGCGCCGGTCGTGACCGGCGATCTCTTCGGCAAGGCGCTGGAGTTCGGCTTCAGCCTCGCTTTCGCTGAGCGAATCGACGGGTTTTTCGGCCATGCTTTTGTCCCTGAACGGTGGCGCGCCACAATAGAGCATGATCGTGAAAGGTGGGAACCGGTTTTCGGAAAAGATCATTCCTGAACAGCAGGATGGAGCCATATCCTGACTCGCCCCATGACGCCCGATAGTCTCATGCCGCGTTTGTATTCTCGCGCAGCAGCCGCTCGGCGGCGGCGCGCGCCTCGTCGGTGATAGTGGCGCCGGCCAGCATGCGGGCGATCTCCTCCTGCCGCGCCGTCCTGTCCATCTCGGCAATTCCGGTCGCGACACGGTCGGTGCTGCCCGATTTGGAGATCAGGAAATGTGTTGCCGCGCGCGCCGCCACTTGCGGAGCATGGGTGACGGAAAGCACCTGGACACGCTTCGACAGCCGCGCCAGCCGCTGGCCGATGGCGTCGGCCACCGCGCCGCCCACGCCGGTGTCGATTTCGTCGAAAACCAGTGTCGGCGCCGAACCGCGATCGGCAAGCGCCACTTTCAGCGCCAGCAGGAAGCGTGACAGCTCGCCACCCGACGCGACTTTCATCATCGGGCCGGGCCGCGTGCCGGGATTGGTGCGCACCCAGAACTCGATCTGGTCGATGCCCTCCTCCATGCGGCTCTCGGCCTCGCTCTTCATCTCGACGATGAAGGCCGCGCGTTCGAGCTTCAGCGCCGGCAATTCGGCCATCACCGCCTTGGTCAGGCCGACCGCCGCGGCATGGCGAAGCGAGGACAGCTGTGCGGCGGCGATGTCGTAGGTTTCGCGCGCGGCGGCGGCCTGCTTTTCCAGTCCGTGCAGGCGCTCCTCGCCGGCATCGAGGTCGGCTAGATCGGCAACCATCGTGTCGCGCAATTGCGCCAGATCGTCGACGGCGACGCTGTGCTTGCGCGAGGCCGCGCGCAGCGAAAACAGCCGCTCCTCGGCCTTCTCCAACCGTTGCGGGTCATATTCGGTGGCGCGAAGCGCCGCCTCGACGCCCGATTGCGCCGCGTCGAGCGACAACATCGCTTCATCCAGCGACTTGACCACGTCCTCGAGCAGCCCGGGCGCCTCCGTCGCCTTGCGCTGCAGCCGCCTCAGCAGGCTGGCCAGTTGCGGCAAGGGCGAGGACGGGCCCGAAAGCACATCCTGCGCGTCGTGGATTTCGGAGGCGATCTTTTCGGCGCGCATCATATGGGCGCGCAGCTCGGCAAGTTCGGTTTCCTCACCGGGCTGCGGATCGAGCTTGGTCAGTTCGGCGACCGCGGCGCGCAGATAGTCGGCCTCCCGGGCGGCGGCCGCCACCTTGGCGCGATGGCGCGTCAACTCCTGCTCGCAGGCGCGCCAGTGCCGCCATGCCTCGCCTGTCGCGCGGACGGCGCCGAGATGGCCGCCGAAAGCATCGAGCACATCGCGGTGCGCGCCCGGATCGACCAAAGCGCGTTCGTCATGCTGGCCATGGATCTCGACCAGTGCGCGGCCGACATCGCGCATCAGCGTCACGCTGGACGGCTGGTCGTTGACGAACACACGGGTACGGCCGTCCGCCGTCTGCACGCGGCGCAGGATGACGTCGCCGTCATCCTCGATGGCGTTTTCGGCAAGCAGCGCGCGCACCGGATGGTTGCGCGGAACATCGAACACGGCAATGACCTGGCCCTGCGACGCGCCATGGCGCACCAGCGAGGCATCGCCGCGCGCGCCGAGCGCCAGCGACAGGGCATCGAGCAGGATGGATTTGCCGGCGCCGGTTTCGCCGGTCAGCACGGAGAGACCCGGCTGGAAGTCGATGTCCAGCTTTTCGATCAGGACGATATCTCGGATCGACAGTCTGGAAAGCATGAGAAACCGGACCTATTGCATGCCGCCCAGAAGTGGACCCGGTTTCGGGATAACGACAGGCACGAAAACAAAAAAATTAAGGCGGCACCCGACAGTTGGAGTCGCAGCGCCGCACTATCTTTTTGTTTGAGCTTCGGATCAATCCGAAAAAGCACACTGCGCGCTTCGCTCGGAGCTCCGCGGTCAGGCGCCGGTGATCAGCTTCCCGGCCTTGGATATCCACGATCCGGCATTTTCGCGTGGCGCCAGACCGTTGCTCTGCAGCAGCTTATAGGAATCCTTGTACCACGAGCTGTCGGGATAGTTGGTGCCGAGGACCGCGGCCGCCGTCTGGGCCTCCGAGGTCAAGCCCAACGCGTAATAGCTTTCGGTGAGGCGGGCGAGCGCTTCCTCGACATGGCGGGTGTTGGAATAGTTTTCGACCACGGTGCGGAAGCGCTTGACGGCGGCGATGTACTCGCGGCGCTCCAGATAATAACGGCCGATCTGCATTTCCTTGCCGGCGAGCTGGTCGTTGGCGAAGCGGATCTTTTCCTTGGCGTCGTCGACATATTCCGACGTCGGCCAGCGCGTCACCAGGTCTTGCATCGTCTGCACGGTCTGGCGTGCTTCCTTCTGGTCCTGCGTCACGTCCTTGATCTGGCGATAGTAGCTGAGACCGATGATGTACTGGGCATAGGGTGCGTCATCCGTGGACGGATAGAGGGCCAGGTACCGCTTTGCCGACTGGATCGCGTCCTCGTAGCTGCCCTTCCGATAGTCGGCAAACGCGCCCATCACCATCGATTTGCGGGCCCATTCCGAATAGGGATGCTGGCGGTCGACGGCGTCGAACTTCTTGCTCGCCTCGTCCAGGCGTCCCGCATTCATGTTTGCGAGGCCCTGATTGTAGAGAACGTCGGCCGGCTCGGTCTGGTCGACATAGGTCGAAAGGTCGATATCTTTCTCCGACGACATGCAGGCCGACAGAAAGAGCGATGGAACAACCACCGAAAGCGCCAGGAAGACAGACCGCTGCGGCGCTTTCGATTGACCGACTCGCTTGAAGAACATGATTGGATTGCGCCCTTTCGGCGTTATTTTAGTGCCTCTTGCATGCTGTTGTCCCAAAAATGGTCCCCACTTCTAGGCGACATGCATTAATCGACGGCAGCAGCCATAAACCATAACCGCCTTGCCCGGCAACGCTATGTCCAGCCAATCGCACATTTTTGTGGCGACGGACCGCAGCGCGAAAATCTATGCAATTTCGCTGATGGATGATGCATTCATGCAACACCCATACCGCCATGCAATGCGAAAAAGATTAAGAAAATCAGATCATCCATGGCGCATAGAGCGGCGCGTTGACGGCGTTCATCTCGGCGGCCCGGCCACGCTCGCGGCGTGTCGTCTCGACGATCTCGAAGGCCGTGCGGTCCGACAGCAGGCGCCGCAGCGCGGCGGCGTTCAGCCGGTGGCCGCCGCGATAGGAGCGGAAACAGCCGATGAAGCGCGCGCCGGCCAGCGCCAGGTCGCCCATGGCGTCGAGCGTCTTGTGGCGCACGAATTCGTTGGGGTAGCGCAGGCCACCCATATTGATGACGCGGTTGTCGTCACCGATCACCAGCGAGTTCTCGAGCGAGGATCCCAGCGCATAGCCGGCGGCCCACAGCCGTTCGACGTCCTTCATGAAGCCGAAGGTGCGGGCGCGGGCGATGTCGCGGCGGAAAATATCGGCATTGATGTCCGATGCGAACAGCTGGCGGCCGATCGCCGGGCTTTCGAAATCGATCTCGACCTCGAAGCGGGTGCCGTCATAGGGCCTGAACTCGGCCCAGGAGGCGCCGTTCTCGATGCGGACCGGCTTGACCACCCTGATATAGCGGCGCTTGACGGCCAACACCTCGATGCCGGCCTGGTCGATGGCTTCGACGAACGCCATGGCACTGCCGTCGAGGATTGGGACCTCGTGGCCGTCGATCTCGATGATGACATTGTCGATGCCGAGCCCGAACAGGGCGGCCATGATATGCTCGACCGTGGCGATGTGCTCGCCCGAGGGATCGCCAAGCATGGTGCAAAGATCGGTGGCGCCGATCTCGGAAAACAGGGCGCGGAACTCACGGCCCTGCCCGTCGCCATTGAGAAGCTGGAACACGATGCCGGTATCGGCATCCGCGGGCAGGAAACTGATGGAAACTTCTTTGCCGCTGTGAACGCCGGTGCCTGTAAGCGACGCGCGCGTCTTCACTGTCGTCTGGTGGTCGTGCAAGACAATCCCCATAAGCCCGTAATGCCTAGGTCCGCTTCTCCAGCCCGAGGGCGCGGCTCTTGTTAAATCGGCAGGCAGGGCTACTTCCCCCGAAATCCCCGCATACCGACCATGGTAGGCAGCGAAGATAATGTCCCGGCAGGGAGACTCCAAATCACGGTTTCTTACTCTTTGTAACCGCGAACTGGAACCTGTATGACACGATAACCTATTGATTATACAGCCTTTTAAACGTTAACAGGCAAGCAATTTCTTGCTTGCCTGTTAACAATTGTTACAATCCGTTAACCGCTCAGTTGGCCTGGCGGCGCAGGAACGCCGGAATCTCCAGCTGATCATCGTCCTGAGTCGCCCTCACCTGCGGCGTCAGACGGCCCTGGTCGTCCAGCTGGCCGCGGCGCGGCGCGTAGAGCTGGGCGTCCTGGCTGGCGAGGCGGCGCACTTCCGGTGCGGCCTGGCGCAGCTTGGGCTCGCGCGGCTGCGCCGGCTGCAGCCGTGCAGGCTCCTCTTCGCGGCGGGTCAGGCCATTGGTCAGGCGCTTCAGGAGACCCATCGGGCCGCTGTTCTCATGGTCGGCGGGACGGCTCTTGGCGTCGACCTCCGCCTTCACGACCGGCGGAAAATCCTCGACGCGCGGCATGCGCTGCGGCGCCATCGCCACCGGCTGCTGGACCTCACGCAGCATTTCGCGCGGCTGCGCAGCCGGCTGCATCATCTGCTGGACAACAGGCTGAGGCATCGGTTGCGCGGGCGGCGCCTGGAAGATCTTGCTCTGCGGGCGGAAATCGTCCGCATGGGCGACCGGTGCCGGACGAGCCTGCGCCATGGCAGCGGCGTTCGCTTCGGCCAACTGGATGGCTTCGGCAACTGGATCGGCGGCGCGCGGCTCATACACGGCCTGCTGGACCGGCGCCGGGCGGCTTTCCACCGCGGCGACGGCCGGCCGGGCGGCCGGCTTCGGCGGCGCCGTGCGGATCGAGATCGGCGCGGCGGCGATTTCAGCGGCCGACTTGTCGATGCCGGTCGCGACCACCGAGACGCGGATGACGCCCTCGAGTTCCTCGTCGAAAGTGGCGCCCAGGATGATGTTGGCGTCCTGGTCGACTTCTTCGCGGATGCGGGTCGCCGCCTCGTCGACTTCGAAAAGGGTCAGGTCGCGGCCGCCGGTGATCGAGATCAGCAAGCCCTTGGCGCCCTTCATCGAGGTTTCGTCGAGCAGCGGGTTGGCGATCGCGGCTTCCGCGGCGGCCATCGCGCGGCCTTCGCCCGAAGCTTCGCCGGTGCCCATCATCGCCTTGCCCATCTCGCGCATCACCGAACGCACGTCGGCGAAGTCGAGGTTGATCAGGCCTTCCTTGACCATCAGGTCGGTGATGCAGGCAACGCCGGAGTAGAGCACCTGGTCGGCCATCGCGAAGGCGTCGGCGAAGGTGGTCTTGTCATTGGCCAGCCGGAACAGGTTCTGGTTGGGGATGACGATCAGCGTATCGACGCACTTCTGCAGCTCCTCGATGCCGAAGTCGGCCGTCTTCATGCGGCGCTGGCCTTCGAAGTGGAACGGCTTGGTGACGACGCCGACGGTGAGGATGCCCTTCTCGCGGGCTGCGCGGGCAACCACCGGAGCAGCACCCGTACCGGTGCCGCCGCCCATGCCGGCGGTGACGAAGCACATATGGGTGTTGGTGAGATGGTCGAGGATCTCGTCGATGCACTCTTCCGCCGCCGCGCGGCCGACTTCCGGCTGCGATCCGGCACCGAGCCCCTCGGTGACATGCGCGCCAAGCTGGATCAGCCGCGAGGCCTTCGACATGGTCAGCGCCTGCGCGTCGGTGTTGGCCACGACGAACTCGACACCGCGCAGTCCGGCGGTGATCATGTTGTTCACGGCATTGCCGCCGCCGCCGCCAACACCGAACACGGTGATGCGCGGCTTAAGCTCGGTGATGTCCGGCTTCTGCAGATTGATGGTCATTGTCTCCGTCCTTTGCCTTTCACGCCGCTTCGCCGCCGCGGCCGCCTATGGGGCTGTCCCCGTCAATTAGAAACTGTCTCTCAACCACTGACTCATGCGATGCAGTTTTCCGCCCGTTCCGGTCATCCTGAGACCGGAAATACCTTTCGCCGGATGGCTCTCGAAGCTCGCCATCTGCGGATAGATCAGAAGCCCGACCGCGGCCGAGAAAGCCGGGCCTTTCGCTGCTTCTGGCAGGCCCGCCACGCCGAGCGGGCGGCCGATGCGCACATTGCGCCCCAGGATGCGGCGTGCCGCCTCGGGCAGGCCGGCCAGTTGGCTGGCGCCGCCGGTGAGCACGACGCGCTTGCCGACCGCATTGCCGTAGCCGGATTTGTTGAGCCGGTCGCGCAAGAGTTCGAGCGTCTCGTCGATGCGGGCGCGCACGATGCGCGTCATCACCGAACGCGGGATCTGCAGCGGCACGTCGCCATCGTCGCCGATCGGCTGGATCGAGACCAGATCGCGGTCGTCGGCGCTGCCCGGCAGCGCCGAGCCGTGCATCACCTTCAGCCGCTCGGCGGCATCGAGCGACGTCGAAAGCCCCTTGGCCATGTCGAGCGTCACATGATTGCCACCGATGGCGATGGCGTCGCCATGGACGAACTTGCCTTCCGAAAACACCGAGATCGTCGTCGTGCCGCCGCCCATGTCGATGCAGGCGGCTCCGAGTTCGAGCTCGTCGTCGACGAGTGCCGCCAGCCCGCTGGCATAGGGCGTCGCCACCATGCGCTCGACCGACAGGTGCGAACGGTTGATGGAGAGCTCCAGATTTCGCATCGGCGCCGCATCACCGGTCAGCACATGCATGTCGACGCCAAGCGCATCGCCCACCATGCCGCGCGGATCGCGCACGCCGCGCTCCGCATCGAGCGAGAAGCCGACGGGCAGCGAATGGATCACCTCGCGTTCGGCCTTCAGCGCCTGCTTGGCGCCGGCACCGAGCACGCGCTTGATATCGGCCTCGTCGGCCTCGTGGCCGCCGAGGTTGATGGTGGCTGAAAAGGCTTCGCTCTTCAGTCGTCCGGCGGTCATGTTGACGATCAGCGAATCGACCGTCAGCCCGGCCATGCGCTCGGCGGCGTCGACGGAGAGGCGGATGGCATGCTCGGCGCGGTCGAGATCGACGACGACGCCTGACTTCACCCCTTGCGATTTCTGGTGGCCGATGCCGATCACCTGGATCCGGTGAGAGCGGCCGCGCAGAAGCTTGCCGTCATCGTTCGGCTTCAGCTTGGCCACCATGCAACAGACCTTGTTCGAGCCGACATCCAGCACCGTCAGGGTGCCGGACCGGCGCGACGAGGCATCGCCAGAACCGCCAAGCCAGCTCATATCTTCGTCTCCGGCTTGCGCTTGAGGGTTTTCGGCTTCTCGTTGAGCGCGGCCTCGCGCTGCGTCGCCGCCTGCGGCGTCAGCTCCACGACCAGCCGGTCTGTCAGGCGCATGTCGACAGCGGCGATATCGCGCGACAACAGCCCCTTGTCATGGTCCATCTTGACGAGTTCGGCGAGCGCCTGGTCCTCGTCGTCTTCGGGCAGCTTGACGGTGATGCCGTTGTCCAACTTGAGGTCCCAGCGCCGCTCGCCGACGCGGACATAGCCTTTGATGCGGCTGGCGAGGTCGGGATATTGCTCGATCTTGGCCAGGAAATCAGGCGCCTTGGCCGGCGCGCCGGTGCCGATCAACAGCGGCAGGAGCACCTGCTTGCCGCCCGAGAACGGCGCGATGACGGCGCCATCCTTTTCGATGACGGAGAGATCATCGCCCTGCTGCCAGAGCGCGAAGGCTTCGCGCTCCTCGACGCGCACTTCCAGCGTGTGCGGATAGACCTTGCGCACCGCGGCAATCTCGATCCACGGCAAGGTAGCGATGCGCTCCCGCGCGGCCTCGGCATCGAAGCCGATCAGCGACGTCCAGCCATCGAGCTCGAGCCGGTCGAGAATGTCGATCTCGGAAGTCTGGCGGTTGCCGACCACCTTGACCTGATCGACGGCAAAGCCGGTACGGGCGGTGATGCTTTGAATGATGCCGTCGGCATGACCGCCAAGGTAGGCGCCATAGGCCCCGCTCGAAGCCAGCAGCACCGACGACATGATCGCGGCGGAGAAGCGCGGCGCCTGAAATTCACCATCACCCAGGCGCGTCAGGATGCGCACCGGGCGGCGAAGCACGCGCGGCAGAACGAAATGGTCCAACGACAATGGCAGGCCGAACAGCGACGGCCCGGCCGCGCCCCTCACCTTGCCCTGTCCCCATTTCAACGCAGACACGAAGCGTCCTCCACCATCCAACTCAACAGTTCACCAAACGAATGCCCGGCATGGGCGGCAATTTCAGGCACCAGAGACGTCGGCGTCATGCCCGGCTGAGTATTGACCTCGAGCCATACAACCTCGCCATTTTCGGAGTGACGATCGTCATAACGGAAGTCCGACCGGGAAACGCCCCGACAGCCGACAGCTTGGTGAGCCTTGAGCGCCAGTGTCTGTATTTTTTGGTAAATATTCGGTGAAACTTTTGCGGGGCATTCGTGTTTTGATCCGCCCGCGACATATTTTGAATCATAGTCGTAGAAGGAATGGCCCGTTGGGATGATCTCGCAGACGCCGAGCGCCACGTCTCCCATGACGGCGCAGGTCAGTTCGCGCCCATGGATGTAGCGCTCGACCATGACGGTATCGCCATATTTCCACTCGGACGACCCGATGACCTGCGGCGGATGCGACTGCCCCTCCGAGACGATAACGACACCGAAGCTCGACCCTTCGCTCACCGGCTTGACCACATAGGGCGGCTTCATCGGATGCTTGTTCTGGATGGAGAAACGATTGGCGACCTTTGATTCGGCGACAGGCACGCCGACCGATTTGACGATCTTCTTCGCCTGCTCCTTGTTCATGGCGAGCGCCGAGGCGAGCACGCCGGAATGGGTGTAGGCAATGCCGAGATATTCGAGGATGCCCTGGATGGTACCATCCTCGCCAAAAGGCCCATGCAGCGCATTGAAGGCGACATCGGGCTTGAGCTCGGCGAGCACCGAACCGACGTCGCGCCCGACATCGACACGGGTAACCTGATAGCCTTCCTGCTCGAGCGCATCTGCACAGGCCTTTCCAGAAGACAGGGACACGGGCCGCTCGGACGAGAAACCTCCCAGCAATACGGCCACATGCTTGTTCTTCATTCCCCGTCATCCCCTCTCACGGCGGACTAAAAACCCAAGGATTTCCGCAACATTGAGTCCGAGTCTCCCGGCAGGTTGCCCCCCAGACGGAAAACGCGGGTAACGCGTCGAACGACTCAAATCAGGAAACGCTTTAGGGCAGAGAATCAGAGAGTTGATTCACTGGCAAGTGCTTATGATTCCGAGGGATTCACTTTGTGAGAAAATGAATGCGAAAACCGTCTCGCTGAGTCTTTGCAGCAACGATTTCAAGGCATTTCGATCTCGTTGAAGTTCACGCATCACGTGAACTTCAAGATGCGCTAAAGAAGCTGACCCAGGAACTCCTGCACTGCATGCCCGGAGCGGAAATTGCCGATGCGCTTGATCTCCCACTGCAGCCGGATGCCCGAATGCTCGAGTACCCGCGCGCGCACCGTCTCGCCGAGATATTCGAGGTCGTAGCCGGTCGCGGTTCCGGTGTTGATCATGAAGTTGCAGTGCATCGGCGACATCTGCGCGCCCCCGATCATCAGGCCGCGGCCACCCGCCTTGTCGATTTCCTTCCAGGCCGAGGTGCCTTCCGGGTTCTTGAAGGTCGAGCCGCCCGTCTTCTCGCGGATCGGCTGCACGGTCTCGCGATGGTTCTGCACCGCCTCCATCGCCGCCTTGATCGCTGCCTTGTCCTCGGCAAAGCCTTCGAAGACGGCCGACGTGAAGATCAGCCCGGTCGGTGCCGCCGAATGGCGGTAGGCATAGCCCATCTCGGCGTTGCTCAGCGTCTGGACATTACCCTTGCGGTCGAGCGCACGCACCTCGACGACGCGCTCGCCCGTCTCGACGCCATTGGCCCCGGCATTCATCCTGAGCGCACCACCGATGGCGCCTGGAATGCCGTGGTAGAAATGAAAGCCGCCGATGCCGGCCTCGAGCGCCACCGCCGCCACACGCTTGTCGGGCGTGGCGGCACCTGCCCTGATCCTGATCGGGGAAATGACTTCGGCCTCGCCAAAGCCCTTGGCGGAAAGCCTGACGACGAAACCCGGAATGCCGCCGTCGCGGACCAGAAGGTTCGAGCCGACACCGACAATCGTCAGGGGGATCTCTTCGGGAACCGCCTTGAGGAACGCGGCAAGATCCTCCTCGTCGGCCGGCTGGAACAGTGCCTCGGCAAGGCCGCCTGCCCGGAACCAGGTGATCTTGTCCATCTCGGCATTTGGCGTCATGCGGCCACGCAGGCCGGCCAGCCGGTCGCCAAGTCTGTCGATCAGGGCCTGGCCGTTCATCATGAGGCGGCGAGCTCCTTCGGCAGCGCATAGGCCCATTGGGTAATATTGCCGGCGCCCAGGAAGACGACGAAGTCGCCGGGCTTGGCGATGTCGCGGATGACAGGCGCGATATCGGCCGGCCCCTCGATGTAGCGCGCGTCGCGATGGCCGCCGGCACGTATGCGCGACACCAGCGCGTCCGAGGTCACGCCGTCGATCGGCTCTTCGCCGGCGGCGTAGACCGGCGCCACCATCACCGTGTCGGCATCGTTGAAACAGGCGGAGAACTCGTTGAACAGATCGTGCAGCCGGGTGAAGCGGTGCGGCTGGGCAATGGCGATAACACGCCCATTGGTGGCGCTGCGCGCCGCCTTCAGCACCGCCGAGATTTCGACCGGGTGATGGCCGTAGTCGTCGAACACGTCGACACCGTTCCAGGATCCGGTATGGGTGAAGCGGCGCTTGACGCCGGCGAAGGACGACAGGCCCTTCTTGATTGCCTCGGCCGACAGGCCGAGTTCGTGCGCGACCGCGATCGCGGCCGTCGCGTTGGACACATTGTGGCGGCCAGGCATCGGCAGGCGCAGGCCCGCTATCGTCGTCTGGCCGCGCCCCTTGCGGTCGCGGATGATCACGTCGAACTCCGAGGTCGCTCCCGCCATGCGGTGGTTGGTGAAGCGCACGTCGGCCTGAGCGTTCTCGCCATAGGTGATGACGCGCCGGTCCTCGATGCGCCCGACCAGCGCCTGCACTTCCGGGTGATCGGTGCACATCACGCCGAAGCCATAGAAAGGCACGTTCTCGACGAACTGGCGGAACGCTTCGCGCACATTGTCGAAGTTGCCATAATGATCGAGATGCTCGGGATCGATGTTGGTGACGACGGCGATGTCGGCAGGCAGCTTGAGGAAGGTGCCGTCGCTTTCGTCGGCTTCGACCACCATCCACTCACCGTCGCCCATGCGCGCATTGGTGCCGTAGGCATTGATGATGCCGCCATTGATGACGGTCGGGTCGAGCCCGCCGGCTTCGAGCAGGGTCGCCACCATCGAGGTCGTCGTCGTCTTGCCATGCGTGCCGCCGATGGCGACAGCCTGGCGGAAACGCATCAGTTCGGCCAGCATCTCGGCGCGGCGGACAATGGGCAGCAATTTCTCCCGCGCCGCCTTCAGTTCCGGATTCGACTTCTTGATCGCCGTCGAGACGACGATGACCTCGGCGTCACCGAGATTCTCGGCCTTGTGACCGACGAAGCATTCGATGCCCTTGTCGCGCAGCCGTTGCACATTGGCGCTGTCCGCCTGGTCGGATCCTTGCACCTTGTAGCCGAGATTGTGCAGCACCTCGGCGATGCCGCTCATGCCGATGCCGCCAATGCCGATGAAATGCACGAGGCCAATGGTCTGCGGCATCTTCATGGGTGCGTCCCCTTCCTGAAATCCGATACTGTTTTGCGGGACGCAATAGCCTCTGTGAGATCGGCGAGCAACCGTGCCGCGTCCGGCCGGCCGACCGATTTGGCCGCGGCAGCCATCGTCGCGAGCCGCTCCGGCTGGTCTATCAGGGCGCCGAGCAGTGCCGCGATGCGCTCGGACGAAAGCGATGATTGCACATGCACTTCGCCGCCGCCGGCGGCGGCAAGCGCCGCCGCATTGGCCGCCTGGTCGTGGTCGAGCGCAAAGGGATAGGGCACCAGCAGTGCCGGCCGGCCGATGACGGCGATCTCCGAGACGGTGGAAGCGCCGGAGCGCGAGATCACCAGATGCGCCGCCGCAATGCGCGCCGCCATGTCGGCAAAGAACGGCGAGACCTCGACGGCGACGCCGAGCGCGGCATAGGCCGCCTTCACCCGCGCCACGTCGTCCGCGCGAGCTTGTTGGGTAATGACGAGGCGTCTGCGCTGTGCATCGGAAAGCAGCGCGACTGCCCCCGGCATGGCATCGGAAAAGAATTGCGCGCCCTGACTGCCGCCGAACACCAGCAGGCGGAAAGGCTCATCCCCGGTTGAAGCCACGTAAGGTGTCCTGGCTGCTTCGAGCACCGCTGGCCTGACCGGATTGCCGGTCGTCACCGTCTTGGCGCCGGCCGCACTCTCATCTTGCGGCAGGAAGCCGCCGGCGATCGCGTCGACGCGGCCGGCCAGCGCCCGGTTGGCGCGCCCCATCACCGCGTTCTGCTCGTGGATCAGCGTCGGCACCTTGCGCCGCGTCGCCGCATAGAGCGGCGGCAGGGTCGGATAGCCGCCAAAGCCCACGACGGCCTCCGGCTTGATCCTGCCGATGACGGCGGAGGCCTGACGCACGCCGCTCCAGATTTTCCAGAAGGCGCCAAGCAGGGCGAAGGGGTTTTTCGAGCCCAACGTCGCCGACTGGATGGGATGGATGGCCGCTGCCGGGAAATGGCCGGCAAACCGTTCGGCGCGGGTGTCGGTCGCCAGATGCACCGCCCAGCCGCGCTCGATGAGTTCATGCGCCAGCGCTTCGGCTGGAAACAGATGTCCGCCGGTTCCGCCCGCGGCGAGAAGGATAACGCCTCTGGCCATGTCACTCCGCCGGCATGGCGCGCTGCGGCAGCGCAAAGCCCATCTGCTTGCGCTTTTCCGGCCGCTTGCGCGTCAGCGCCAGC
The DNA here is from genome assembly GCF_004791595.1 of Mesorhizobium sp. M8A.F.Ca.ET.202.01.1.1. Lineage (NCBI taxonomy): Bacteria > Pseudomonadati > Pseudomonadota > Alphaproteobacteria > Hyphomicrobiales > Phyllobacteriaceae > Mesorhizobium > Mesorhizobium sp. M8A.F.Ca.ET.202.01.1.1. The sequence continues at coordinate 62,659 of NZ_SRUN01000006.1, read as the reverse complement.
ACCATCCCCATCGAGATGGCGATGGCGATCTGCGAGGAGCCGCCATAGGAGATGAAGGGCAGCGTCATGCCCTTGGCCGGCACCAGCTGCAGGTTGACGCACATGTTGATGACGGCCTGCAGGCCGAACACGGTGACCAGGCCGCCGACCGCATAACGGGTGAAGTCGTCATGCTCCTTCAGCGCCGTGTTGAGACCGCGCAGCACGATGAAGGCGAAGATCGACATGATGAAGAAGCACATGATCAGCCCGAACTCCTCGCCCGCGACCGAGAAGACGAAGTCGGCATGGCTGTCGGGGATGACCCGCTTGACGGTGCCCTCGCCCGGCCCGACGCCGAACCAGCCGCCATTGATCAGCGCGTCACGCCCCATGTCGACCTGGAACGTGTCGCCTTCGCCGGTGAGGAACTTGTCGATGCGCAGCGCGACGTGCGGAAACACCGTATAGGCGGCGAAGACGCCGCCGACGCCGGCCGCACCGAGCACGATGATCCACAGCCACGGCAGCCCGGCCATGAAGAACATGATGCCCCAGGTGCCGGTGGTCAGCATGGTCTGGCCGAGGTCCGGCTGCGCCACCAGCAGCGACACGACCAGCACCAGCAGCAGCATGGCGAACAGATTGCCGGGAATGTCGGGCTGGCGTTTGTGTTCGGCGAACAGCCAGGCGCACATGATGACGAAGGCCGGCTTGAGGAATTCCGACGGCTGGATCGACAGGCCGGCGAGCGAGACCCAGCGCCGTGCGCCCTTCACCTCGACGCCGACATAGAGCACCGCCACCATCAGCACCAGCATGAGGCACAGCATGATCAGCGACATGCGCCGGATCTCTCTGGAATCGAGGAAGGAGACCGCCAACATCACGCCGAGCGCGGGCACGGTGAAGATGATCTGTCGGGTGGCGAAATGGAAACTGTCGAGGCCGATGCGTTCGGCGACCGCGGGACTTGCCGCGAAGGACAACACGATGCCGAGCCCCATCAGCGACAGGAACGCCGCCAGGAACCAGCGATCGATGGTCCACCACCAGGTTGCGACCGGACTTTTGTCGAGACGGCTCTGCATTATCGTGCCCCTCCGATGGGTTTGACACCATCTATAGCGCTCGCAGCTTGCCTGAAGGCTTCGCCGCGGACCTCGAAATTCTTGAATTGGTCGAAACTGGCGCAGGCCGGCGACAACAGCACCACCGCCTCGCCGCTGTCGTCCTTGGCCGCGTCATGCGCGGCATGCTCGACCGCGGCCGCCAGCGTGCCCGAGATTTCGTAGGGCACGGCCTCGCCCAGCGTCGCCGAAAAGGCGGGGGCGGCCTCGCCGATCAGATAGGCCTTGGCGATGCGCGGGAAGAAGCCGCGCAACGGTTCGATGCCGCCCTCCTTGGGCAGACCGCCGGCGATCCAGTAGATGCGGCTGAAGCTGGACAGTGCGGGAGCAGCCGCATCGGCGTTGGTCGCCTTGGAATCGTTGACGAACAGGACATGGTCCTTGCGGCCGACCTGCTCCATGCGGTGGGCGAGGCCCGGGAAGCTTTCGAGCCCCGACTGGATCTCGCCGAGGTCGAGACCGACCTTGAGGCAGGCGGCGACGGCGGCCAGCGCGTTCTGCGCATTGTGCTGGCCGCGCAGCGAGCCGATGCCTTCGAGGAAGGCGACACGGCTGTAGCGGCCATGCACCGCTTCCATCAGGTTGGTGCCGTCGGCGAAATAGCCGTCGGTCAGCGGCAGCCGCTTGGAAATACGGATGACCTGCCGCCCCGCCCGCTCCAGCCGCTCGGCGATCTGCGCGCACCAGGAATCGTCGATGCCGATGATCGCCGTCTCGCTGCCCGCCACCAGCCGCTCCTTGATCGAAGCATAGTGCTGCATGGTGCCGTGGCGGTCGAGATGGTCGGGCGTAAGGTTGAGCAGGATGCCGGCCGTCGGATTGATCGAGGGCGCAAGGTCGATCTGGTAGGACGAGCATTCGACCACATAATGCCGGTCGGGCTTCGGCGGATCGAGCGTCATCACCGCGCGGCCGATATTGCCGCCCATCTGCGTGTCGCGCCCGGTAGCTTGAAGGATATGCGCCGTTAGCGCCGTCGTCGTCGACTTGCCGTTGGTGCCGGTGATGGCGATGAAGGGAGCATCCGGAGCGCTGAGTGTCCTCTCCCGGCAGAAAAGCTCGATGTCGCCGATCACCTCGACGCCTGCGCCACGCGCGAGCTCCACCGTCCAGTGCGGCTTGGGATGGGTCAGCGGCACGCCGGGCGACAGCACGAAAGCGGAAAAGCCGGCCCAGTCGGCGCCACGCAGGTCGCCGGTTGCGATGCCGGTGGCGGCGGCCTTGGCGACGCTGTCGGGATTGTCGTCCCAGGCCAGCACTTGCGCACCGCCCTCGATCAGAGCGCGCGCCGTGGCGATCCCCGAGCCGCCGAGCCCGAAGAGCGAAACACGCTTGCCTGCGAAGGATGCGGCGGGGATCAAATGGCAGCCTATCTGAGCTTGAGGGTGGAGAGGCCGACCAGCGCCAGGATGACGGCGATGATCCAGAAGCGGATCACCACCTGGCTTTCGGTCCAGCCGAGCTTTTCGAAATGATGATGGATCGGCGCCATCAGGAACACGCGCTTGCCGGTCATCTTGAAGTAGCCGACCTGGATGATGACCGAGAGGATCTCGACCACGAACAAGCCGCCGACGATGACGAGCACGATCTCGTGCTTGGTGGCGACCGCGACCGTGCCGATCAGGCCACCCATGGCGAGCGACCCGGTATCACCCATGAAGATCGCCGCCGGCGGCGCGTTGAACCAGAGAAAGCCAAGGCCGGCGCCAATGACCGCGCCAAGCACGACCGCCAGTTCGCCGGTGCCCGGCACGAAATGGATCTGCAGGTATTCAGCGAAGACCGCGTTGCCCGAGAGATAGGCGATGACGCCGAAGGACGCCGCCGCGATCATGATCGGCACGATCGCCAGACCGTCGAGGCCGTCGGTCAGGTTCACCGCATTGCCGGCGCCGACGATGACGAAGCAGGAGAACGGGATGAAGAACCAGCCGAGGTTGATGATGAATTCCTTGGCGAAGGGGAATGTCAGTGACGACGAGAACGGCGCCTGGCCATTGTGCATGATCGCCCAGGCGGCGATGCCGGCGATAACGAATTCCAACGCAAGCCGCGCCTTGCCGGAGAAGCCGAGATGCGACTGCTTGGTCACCTTCAGATAGTCGTCATAAAAGCCGATCGAGCCGAAGCCGAGTGTCACCAACAGCACCACCCAGACATAGATGCTGGACAGGTTCGCCCATAGAAGCGACGAGCCGATGATACCGGACAGGATCATCAGTCCGCCCATGGTCGGCGTACCCGCCTTCTTGAAATGCGTCTGCGGCCCGTCGGCGCGGATCGGTTGGCCCTTGCCTTGCCTGAGCCGCAGCGAATTGATGATGGTCGGCCCGAAGATGAAGACGATCAGCGCCGAGGTGATCAGCGCCCCGCCGGTGCGGAACGTGATGTAGCGGAAGACATTGAAGACAGAGACCTTGTCCGCGAAATCGACCAGCAGTGTGAACATGCGCTTTCGTCCCCCGACTAGGTCTGGTTGCTGGTTGTCGTCTCGGCCGGGAATTTGCCCAGCAGCGCATCGACCAGTTTTGCAAAACCGATGCCCTTCGACGATTTGATCATCACCACGTCGCCCGGCCTTAGCGCGGCGAGCAGCAGCGGCTTCAACTCCTCGACGCCGGCGCGGTATTCCGTCCTGATATCGTCCGGCAGCGCTTCCGCCAGCGAGCGCATCTCCGGCCCGCCGAGAAAGACTGTCCGCGTGCCCGTGCCGACGATGAGATCGGCAAGGGCGGCATGCAGCTTTGCCGAATGGTCGCCGAGCTCCAGCATGTCGCCGAGCACCGCGATGCGTCTGCCCTCGCCTGTCACCGGCGTTGCGTTGAGTAGCGCCATGGCGGCCGCCATCGAGGCCGGATTGGCGTTGTAGCTCTCGTCGATCAGCGTGATCGGGCCACCGTGCATAGGGCTACCGGGCTGGCCCGAAGTCGGGCCACCGGGATGCCGCAGCACATGGCGCTTGCCGCGCCCGCGCTCGGCGGAGAGATCGGCCAGCGCCAATGCCACCTTGTCGAGATCGGCGCCGACCAGATGCGCGGCGCCTAGCACCGCCAGCACGTTCTGCACCATGTGCCGGCCAGGCGCTCCGATACGAGCGATCATATCGTGGCCGCTGATCCTGGCGGCGATGTCGGAATGGTCGGCATGCAACTCGCACTTGACCAGCTTGAACGTCGAGCGCGCATTCTCGCCGAAGCCATAGACATGCTCGACGCCGGCAGCTTGCGCCATCTTGTCCAGCAGCTTGAAACGCGCATCGTCGCGGTTGAGAACCGCGGCGCCCTCGGGTTCCAGCCCTTCAAAAATCTCGGCCTTGGCCCTGGCGATCTCGTCCAGATTGCGGAAGAAGCCGAGATGCGCGGCCGCGATCATGGTGACGATGGCGACATGCGGCCGCACCATCTTCACCAGCGGCCGGATCTCGTCGGGATGGTTCATGCCGATCTCGAACACGGCATAATCGCAGTCATCGGGCATGCGCGCCAAGGTCAGCGGCACGCCCCAATGGTTGTTGAACGACTGCGCCGAGGCATGCACCTTGCCGACGGCCGAAAGCACGTGGCGCAGCGCCTCCTTGGTGGTGGTCTTGCCCGCGGAACCGGTGACCGCGATGATCTTGGCCTGCGAGCGGGCGCGCGACGCGACACCGAGCTTTTCCAGCGCAACCAGAACGTCCTCGACGACGATGATCGGCGCGGTCAGCCGGCCAAGCGACGGCAGCTTGCCTTCTGCCACCACCAGCACGCCGGCGCCGGCCTTGATGGCCGCGGTGACGAAGTCATGGCCGTCCATCGTCTCGCCCTTGATGGCAAAGAAGGCGTCGCCCGGCTGCAGGCTGCGGCTGTCGATCGAAATGCCCGATATACCTTCGGGCATGGGGCCGAGCGGCCGCCCGTCCGTGGCGGCAACCAGCGCTTCCGAAGTCCACAGCAAACTCATGCGGCACGCTCCCTGAGCGCGGCGCGCACTTCCTCGTGGTCGGAGAAATGCAGGGTTTCCGAGCCGATCGTCTGGCCTTCCTCATGGCCCTTGCCGGCCACGATCAGCGTGTCGCCGGCATGCAGCATGCGGACAGCCTCGTGGATTGCCTTGCGCCGGTCACCGATTTCGATGGCGCCGGGCGCCGCGGCAAGAATGGCGGCGCGGATGCTTTCGGGCACTTCGGAGCGCGGATTGTCGTCGGTGACGATGACGACATCGGCGAGCCGGGTCGCGATCTCGCCCATGATCGGTCGTTTGCCCCGGTCACGGTCGCCGCCGCAGCCGAACACGACCATCACGCGACCGGTGGTGAACGGACGCACCGAGGCCAGCACATTCTCCAGCGCATCCGGCTTGTGGGCGTAATCGACATAGACCGGAGCCCCGCTCGCCGTGGTACCGACAAGGTCGAGCCTGCCCGGCGCGCCTTTCAATTTCTCCAATGCCCCCAAGGCCTTGGCGACAGGTGTTCCGGTGGAAATGGCAAGCCCCGCCGCAACCAGCGCGTTGGCGATCTGGAAATCGCCGGCGAGCGGCAGGTCGATTTCGTGGATCACACCGTCGGCTTCGACCTCGGCACGCTGGCGATGACGCTCATGCTCGACCCGCTTCAACCTGAGGAAATCGCCATGACGGCCGACCGTCAGCACGTCGAGCCCGGCGGCCCGAGCTGCCTTTATCGTGGGTTCCGACCAAGGATCGTCGGCGAAGACGATAGCCGGTGCGCCCTTCGGCAGCAGCGTGTCGAACAGGCGCAATTTGGCACGGTGATAATCCTCGACCGTCGGATGGTAATCCATGTGGTCGCGGCCGAGATTGGTGAAGCCGCCAGCCGAGAGCTTCACCCCATCGAGGCGGCGCTGGTCGAGCCCGTGGCTGGAGGCCTCAATCGAGGCGTGGCTAACGCCGGCATCCGCCAATTCCCGCAGCAACTGATGCAGGGCGACCGGATCGGGTGTCGTCAGTGAACCATATTCGTTGCGGCCAGGCGCGACCACGCCGGTGGTACCGATCGAGGCGGCAGCGTATCCCGCCTGCTCCCAGATCTGCCGGGTGAAGGCGGCGACCGACGTTTTGCCACTGGTACCGGTCACGGCGACCATGGTTTGCGGCTGCCTGCCGAAATAGCGGGCGGCACTCAACGCCAGTGCCAGGCGCGGATCATCGACCGCCAGCACCGGAACCGGCAAATCGGCCAGGCCACTGCCTTTGCCCGTGACGATCGCTGCAGCGCCACGTCGGGCCGCGTCGGCGGCGTAGCTCGCGCCATCGGCCTTGGTTCCGGCAAGCGCGAAAAAGACGACGCCGGGTTTCACCTGGCGGGAATCGGACGAGATGCCTGTAACCTCCAGATCGACGGAAGCTGTTCCTTCGACTGGCAGGATACCGGCTAGATCTTTGAGCTTCATCGAGTCCCGTTCACCGCAACAAAATAGCGCGCAGTTGCCGGCGCGCCCCAAGAATCACTGATAGGAAACCAGCGTTGCACCATTTTCATGGCTGAAATCTGGCTTCACGCCAAGCATGGCCGCTGCACGCCTGATGATATTGCCGGCCATGACCCCCGCATTGTTGGCCGCGACGTCGGTCATCCCAGGCTTTTCCGGATGCGGGGCGTCGGCGATCGTGAACACCAAATATTGCGGATCGTCCATCGGGAAGGCGGCGACAAAGGTGTTGAAATTCAATTCCTTCGAGTAACGGCCGTTGATGACCTTCTCGGCCGTTCCGGTCTTGCCGCCGACGCGGTAGCCGGGAACCCGGGCATTTCTGGCCGAACCCTTCTCGGCGTTGAGCGAATAGAGGTAGCGCATGCCCTCGACGGTCTTTTCGGTAACCACTTTCTTGGCCGCCGCCATCGCATCCTCCTGGCTGCGGACCAGAAATGTAGGCTGCATCAGAAAGCCGCCATTGACCAGCGCCGCGCAGCCGACAGCCGCTTGCAGCGGCGTCGTCGACACGCCATGGCCGAAGGCGATGGTGAACGAATTGACCTGCTTCCACACCTTCGGCTCGGTCGGGCGGGCGACTTCGGGCAGTTCGGTCTGCATCTTCTCCAGAATGCCGAGGCGATGCAGGAATTCGCGGTGCGCCTCGATGCCGACCAGCTCGGCCTCCCTGGCCGACCCGATGTTGGACGAATAGAGGAAGACCTCCGGCAGCGACAGCACACGGTTCTTGCCGTGGAAATCGTGAATGGCCTGGTGGCCGACCCGGATTGGATGCGAAGCGTCGAAGCGGCTCGACATCGTCGCCTTGCCGGAATCGAGCGCCATGGCCGAGGTGAAGCTCTTGAAGGTCGAGCCCATCTCATAGAGCCCCGCCGACATCCGGTTAAGCCGGTCCTTGTCCTGCGCGTTGTAGGGATTGTTCGGATCGAAATCCGGCACCGAGGCCATGGCCACCACTTCGCCGGTCTTGACGTTGAGCACGACGGCGCCAGCGCCCATGGCGCGATAGCGCTCCAGGCCGGCGGCGATCTCGTCGCGCACCACATGCTGGACGCGCAGATCGATCGAAAGCTTCACCGGCCTGAGATCCTTCGCCACCGCCAGGCCCGACGCCTGCAGGTCGCTCAGGCCCTGCTCATCGATATATTTCTCCATGCCGGAGATGCCCTGGTTGTCGATGTTGGTCAGGCCGACGATGTAGGAGGAGGTCTCGCCGCTCGGATAAAAACGGCGCTTTTCGGTGCGGAAGCCAAAGCCGGGAATGCCGAGCTGCATGATGTCGGCCTGCTGCTTGGGCGTCAGTTGCCGCTGCAGCCAGACGAAGCCGGCGCCGCTCTTCAGCTTGTGATAGGTCTGCTCGTAGTCGATTTCGGGCAGCACCGTCGACAGCTTCTCGATAGCCTCATCGGCATCGACGATGCGGCGCGGCTCGGCGAACAGCGACGCCGTCTTGATGTCGGTGGCCAGAACTTCACCGTTGCGATCGACAATGTCGGGACGTGACGCCGTCACCCGGCTTTGCGGACCGCCCGACAGGTCGGGTGTCTGGAAACCGAGATAGACCAGCCGCCCCGATATGGTCGAGAAGATGCCGAAGAACACCGCCATCGTCATCACGATGCGGGCCTTGCCCTTGCCGCCGGTCGCCTTGCGGGCGCCTTCGACCACGATCGACCCGTCCTCGCTTGTCCTGGCGCGGCCTACCGTGGCGAAGCGCTTCAGCAGTTTGCCGATCATTGGGCGATGTCTCCGGTGACGACGGGATCCTTGTCGCCCGAGGGCGCCTTGTCGGAATTGTCGGCCACGGCGCCCTGGCGCCCGTTCAGGATGTCCTGGATGTCGAGCGCCTTGGCCGGCAGGTCGCCCAGGCCCACGATCTGCCGGCCACTGACCGGCTCCAATGCGAGCTGCGCCTTATAGAGTTCGGCCAGCTTCTGCAGCCGCGACGGCTGGGTGAGCAGGCTCCAGTCGGCTTTGAGCAGGTCGATCGTGTCCTCCTCAAAGCGTATCTCGGCATGGATCTTCTGCACGGCCGCCAACTGGTCCTCGGCCTCGCGCTTGGCCTTGTAGGTCAGGGCCGCTGCCGAAACCATGACGGCGATCAGGACAATGTCGCTGGTACGAAACACGTGCTTACCTCTCCCCCGGCCGATCGATGCCGGGAAGCTTTGGAAGGCCGAAAATCGAAAAATCGTCGCCGCGCGCCGGCGCCTCGGTGCGGACCGCCGCGCGCAGCCTGGCCGAGCGGGCGCGTGGGTTGGCCGCAACCTCGGCGTCGCCTGCCGTCACGCCGCCACCAGCCTTGCGGAAAGTCGCGGTGCGCGCCTGCGCCTCCGGCATGTGGCGCGAGCCGGTCATGGCGTCGGCGCGATCGGCGATGAAGCGCTTGACGATGCGGTCTTCAAGCGAATGGAACGTCACCACGACAAGTCGGCCGCCTGGCTTCAGCGCGCGTTCGGCCGCGAACAGCGCCTTGGCCAATTCACCGAGCTCGTCATTGACGAAGATGCGCAGCGCTTGAAAAACGCGGGTCGCCGGATGGATCTTGTCCTTCGGCGCGCGGCCGATATGCGTCTCGATGGCGTCGGCGAGTTCCAGCGTGCGCTCGAACGGCCGTTTTTCCCGGCGCGCCTCGATCATGCGGGCGATACGGCCGGCGTGACGCTCCTCTCCGAGGAAGCCGAAGATGCGGGCAAGGTCGCCCGGCTTGAAACTGTTGACGACATCGGCGGCGCTCAGGCCCGCCTGCGCCATGCGCATGTCGAGCGGGCCGTCGAAGCGGAAGGAAAAGCCGCGCTCGGCCTGGTCGATCTGCATCGAGGAGACGCCGATGTCGAACACGACGCCATCGGCGCTGTCGATGTGTTCGTCGAGCGTCGAGAACGGCGCCTGCACCAGCCTCAGCCGACCGCCGGACTGCGCCTCGAGGTCGCGGCCGGCCGCGATGGCATCCGGATCGCGGTCGATGGCAACCACGGACGCGCCGGCCGCCAGGATGGCCTTCGTATAGCCGCCGGCGCCGAACGTACCGTCGATGACGATGTCGCCCTCCGCGGGCGCCAGCGCTTCGAGCACTTCGCCAAGAAGGACCGGAATGTGGCGGACCGATCCGCCAACGGCGTTGTTATCATCGCCGTGGCCCACCATCATTCCGGTCGCTCCCCAGCCTTGGCCTCGTGAGCCTTCGTCCCCTGCCGAAGCTGCAAAAGCCTGGCCCGCGCCTGCGCCCCGTAGGTCGCGAGCCGTCCCGGCTCCCAGATCTGAAAGAAATTGCCGCGCCCGACAAAGGCCACTTCCGCCGAGATGCCGGTATGTTCGCGAATGAAATCGGTCATGGTTATGCGGCCGTCCTGGTCGAGTTTCAGGAACGCTCCGTCGCCATGGCAGAAGAACGACATGTCGTCCGCCGTCTGCAGGAAGGGGTCTTCCCGAGCGATGCGCTGCTCGTAGCGGTCGAGCAGGTCGAGCCCGCCGACATCCATCGCCGTCAGGTCCAGGCAACGCAGCGCGTAGAGTTCCGAATAGCCGCGCTTCTGCACCACGGCACGAAAATGCGCGGGAACGGACACCCGCCCCTTCGCATCGATCCTGCTCACCGTGTTCGACAGAAACCGGTCCATCACACGTTACAGCCGCTTGCGCCGCCGCACCCCTCTTCATCGTGTCGCACGCGCCACCGCCGCGCGTTGCCTGCCCCGCACCCACCTCGTCCACAGGGGCGAAAACCGGCAAACGCACAGCCGCCGCGGCTGCCCGATTGGCGAACGCTTTACCCTGACGCGGAACGAAGGCTTTGATGTCGAAATGGGATATCATGGGGCACTATGGGCGTCAACGGGAATAGGCTTCTCAAACACGCGCGCCACGCCGACGAGAAAGGCTTTGACAGCGCGCCTCGTCTTTATGATCCATTAAGCCTAACGAAGCGTTTAGAGCCTGCCTGGCCCAACTGGAGGCGCCTTGCCGCAAACCGCGGCCGGGCATAGCGTCTCGTCCATCTCACCGATCACCAAGGGATTTGAAATCGATGCCTGAAACTGCGAAGTCGCGCGCTGCGGCCCTTCCCCATTTGCGTCGCAGCGGGTTCGCCATGGGCGATTCCATTCCCCTGCCGCTGACCATGGCCGCCATCTTCCATGCACCGGGCGACGCCACCGGCTTCAACCAGTACGGCCGCTTCAGCAACCCGACCTGGGATGCCGTCGAACACATGTTGTCCCATCTGGAAGACGCGCCTTGCGTCGGTTTTCCCTCGGGGATGGCGGCGATCTCGGCGGCATTCTTTGCCGTGCTCAAGGCCGGCGACCATATCCTGCTGCCTTCGGACGGCTATCACACCACCAGGGCGCTGGCCGACCGCTTCCTGAAGCCGCTCGGCGTCACCTACGATGTCAGGCCGACATCGACCTTCCTCGACGGCGGCTTCGCGGGTTACCGCCTGGCCTTCGTCGAAACGCCCGCAAATCCGGGACTGGACATCTGCGATATCGCCGCTGTCGCCGAAGCCGTTCACAAGGCGGGCGCGCTGCTGGTGGTCGACAACACGACGATGACGCCCTTCGGCCAGCGCCCTCTCGATCATGGTGCCGATATCGTTGTCGCCGCCGACACCAAGGCGCCCAATGGCCATTCCGACGTGCTGTTCGGTCATGTCGCCAGCCGCAATGCCGACATCATCGCCGCCGTGACCGGCTGGCGCGAGGTCTCGGGCAGCATCCCCGGCCCGTTCGAAGCCTGGCTGGTGCATCGCGGCCTGGAAACATTGGACGTGCGTTTCGACCGCATGTGTTCGTCGGCGGAAGTGATCGCGCGGCGCCTGCAGGGCCATAGGGCGATCAGGGGCCTGCGTTATCCCGGCCTGGAAGGCGATCCCTCGCACAATCTTGCCCGCGCCCAGATGGAGCGCTTCGGCTTCCTCATCTCCTTCGAACTCGCTTCCGAGCAGAAAGCCGAGGATTTCATCAACGGCTGCGAATTGATGCAGGCCGCGACCTCCTTCGGCGGCGTCCACACCTCGGCCGAGCGGCGTTTGAAGCGAGGCGACGCGGTGCCGGCTGGCTTCGTACGCCTGTCGGTCGGCTGCGAGCCGGTGGAAGAACTCTGGAAGGCGATCGAGGCCTCGCTGGACAGGGTCAGCGGCTGAGCGAACCGTCAGGGATTGAGATCATCGACCTCGATCTTTCGCCGACCATGCAGCACACGGACGATTTCGACGGCATCGGCACCGACTCGGTACAAGGTGAGGTAGTCGCCGACGACCAGGTGACGAATACCGGTGCTATGTCGTCGCGTGGCGCACCTGAGACGGGATGCAACGTCAGCAAATCCCAACGTCTTTCCAGCGCATCCACGAAGCGAACAGCAGCGCGCGGGTCGTGGCTGGCGATGTAGTCGCCGATGCTTTCGAGATCGACGGTGGCTTGAGGAAGCAGTCGGTATTTCACTCCTGGAAGCCTTGGACCTCGGCCCTCTTCAGGTATTTCGCGCGCAGTCGTTCAATGATTGGCTGGCCGTCTTGCGCAGGCCCGCTGTCGATCCCCTCCTGCACCAGTTTGCGCAGTTCTTCGACCGTGTAGCCCATCAGGTCGCGGCGGTCCTTCCATTGCCGCAACGCATCGCGGATCACCTCGCTCGCCGAGGCGTATTCTCCAGCCGCGACCACATCGTCGACCGCCCGCGCCAGTTCCGGCGAAAGCGTGATGCTGCGTTTGTCCACCTGACCCATGATAGGCTCCCGATGATGAGCCGCGATGGTACGATTTAATCGCACCAGTTTCAAGGAAGTCGGCGGAGATCTCTGGCTGTGGCGACGCAAAGTAGCGCCGCGCCCTTGAATCAGAAGGTGCGGCCAAGGGCGCAACCTTCTGATATCGAAAGACTTAATCCATATATGATGGAGAAAAATTGCCAGCCGGCCTGTAAGCCGGGTTTTGTATGGCCCTCGCCCTTGCGAGGCGAGAACGTGGCGGCCATTCATCTTGGGCGCATGTTGCCATGCGCCTCACGCAACCTACCCGGACGGTGAGCCGGAAACAGCCCTCGAGGGTTTCCCCTCGCACCGCCCCTATTCGGTCTTGCTCCCGGTGGGGTTTACCGTGCCGCTCCTGTTGCCAGTCGCGCGGTGGGCTCTTACCCCACCCTTTCACCCTTACCCCGACAAAGTCGTGGCGGTTTGCTTTCTGTGGCACTTTCCCTGGGGTCGCCCCCGCCGGCCATTAACCGGCACCGTGTCTCCATGGAGCCCGGACTTTCCTCACCCGCGGCCTTTCGGCGTTTGCGGGTGCGGCCGCCCGGCCAGCTGGCAGGGCGTATAAAGGGGTTCACACCACAAAACGCAACCGAAAAAGCCGATTGTGACCGGTTCTCGTCAAGCCGGCGCGCCGACAGCCGCCAGCTGAACCTTGACCTTGCTGCAGTAAGCCGCGGAAACCGGGTTCATGCGAGTGGCGCCATGGCCGGCATTGTATTTGAGGATCGTGCCGCAGGTCGTGCCGCCACCCAGGTCGCGCGCCATGGCGAGGTACTTCATGCCGTATTTGATGTTGGTGTCTGGATCGAACAGGCCCTTGGCCGACCCATTGTAACCCATCATCCGCGCGGTTGCCGGCTTGATCTGCATCAGGCCGATCTCACCGGCGCCGCCGACCATGTTCGGCCGATAGTTGCTCTCGATCTTGATCACGGCGTGGGCCAGCGACACCGGAACCCCGTAGCTCGCCGCGTAGCGGGCGACAATCGCGGAATATTGGCCGCTGCTCGCCACTGCCGCGGTCGCCGCGGCGACGTTGCTGAGACCGATCGATGCCGTCGTCGTCATGTCAACGGTCTTGCGGCCGCGTTTCGTCTGCCTTTTGGCGGGGGTTTTCCTTGCCTTGGTCCAGCTTGCCTTTTCCACTTTCGCGGAAGCCTGCTTCGTCGTCGCCTTCGCACTCTTGGTGCTTTTGGCCGAAATGGCCTTGCCTTTGGCGGATGTCGCGACCAGACCCTGGTCGGCCCGCTGGCTTAACGGTGCGGCGTCGGCCGCGCTGAAGGCAAAACTCATTACCCCGGCAGCAAGAGCTGCCGTTAAAACGGTCAATTTCTGCATGTGATCCTGTTCTGTTGGGACCACGCGAAGATTTTCGCGCGGCATCGCTTGATCAATATCGGATCACCCGGGGGCTGGACGTCCGACAAACTGTACGAAAGGCCCTTTGAAGCCCGATTTGGCGCCAATGAAGGCGGGGCAAGTCACTTTAAGTGACAGGTTGTAACTTTACGGTTGAGGAGGATTACTTGGACCGGCTCTTGACGTGAGGTCAACTCGTGACGGAGGCAAGCAGCCTCTGGAGCGTGCGCATCGTCGAGCCGTCGGCAACTCCGTCGACCCGGCGCGGTCGGAAATGCCGTTGGAAGGCCTCGACGACGATCCGTGTCCGATCGTCGAAAACGCCCGTTATCTCGACACCATAGCCATAGAGCGACAGCATCGACTGCAGCGCCTCGACATCGGCACCGTAGTCGCCTGGCTTCAGCGCGGCTCCGCGCCTGACGGGCGCGGCTGGCACGAGATGACCGACACCGGCCTTAAACAGCACGGCCCATGGAAACTTCTCGCCAGGATCGATCTTGCGACCAGGCGCCACGTCGGAATGCGCCAGCACCCGCTCGGCGGCGATCGCATGCCGTGCTGCAATCCCCTTGCACAGCCTGATCACCGCATTGATCTGGCGTCGCGGAAAGCCGGGATAGCCCAGCGAATGGCCCGGATTGACGATTTCGATGCCGACCGAGCAGGAATTGATGTCGGTGTGTCCGAACCAGGAACTCTGGCCGGCATGCCAGGCTCGGTCGCTTTCCCGGACCATCTGCACGATGTGGCCATTCTCATGGACGAGATAGTGCGACGAGACTTCACTCGCCGGATCGCACAGCCAGGCTTCGGCCCCGATACCGGTCGCCATGCCCGTATAGTGCAGCACGATCATGTCGGGCTTCTGCCTGTCGCGCCTTGGCCCGAAATTCGGCGATACCCTGACCTCGGCACTCGGCTCGTCGGGCAGGAAGCCGCTCATGCGTGCCGCAGGCCCCGCTCGATCATCTCGTAGGCGGCGTTGATCGCCGCGACCCTGGTCGTCGCGATCTTGATGAATTCCTGCGGCAGTCCGCGCGCGATCAGCCGGTCCGGGTGGTTGTCGGACACCAGCTTGCGGTAACGCTTCCTGACCTCCTCGAACGGCTTGCCGCGCTCGATACCGAGCACGACATAGGGGTCGCCGGCGCCAAGATTGACATGCCGCGCCATGATCGATTCGTAGTGCGCCTCGTCGATGCGGAAGATCTCGGCGATACGATGCAGGAAAATGCCTTCGCGCTCATGCACCAGCCCGTCGGCCTTGGCGATGTGGAACAGGCCGTCGAGTATGTCTTCCAGCATCACGCAATTGGAGTGCCCGGAGCCGCACATCTGCGCCATGCGCTCGGCATAGGTTTCGAAACCGGCCACATCCCGCTGGGCGAGATCGAACAGCCGCGCAACATTGCGCGTCTCTTTCGCCGGCACTTCGAAGATTTCCTGGAAGGCGCGCACCTCATCCTGGGTGACGATGCCGTCGGCCTTGGCCATTTTGGCCGAAAGCGCGATCATCGCTACCGAGAAGGCGACGCGGCGGCGCAGGTCGGCGTCGCCGGAGAAAACCGTGCGCACAGCCTCGACCACGTCGGCGACGCCAGACGTGGTTGAAGATGAAACCCGGGTGATGAAGTCGCCGAGGCGGTCCCAAATCGACATGGCCAGCTTCATAGAGCCAACCGGTCCCCGCTATCAAGCCAATAACGGCCAACTTGTAGGGCCTGTGAACGAACGGCGCTTTGCTGGTTCCAACAGTCACCCCTACGAGAAAAAGGCCGACATCAAGCCGGCCTTCCTCCCAAGACACTTACTGCTTACAAACTACTGCGCGGGCGCAGGAGCAGGCGTTGCCGGAGCCGGCTCGGCAGGCTTGGTCGAATTGTCAGCCGGGGCCGCAGGCTTCATCGGCTGCTCGGCGGCCGGCGGATTGGTGCTCTGGGTCGTGGTCTTGTCGGTGCCGCTATCGCTGCATGCCGCGACGCCAAGCAGGACAAGCGCCGAAACCGACGCAAGAATGAGCTTTTTCATGACATCTCTCCTTCAACACACGCTCACGTTGCAGTGAACGGTCGAAGGGAAAATGCATGACCGGGCCAAGGGTTTCGTAACGTTGCGTTTCCACCTGTAACATCAATGGCATGCAGGCGACATTGCTGCCGGCGCTTCGGCGCTTTAACAACGACACCGGACAACGGAATACCGGAGACAACCGCATGACCGCCAAATGGGATTTCTGGATCGATCGCGGCGGCACCTTTACCGATATTATCGGCCGTGACCCGCAAGGCGGGCTGCATCCGCGCAAGCTGCTGTCGGAGAATCCCGAAGCCTATGCCGATGCCGCCATTCAGGGCATCCGCGATCTGCTCGGCCTTGGACCGGCCGCCGCGATCCCGTCCGGCCTGATCGGCGACATCAAGATGGGAACGACGGTGGCCACCAACGCCCTTCTGGAGCGCAAGGGCGACCGTGTGTTATTGCTCATCACCAAGGGGTTTCGCGATGCGCTCAGGATCGCCTACCAGGCGCGACCCGACATTTTCGCCAAGGAAATCATTCTTCCCGAGCAACTCTACGAGCGCGTCATCGAGGTCGGCGAGCGCGTGCTCGCCGATGGCCGCGTCGAATGGCTGCTCGATATCGCGGCTTGCCGGCCGGCCATAGAACAAGCGAAAGCCGATGGCATCGATGCCGTTGCCATCGTCTTCATGCATGCCTGGAAATATCCAGACCACGAGAAGGCGGTGGCCAAGGTCTGCCGCAAGCTCGGTTTCGGCCAGGTCTCGGTCAGCCACGAGGTCTCGCCGCTGATCAAGCTGGTCGGGCGCGGCGACACCGCGGTGGTGGATGCTTATCTGTCGCCCATCCTGTCGCGCTATGTGCAAAGGGTGGCGGGAGAACTGGGCGCGGCGCCAATCTCCCCCCTCGTGGGGGAGATGTCGGCGAAGCCGACAGAGGGGGGCGCTGCCCCGCCAACGTCTCGTTCTGTCGCGCCCCCCTCTGCCCTGCCGGGCATCTCCCCCACAAGGGGGGAGATCAGCCAATCCCCGCCTCGTCTGATGTTCATGATGTCTTCCGGCGGTCTCACCGCCGCCGACATGTTCCAGGGCAAGGACGCGCTGCTGTCGGGTCCGGCCGGCGGCGTCGTCGGCATGGTCGAGACGGCCAAGCTCGCCGGATTCGAAAAAGTCATCGGCTTCGACATGGGCGGCACCTCCACCGACGTTGCCCACTACGATGGCGAGTACGAGCGCGCCTTCGACACCGAGGTCGCCGGTGTGCGCGTCCGCGCGCCGATGATGCGCATCCACACCGTCGCCGCCGGCGGCGGCTCGATCCTGCATTACGAGGCCGGCCGTTTCCGCGTCGGACCGGATTCCGCTGGCGCCAATCCCGGCCCGGCCGCCTACCGGCGCGGCGGCCCGCTGGCCGTCACCGATGCCAACGTCATGCTCGGCAAGCTGCAGCCCGATTTCTTCCCCTCGATCTTCGGCCCCGGCCAGGACGCGCCGCTCGACGCGCAAACCGTGCGCGCGAAATTCGCGTCACTTGCCGCCGGGATCGGCGATGGCCGCTCACCGGTAGCGGTCGCCGAAGGCTTCGTCACGATCGCTGTCGAGAACATGGCCAATGCGATCAAGAAGATTTCCGTGCAACGTGGCTACGACGTCACCGAATATCTGCTGAACTGTTTTGGCGGCGCCGGTGGCCAGCACGCCTGCCTGGTCGCGGATGCACTCGGCATGGAGGCGGTGCTGATCCATCCTTTCTCTGGCCTGCTTTCGGCCTATGGCATCGGCCTGGCGTCGGTCTTTGCCTCACGCCAGCAGGCGCTGCTCAAGCCGCTCGCCGAGGAGTCCCGAACCGAGATCGCCGCCCTCATCGCCACCTTGAAAAAGGCCGTGATCGCCGAATTGGCCGTGCAAGGCATCGCCGAGGACGCGGTTGCCGCCAAGCCCGTGCTGCACATCCGCTATGACGGCACCGACACGACGCTGCCGGTGAATTTCGAAAGCGACTCGATTTTCCAGGCAAAGCGCGACTTCGAAATCGCCCACAAAGCACAATTCGGCTTCGTCTATGACGACAAGCCGATGATCGTCGAGACCGTCGGCGTCGAAGGCACCGAAACCGGCCAGACGACCGCCGAAGCATATGCGCCGGCCGGGCCGGGACGGGTCAAGTCCGCTTCGGAGACCCGGCGTATCTACACGGAAGGCCGGTGGCATGAAGCAGGCGTCTACCGTCGTGAGAACCTCAGGCCGTCCAGTCTGGTTGCGGGCCCCGCCTTGATCATCGAGCCGAACCAGACGATCGTCGTCGAGCCGGGTTGGCAAGCCGAAATCACCAACCTCAATCACGTCGTCATACGCCGCACGGAAAGGAAAGCGCGCGCCGCCGCCCTTGGCACGCAAGCCGATCCGGTGATGCTCGAAGTCTTCAACAATCTGTTCATGTCGATCGCCGAGCAGATGGGCGTGACGCTGCAGAACACCGCCTATTCCGTCAACATCAAGGAAAGGCTGGATTTCTCCTGCGCCGTCTTCGACCACACCGGGGCGCTGGTCGCCAATGCGCCGCACATGCCGGTGCATCTCGGCTCCATGGACCGCTCGGTCGAGACCATCATCAGGCTGAACTCCGGCGACATCCATGCCGGCGACGTCTTTGCCTTGAACGCCCCCTATAATGGCGGCACGCATCTGCCCGACATCACCGTGGTGACGCCGGTCTTTGACGATGCCCAGAAGAACATCCTCTTCTGGACGGCCTCGCGCGGCCATCATGCCGACATTGGCGGTACCGCCCCCGGCTCGATGACGCCGCTCGCCACCACGGTCGACGAGGAAGGCGTGCTGTTCGACAATTTCCGCATCGTCGACCGCGGAAAATTCCGCGAGACGGAGCTGCATACACTGCTCACCGAGCACCGCTATCCGGCCCGCAACCCGCACCAGAACATTGCCGACCTGAAGGCACAGATCGCAGCCAACGAGAAGGGGGTCGCGGAGCTGCGCAAGATGGTCGCGCATTTCGGTCTCGACGTCGTCGAGGCCTATATGGGCCACGTCCAGGACAACGCCGCCGAAAGCGTGCGCCGCGTGCTGGAACGGCTGCCGGACACGTCGGATTATGAATATCCGACCGATACCGGTCAGGTCATCAAGGTGAAGATCACGGTCGACCGGCAAAAGCGTGAGGCGACTGTCGACTTCACCGGCACGTCGCCTGTCATGAAGAACAATTTCAACGCGCCCGAGCCGGTCGCCCGTGCCGCCGTGCTCTACGCCTTCCGTGTCATGGTCGAGGACATGATCCCGATGAATGCCGGGTGCCTCAGGCCGATCAACATCGTCATCCCCGATGGCTGCATGCTCAAGCCCACCTACCCCGCCGCCGTCGTCGCCGGCAATGTCGAGACCTCGCAGCACGTCACCAACGCGCTGTTCGGCGCCATGGGCGCGATGGCCAATGCGCAAGGCACGATGAACAACCTGACTTTCGGCAACAAGCAGTACCAGTATTACGAGACGATCTGCTCCGGTTCGCCCGCCGGACACATGAACTCCGGCCGCGGCTTTGCCGGCACGTCGGGCGTGCACACCCACATGACCAATTCGCGCCTCACCGACCCGGAGGTGCTGGAGCTTCGCTTCCCAGTGGTGCTGGAGGATTTTCACATCCGCGAGGGTTCCGGCGGCAAGGGCAAATGGAACGCCGGCGACGGCACCAAACGCACCATCCGCTTCCTCGAGAATATGGAATGCGCGATCCTGTCCTCGCACCGCAACCGCCCGCCGGAAGGACTGGACGGCGGCGGCGACGGCGAGACCGGCTCGACCAAGGTGCGCCGCAACGACGGCACTGTTGAGACGCTGAAGGCTTGCGACCAGACCGTGCTCGACGCTGGCGAAGCCGTCATTGTGACCACGCCGACGCCCGGCGGGTTCGGTAAGTTGTAAGAAAGGCGTCAACAGGCTGTCACCGGCCTGTCATGACCCTGCGTTACCCGCTTGCGGCAAAGCAAATGGGGAATCACTTTGCCATGACGGACGTCTCCTCGGATCTGGTTTTTCGCCGCGGCAAGGAAGTTGGAAAGGCCGTCTACCAGAACCGCGCGCTTTCGAAAGCCGGCATCTCCGAGCGGCTGTTCGCCTTCCTGTTTTCCGGCCTCGTCTATCCGCAGATCTGGGAAGACCCCGACGTCGACATGGACGCGATGCAGCTCGGCCAGGGCCACCGCGTCGTCACCATCGCCTCGGGCGGCTGCAACATCCTGGCCTATCTGACCCGCTCCCCGGCACAGATCGACGCCGTCGACCTCAACGCGGCCCACATCGCGCTGAACCGCATGAAGCTGGAGGCGGTTCGCCATCTGCCTTCGCAAGGCGACCTGTTCCGTTTCTTCGGTGCGGCGGACACGAGCCACAATTCCGAAGCCTACGACCGCTTCATCGCCCCGCATCTCGATCCGGTCAGCCGCCATTACTGGGAGCGCCGCAACTGGCGCGGCAACAGGCGCATCGGCGTTTTCGATCGTAATTTCTACCAGACCGGCCTGCTCGGCCTGTTCATCGCCATGGGCCACCGCACGGCGAAATTCTTTGGCGTCGACCCAGCGGGCATCATGCAGGCCAGCAACATCGGCGAACAGCGCCGCTTCTTTAACGAAGAACTGGCGCCGGTCTTCGACAAGAAGCTTTTGAAATGGGCGACCTCGCGAAAAGCCTCGCTGTTCGGTCTCGGCATCCCGCCGGCGCAATATGATTCGCTGATCACCTCCGGCGACGGCACCATGGCCAGCGTCCTGAAGGCCCGGCTGGAAAAGCTCGCCTGCGATTTCCCCCTGGAAAACAATTACTTCGCCTGGCAGGCTTTCGCCCGCCGCTACCCGGAACCAGGCGAGGCCGCCCTGCCCGCCTATCTCGAAAAGCAGAACTACCAGACCATCCGCGGCAATATAGACCGCGTCGCCATCCACCATGCCAACCTGATCGAATTCCTCGCCGGCAAGGATGCAGGCGCCGTCGACCGCTTCATCCTGCTCGACGCGCAGGACTGGATGACCGACGGCCAGCTCAATGCGTTGTGGTCGGAAATCACCCGTACCGCCTCGCACGGCGCCCGCGTCATCTTCCGCACCGCCGCCGAGCCCAGCCTGTTGCCGGGGCGCGTCTCGACCTCGCTGCTCGATCAGTGGGACTATCAGGACGAAGCATCGCGCGAATTCTCGGCCCGCGACCGCTCCGCCATCTATGGCGGCTTCCACCTCTATGTGAAGCGCCCGGCATGAGCACGACGGAACTGCCGGCCAGCCCCGAATTCAAGGCTAACCATGCCGAACTGATGGACGGCGTCTACCGCTGGCAACGCCACATCTACGACCTGACCCGCAAATATTACCTGCTTGGCCGCGACAAGCTGATATCGGGGCTGGATGTACCGGTCGGCGGCACCGTGCTGGAACTCGGCTGCGGAACCGGGCGCAACATCATCCTCGCTGCCCGCGCCTATCCCGATGCCCGCTTCTTCGGCCTGGATATTTCGGCCGAAATGCTGGAAACGGCAGGCAAGGCGATCGACCGCGAAGGCCTGTCGGACCGGGTCATGCTGGCAAGGGGCGACGCCACCGATTTCGACGCCAAGGCGCTATTCGGCAAGGGCAGCTTCGACCGGGTCTTCGTCTCCTATTCGCTGTCGATGATCCCGGGCTGGGAGAAGACGGTCTCTGCAGCACTTGCCGCGCTGGCCCCGACGGGCTCGCTGCACATAGTCGATTTCGGCCATCAGGAAGGTCTGCCGGGGTGGTTCCGCGCGTTGCTGCGCGGCTGGCTGAAGAAATTCCACGTCACGCCACGCGAATCCCTGCGTGATGTTCTGGAATCGCAGGCCGAGCGAACCGGCGCAACCTTCCGTTTTCGCACGCTTTATCGTGGCTATGCCTGGCTGGCGGTGATTGGGCCACACAGCTAGCTAGTGCAGCGCCTTCACCAGCGCCCCCACCATCGCCCGCGGGCGATAGTTGAGTTTGGCCGGCGTTAGCCCGAGCCTCACCACGACCAATTGCTCGGACGGGATGATGGCGACCGTCTGCCCGTCATGGCCTTCCATCCAGTAAGTGTCCCTGGGCAGGCCGGCGGCGACGCCGGCACCGGGGTTCTCTTCATCGCCCGGCGCTTCGATCCACAACTGGCCCTTGCCGTAGACTTTCGAGGCGGATGCCGGCTCGCGCATCCAGTCGACGAAGCCGGCCGGCAGGACCTGGTTGCCGTTCCAAACCCCGCCTTGCAGCAGGAACTGGCCGAAGCGCGCCCAGTCATGTGCCGTGGCGTAGAGATAGGACGAGCCGACGAAAGTGCCCTGCTCGTCGGTCTCCAACACCGCGCTGTGCATGCCGAGCGGCTCGAACAGCGCCGTGCGCGGCCACGTCAATGCCTTGGCCTTGTCGCCGATGGCGTCCTGCCAGAGGCGCGACAGCATCACCGCCGTGCCGCTCGAATAGGAGAACACCTTGCCGACCTCGCCCGCCAGCGGCTTTGATTGGGCAAAACCCGCCATGTCGGGTTCGAGATAGAGCATGCGCGTCACATCGGCGACGTCGCCATAGTCCTCGTTGAATTCCAGCCCGCTCGACATCGCCATCATGTCGGCAAGGCTGATCGCGGCGCGACCGTCCGCCTTCCAAGGCGTAAACAGGCCCTTGTTGTCGACCGCCATCTTGCCGTCCTTGATCAGCGTGCCGACGATGGCGGCGTTGACCGTCTTGGTCATCGACCAGCCGAGCAGAGGCGTCTTGGCCGAAAAGCCGTCGCCATAGCGCTCCGCGACCACCCGTCCGTTCTTGACCACGACGATCGCGCGCATGCCGGCGCCGGCCATGGCATCGTCGCCGACGACCTTCGAGACCTCTGGATTCTGCGATGCATCGACCCGTTCGCCCTCCGGCCACGGCGCATCCTGGTTTGTCGCCGCGGGTTCGGCATGGACCGTCGTGCGCCGCGCCTTGCCGACATCGCCGTCCGGAACCGAGGCGCAGCCCAGCCCGTCGCGGGCGACCGCCTCGCTCTTGCCGAGGAAGCCGAGCAGGCCGGCCGAAACCGTCCCCCGGTTCTTGTCGACGGAGACCCGCATCAGCCGTAGCAGCGGATGGCCGGGCGCCTGCACATCGACGGCCAGCACCTCATTGGCGTCGCGGCCGGCGATGAAGACGTTGGAGCAGACGATCTTGGCCGAATAGCCCGAGCCGACGCGGATGAGTTCCGGCGGCGCGATATAGAGCCAGGCAAACAGCGCGGCGACCGCCAGCACGATCAGGCCAAGCAGCCAATTGACGATCTTGACGACGAACCGCATCCATTGCCTCCCAGGCGCTCGCCTGACCTTATGTCATCGATTTGCCGCCATTGCTTCCGCAAAATCGGTGCTCTTGTCGAGCGCCATCAACGGATTATCAACCATGATCGGCGATCACAGGGATGCATGTCGCCCAGAAGTGCGCAGCGGTTTTGGGACGACGACATGCACGAAAAACGACTATGCTGGGCGATGCGTGGGGCGACCGCCTGGAGGGGGCCAGACCAACTTCGGCCATCGGTGCACAGACCCATCAGCGACCGGCTGATTCCGGCTTGGAAGTTGCGATGCGCCGTCTTGCGGTCCTTTTCATGCTGACGCTGCTCGGCGCCTGCTCGACCGCGGACGATCTCTCGCCGCTGTCGCCGTCCGCATCGAGCAGTCCGACGGTGGCCGTGCGCGCGCCGCGCTTTGCCGATTCCAAGCCGCATGAGTGGGACAGCGGCGCGCCGTGGAACTATGCCATCCACGGCACCGACGTCTCCAAATACCAGACCTCGGTCGACTGGCCGACGGCCAGGGCCAGCGGCATTTCCTTCGCCTTCATCAAGGCGACCGAGGGCGGCGACCGCTTCGATGAATATTTCAGCGAGCACTGGGCGCGCACCAGAGCCGCCGGCGTTCCGCGCGCTGCCTATCATTTCTTCTATTTCTGCACTCCGGCGGCCCAGCAGGCGCGCTGGTTCATCCAGAACGTGCCTGTCGACCGCTCCGCCATGCCGCCGGTTCTCGACATGGAATGGAACCCGAAATCGCCGACCTGCCGCCTGCGCCCCGACCCGGCCACGGTGCGCGCTGAGATGACCACCTTCCTCGAAATCGTCGAGCGGCATTACGGCAAGAAGCCGATCATCTACACCTCGGTCGATTTCTTTGATGACAACGAACTGTCGACCTTCCGTGGCTATCCCTACTGGCTGCGTTCCGTCGCCGGCCACCCGCGCGAGAAATATGGCAGCCACCCCTTCACCTTCTGGCAGTACACCGGAACCGGCATCGTTCCCGGCATGACCGGCAAGTCCGACATCAACGTCTTCAACGGCTCGGAAGCCGCCTGGAACAAGTGGCTGCGGCAGAACACACGTTGACACCGGGCCTGCCGCCTGCTTTTCGACACTACCAGCGGTAAAGAGTGCAACCGCTGGTAATTCAGGGCGTTGGCCTCCAGGCACGACAAAGCCCTCTTCGTTTCGAAAGGAAGCTGATGCGACTGCGTTCTCAAGCCCTCGCGGCGCTGTTCTTGTGCGCCACGGCCTTGCCGGCGATGGCGCAGGAATGCGGCGGCGATTTCGAGACCTGGAAACAGGGTGTGGCGGCGGAAGCCAAGGCCGCCGGAGTCGGCGCCGTCGGTCTCGATGCGCTGGAGGATGCCAGGATCGACGAGAAGGCTCTGGCGCGCGACCGCGCGCAGGGCGTCTTCACGCAAACCTTCGTCCAGTTTTCCAACCGCATGATCTCAGCCTACCGGCTGAAGCAAGGTGCGGCGAACATGAAGAAATACGCCGATATCTTCGCCCGCGCCGACCAGCAGTTCGGCGTCCAGGCGCCTGTCATCACCGCCTTCTGGGCGCTTGAAACGGATTTCGGCGCCGTCCAGGGTGATTTCCACACGCTGAGCGCACTGGTGACGCTGTCGCATGACTGCCGCCGCCCGCAATTGTTCCGGCAGCAACTGGTGCCGCTCTTGGAACTGATCGATCGCGGCGTGCTGCCGGCCGATGTCACGGGCGCCTGGGCCGGCGAGATCGGCCAGACGCAGATCCTGCCGTCCGACTATCTTGCGCGCGGCGTCGACGGCGATGGAGACGGCAAGATCGACCTGCGAAACAGCGTGCCGGACGTGATCATGACCACCGGCAACAAGGTGCTGTCGCGCGGCTGGAAACGCGACGAGCCCTGGATCCAGGAAGTGCGCGTGCCCGACGAGATGCCATGGGACCAGACCGGCCGCACCAACAAATTGCCGCTGACACAGTGGGCGCAGTGGGGTGTTACCAACCCCGACGGCTCGCCGCTGGTCGACAAGGGCCTGAACGCCGGCCTGGCGCTGCCCATGGGCCGCAAGGGTCCGGCCTTCCTTACCTATGAGAATTTCGACGTCTATCTCGAATGGAACCAGTCCTTCACCTACGCGCTGACCGCGGCCAATCTTGCCGCGCGGCTGGCGGGCGCGCCGCCGCTCGATCCGCGCAATCCCGAGCCGGGTCTCAACAACGACCAGATGAAGGCGCTGCAGACCAAGCTCGAGGCCAGCGGTTACGATGTCGGCACGGTCGACGGCATTCTGGGCACCAACACCCGCGAAGCCATCCGCAAGGAGCAGATGCGGCTAGGCCTGCCGGTGGATGGCTGGCCGACGCCGGAGCTGCTGGGAAAGCTGTAGCTCCCTCTTCCTTCTCCCTTGGGAGGAGGAAGAAAGCTTAATCCGCCATCGTCTCCAGGCTTGCAAACCCCTGCGGCGCGTCGCCCTCGTCGAAGGGCGTCGTCACCTCGACGAACGTGTCGGGATAAAAGCCGTTGAAGCGTGTCCTGAGCGACAGCGAGTAAGCGCCGATATGGCCGATCTCGATCCAGTCGCCGGTATCGACGGTTTCCGGCAGCCAGAATGGCCGCGACAGGATATCGACGGAATCGCAGGTCGCGCCGCACACTTTGAACGGCACGATGTTGTTCTCGTCGCCATTGCGCGTGCGGATCGCCGGATCGGGGATGAAGCGCGCCGGCAGCGTGATCTTGCCGGTCCATGAATCCGACAGCGACGCCCAGATGCCGTCATTTATGTAGAGCCGCTTGCCCTTGCGCAGGAGCACGCGCACGATCAGCGACAGGCAGCGCGCCACGATCACCCGGCCCGGCTCCGCCACCAGCGGTATCTGGTCGAATTGATATTCCTTCAGGTCGCCGGAGAGCCGCGACATGATCTGGCCGAGCGACGGCATCTCGATCTGCTTGCGGTTGGGATCATGTCCGTATTCGGCCGGAAAACCGCCGCCGACATCGAGCCCGGCAATGTCGAAGGTCAGCCGGTTGCGCACCCAGTCGGCCGAGGCCAATGCCCGCTCATAGGTGTCGGGGTCCTCGATCTGGCTGCCGACGTGGAAGCACAGGCCGACCTTGTAGCCGGTGCGGTTCAGCCGCTCGGCGAGTTCGACCGCATAGGCCGGCCCGGCGCCGAATTTCTTCGACAGCTCGTAGGCGGCATGCCCCTTGGTCTGCACGCGCACGAAGACGGTGACCGCGCCCGGATCGATATCGAGCGCCCGCACCACCCGGGTCAGCTTAGTGATCTCGTCCTCATGGTCGAGAGAGATGACGCGGATGCCGTATTTTTCCAGCGCCAGCTTGATGTCGGACTGTGCCTTGACCGGGTGCATGTAGAGCATCTCGGCATCGGGCGAGACAGCGCGCACGGCGGCGAACTCGCCTGGGGAAGCGACGTCGAAGGCAGTGACGCCGGCCTCGACCAGCGTCTTCAGCACGATCTGCTCGCCATTGGTCTTGACCGCATAGGCGGTCTTGCCGGGGAACATGCCCATGAACTGCCTGGCATCGGCCTTCAGCACCTGCGGGCGGAAGCAATAGACCGGATCGTCCGGGCGAAGCGCCAGTGCCGCCTCGCGGGCATTCTCGAATCGCTGCATGGACGAATCCTCGACTTCGGCTGCGCACAATTAATCCAAGCTAGCGGCTAGCGCATGACCCCGAAAGTCAATTTCGACTTTCATCTTGCAGCGTCCTTTGCGCGTCTCTGGAGACGCGCGGCGCTGCAACGAAAACAATTCTCTGTCTCGCGCCCCCTGACGGTGCCGCATTGGCTTGTCAGAAGGCCATCGGTCCGGTTTCGGGTGGCCCTTGCCGGCGAACCGGATATGGCTTCTGCCTTGTGGCTGGCATTTCGGCCGTGTGGGGGAGAATTCATATGGCAGTGACCGCTACATCTGCGTCACGTGGACCGATGGCGCTCAAGGACTGGGGCCAGTTGCTGCTGCTCGGCGCGATCTGGGGCGGCTCGTTCTTCTTCGCCCGCGTCGCGGTGGCGGAACTTCACCCGCTGGTGCTGGTGCTGTTTCGCGTCGCCATCGCCGCGATCGCGCTGCAGCTCTATCTCGGCTTGCGCGGCCCGTCTTTCCGCCTTGCTCTGCCGCATGCCGGCCTGTTCTTCCTGCTGGCCTTCACCAACAACGTCGTCCCCTTCTCGCTGATCTTCGCCGGCCAGACCCAGCTCGGTGCCGGCGTCGCCTCCGTCCTCAACGCGACGACACCGTTCTGGACGCTGATCCTCGCCAATGCCCTGACCTCGGACGAAAAGCTGTCCTGGAACAAGCTCGCCGGCATCGTGCTCGGTGTCGCCGGCACCGCCGTGATGATCGGTCCCGGCCTGCTCGCCGGGCTCGGCGGCCCGGTCTGGGCCAAATTCGCGCTGATCGGCGCATCGCTCTCCTATGGCGTTGCGCTGATGGTCGCCCGCCGCTTCAAGGGCGTGCCCTCGCCGGTCGTCGCCACCGGACAATTGACGGCCTCGACCATCATCATGATCCCGATCGTGCTCTTCGCCCATGGCCCCGCCGGCCTGTTCTCCGCCTCGCCGCCGGTGTGGGCGGCGGTGCTGGCGCTGGCGCTTCTATCGACGGCCTTCGCCTATATCCTCTACTTCAACCTCGTCGCCTCGGCTGGGGCCACCAACGCCTCGCTGGTCACGCTGATCGTGCCGGCCAGCGCCATGCTGCTCGGCTTCCTGTTCCTCGGCGAACGGCTCGAACTGTTCGAGATCGGCGGCGTGGTGCTGATCGGTCTCGGCCTTGTCACCATCGACGGGCGCCTGTTCGGAAGACGTTAGTGCGCGGCATGCCCGCATCGCGGTAGCGCTGTCATGACACGCCAACGACACCATCCGGCCATAATTTATTCACAGGCATGAAGCCGGCTTTTGCCGAAGAGTTTCAACGGCTAACGGCAAAACCGAGGTCGCGAATTCCACATTTACGTCGCAATGCAGCACATTTTCCGCTTGCCTGTGGCACAAATGAACCTAGACTCCGGGGCATAGCTCTTTAAGAGGAGGCTATGTCATGGGACTTACGAGGCCAATCAACGCATTGATGATTTGTGCTGCGTTTGCTTTCATCGGCGCCCTCATTATGGGCGTCCTTCCCTGAACCCGCCAAGACGGGGAAGACCAGCACCTAATAGTCCAACCAATTCGAAAGGCCGGGTTTTTACCCGGCCTTTTGCTTGATCGGCTGCCCCCTAGGCGGCGGCCGATCCGGCCACCTCCGCCTCGTGCGAGCGGATGCCGATCATGTGGCAGACGGCGAACACCAGATCGGCCCGGTTCATCGTGTAGAAGTGAAAATCGCCAACGCCGCGCTCGACCAGGTCCAACACCTGCTCGGCGGCCACCGCGGATGCCACCAGCGCATGCGTCTGTGGGTCGTTCTGCAGGCCGTCGAAGCGCTCGGCCAGCCAAGCCGGCACCAGCGCGCCGCAGCGCGCCGAGAAATTGGCGACCTGGGTGAAATTGTGCACCGGCAGGATGCCGGGCACGATCGGGATGTAGATGCCGGCACGGCGCGCGCGCTCGACGTAACGCTCGTAGAGATCGTTGTCGAAGAAGAACTGGGTGATGGCCCGCGTCGCGCCATTGTCAACCTTGCGCTTCAGCATGTCGATGTCGGTGGCGAAATCAGGACTTTCCGGATGCTTTTCCGGATAGGCCGAAACCGAGATGTCGAAATCGCCGGCGCCCTTCAGCGCCCCGACCAGCTCGGCGCCATTGGCGTAGCCGTCCGGATGCGGCCGGTAGGCAGCGCCGACGCCTTCCGCCGGATCGCCGCGCAAGGCGACGAAGCGCTTCACGCCCATGTCGGTGAATTCCTGGATCACGGCGTCGACTTCGTGGCGGGCGGCATCGACGCAGGTCATGTGCGCCGCCGGCGTCAGGCTGGTCTCCTTCAGGATGCGGCCGATGGTGCGCGCCGTGCGCTCACGTGTCGAGCCGCCGGCGCCATAGGTCACCGAGACGAATTTCGGCTGCAGCGGCTCCAGCCTTGTGACCGTATCCCACAGCCTTGCCTCCATCTCGTCGTTCTTCGGCGGGAAGAACTCGAACGAAACCCTGACCTTGTCGCCGATATCGGGACGGCGGGAAAAACGAAACTGGTTCATCAGGCGATTTCCCCTATCGAGCTCACTCTGGTCTGCTGGCTGGCGTTGGCAGGATCGGCGATCAGCAGGCGCCGGTCGCGGCCAAGCCAAAGCTTGACGGTGAGCTTGGCCTCGTTGCCGCCGCGCGGTTCGAATTCCTGGGCATCCTCGAGATCGAGGCCGGCTTCCGAGAACCACTCCCCGATCTGCCGGTCGGAAAAGCCCAGCCGCATATGCGCATGCTCGTCGCGCAGGAACTCAAGCGCGTGCGGCGCGAAATCGACGATGACCAGACGGCCCGCCGGGCGCAAAAGCCGCGCTGCCTCGTGGATGGCGCGGGCCGGATCGTCGAGATAGTGCAGCACCTGGTGGATGGTGACGAGATCGAAGGCATCGCGCTCGACCGGCGGCGAGAAGATATCGCCCTGCCGCACCTGCGCATTCGAAACGCCGGCCTTGTCGAGATTGGCGCGCGCCACGGTCAGCATCTCGCGGGACATGTCGATGC
The DNA here is from genome assembly GCF_004791595.1 of Mesorhizobium sp. M8A.F.Ca.ET.202.01.1.1. Classification (NCBI taxonomy): domain Bacteria; kingdom Pseudomonadati; phylum Pseudomonadota; class Alphaproteobacteria; order Hyphomicrobiales; family Phyllobacteriaceae; genus Mesorhizobium; species Mesorhizobium sp. M8A.F.Ca.ET.202.01.1.1. The sequence continues at coordinate 32,998 of NZ_SRUN01000006.1, read as the reverse complement.
CGATGCCGCGCCGGTAGAGCGGCGAAAAGATTTCGAGCAGCCGCCCGGTGCCGGTGCCAAGGTCGAGCATGGACTGGAACGGCCGCTTGCCGACCAGCTTCAGCATCGCGGCCTCCACGGCGCGGTCGGGCACATGCAGCGAGCGGATATGATCCCAGCTTGCGGCGTTCTGCGAAAAATACTCGGTGGCGCGGTCCTGGCGCTTGCGCTTGACCGAGGTCAGCCGCTCCAGGTCACGCTCGACCTGCGGGTCGGCGCCCCGAATGCCGGAGACCAGCCCCATCACGAAGTCCCGCGCGGAATCGGCGTCCGACAGGCGGAAGAAGGCCCACGACCCTTCCTGGTAGCGGCCGATCAGCCCGGCCTCGAGCAGCAGTTTCAGGTGCCGCGAGACACGCGGCTGCGACTGGCCGAGAATTTCGGTAAGGTCGGAAACGGTGAGGTCGCCGCGCGACAACAGTGCCAATATGCGCAGGCGGCTGGATTCGGCCGCTGCCTTCAGCGTATCCACCATGGTGTCGAGCGAGACATGCATCAGCGTATTCTCTTTGAAAAAGATATAAACATATGTTTATGTCGATTTTCGGAACCACGCAAGCGCTATGTCGCTTCCGGACAAGAAAATGCCGCATGCGTGATTTTTCGGTGCATGGCGTCCAAAAACGTGTAGCGGTTTTGGAACAATGACATGCATCAGCAGGAAGATCGGCCGATGAGCGAACCGCGTGAGATGTTCGAGGCACGCGAAGGCGAGAGGAGACTGGACCAGGATCCGGCGTCGATGCCGCCGGATGGCGGCATCGTCTTCATCGGCCGTATCGCCTCGCCATGGACCACCCGGGAAAGCTGCCCGAAAAACATGCGCACGGCACGCGAGACCGGACAGCCGGCGGTGCTGACCATCGACGCGCCCTACCGCAGCGGCCTGCAAGGCCTGGAGCGCGCCAGCCATGTCATTATCTTGTCCTGGCTGCATCACGCCCCGCGGAATCTGATCGTGCAAAAACCCCGCCATGCGGCTGGTGCCAAAGGCGTGTTCGGGTTGCGCTCCCCTGCCCGGCCGAACCCGGTCGGCCTGCACGTGGCCAAGCTCGTCGGATTGGACATTGCCACTGGGCACATCGACCTCGACGCCATCGACGTGCTCGACGGCACGCCGGTCATCGACATCAAGCCCTATTTCGCCTCGACCGATGCCATATCAGAGGCGACCGTTGAGGGGCGCGAGGAGCGATGAGCGCTCCGACCGGCCGCCGCCGCGCCATCGCCAAGGCGCTGACAGCACTTCTGCCGCTGGCCCCTTATGCCGACATGGAGAAGATCCGCACCGACGCCGGCTCGGTGCATATGAAGACCTTGCCGCCGACGATCGCGGTCTGGCTGGCGACGATCGCCCATATCCGTCACATGCACACCGACTACGAGAAGCTGCTGGCCGAGGGCTATGATCGCGACTCGGCGCGTTTCTTCGTCATCGAGCAGACCAACATCGTGCTCACGCGCTGGCGCGCCACCCGCCTGCTCGACGCCGATGACGAGGAGGAATGAGGCTATGCCGGGCCGGATGGTGCTCACTTCGTCATGCTGGCCGGGTCTTCATCTCGAGGATGACTGAAGTCGGAGCGCTGGCTCTATACGCTCGGCCTGCCGGCGATAGCTTGTGACGCAATGGCAAGGAGCTGCCGATGAGCCAAATCGCACAGGATATACCGCCGCTGCCCCCGGTCGGCGACCGCCATGTCGACCCGCATTCCTATCCCGACGGAATTGCCTTCCTCGACGGCCAGTACCTGCCGATGTCGCAAGCCAAGGTCTCGGTGCTGGATTGGGGTTTTCTGCACTCGGACGCCACTTACGATACGGTGCATGTCTGGAACGGCCGCTTCTTTCGCCTCGATCTGCATCTCGACCGTTTCTTCGGCGGGCTCGACAAGCTGCGCATGACGATCCCGTTCGATCGCGATGGCGTCGCCGAGATCCTGCACAATTGCACAGCACTTTCGGGTCATCGCGCCGCCTATGTCGAGATGCTGTGCACGCGCGGTGCTTCGCCGACCTTCAGCCGCGACCCGCGCCAGGCGATCAACCGCTTCATGGCGTTCGCCGTGCCATTCGGCTCGGTCGCCAATGCCGAGCAGTTGCAGCGCGGCCTGCGTGTCGCAATCAGCGACAAGGTGCGCATTCCGCCGGCCTCGATCGATCCGGCGATCAAGAACTACCACTGGCTCGACCTCGTGCGCGGCCTCTACGATGCCTATGATAGCGGCGCCGAGACGGCCCTCATTCTCGACTTCAACGGCAATGTCGCCGAAGGCCCCGGCTTCAACGTCTTCCGCGTCAAGGACGGCAGACTGTCGACGCCGGCCATCGGCGTGCTGCCGGGCATCACCCGCCGCACTGTCTTCGATCTCTGCTCGGAGGCCGGCCTCTCGGCAACGGCCATGGATGTCAGCGTGGCCATGTTGCGCGGCGCCGACGAAGTCTTCATCACCTCGACCGCCGGCGGCATCATGCCTGTGACGGAGATCGACGGTGCTGAGATCGCGAACGGCAAGGTCGGGCCGATCACCAGCCGGCTGATGGCGCTCTATTGGCAAAAGCACGACGACCCTGCCTGGTCGACCCCGGTGAACTACCCCTGATTCACACGATTTCTTGTTCTGCGGGAAAGCCCCGAGTTCAAAAAGATTCCCCTCGCCTCTGGAAAATCACCGGACAGGCCGTATATGCCCGAAAGCGGAGAAGCCTCCGCTTCCATCCAGAAATTGCGCCCGCAGGGGCAAGGGATTCCACATCATGACATCAAAGGTTTGGTTCATCACCGGATCGTCGAAGGGCTTTGGCCGCGTATGGGCCGAGGCCGCATTGGCGCGTGGCGATCGCGTTGCCGCGACCGCCCGTGACACAGGCACGCTCGCCGATCTCGTCGAAAAATACGGCGACAACATCGCCGCGCTAAAGCTCGACGTCACCGACAAGAAAGCCGTCGATGCCGCTGTCGCCGAGGCACACAAGCGCTTTGGCCGGCTTGACGTCGTCATCAACAATGCCGGTTACGGCCATTTCGGCGCCATCGAGGAAGTCAGCGAGCAGGAAGCCCGCGACCAGATCGAGACCAATGTGTTCGGCGCGCTGTGGGTCACCCAGGCAGCCCTGCCGATCATGCGGGCGCAGCGGTCCGGCCACATCATCCAGATCTCGTCGATCGGCGGCGTCAATGCCTTTGCCTCGCTCGGCCTCTACCATGCCTCGAAATGGGCGCTGGAAGCCTTCAGCCAGTCGCTAGCCATCGAGGTCGCGGACTTCGGCATTCATGTCACGCTGGTCGAACCGGGCGGTTTCTCCACCGACTGGTCGGGAGCATCGGCCAAGGTCTCCAAGCCGATCGAGGCCTATGCGCCTGCCCGCGCCAAGATGGCCGAGCGCCGCGCCAACTCGGTTGCCGGCGACCCCGAGGCGACAGGGCCGGCGATGCTGGCCATCGTCGATGCGGTCGAGCCGCCGCTGCGGGTATTCTTCGGCGATGGTGGCCTGCCGATGATACGCCAGGAATACGCCAACCGCCTCGCCACCTGGGACAAGTGGGACAACGTTTCCGTCATGGCGCAAGGCGCCAACAAGAACCGCAAGGGCTAAGGCCCGACGCTACTGCTACGCCGCTCATCGGCGGCGTAGCCCTTCGGCCACGATGCGAACGCGCGGCTACCCCTGATAAATCCACTGCTCCGGCACCCGCGCCGAAATCTCTTCGCCGGACCTGATCGTTCCCGGCTTCTCAACCCAGGCAACGACACCACGCAGCCGCTTGGCCACTTTCGGAAACAACAGTGCGCCGGCTTCGATGTCGGCCATTCCCGAATTTTCAGCGACCGATCGCCCGGCGATGCGGCATGGCCCGTTCTGGGCGTCGACCTTGAGGGTCACGCCATCCCTGAAGAACAGCAGCGTGCCGGCGGGCAGCATCGACAGATGCGGCACGCCTTCGATCACCAGATTGGCGCCGATCCATTCCGGCTTGATCTGGGCCAAGCCCATCCGTTCGGCAACAATGGCCAGTTCGTCCGCTGCAACGATCGACAGCTGCCGCTCGTTGCGCATTTCGGTGCCGCGCGGATACCAGGGTTCGCGCCCGCCCGAGCGCCGCGTCGGCCCGGCGTGGAAATCGCCCGAAATACCGTCGAAGCCCAGCCGCAATTCGTCCACCGGACGCGTCTGGAAATGATCCGCCGGCGCGACATAAAGCGCTGCCGCGCGGGCCGGCAGCTTCCTTGCCGGGATGATTTCGACCGGCTTCTCGGCTTCGGGAAAGAGATCCAGCATGGGCTTCAATCCTTGGATGACGCGCCTTGGTTTTGCCCTTCGGCCGGCAAGGCCGCAAGAGCGGTTTGGGCCAAAACGCGCAACTCTTCGGCCGACGCACCGTCCCGCGCCTGGATCGACATGCCGTTCATGACGCCTGCAATATATCTGGCGAAGTCTTCGACGGAGAGGTTTTGAGGCAAGTCGCCTTCTGCCTTGCCGTTGGCCAGCCGCGCCGCGATCGCCGCTTCGCTTGCCTTGCGGTAGGACCTGAGTTCATCCGCAATGGCTTGTGCCTGCGGTGAAGCCGCCAGGGCGCCGCTGACGAAAAGGCATCCACCAGGCTTGCCGGGCCTGGAATAGGCCTCCGCGGCGCCCATCAGCAAGCGCCGCAGCGCCTCCCCCGTCGACACCGGCGCGCTCAGCGCTTCCAGCGCGAAGCCTATCTCGGTCTCGTGGTAGCGCATCAACGCCTTGCGAAACAAAGTCTCCTTGTCGGTGAAGGCGTTGTAGATCTGTGGCGGCGTCAGCCCCATCGCTTCGCGCAGCATGGCCAGCGACGTCGCTTCATAGCCATGCTCCCAGAAAAGATGCATCGCGGCATCGAGCGCCCGATCGGGGTCGAATGCGCGCGGCCGGCCGCCGCGTTGCTTGTCCGAATTTTCCATAGTGATCGATACGAAACCTGTTGACTCACCTTTCCTACATAACATATCAATTGATACGAAACTTGGCAAACCGGAAGATGACCTCCCGGTGAGGCCGTACAACCGAGGAGAGAAGCAATGCCGATCACCGTGACCGCGCCGGAAGCCGTCCTGACCCCAGCAGGAGAGCGCGAAATCCTGCCACGCCTGAGCGCTGCCCTCATCGAAGCCTCCGGCGCCGCCGGCAATTCATTCTTCACCGCGATCGTCGGCGGCACCGTCCACGTCCTGCCGGCGCGCAACATTTATGCCGGCGGTGCCAACCGGCCAGTCGTCATGGTCGAATTGAAATTGCCCAATATCGGCCTTGGCTCCGTCGAAGCCCGCGAGACCTTCATCACTGCCGCCGCCCGAATTGTCGGCGAACTCTGCGTACCGGGGCACAAGCCGGAAAACACCTGGATCAACATCGTCAACGCGCCCGACGGCGGCTGGGGCATCGGTGACCGGCAGTATACAGGCGACGCGCTGATCGCGGCCGCTACCGCCGCCGCGCATTGACGAACATGCGGCTCTCCCCTTCGCTGTTCTTCACCACCAACTGCGAGCCTGCGCTGGCCTTCTACGAACAATGCGGCCTTGGCCGGGGAACGATCCTGCTGCGCTGGGGCGACAACAATATGCCGGTGCGCACCGAGGCCATGCGCGGAAAAGTCCTGCATGCCCGCTTCGAAGGTCCGGGTGTGCTGTTCCACGCCTCGGACAATGACGACGCGGAGCCGATGAAGGGCTCCGCCATGATGCTCGAATTCGACGGGCCCGCCGCGGCCCCAGAGGTTTTCGCCCGCCAGGAGCTTTTCGCACGCATGGCCGAGGGCGGCCGCATCACCGTGCCCTTTGCCCGGCAATATTGGGGGACCAGCTTCGGCATGCTGGTCGACGCCTTCGGCGTGCAGTGGATGTTCAGCTGCTCCAATGAATAGACGCCGGTCGCTGACCGCCTCGATCACGACCTTCTTACCGAAACCCGGCGCCGCGCCGCATTGCCGCCGAGCTGCGCCGGCTTCATGGTGAAGTCGAGATCGTCGACGGAGGTTCTCATGCGTCCCGGAGCGGCGATCGCAGCGCTTTGGTTGATCTGGGTGGTCACATGGCTCGCGGCTGCCCTATGGGCCGATCCGGCCCAAAAGCGCGTCACCATCGGGGCGGAGGCTCGCTATCGCGTCTTCTGGCTGGCTGGCACCGTCCTGCTGTTCGTTCCAGCGCATGGCTATGAGGGCCGGCTGAGATTGTGGACGCCGACCCTTGCCGAAGCCTGGGCCTGCGTTGCCCTGATCGCGGTCGGCATCGGCTTCGCGTGGTGGGCGCGTATCCATCTCGGGCGGTTGTGGTCCGCCACGGTCACCGCCAAGGCGGAGCATCGCGTGGTCGACACGGGCCCCTATCGCCTGGTCCGGCATCCGATCTATACCGGGCTGCTGCTGGCAGTGCTTGCCACGATGGTCGCGAAGGGCACGATCTGGGGCATTGCGGGCGCGGCCCTGCTCATCATCGGCGTCGTCGTGAAAGCCAGGCTGGAGGAGCGTTTCCTGCGCGACGAACTCGGCCCGGCCTATGACGACTACGCCAGGCGGGTGCCGATGCTGGTTCCCTTCACGCCGGCCTGACGCGGCGCGGCGTCCTCCATTCAGAGCATGCGCAAAAGCGCGCCACCGATCGAATATCCCGCGCCGAAGGCACAGATCAGGCCGAAATCGCCTGGTTTCATGTCGGCATGGTTCTCCGACAGCGCGATGATGGCGCCGGCGCCCGCCGTGTTGCCGAGCCGCTCCAGCACCATGGGTGCGCGGTCATGGCCGACATCATGGCCGAATGCCAGTTTCAGGATCATCGCATTCATGCGCGCATTGGCCTGGTGCAGCCAGAAGCGCCTGATCGCCTCCGGCGTCAGCCCGTGTTCGGCGAGGAATTCGACGATGAATTTGTGCCCGGCGACGGTGACTTCCTTGAACACCTTGTTGCCGACTTGCTTGATGAGATTGCCCTCCAGGTCGATCCTATAGGGATCATCCTGGGCAGTGCGGGTGTGATAGCCCAGATTGGTGCGGATGTTGTTCGACATCTGCGTCCAGAGGCGCGTGTCCAGCACCTCGAAGCGGCCTGGCCGCCTCTCGCCCTGGGTGAGCCCCTCCACCACCATCGATACCGAAGCGTCCCCGAAGATGAAGTGCGTCTGCCGGTCACGGAAATTGAGATGGCCGGTGATGATCTCGGGCGTGGTCACCAGGATGCGCTTGTGGGCGCCCGAGCGGACCAAATTGACCGCCATGTGCAGCGCCGCCGCCGCTGACGAACAGCCAAGCCCCATATCGAAGCCGGCACCCCGTGTACCCAGCGCCTCCTGCATTTCGATGGCGATCGCCGGATATGGCCTCTGCTGATGCGAGGACGAGCAGATCACCAGATCGATGTCCGACGCCTCGATGCCGGCGTGCTCGATCGCCTTCCCCGCCGAAGCGACGCCGAATTCCGCCTGCAGCGAGAGCGCGTCGTCCGGGCGCGCCGGAATGCGCGGCGCCATGCGGGTCGGGTCCAGAATGCCCTCCCGTTCGATCACGTGGCGGGCGCGCACGCCCGAGGCATGGACGATGAAGTCGGCATCCGATTTCTGCAGCAGCGTCTCGCCGGCAGCCTGGCGCCGCGCGTTCTCCGTGTCGACCCAGGCGTTGAAACTGGCGACCAGTTCCTCATTCGTGATGACAGGCTTGGGGATTTCGGCGCCGATGCCGCTGATGATGACGCGATGCATGTTTCAGTCCGTCCCATCCGCGGGCGATGCGGCTTCATGTGGGCGCCGAAACGCTTCGGCGCAACACTTTTCTCATCAGGCCGGTTTACGCCGGATTAAACTAGGATTTACGCGAGTCTATCCAGCCCGTTTGGCGACAATGAAAAGGCGGGGGAACCGCAGCAGCACCTTGCCATCGGCGGTCTTCGGATAGGCCTTGGCAATCTTGGCCGTGTAGCTGTCGAGGAACAGCTTGCGCTCGTCCGCGTCCAGCGGATCGAGGAACGGCTTCAGCCCTGTGGCCTTGACCCACTCGACGATCGCCTCGGCGTCGGCCAGTGGATGGTTGTAGATGGTGTGCCAGATGTCGAGCCGAGCGGACAGCGGCGACAACAGGTCATAGTAGAACGATACCGGCGGCAGCGGCGCACGCGCCGCCCCCTGTATCCTTGCCGCGAAAGGCGCTTGCGCGGCGGTTTCCCGCATCAGGCGGTGCGAATCCTCGCCCAAATTGTCGGGCATCTGGATCGCCAGCGCGCCACCGGGCGCCAGAAAAGCCATCAGCCGCTGGAACACCGCCGGATGTTCAGGCAGCCACTGGAAGACGGCGTTGGCGAAGATGACGTTGACCGGCGCGGCCGGCTGCCATGTCGCCGCATCGGCGAGGTCGAAGCTGACATTGGGCAGGCGCGCCCTCGCCTTTTCGATCATGTCGGGCGAGGTGTCGAAGCCGCTCACTTGCGCATCCGGCCAGCGCTCGACCAGAAGTTCGGTCGAATTGCCCGGCCCGCAGCCGATATCGACGACCCGGCGCGGAAAGTCGACCGGCACCTGTGCTGCGAGGTCACGCGCCGGCCGCGTGCGTTCGTCCTCGAATTTCAGATATTGGGCGGCGGACCAATCAGCCATTTGAGCTCTCCTCGTATCCCAGAGAAATTCGCCGCCCAATCAACCCCTTACCGCGTCAGCCGCTTGTGCGTCATGCGGTGCGGGGCCGCCGCTTCCGCGCCCAGGCGGCGCAGCTTGTCCTTCTCGTATTCCTCGAAATTGCCCTCGAACCATTCGACATGCGCGTCGCCCTCGAAGGCGAGCATGTGCGTGGCCATGCGGTCGAGGAACATGCGATCGTGGCTGATGATGACCGCGCAGCCTGCATAGGCTTCCAGCGCGTCTTCCAGCGCGCCCAGCGTTTCGGTGTCGAGGTCGTTGGTCGGCTCGTCGAGCAGCAGCACATTGCCGCCGCCCTTCAGCATCTTGGCGAGGTGCACGCGGTTGCGCTGACCGCCCGAGAGATTGCCGACCTTCTGCTGTTGGTCACCGCCACGGAAGTTGAAGGACGAGCAGTAGGCGCGGCTGTTGATTTCGTGCTTGCCGAGCTTGATGACCTCGGCGCCGCCCGAGATCTCTTCCCACACCGTCTTGTTCGCATCGAGTGCGTCGCGGCTCTGGTCGACATAGCCGAGCTTGACCGTCTCGCCGATGCGCACTGTGCCCGCATCCGGCTTCTCCTGGCCTGTGAACGTCTTGAACAGCGTCGTCTTGCCGGCGCCGTTCGGGCCGATGACGCCGACGATGCCTCCCGGTGGCAGCCTGAACGACAGGTTCTCGATCAGGAGCTCGTCGCCAAAGCCTTTGTTGAGGCCTTCGACCTCGATGACGACGTTGCCGAGGCGCTCGCTCGACGGGATGACGATCTGCGTATCGGTCGGCTTGCGGTTCTGCGACTGCTCGACCAATTCCTCATAGGCCTTGATACGCGCCTTGGACTTGGTCTGGCGTGCTTTGGGCGACGACTGGATCCACTCGCGCTCGCGCCAGATCGACTTCTGGCGGGCATCGTCCTCGCGGCCTTCCTGGATCAGGCGCTTGGCCTTGGCGTCGAGATATCTGGTGTAGTTGCCCTCGTAGGGAATACCGCGGCCACGGTCGAGCTCGAGGATCCAGCCTGTGACGTTGTCGAGGAAGTAGCGGTCGTGGGTGATGATCAGCACCGAGCCCGGATAGTCGCGCAGGTGCTTTTCCAGCCAGGCGGTGGTCTCGGCGTCGAGGTGGTTGGTCGGTTCGTCGAGCAACAGCAAATCCGGCTGTTGCAGCAGCAGCCGGCACAGCGCGACGCGGCGACGCTCGCCGCCCGACAGGTTGGTGACTTCAGAATCGGCCGGCGGGCACTGCAGCGCGTCCATCGCCATCTCGACCTGCTGCTCGAGATCCCACAGATTGAGCCGGTCCATCTCGTCCTGGAGCTTGGCGGACTCATCCGCCGTCTCGTCGGAATAGTTCATCATCAGCTCATTGTAGCGCTCGATGATGGCGGTCTTCCTGGCAACGCCGTCCATGACGTTTTCCATCACGGTCTTGCTGTTGTCGAGCTGCGGCTCCTGTGCCAGGTAGCCCACGGTCGCGCCCTCGGCCAGCCAGGCCTCGCCCTGAAACTCCTTGTCGAGCCCGGCCATGATGCGCAGGATCGTCGACTTACCCGAACCGTTGGGGCCGAGGATGCCGATCTTGGCGTCCGGATAGAAGGACAGATGGACGTTATCGAGCACCTTCTTGGTGCCATAGGCCTTCGACAGGCCGGACATGTGATAGATGAACTGGCGTGCCACGCGCGCTTTCCCTGAAAAACTGACTGGATTTGCCGAATTGAATGGAGGTTGGCCGCTATGTAGGCGATGCGGCGGCGAACGGCAATCGCTTTTGCCACATCGGGCCAACCACACGGGCAAGTGTGCACCGGCAGCCAAGTTTTCAACCGGTCGATGGCGCACGGAAATCTCCGGTTAACCCTTCCGCGTCAAAACAGAATCGGTTGGAATCGCCGGCTTGCCGCGATTTCCAGAGAGAGAGATCGGATCGACGGCATTGCTGAACAGTTTCCTGCTCCTTGCCGAAGCGGTCGTCTACTTCAGCGTCATGGTGACGCTTTTCCGCTTCCGCAAGCGCATCGGCCTCGGTGTCTTCGTCTGCGCGCTCGGCGTCATGCATTTCCTGGAGACCTATCTCGCCAGCGTCTTTTACGTGGCCCTACCGTTCGGCATGGTCTCGCCAGGCTCAGCGGTGCTCTTTTCCGGCAAGCTGGTGATGCTCCTCCTGCTCTACATGAAGGAAGACGCCGCCACCGTGCGCCAGCCGATCTACGGCCTGCTGCTCGGCAATGCGCTGATGATCGGGCTGGTGCTGCTGCTTCGTCTGCACGCCATCGCGCCGCTGCCGGACGGCCGGCTCCCCGACATCGGCTTCATCGACGAGATGGGCTGGCTGATGGTGTGGGGCACGACGCTGCTGGTCATCGACGCCATCCTGATCATTCTGCTCTATGAAAAGCTTGGGCGCACCCTGCGCAAGGCACAGTTCGCGCGCATCCTGATTTCGGTCGCCTGCGTGCTCACCTTCGACCAGGCCGGCTTCTTCACCGCGCTGCATTTTGTTGCCGGGGCGCCGATCGCGGTCTTCTTCGGCGGCTGGTTCGCCAAGATGGCAGCGGCACTGACTTTCAGCGCCATGCTGGTTGCCTACCTCAAATGGTTCGAGGTCCGGGACGTCCAGATGCCGCGTGGGCTGACCGACATTTTCGAGACCCTGACCTATCGCGAACGCTACGAAGCGCTGGTCGAGCATGTCGGCCGCGACGGCCTGACCGGCCTGTTGCACCGCGGACGCTTCGACGCCGATGGTGAAGCCGCCGTCCAGGCCAGCCTGCGCACGGCGAAGCCGCTCAGCCTGCTCATCGTCGACGTCGACCACTTCAAGTCGATCAACGACCGTTTCGGCCATGCCGAAGGCGACAAGGCGCTGAAGGCGGTCGCAACCGTACTTTGCGAGGCGGCGGGCGCCGAGGACCAGGTGTTCCGGATCGGCGGCGAGGAATTCGCCATACTGAGTTCGCGTCCGCATTCCGTCGCCAGGCTGTTTGGCGAAAGCGTCCGCACCGCGCTCAAGGCATCGGCCGCCACCAGCCGGTTCGAACTGACCGTCAGCGCCGGCGTTTCCACCGTCAGCGAAACGACGCACTGCCTGGCCGACCTGTTCGCGCTCGCCGACCAGCGCCTTTACAAGGCGAAATCGACCGGACGCGACCGCGTCGTCGGTGAACCTGGCGGGCATGAGGCCGACGCCGCCATTGCCTGGACCAGGTCAGCCCAGGTTTAGCCCTATCCGCGACAGCCGCGCCGACCGGAAGCGGCGATCCCGTCCTTACTGGAACCCGATCGCGTCGACCGTGCCGGTCGGGCAACCGGCCTTGTTGGTCGGCACCGAGGCCAGCAGCAGGTCCTTGAGCGAACTGTTCGGGCCGATCGGACCGGCAAGGCCGAGTGTCAGTTCGCCGATCAGCCGCCGGCCGTTCGACGGATCGATGACGCAGGACACCCGCACCCTGTCGCCTGCTCCCGCGCCGAAGGCCTGGTCGAAAGCACCGCGAATCTGGTCCGCCGTCAGCTTGCCACCAATATTTTTGGCGAAGAGGTCGCGCACGGGCGAGCTGTTGACCTCGCGCATCAGATGGAGGGCGTCGGAAAAATACTCCTGCTGGCTTTTGCCATAGCAGGTGCCGTGCTTGATCCATTCATGCCGTTCCAGCTTCGAGGCGGTGCCCGGCATCACCTTGTCCAGCTCCGCGCGGGTGTCGGCATCGAGGTTGACCGGCGGCAGGTCCTGCCAGTGGGCCGGATTGTCATTGGCCTTGTCGCTGGCCGAAGCCTGGCAATAGAAATTGCCGTTCGGCTGAGGCCACAGACCGTGCAGCGTGAAATTGGTGGCATCGAATTCGCCAGGATTTTGCGCCTTGCATTCGGTCTTGTTCGACTTGGTCTCGCAAAAGGCCGGCTGCCAGCTCAAGGCGAAGACATATTCGGGTTTTCCCGAGGCGGCGGGCTTGCCTTGCCCACCCGGTGCCGCCGGCACCGTCGCCGCGCTGCTGCCCGAAAGGTGGCCGCAACTCACCTTCACCCAACGGCGCTCGGGATCGGCGCCCGGCACCTGGATGAGATAGTGGGTCGGCGTGTCCTTGTTGCCGGCAAGCAGTTGATAGGTCTGTCCGGCATCGGTCGAGACATTGCCGGGGTTCTTGCCGTTCTTGATCGCCTGCGTCGCCGGACAGGCAGCATCGGCCACGAAGGTGCCGCTCATCTTGACGTCGGCATGCGCCGCGCCCGCCAGCGACCCGGCCAACAAGGCCAATCCGAAAACAACAGCAATGCGCATGGAGAATCCCCTGCTGGAAAGTGGGCGACAGACTGAAGCTGTCTCCATGTCAGAATTGCGATATTTTGCAGGCCCGTGGCAAGAAAGATCGTCGCGGAAAAGCCGGCAGGCCAGATTGACGCAAATCTGGCACCGGCGCACACGTTGGACATGACAAAGGCGGAACCAGGGGGAGACCGGCCGGCATGCCATTCAGCCAGCAGCGCGTGGTTCGCTCGCCGACCGGCGCAGACCTCAATCTGTTCGTCCGGCGGGCCGACAGCCCTGCCCGTGCGGTCGTCCAGATCAATCACGGCCTGGCCGAACATGCCGCCCGCTACGACCGCTTCGCCGGTTTCCTGGCCGCCCGGGGCTTCCATGTCTATGTCCATGACCACCGTGGCCATGGCGCGACCAAGGCGCCCGACGCCCCGCTGGGCAGATTCGCCGACAAGGACGACCCGGCCAAGGTGATCGCCGATGTCGACGCCATCCACGATCTCATCGCCCGCGAGCAGCCTGACCTGCCGGTAATCCTTTTCGGCCATTCGATGGGCGCGTCCGTGGCGCTGAACTACCTGTTACGCCATTCCGGGCGCATTCATGCCGCGGCGATCTGGAACGGCAATTTCTCGCAAGGCCTGCTCGGCCAGGTGGCTCTCGGTATCCTCGCCTGGGAACGGATGCGGCTGGGCTCCGATGTCCCGTCGCGCCTGCTGCCGAAACTCACCTTCCAGGCCTGGGGCAAGGCGGTGCCCAACCATCGCACCTTGTTCGACTGGCTGTCGCGCGACGAGGCGGAGGTGGCGAAATACATCACCGATCCGCTCTGCGGCTGGGATGCCTCCATCTCGATGTGGCGCGACGTGGTCGCCATGGCGCTCAACGGCGGCAAGGATGCAGGCTTTGCCGCCGTTCGCCGCGACATCCCCGTCGCCATCGTTGGCGGCGAAAAAGACCCTGCCTCGGACTACGGCAAGGGGATCACCCATCTGGCCAATCGTATGCGTAAGATGGGCTTTTCGAATCTGGTTTCAAAGGTTTACGCCGACACCCGCCATGAAAGCCTGAACGAGGTGAACCGCGACATCATCATGGACGACTTCGCCAACTGGGCGGACAATGTCCTGAAGGCGTGACGGGTTGGCCCATTGCAAGGACCGTGACAGCCGCTGCCGGGCTTGCTAGAGGCACTGCTTTCGCGGCAATCACGGTGATTGCCGCAACCACGGTGATTTATGGCCGAACCCCCGCTGAAAGGCGTCCGCGTCGTCGAACTCGCCCGCATTCTTGCCGGCCCCTGGGCCGGGCAGTTGCTTGCCGATCTCGGCGCCGATGTCATCAAGGTCGAGAGCCCCGATGGCGGCGACGACACCCGCAAATGGGGTCCGCCCTTCGTCATGAGCCATGACGGCGAGAACCTGTCGGCCGCCTATTACCATTCCTGCAATCGCGGCAAGCGTTCCATCGCCATCGACTTCTCGACGCCGGAAGGCGCCGAGACGGTGCGCCGCCTGGTCGCGACGGCGGATGTGCTGATCGAGAACTTCAAGCTCGGCGGCCTGAAGAAATACGGGCTCGACTACGGCAGTCTGAAGAAAATCAACCCTCGCCTGGTCTACTGCTCGATCACCGGCTTCGGCCAGGATGGGCCCTATGCGCCACGCGCCGGTTACGACTTCATCATCCAGGCTATGGCCGGCATGATGTCGATCACCGGCGAGGCCGGCCGCGAGCCGCAAAAGGCCGGCGTCGCCATCTCGGACATCTTCACCGGTCTCTATTCGGTGATCGCCATCCAGGCGGCACTTCGCCATGCCGAACAGACCGGCGAAGGCCAGCACATCGACATGGCGCTGTTCGACACCCAGATCTCGGCCCTCGGCAACCAGAACCTCAACTATCTCGTCTCCGGCAAGTCGCCGGTGCAGATGGGCAATGCCCACATGAACATTGCCCCGTACGAAGTGCTTCCGGTCAGGGACGGCCACATCATCCTGGCCGTCGGCAATGACGGCCAGTTCGGCAAATTCTGCGCCGCCGTCGGGCTGGGCGATCTGCCGGTGAATCCCGATTTCGCCACCAATCCAGCTCGCGTCGCCAACCGCGTGGACCTTCGCGCACGCATCATCGAGGCGCTGAAGACCTGGGATCGCGATCCGCTGCTGGCGAAGCTCGAAGCCGCCAGCGTGCCGGCAAGCCCGATCAACACGATCGGCCAGATGTTCGCCGATCCGCAGACCATTGCCCGCGGCATGCGGCTCGACCTTGACGACGGCCATGGCAACCGCCTGCCGTCGGTGCGCGCGCCGATGGTGATGTCGGGCACACCGCTCACCTATGAACGCCCCTCGCCGCGTCTCGGCGAGCACACTGACGAAATCCTTGCGGAACTGGAGAAGTCTGGGAAATGAAGACCGGTGGACAACTGATCGTCGACGCCCTCGAAGCCAACGGCACCGACCGTATCTTCTGCGTGCCGGGCGAATCCTACCTTGCGGTGCTCGACGCGCTGCATGACTCCGCGATCCGCACCATCGTCTGCCGTCAGGAAGGCGGCGCCGCCATGATGGCCGACTGCCAGGGCCGGCTGACCGGGAAGCCCGGCATCTGCTTCGTCACCCGCGGCCCCGGCGCCACCAACGCGTCGGCCGGCGTCCACATCGCCATGCAGGATTCGGTTCCGCTGATCCTGTTCATCGGCCAGGTCGCCAGCCATGCCAAGGAGCGCGAGGCGTTCCAGGAGGTGGATTACAAGCGCTTTTTTGGCGACATCGCCAAATGGGTGGTCGAGATCGACGATGCCTCCCGCATCCCGGAATTCGTCACCCGCGCCTTCGCCGTGGCGACGTCGGGCAGGCCCGGCCCGGTCGTCATCTCGCTGCCCGAGGACATGCTGACCAGCGAGGTCGAGGCGCCGAAAGCACTTCCCCATACGCCGGTCGAGACCTATCCGGGCGAGGCCGAGCTCGGCGCGCTGGAAATGCTGCTGAGCAGCGCCAAGCGACCGTTCGTCATCCTTGGCGGCACGCGCTGGAACGCGGACGCCGTGGCGCGGATGCACGAAATCGCCGAGGCCTGGTCGCTTCCTGTCGGCTGTTCCTTCCGCCGCCAGATGCTGTTCGACCATCTTCATCCAAACTATGCCGGTGATGTCGGCATCGGCATCAATCCGAAGCTGGCGGCGGCGATCAAGCAGGCCGACGTCGTTCTCTTGATCGGCGGCCGCATGGGCGAGATGCCATCTTCGGACTACACGCTGCTGAAGAGCCCTTATCCCGACCAGGTACTGGTGCACGTCCATGCCGATGCTGGCGAACTCGGCCGGGTCTATCGCCCGACGCCGGCGATCAACGCCTCGCCGGCGGCTTTCGTCGAGGCTTTCGCCAAGCGCAAGCCGGCCGGAACGCCGGCCTGGGCGGAAGAAACGCCAAAGTTGCACGCCGCCTATCTCGACTGGTCGACGCCGCCGGAAAGCGGCCCCGGCCCGGTGCAGATGGGGCCGATCATGAATTACCTAGAAAAGGTACTGCCCGACGATGCCATCCTGACCAATGGCGCCGGAAATTACGCCACCTGGGTTCATCGCTTCCACCGCTTCCGCCGCTTCGCCACGCAAGGGGCGCCGACCTCCGGCTCGATGGGTTACGGCACGCCGGCGGCCGTCGCCGCCAAGGCGCTTTATCCGGAGCGCACCGTGGTCGCCTTCGCCGGCGACGGCTGCTTCCTGATGAACGGTCAGGAATTCGCCACTGCCGTGCAATACGACCTGCCGATCATCGTCGTCGTCGTCAACAACGGCATCTACGGCACCATCCGCATGCATCAGGAGCGCGAATATCCGGGCCGTGTGGTCGGCACCGACCTGAAAAATCCCGATTTCGCGTCGCTTGCCCGCGCCTATGGCGGCCATGGCGAGACGGTTGAGAAGACCGAAGACTTTGCGCCTGCCTTCGAACGTGCCCGCGCCAGCGGCAGGCCGGCGATCGTCGAAATCAGACTCGATCCCGAGGCCATCACGCCGACCCGGACGATGACGCAGATTCGCGACAAGAGCTGAAGGAACCGATCGGCTCCAAAGAAAAGGTGCTGCATTCCAAGCTGCCGATCTCCCCCCAGGTGGGGGAGATGTCCGGCAGGACAGAGGGGGGCGCTGTCCCGCCGGCCTTCAAGCGCGAGCGGCGCTCCGGACCCTACATCGCCTTTTCGATTTGGCCACGAATCTCGCCGTCCTTGTGGGCGGCCGTGTGCACGTTGACGTAATACTTGCCGGCCTCCAGGTCAGCGGCCTGCGCATCGGTCAACGTGGCCGACCCCTTGATCGGGCTCTTCAGCTTGCCTTTGAACGGGATCACGGGATCAGCGTTTTCACCCATTGCCGCCGGGCCGTGGATATGCGCGGCCACTGCCGGGCCACTGAGGCCGGAATACTTCACGTTCCAGCTGAGCTTCTTCTTGGTCGTGTCGAAGGTGAGAGTGGCCGTCCCCTTGCCTTTGGTGGTGACGGCCGGGCTCTGCTGGCCGCCATCGAGGGTCGCCTTGTATTTCACCATCTCGGCCATGGCCGGTGATGCGAACAGGAAAGCGGTGGAAATAGCGAGCGCCGATAGCGCCGGAAGGAAGGAGTGAGCGCGCATGAAGAACCTCCGATTGAATATTGAATAAAGCATGCGTCGCGGTTCCCCCGACGCGCGCATGCTTTATTGCAACGGATGGGCGGCGCAATGTATCCCTGCACACGGTTTTGTGATTGGAGCGCATGGAAAAGGGGCGGTCGCCCGCCCCTTTTGGTATCAGCCGTCAAACCGGTCGCAGGCGCTGTTGATCACGCCAGTCCGGCTTACTTGACCGCCTTGTCGGTAATGGCCGTGGTGTAGGCGCCGGTCGGCTCCTTGGTGATGATCTTCTGGTCGAGCAGCGCCTTGGCGGTGCGCTCATAGGTCGCCGGGTCGAGCTTGCCGTCGGCATTGTCGATCAGCTTGGCGACTTCGCTCATCATGCGCTTCTGGTGGTTCTCGTCCTGGCCACCGCCGTCCATGACGATCCCGGCAGCTTCGTCATTGTTGTCGACGGCGTATTTCCATCCCTTCATCGAGGCGCGCACGAAGCGCACCATCTTGTCCTCGAAGGCCGGATCCTTGAGCTTGTCTTCCGAGGCGTAGAGCCCGTCCTCGAGCAGGTCGTTGCCCATCGCCGAGTAGTTGAACACGGTGAGCTGTTCGGGCTTGTAGCCGGCGTCGATCAGCTGCCAGTACTCATTGTAGGTCATGACCGAGATGCAGTCGGCCTGCTTCTGGATCAGCGGCTGCACGTCGAAGCTCTGCTTCAAGACGGTGACGCCGTCCGGGCCGCCCTCGGTCTTGAGCCCGAGCTTGTTCATCCATGCGTAGAAAGGATATTCATTGCCGAAGAACCAGACGCCCAGCGTATGACCCTTGAAGTCGGCTTCGGTCTTGATCGGCCCATCCTTCGGGCAGACCAGTTCCATGCCGGCCTTCTTGAAGGGCTGGGCGATGTTGACCAGCGGCACGCCCTTTTCGCGCGCGGCGAGCGCGCCACCCATCCAGTCGACGATGACGTCGGCGCCGCCGCCCGCGATCACCTGCTCGGGTGCGATGTCGGGGCCGCCCGGCTTGATGTCGACATCGAGGCCTTCGGCCTCATAGAAGCCCTTGGCCTTGGCGACATAGTAGCCGGCAAACTGCGCCTGCGTGACCCATTTCAGCTGCAAGGTCACCTTGTCGGCGGCCATTGCCTGGAACGCGGCCAGCGACATCGCGCCGGCCAGAACTGGAATAATAAGTCTTTTCATTTTCTTACCCTCTGAAGTTAGTGCCCTAAACCCACCGCCCCTATCCACCACGGACAGAGGGATGCCAAAACGTGACGGCCCTTTCGACAAGGGCGACCACGCCATAAAAGACCGAACCCGCAAGTGCTGCAACTGCGATTTCGGCCCAGACCATGTCGATGTTCATCCGCCCGACCTCGGTCGAAATGCGGAATCCCATGCCGACAACCGGCGTGCCGAAGAACTCGGCGACGATGGCGCCGATCAGCGCCAGCGTCGAGTTGATCTTCAGCGCGTTGAAGATGAAGGGTGCTGCCGCCGGCAGCCGGAGCTTGATGAGCGTCGGCCAATAACCGGACGCATAGGTGCGCATCAGGTCGCGCTCCATATGGCCGGACGCGGCGAGCCCGGCGACCGTGTTCACCAGCATCGGGAAGAAGGTCATGATGATGACGACGGCCGCCTTGGACTGCCAGTCGAAGCCGAACCACATCACCATGATCGGCGCCACGCCGATGATCGGCAGCGCCGAGACCATGTTGCCGATCGGCAACAGCCCGCGCCGCAGGAACGGCACGCGGTCGGCAAGGATGGCGGTGATGAAGCCGCCGCCGCTGCCCACGACATAGCCGAAGAGCACCGCCTTGAAGATGGTCTGCCGGACATCGGCGCCGAGTATCGGCAGCGAACCGGCGATGCGCGCGCCGATCGCGCTCGGTGGCGGCAGCAGGATGAACGGAATGCCGGCGCCTCGCGTCACCGCCTCCCAGATGATCAGGATCCAGGCGCCGAAGATGGCGGGGATGATCAGACGCAAAGCGGTCCGCGCCCAACCCGCTATCGGGCGGAGCCCCGACAGCACCGCGACGCAACGCCAGCCTAGCAGCCAGACGGCCGTCAGCAGCAGGAAATACGGCGCCAGTGCCGCGCCTTCGAAACCTGCGATCCCCGATATCAGCAGCCAGGCGACGAGATGCGCGCCGATGAACAGCACGACGGCCTCTGCGACGGATGGAATCCTGACCATCGAGATCAGCGCCGCGACCACGGCAAGGCCGAGCATCAAGCCCTTCGTTCCCAGATAGGGATAGTTGATGCTCGCCGTCGGGTCCGCAAGCGCTGCCGCTTCCGGCCTCGACATAGCGCCAAGCGCGACCGCGATCAGGCACAGAACGATCGCCAGCACCGCTTGCCAGGAAGGTTTCAGCCAGTTCATGCTGGCCTCCCGCCCATGGCGCGGTCGACGATGCGGCCGGCAATGCCGACCACCATGACCAGAAGTGCCGCCACGATCGAGCCCGCGACCAGCGCCGACCAAATGTCGATCGATTGGCTGTAATAGGCGCCGGCCAAAAGCTTGGCGCCGATGCCGGCGACCGCGCCTGTCGGCAGTTCGCCGACGATGGCGCCGACCAGGCTTGCCGCCACCGCCACCTTCATCGAGGTGAACAGGAACGGCACCGAGGCGGGCACGCGCAATTTCCAGAAGGTTTGCGTGCGGCTGGCATTGTAGGTGTGCATCAGGTCGAGATGCATGATCTCGGGCGAGCGCAGGCCCTTCACCATGCCGACCGTCACCGGGAAGAACGACAGATAGGTCGAGATCATCGCCTTCGGGATCAGCCCGGTGATGCCGATCGCCGCCAGCACGACGATGATCATCGGCGCCACCGCCAGGATCGGAATGGTCTGCGAGGCGATGATCCACGGCATCAGGCTGCGGTCGAGCGTCGCCACATGCACGATGCCGACGGCAATGACGATGCCGAGCGCGGTGCCGAAGGCAAAGCCGAGCAGCGTCGAGGACAGCGTCACCCAGGCGTTGTAGACGAGGCTTCGGTTCGAATTGATGGGCCGCAGAAACGTGTTTTCGAAGAAGTTCACCGCCACCTGATGCGGCGCCGGCAGCGTCGGCTTCGGCTGCGACAGCGTCTTGCCGATGAACTCGACAGTGCCGGGGGTTTCGTTGGCACGGGTGTCGAGATCGCGCTGGAACGGCGCGTTGAGGATGACGGCGAAAACGTACCAGAGCACGATGACACCGGCCAGGATCGATGTCACGGGGACGAGTTTGTCGCGGAAGGTGTCCATCAGGAGGCCTCGCCAGCGAGGCGCCCTCCTCTCCCCATCGGGGAGAGGGTGGCCGGAGCGAAGCGGAGGTCGACCACCTTCGCGCTCGTCATCCTAGGGCGGAGCGACGCGAAGCGTCGCGCAGACCCTAGGATCCATTCCGTGACGTCGATCAAGGAATGTAAGCAGTAGAGAAAATTCCCCTTCGAAGGCACAGCGGAGGGTGCATCGTTTTGCACCGTTGCGGAGCTCAGAACTAACGGCATGGATCCTAGGGTCTGCGCCGCGTCGCTTCGCTCCTTGCTTCGCCCTAGGATGACGAAATCGCGGCGGGCGGCTTCCATAACGCAGGCCGCTGCGCGCCTGCTCCACCCCAGGGTGACGAAGGCGTGGTTGGTCGCTCGCTTGCCGGGGCGCTCAATCATCATAACTATGCCCCGCCCTCAACCCGTCGCGCACCCGCGCGGCGATCGCCAGGAACTCCGGCGTCTCGCGGATGTCGAGCGGGCGCTCCTTCGGCAGCGTCGATTCGATGATGTCGCTGACCCGGCCCGGACGCGGCGACATGACGACGATGCGGGTCGACAGATAGACGGCCTCCGGAATGGAGTGGGTGACGAAGCAGATGGTCTTGTTGGTCCGGCCCCACAGTTGCAGCAATTGCTCGTTGAGGTGGTCGCGCACGATCTCGTCGAGCGCGCCGAACGGCTCGTCCATCAACAGGAGGTCGGCGTCGAAGGCCAAGGCGCGCGCGATCGAGGCGCGCTGCTGCATGCCGCCGGAAAGCTGCCAGGGATATTTCTTCTCGAAGCCGGTGAGGTTGACGAGGTCGAGCGTGCGCTTGATCCGCTCCGCCTGCTCGGTCTTGGACAGGCCCATGATCTCCAGCGGCAGCGCCACATTACGCTCGATGGTGCGCCAGGGAAACAGGGCGGCTGCCTGGAAGACATAGCCATAGGCGCGTTTCTCGCGCGCCTGTTCCGGCGTCATGCCGTTGACCGAAATCATCCCCGAAGTCGGCTTCTCCAGATCGGCGATGACGCGCAGCAGCGTGGTCTTGCCGCAGCCGGACGGCCCGATGAAGGAGACGAACTCACCCTTGCCGATGGTCAGGTCGACATTGGACAGCGCCTGGACCGGGCCGTCATTGGTCTGGAAGGTGAGGCCAAGCTTGCTTGCCGAAACGACGGCTGGCGAAGATCCCGTCATCGGTTGCGGCCTGCCTTGTCACCGCACCGGGGCGCCGGCTGAAATCCGGTTGCTTTTATCGCGATGTTGTTTTCCACTTGCCCTGTCCCATTGGCCCACCGACCTTGTTCCACTCAATCGACGCCCGGAGTTTCCCCGATGTCGCCCAAACCCACTTGTCGTCTTATTCGCCCTGACAGCACCTATGAAGGCAAGCAGGGGTTGACCTATCTGGCCGGCATCGCGACCGAAACTGTCGGCTCATCCGGCATCTGCATGCACGTGCTGACCATGCCGCCCGGCGCCCGCGCCAAGGCGCATCTGCACGAGAACCACGAAACGGCGATCTACGTGCTCTCCGGCGAAGTCCATACCTGGTATGGCGACCGGCTCGAACATCACATCGTCGTCAAGGCCGGCGACCTCTTCTACATCCCGGCTGGCGTGCCGCATCTGCCGGCCAATCTCAGCAACGCCCCCTCTTCGGCCGTCATTGCCCGCACCGATCCCAACGAACAGGAAAGCGTCGTTCTGCTGCCGGAACTGGATGCGCTCGTCGCCTGACACCGACGCGAGGGTTGTCGCCATCATTTGCACCGGGAGACTTCACCCATCACATTGCCGTCCTCGTCGACGACAGAAAGTTTCTTGGCATTCTTGGCGCTGCGCTTGATGGTGAAGGTGGCCGGCGACTTGCCGTCCTCACCTTCGGCTTCGCACTCGGCCTTGATCATCAACGAGCCATCGGCCTGCGCCTTCGTCTCGGTGAAGGTGCAGGCGCTGGCCGCCGTGATCAGTTCCTTGTCGGTCAGAAGCAGCATCTGATCGGCGGCGACTTCCTGACCGTTCTTGTTGATGCAGCCATACTTGTCGCCATAAGGCTTGCTGAGATCGATGCCGGCTGCCGACGCATGGCCCGCTGACAACAGCGCCGCGGCGGCCATGGCAAGATGAATGGCGCGCATGGTCAAACCCCCGTCGCCGGGATGCCCGTCCGCTCGACCTTGCGCGGCGCGGTGATCTCTTTCCACGTCGACAGCGCCCGGTTGACCGCGGCGTTCGGCTCCCGCCCTACGAACTCGCCATGGCCGGGCTTCGCCTTGACCTCTGCCTCCTCGATCGACAGTTCGCCGCGCGAGAACACGAAGCGCGGCAGGCCGGTCACCTCGACGCCTTCGAACACATTGTAATCGATGACAGACTGCTGCTTCTTCGAAGATATGGTCTTCTTGCGCTGGGGATCCCAGACGATGATGTCGGCATCCGCGCCTTCGACGATGGCGCCCTTCTTCGGATACATGTTGAGGATCTTGGCGATGTTGGTCGAGGTCACCGCGACGAACTCGTTCATCGTCAGCCGCCCGGTGTTGACGCCTCTGGTCCACAGCACCGGCAACCGGTCCTCGAGGCCACCGGTGCCGTTGGGGATCTTGGTGAAATTGCCGAGGCCGAAACGCTTCTGGTCCGTGGTGAAGGCGCAATGGTCGGTCGCCACCACCTGCAGCGATCCGGCCTGCAGGCCCGCCCACAGCGAATCCTGGTGCAGTTTGTTGCGGAAGGGCGGGCTCATCACGCGGCGCGCCGCATGGTCCCAGTCCTTGTCGAAATACTCGCTCTCATCGAGGGTCAGGTGCTGGATCAGCGGCTCGCCGAACACCCGCATGCCTTTCTGGCGCGCCCGCCGGATCGCCTCATGGCTCTGCTCGCAGGAGACATGCACGACATAGAGCGGCACGCCGGCCATGTCGGCGATCATGATGGCGCGGTTGGTCGCCTCGCCCTCCACTTCCGGTGGACGCGAATAGGCGTGGCCCTCAGGCCCATTATTGCCGGCCGCGAGCAGCTTCTGCGACAACGCCGCGACCACATCGCCATTCTCGGCATGGACCAGCGGCAGCGCGCCAAGGTCGGCGCAGCGCTGGAACGACGCATACATCTCGTCGTCGTCGACCATCAGCGCGCCCTTGTAGGCCATGAAGTGCTTGAACGATGTGATGCCCCTGTCGACCACCGTGGCCATCTCGTCGAACACCTGCTTGCCCCACCAGGTGATCGCCATGTGGAAGGAATAGTCGCATGCAGCCTTGGAGGTCTTGTTGTCCCACATCTGCAGGGCTTCGAGCAGCGATTGCTGCGGCGCCGGTAGGCAGAAATCGACCACCATGGTCGTGCCGCCGGCAAGGGCCGCTCGCGTACCTGATTCGAAATCGTCGGCCGAATAGGTGCCCATGAACGGCATTTCGAGATGGGTGTGCGGGTCGATGCCGCCCGGCATGACATAGCAGCCGGTGGCGTCGTACTCATGGTCGCCGTGCAGGTCCGAGCCGATGGCGACGATCTTGCCGTGGCTGAACAGCACATCGGCCTTCCACGTGCGGTCGGCGGTGACGACAGTACCGTTCTTGATGACTTTGGTCATTCATCTGTTCCCTGTTCTCTTCGCGCTTCTTGGTGAGCGGCGTTTCGAATGTAGATCTCTTAGTTCACTCCACGATGACGGCCGTCTCCACCACCGCGTGGAACAGCACATCGGCGCCGGCCGATGCCCATTCCTTGGTGATCTCCTCGGCCTCGTTGTGCGACAACCCGTCGACGCAAGGGCACATCACCATGGCGGTCGGCGCCACGCGGTTGATCCAGCACGCATCGTGGCCGGCACCAGAGACGATGTTGCGGTGCGTGTAACCGAGCCGATCGGCGGCATCGCGGATTGCCTTGACGCAGTCCCTGTCGAAGGTGACCGGATCGAAATGGCCGACCTGCTCGATCTCGTATTTGATATCCAGCGCGTCGCAGATCGTGTCGATGCCTTCGCGGATGCGGCCATCCATGGCATCGAGCACTTCCTTTTCGGGCGAACGAATGTCGATGGTGAAGATGGTGCGACCGGCGATGATGTTGCGCGAGTTCGGATAGACTTCCATGTGCCCGACAGCGCCGACCGCGTCGGGCTGGTAGTCCATGGCGATCTCGTGCACCAGCTCGATCACGCGCGCCATGCCGAGCCCGGCGTTGCGGCGCTTGGGCATCGGGGTCGAGCCGGTATGCGCCTCCTTGCCGGTCAGCGTCACCTGCAGCCATTTCAGGCCTTGGCCGTGGGTGACGACGCCGATGTCGATGTCTTCGTCCTCGAGGATCGGGCCCTGTTCGATATGCAGTTCGAAGAAGGCGTGGATCTTGCGGTCGCCGACCTTTTCGGTGCCCTTCCAGCCGATGCGCTCCAGTTCCTCGCCGAATTTCTTGCCGTTCTTGTCCGTGTGCTCGTAGACGTCGGCCTGGTCGAGCACGCCGGCGAACACACCGGAGGCCATCATCGCCGGCGCGAAGCGCGCGCCTTCCTCGTTGGTCCAGTTGGTGACGACGATCGGATGTTTCGTCTTGATGCCGAGATCGTTGAGCGAGCGCACGATCTCCAGGCCGCCGAGCACACCGAGCACGCCATCATATTTGCCTCCGGTCGGCTGCGTATCGAGATGGCTGCCGACATAGACCGGCGGCAGGCTGGGGTCGGTGCCTTCGCGGCGGGCAAACATGGTGCCCATTTCGTCGACGCCCATTTCGAGCCCGGCCGCATCGCACCAGCGCTTGAACAGATGCCGGCCCTCGCCGTCCTCGTCGGTCACGGTCTGGCGATTGTTGCCGCCGGCAATGCCGGGGCCGATCTTCGCCATCTCCATCAGCGAATCCCACAAACGGTCTGAATTGATTCGCAGATTTTCGCCGGGTGCGGCCATTCAAAACCTCTCCAATTGCGCGGCGTCCCCCTCCCCCTCGAGGGGAGGGTGGCCGCGAAGCGGTCGGGTGGGGTCGCCTGACATAAGCTCGACCTTCCCCTTGACCGCCTGCGCGACATGCCAGGCGCTGTTTATGACATCGGGCTCGTCAACGCGAAAGATATCGAACCCGAGCGAACGCAGATAAGCATCACGAACGGCGTCGTGCTGTTTGCCCTTTTCGTGTTCGTGCAGATCGCCATCCACTTCGACCACCAGTTTCACACCAAAACAGGCGAAGTCGACGATGTACGGTCCAATCGGGCACTGGCGGCGGAATTTGATGCCGGTCGATTTCAGCTCGCGCAGTTCATACCAGAGCAGGGATTCGCCCTTGGTCGCGTGAACTCGAAGCGCGCGCGCCTTCTGGCGCATTTCGAAACTCACGCGAGTCCGGGGCATCAACGGCGGCCTCGCGGCAAAAGATCAGGTCGGCGCCCAGTCGCACCGACCCCACCCGACCGCTTCGCGGCCACCCTCCCCTCGAGGGGGAGGGATATCCGCGCCCAGATCTTCAATCGATAGACCTCAAAACTTCACGCACATGGTCGATCAGTTCGTTGATCTGGCCCTTGGTGATGATCAGCGGCGGCGACAGCGCGATGATGTCGCCGGTGGTGCGGATCAACGCGCCGCGCTCGAACGCCTTGACGAAGGCGGAGAAGGCCCGCTTGGTCGGACTGCCGGCGATCGGTGCCAGCTCGATCGCGCCGATCAGGCCGATGTTCCTGATGTCGATGACATGCGGCTCGCCCTTCAGCGAATGCAGCGCATCTTCCCAATAGGGCGACAGTTCCTCGCCGCGCGTCAGCAGTCCTTCTTCCTTGTAGGTGTCGAGCGTGCCGAGTGCCGCCGCACAGGCGATCGGATTGCCCGAATAGGTATAGCCGTGGAAGAACTCTATCATGTGCTCGGGGCCGGTCATGAAGGCGTCGTGGATTTCCTTCTTGACGAACACCGCGCCCATCGGGATGACGCCGTTGGAGACACCCTTGGCGGTGGTCATGATGTCGGGCGTGACGCCGAAATAATCAGCGGCGAACGGCGCGCCGAGGCGGCCGAAACCGGTGATGACCTCATCGAAGATCAACAGGATGCCGTGCTTGGTGCAGATCTCGCGCAGCTTCTCGAGATAGCCCTTCGGCGGCAGGATGACGCCGGTGGAGCCGGCAACCGGCTCGACGATGACGGCGGCAATGGTCGAGGCATCATGCAGGGCGACGATGCGCTCCAGCTCGTTGGCGAGTTCCGCGCCATGCTCCGGCACGCCCTTGGAGAAGGCGTTCTTCTCCGGCAGGTGGGTGTGCGGCATATGGTCGACGCCGCCCAGCAGCGTGCCGAACATCTTGCGGTTGGTGACGATGCCGCCGACCGAGATGCCGCCGAAATTGACGCCGTGATAGCCGCGCTCGCGGCCGATGAGCCGGGTGCGCGAGCCCTCGCCCTTCACGCGGTGATAGGCGATCGCCATCTTCAACGCCGTCTCGACCGATTCCGAACCGGAATTGGTGAAGAACACATGGTCCATGCCCTTGGGCGCGATGTCGACCAGGCGGTTCGCCAGTTCGAACACGATCGGATGGCCCATCTGGAAGGCCGGGGCGTAGTCGAGTTCGGCGGCCTGGTGCTGGATCGCCTCGGTGATCTTCGGGCGGCAGTGGCCGGCGTTGACGCACCAGAGACCGGCGGTGCCGTCCAGCACCTTGCGGCCGTCGCTGGTGGTGTAGTGCATGTCCTTGGCGGACACGAACATGCGCGGCGCCTGCTTGAACTGCCGGTTTGCCGTGAACGGCATCCAGAATGCGCTGAGATCGTTCGGCGTGACTTTCAGCCGGTTGGACATGACCAAGACTTCCCCTTGTAACCTGTTTCGGTGCGTCCAACGCTTGGTCTTTGCCGTGCTTTCATGCTACGCAAATTTTGACCGATTGGACAAACGTTAGCACCGCCCTGTCGGCGGTCAAGGATTACTAGCGGAAATGCGGCTCCTGAAGTGCGTTCCACAGGCTAGGGAAAAACTGGTCCAGAGAATTGGTCCAGATGACCGTCAATGCGAGGGCCCGCAACGGTGACCATCAGCACGCAAGCCCCTCGCCGCACCCGCATCCAGCAGGAAAAGCGCGAACTGATCCTGGAGGCCGCGCTCGAAGTGTTCTCCACCAACGGCTTCCGCGGCTCGACCATCGACCAGATCGCCGAAGCCGCCGGCATGTCGAAGCCGAACCTGCTCTACTATTTCCGCCGCAAGGAAGACATTCACGAGACCTTGATGGAACGGCTGCTCGAAACCTGGCTGGCGCCGCTGAGGGAACTCGACGATATCGGCGATCCGATGACCGAGCTCAGGAGCTACATCAGGCGGAAGCTGGAAATGGCGCGCGACTTTCCGCGCGAGAGCCGGCTGTTCGCCAATGAGATCCTGCAAGGGGCACCGCGCATCATGCCGCTGCTGGCGGGCGAGTTGAAGACGCTCGTCGACGAGAAGGCCGCCGTCATCAAGGGCTGGATGCGCGCCGGCAAGATCGCCAGGACCGATCCCTGGCACCTGATCTTCTCGATCTGGGCGACCACCCAGCACTATGCCGATTTCGACGTCCAGGTCCGCGCCGTGCTCGGCCCGAACCGCGGCGGCGACGGCCGTTTCGAGGACGCCGCGAGATTTCTCGAGCAGTTATTCTTGGATGGGCTGAAGCCGAAGGGGTAGCGTTGTTGCTGACCTCGGAGATGGGCCGAGGCGCTCACCACTTCGTCATTCTAGGGCGAAGCAAGGAACGTAGCGACGCGGCGCAGACCCCTGGAGCTGCTCCGCAGCCCAAGGAATCCATGCCGTGACGCGGAAGCCCTGCAACGGTTCAGAATTCTGCTCCGCTGCGCTCGACGGCCAAGTCACGGAATGGGTCCCAGGGTCTCCGCGACGCCGCTTCGCAGCTGCTCCGCCCTGGGATGACGAAGCTGGGAGGGCTTTGCCTCAGAACGCACCGTCGTCAGGCGCTGCGCCGTTCGGCCGGCATCGCGTCGAGCAATTGTTGCAGCTTGGCGACCGAGTTCTGCTCGGCGAGCGGCGTGTAGACGATCAGCCGCATATCCGAGCCGTCATCGATCGACAGGCTCATATGCTCGAAAGCCATCAAGCCGGCCTTGGGATGCCGAACGTGCTTCACGCCGGTCAGCCTGCGCGCCACGTCGCGCCGCGGCCACCAGTCACGGAACTCGGGACTTGAACTCATCATCAGGGTGATCAGCCTGTCGAAATCGGGATCGCCGACATATTTGGCGCTTTCGGCACGAAACGAAGCGAGCACCACGCGGGCGAGTTCTTCCCAGTCGACCAGCAGGCGGCGATGGTGCGGATTGGTGAACACCATGTGGACGATGTTTCTGCTGTCGCCCTCCAGCAGGCCATAGTCGCCGAACACAGCCGCCGCGGCCGGGTTCCAGGCAAGCACATCCCAGCGCCGGCCGACCACTTGGGCCGGCTGCAGGACGAGGCTTTGCAGCATATGCAACAGCGTAGCGTCCACCTTCTCGGGCGCCGCCACACGACGTTCCGGCTGCTGGCGGCCGGCGAGAATGAACAGATGCCGCTTCTCGACGGCGTCGAGGCGCAACGCCTCGCAGAGCGCCGAAAGCACTTCGACCGAGGGCCGCACGTCCCTGCCCTGTTCGAGCCAGGTGTACCAGGTGGTGCCGACACCGGCGATCATCGCCACTTCCTCGCGCCGCAGACCCGGCGTGCGCCGTCGCGGACCTGTTGCGATGCCGGTGGCCAACGGCGTCAGCCTTTCCCGGCGCGAACGCAGGAAGGCGCCGAGTTCGCGCCGGCGGCTCTCGTCGGCTGATTGGGTGGGGGCAGCGGAGATGGAAGCGTTCATACCGGCTATTATAGCAGTATTGATACCAGGATAAAGTTTGAACTGTTTGCCGTGGGCGAAGCGTCCCATCTTGCGTTCGGAGCAGCAACAGGAGGCTCTGAACATGGAATTGAAAGACAAGACAATTCTCATCACCGGATCGACCGACGGCGTCGGCCGGGTCGTGGCGCAAAGGCTGGGCGCCTCCGGCGCACGGGTACTGGTGCATGGCCGCGATGCCACACGCGGCAAGGCCGTTATCGCCGAGATCGAAGCCGCCGGCGGCAAGGCCGAGTTTCTCGCGGCCGATCTCGCGTCGCTGGCGGAGGTAAGGCGCCTCGCCGAGGCCGTGCGCGCCAGGACGAGCCGCCTCGACGTCCTCATCAACAATGCCGGCGTCGGCACGGCTGGCGACAAGCGACAGACGAGCGCCGACGGCCACGAACTGCGCTTTGCCGTCAACTATCTCGCCGGCTTCCTGCTGACCTCGGAACTGCTGCCGCTGCTCAGGGCAAGTGCCCCGGCGCGCATCGTCAATGTGGCGTCCGCCGGCCAGCAGGCGATCAACTTCGACGACGTCATGCTGACCCACGGCTATAGCGGCGTGCGCGCCTACTGCCAGAGCAAGCTGGCGCAGATCCTGTTCACCATCGATCTGTCCGAGCAGTTGAAAGGCAGCGGCGTCACCGTCAATGCGCTGCATCCGGCGAGCTACATGAACACCACCATGGTCCGTCAGGCGGGGGTGAAGCCATGGAGTTCGGTCGAAACCGGCGCCGACGCCATCTTGAACCTCGCCACCGCGCAAAAGCTCGAAGGCCGCAGCGGCCTCTATTTCGACGGACTGCGCGAATCCCACGCCGACGCCCAGGCTTACGACGCCAGGGCAAGACATCAATTGCGAAGCCTGAGCCTCGACCTCGTCGGGCTGGCTTCGCCAAAATCGAAGGAAGAACAGTCATGACCGGCACAACCGAACACACAGTCATCATCGGCGGCTCGTCCGGCATCGGCCTGGCGACAGCGCGCAAACTGCTCGGCCCGGGCATGAAGGTCACCATCACCGGGCGCAACCAGGACAAGCTCGTCAGCGCCTGGAAAAGCCTTGGTGGCGCAGCCGACAAGGCCGCCTTCGACGCGTCGAAGCCCGATGAGGTGCGCCAGTTCTTCGATCGGCTCGGTCCGTTCGACCACCTCGTTCTGGCGGCGAGCGGCGGCAAGGGCCTCGGACCGTTCGAGACGCTCGATCTCGCCGACATCGCCGGCGGCGTCGACGAAAAGGTGCGGCCGCAACTGTCCTGCCTGCAGGCCGCGTTGCCGACGTTGAGCAAATCCGGATCGGTCACCTTCATCTCGGCGGTCTCAGCTCAGGTCACCATGCCCGGTGTCGCCGGCATCGGTGCCGTCAACGGCATGCTGCTGACCGTGACGCCGATCCTGGCTGTCGAGCTGAAGCCGCTACGCGTCAACGTCGTGGCGCCCGGCGTCGTCGACACGCCCTGGTGGGATTTTTTGCCGGAAGAACAGAGGCAAGCGGTTTTTGCCGAATATGCGGGAAAAACGCCCGTGGGCAGGATTGGCCGCGCCGAGGACGTCGCCTCGGCGATCGCCTTCCTCGTCTCCAACAGCTTCATGACCGGCCAGGTACTGACCTGCGATGGCGGCCTGCGGTTCGCGGCCTGACTTCGGCCATCAAACGGATTGTGCGATCAGCGTCAGGAACCCACCGCCGAGCGCGACATTGCCGATGAAACCGTTGATGCGGGACGCCCGGTCCGGACCCTGATGATCCCAGAAATTGTGGAACATCGGTGTCGCGACGACCAGGAACAGCACCAGCACCGCGCAGGCGATCGCGGTCCAGAGGCCTGATATCACCAGGAGCCCGGCGATGATCTGCAGGACGATGCCGGCCCACAGCGCCAGCCGAGCCTGCGGCACGCCGCGCGCGGCCATCAACCCGGTCAGGAAGGCCGCGTTCTGGATGTTGCGCAGGCCGGCGAAGACGAAAGCGCCGCCGGCCAGCAGGCGGCCGAAAAACAGCAAGGTCGAAGGCAAATCGGCAGGCATCAAACGCTCCCCTTGAAACAGTAGAAGCGCCGCCTTCTTCGGCGGCGCCCCAACAAACATCCGGACCGATCAGGCCGCCTTGGCGGCCGGCATCGGATGGATGGCGTGGAACGGGATGCAGAGCCGGTTCCAGGTGTTGATCATGCCGACCGCGACGGACAGCTTGACCAGTTCCTCTTCCGAAAAATGCTCCAGCGCGCGCGCATAGAGCTCGTCCGGCACCCCGTTGTCGGCGACCAGCGTCACCGCCTCGGTCCAGGCCAGCGCGGCGCGTTCACGCTCGGAAAACAGCGGCGATTCCTTCCAGGCGGAAACCAGATAGAGCCTTTGCTCGGTTTCGCCGTCGCGCCTGGCTTCGCGGCTGTGCATCTCGACGCAGAAGGAACAGCCATTGATCTGCGAAGCCCTGAGCTTGATCAGGTGAAGCAAGCTCACCTCCAGCCCGCATTCGTCGACCGCCTTGTTGAGAGCCGACACCGCCTTCATGATTTCGGGCGCCTTGGCGAAGAATTGCATTCTCTGTTTCATCGTCTTTCCTTTCGCATCGTCGGGAGGGTTAGGCTTGGTTGGTTGAACTGGATCTCTGCGGCCGCTGATGGCGCTCGACAAAGGCACAGCTCGCGGCAAACGATCTGGGGTCGCCTTCTGCCGCGTAATCCGCCACGATGTCGGACAGCTTCACCTCGGCCAGCGCCGCCCGGTAGGCGCGCTCCGCCTTCAGCATCGCGGCATTGATGCCGCAAGGTTTGACATAGGCCGAGGCATCGATCTTGACCGGACCGTTGCGGCGGATCTCGCCGCAGCGAAACGCGGGTTCGCGGCCCTCGACGGCCAGCACGATGTCGAGCAGTGTGATGCGTTCCGCAGCCCGCGCCAGCCGATAGCCGCCCGCCGGCCCCGGCACCGATTCCAGAATGCGTGCCGCGCTCAACATATTGAGATGCTTCAGGAGATAGCTCGGCGACAGGCCGAACGCTTCCGCCAGTGCCGCGCCCGGCATGGTGCTGTTGCCGTCCACACTGGCCAGCGTCGCCGCACAGTGGATGGCCGCCTCAACGCCCTCGCCCAGCTTCATCGTGATGATCTCCAATTCATGGACATCTTTTATCGTGGATAATTTTTATCGGCAATAGGAAAATGGAGATTGCCTGCTAATTCTGGTGGTTCCGGCACGCCGCTTAGCAAGACTTGGGCTCCTCGCACCCCGCGGAGCGGGGGAGAGCGACTATCTGGGGTGTCAAGTTGCATTTGCGAATTCGCTTCTCGCGTCGCGTGCTTTTGCGTTGAGGATGACGAGAAGTTTTCTGGCGAGTGCGATGCGGATGAGCATTTTGGGCTTT
>NZ_SRUN01000069.1:0-474 GCF_004791595.1 Mesorhizobium sp. M8A.F.Ca.ET.202.01.1.1 | reverse complement strand
GCGCGGGCTGATCGAGCGCGATACCGACAGCGACAACGTCGTGCTGATCCGCATGACCGAAGAAGGTCACGCACAGCTGCGCGCCGCGCGCCCGGTGCACATCGCCGGCGTCCGCCAGTACTTTCTCGACCATCTCTCCGCCGATGATCTGGCCGCCCTGCAGCGCATCACGGACAAACTCCATGCCGCCCTGCAGGACGCGGAGAGCTGACGCATCACCCCGGTAGTGCCGGCCGCTGGCCGGCAAAGAGTAACCATCAGCAGTCATCCAATCGGAACGCATCCCGCAGCCAATGCAGCTGCGGCGGCTCGCCGGTGGCTTCGACCACGTCGAAGCGGCAGGGCGCATTGGCCAGCGCCGGGTGGTCCTGCAGGTACAGCTGCGCGGCATGGGCCAGGCGCCGGCATTTGCGCGCATCGACCGAAGCGGCGCCACCGCCGAAATCCGATCGCGCACGGTAGCGCACTTCCACG
>NZ_SRUN01000068.1:0-484 GCF_004791595.1 Mesorhizobium sp. M8A.F.Ca.ET.202.01.1.1 | reverse complement strand
CCGAGGCCAGGCCATTGTCGAGCGTATAGCTGTAGCTGCCGTCGCTGTTGAGATGCAGCGTGCCATAGGTGCCGACCAGGTCGTTGCCGACATTGCCAGCCGAGCCGTTGACGGCGCTGACGCTGTGGGTGTCGCCATTGTCGACATCGGTGTCGTTGGAAAGCACATTGCCGCTCACCGGATTGGGATCGGCCAGCGTGTTGGTGTCTTCCTTCACCGCCGCCGCATCGGCCACCGCCACCGGCGCGTCATTGGTGCCGGTGATGGTGATGGTCAGGTTGGCGGACGAAGAGCCGCCGTGATTGTCGGCATTGGTGTAGCTGAAGACGTCGGTGACGGTGGCGCCTTCGGCAAGCTGCTGCACCGAGGCCAGGCCATTGTCGAGCGTATAGCTGTAGCTGCCGTCGCTGTTGAGATGCAGCGTGCCATAGGTGCCGACCAGGTCGTTGCCGACATTGCCAGCCGAGCCGTTGACGGCGCTGAC
>NZ_SRUN01000067.1:0-485 GCF_004791595.1 Mesorhizobium sp. M8A.F.Ca.ET.202.01.1.1 | reverse complement strand
GCCACCGGCTCGAACGTCGCCAACCCGGTGGGCGGCAACCTCGGCGGCGCCGGCATCGCGGGCCAGTACGGCACGCTGGTGCTCAACGCCGACGGCACCTACACCTACTCCGCCAACCCCAACGCGGTGACCACCAACGCGGTCGACCACTTCGTCTACACCATCACCGATGGCGACGGCGACACCTCGACGGTGACGCTGGACATCACCGTCAACAACGTCACGGTGACCGCCTCCGACACCGACGCGCTGGTCTATGAGAAGGGCCTGCCGGCGGGCAGCGACGCGGCCGGCAATAGCGAGATATTCAACGGCGCCATCACGCCGGCCGGCGGCACGGGGCCCTATACCTATACGCTCAACTCATCGGCCACCGGCAGCTACGGCAACCTGGTGCTCAATGCAGACGGCACCTACACCTACACGCTGACCCATACCTATGACGGCGCGACCCTCAACAACGGCATCACCACCGAACAGGACAA
>NZ_SRUN01000066.1:0-486 GCF_004791595.1 Mesorhizobium sp. M8A.F.Ca.ET.202.01.1.1 | reverse complement strand
CGCCAGCAGATCGGACAGCCCGGTGCCAGTCCTGATCGAGATCACCACGTCATAGAGTTTCGCGCGATCAACAAGCAGTTCACCCGCAACCAGGTCCGCCTTTGCCCCGATCCTCAGCAGCGGCGCATCGGACGGCACCGCGCCAGGATCGACGGGCAACGCCATATCCTCCAGCAGCAGCAGAAGGTCGGCGCCGCCCGCCTTGGCGCGCGCCTTCTCGATGCCGATCGCCTCCACCTTGCCGGGCGCCGCGCGCAGGCCGGCCGTATCGGTGACCCGGACTCGCATCCCTTCGAGGTCCAGCACCACTTCGAGCAGATCGCGCGTCGTGCCCGGCTCGTCCGTCACGATCGCCGCCTCCCGCTTGGCCAACGCATTGAAAAGGCTGGATTTCCCGGCATTCGGCGCGCCGAGGATGACGACCTCAAATCCGTCGCGGATGATCTCGGCGGCTCGGAACCCGTCGACGTGGCGATCGATCTCGCC
>NZ_SRUN01000065.1:0-490 GCF_004791595.1 Mesorhizobium sp. M8A.F.Ca.ET.202.01.1.1 | reverse complement strand
ATCACGGCGGCTCTTCGTCCGCCAACCTGACCATCACCATCACCGGCACCAATGACGCGCCGGTGGCGGTGGCCGATGCGGCGGCGGTGAAGGAAGACACCAACACGCTGGCCGATCCCAATCCGGTCAGCGGCAATGTGCTTTCCAACGACACCGATGTCGACAATGGCGACACGCATAGCGTCAGCGCCGTCAACGGCTCGGCTGGCAATGTCGGCAACGACCTGGTCGGCACCTATGGCACGCTGCATCTCAACAGCGACGGCAGCTACAGCTATACGCTCGACAATGGCCTGGCCTCGGTGCAGCAGCTTGCCGAAGGCGCCACCGTCACCGACGTCTTCAGCTACACCAACTCGGACAACCACGGCGGCACCTCGAGCTCCAGCCTGACCGTCACCATCAACGGCACCAATGACGGCCCGGTGGCGGTGGCCGATGCGGCGGCGGTGAAGGAAGACACCAACACGCTGGCCGATCCCAATCCGGT
>NZ_SRUN01000064.1:0-493 GCF_004791595.1 Mesorhizobium sp. M8A.F.Ca.ET.202.01.1.1 | reverse complement strand
TTGCCATTAAGCCATCTGCAATTAATATAACTGGTATACTAAATATCAACGCAATCCATGGATGCCCCATTATAGCTAAAATAAGACTTACAATCGTACCACATATCGTCAATGCTCCAAATTTTTGAACTTTTGATATCAGTAATAGAATAGGTATGCCACCTATTAAACCAACCATTGCAGGAAGCAATAACATGAATATAGGTATAATACCTAAAATGCCAGGAGGTGCTATAAAAATAAAATATATTGCCGTAAAGAGTCCTATATTTATTAAATCTTTAACTTCTATCTTACTATTATTCATCTAAAACTCCCTCTTTACACATAACGATAAATATTAATATTACAAATATACATAACTAAGCTATAACATCATTGTAGACTCAAAATACTATAATTGAAAACAATTATCAATTACAGCGTATTACATAGCTCCTATTATTTATATTATAAACGAAAAACTTCTCAAAAACGAACTATCCATTTCACA
>NZ_SRUN01000063.1:0-524 GCF_004791595.1 Mesorhizobium sp. M8A.F.Ca.ET.202.01.1.1 | reverse complement strand
GGCAGGCCGGTCTCTATGCGACCGTTGACGTACAGCATTCCGGCCGCAACGTCGAAGGTGATCGACCGCAGGGTAAAGGGCCATTTTCCAAACAATGTCGAACGCTGCTCGGCAGGTAAGATGAGCGAGATGACAGCGTCCGGTTTGTCGCCAAGCGAAAACAGGATGCGTGCCTTGAGCGGATTGGCGGCATCGCTGGACAAAGCTGGCAGCGCGGCCGCGAGGTCGGCGGTGGCGACCATGTCGACCGAAATCTGGACAACATCCTTGAAATCGGTCGAGACCTGCCTGAGCGCGATTTTGTCGAAGCCGGGGACGCTTTCTGACGAGAACCACGCGTCCGCGTCTCGCGCGCGGATGTCGATGAGCGTCTGGCCGGTCTCGCCGCTCGAGTAGCTGAAGTCGCCTTCGAATGCCAAGGACTTCGTCGGATCGTTCTTGTCGGTGATCTGGGGCAGTTCGAAACGTAGCCCGATCGCTTGCGTGACTGTCTTTCCGGCCGAGCCTTCGACGGTCGCATCGAG
>NZ_SRUN01000062.1:0-549 GCF_004791595.1 Mesorhizobium sp. M8A.F.Ca.ET.202.01.1.1 | reverse complement strand
ATCACGGCGGCTCTTCGTCCGCCAACCTGACCATCACCATCACCGGCACCAATGACGCGCCGGTGGCGGTGGCCGATGCGGCGGCGGTGAAGGAAGACACCAACACGCTGGCCGATCCCAATCCGGTCAGCGGCAATGTGCTTTCCAACGACACCGATGTCGACAATGGCGACACGCATAGCGTCAGCGCCGTCAACGGCTCGGCTGGCAATGTCGGCAACGACCTGGTCGGCACCTATGGCACGCTGCATCTCAACAGCGACGGCAGCTACAGCTATACGCTCGACAATGGCCTGGCCTCGGTGCAGCAGCTTGCCGAAGGCGCCACCGTCACCGACGTCTTCAGCTACACCAACTCGGACAACCACGGCGGCACCTCGAGCTCCAGCCTGACCGTCACCATCAACGGCACCAATGACGGCCCGGTGGCGGTGGCCGATGCGGCGGCGGTGAAGGAAGACACCAACACGCTGGCCGATCCCAATCCGGTCAGCGGCAATGTGCTTTCCAACGACACCGATGTCGACAATGGCGACACGCATAGCGTCA
>NZ_SRUN01000061.1:0-583 GCF_004791595.1 Mesorhizobium sp. M8A.F.Ca.ET.202.01.1.1 | reverse complement strand
ACATGAATTACCAGCGGTTCTTCGAGGACGCGATCGACCAGCTCCATGCCGAGCGTCGCTACCGCGTCTTCGCCGATCTAGAGCGCATCGCGGGCAAGTTTCCGCGCGCCATCTGGCGTTCCAACGGCCGCGCCGAGGAAATCACCGTCTGGTGCTCCAACGACTATCTTGGCATGGGCCAGCACGCCGACGTCATCGCCGCGTTCCAGACCGCGGCCGGCAAGATGGGCTCGGGCGCCGGCGGCACCCGCAACATTTCCGGCACGTCCAACCCGTTGGTCGAACTCGAGCATGAGCTGGCCGACCTGCACGGCAAGGAAGCCGCCCTGGTCTTCACCTCCGGTTTCGTCTCCAACGAAGCCTCGATCTCGACCATCGCACGGCTTTTGCCCAATTGCCTGATCATCTCGGACGAACTGAACCATGCCTCGATGATCGAAGGCGTGCGGCGCTCGGGCGCCGAGAAGAAGATCTTCCGCCACAATGACGTCGCGCATCTGGAAAGCCTTTTGCAGACGGCCGGGCGCGAACGTGCCAAGCTGATCGTCTTCGAAAGCGTCTATTCGATGGATGGCGACATCGC
>NZ_SRUN01000060.1:0-584 GCF_004791595.1 Mesorhizobium sp. M8A.F.Ca.ET.202.01.1.1 | reverse complement strand
ATCATCAACATGAAGCACGAGCTGGTGCGGCTGGCGCAGGCGATCGACTGGCCGGTGCTGGAGGAGCGTTTCGGCGCCGTCTATTCGGACGGCCCCGGCATGCCGCCGCTGCCGACCCGGCTGATGGCGGGGCTGGCGATCCTCAAGCACACCTTCAACCTGTCGGATGAGGTGCTGTGCGAGCGCTGGGTGGAGAACCCTTATTTCCAGTATCTCACCGGCGAGACGTTCTTTTGCCATACGCTGCCGTTCGACCGCTCCTCGATGACGCGTTGGCGCAGCCGTATGGGCGAGGAGCGGATCATGGTGCTGTTGCAGGAGAGCCTCAGCCTCGCGGTCAAGACCGGGGCGATGAAACCGGCCGACACGCGCCAGGTGATCGTCGACACCACCGTGCAGCCGAAGAACGTCATGTTCCCGACCGACGCCAAGCTCATCCACCGGGCGCGCGAGCGGCTGGTGCGGCTGGCCAAGAGGACGGGTCTCCATTTGCGCCAGAGCTATGTGCGGGTCGGCAAGCTGGCGCTGATCAGCCACCAGCGCTATGCCCACGCCAAGCAGTTCAAGCGGGCCAACAAGGCGCT
>NZ_SRUN01000005.1:0-356792 GCF_004791595.1 Mesorhizobium sp. M8A.F.Ca.ET.202.01.1.1 | reverse complement strand
CACGGCGGCTCTTCGTCCGCCAACCTGACCATCACCATCACCGGCACCAATGACGCGCCGGTGGCGGTGGCCGATGCGGCGGCGGTGAAGGAAGACACCAACACGCTGGCCGATCCCAATCCGGTGAGCGGCAATGTGCTTTCCAACGACACCGATGTCGACAATGGCGACACGCACAGCGTCAGCGCCGTCAACGGCTCGGCTGGCAATGTCGGCAACGACCTGGTCGGCACCTATGGCACGCTGCATCTCAACAGCGACGGCAGCTACAGCTATACGCTCGACAATGGCCTGGCCTCGGTGCAGCAGCTTGCCGAAGGCGCCACCGTCACCGACGTCTTCAGCTACACCAACTCGGACAACCACGGCGGCACCTCGAGCTCCAGCCTGACCGTCACCATCAACGGCACCAATGACGGCCCGGTCGCGGTTGCCGACATCAATTCGGTGAAAGAGGACACCGCGCCCAATCCGGTCAGCGGCAATGTGTTGACCAACGACACCGATGTCGACACCGGCGACACCCACAGCGTCACCGCCGTCAATGGCGTGACCGGCAATGTCGGCACCGATGTCACGGGCACCTACGGCACGCTGCATCTCAACAGCAACGGCACCTACACCTACACGCTCAACAATAGCCTGGCCTCGGTGCAGGCGTTGGCCCAGGGCGCCAGCGTCACCGACGTCTTCACCTACACCAATTCCGACAACCATGGCGGCTCATCGACCGCCAACCTGACCGTCACGGTGAACGGCACAGACGACGCCAGTGCAACGTTGATTTCCTCCGTCGTGGACGGCAAGCAGGGAAACAACGCCACGCCAAGCACCGTGACAATAACATTCACGTCGGCTGTCACCGCGAATTTTGCAAATCTATCGGACGTGATGCACGTCACCGGTTTGCCGAATGTCAGCGTGATCGCGGGGTCGGGAAGCTTCAATGCAGCCCACACTCAGTATACGTTCCAAGTCGACAAAGGCGCGGGGAGCAACAACGGATCGTCCTACACGCTCAATATCGACAGCGGAGCATTCACGGACACCACAGGGCATACAAACGCAGCGAAAACCACGTCAGGACTCAAACCCGCCGGCACCTCCGGCGAGCCCATCAACCTCGCCCTCACCGACCCCTCACATGAAGGCGCACTCATCACCGTCACCGTGAAGGACGTTCCCTCAGGCTGGACCATCGACGGCGCGACGCACAACGCCGATGGATCCTGGACGGTGCAGACCAACGACCTGCACGGGCTGACCGTGACCACCCCGGCAGACTTCACCGGGGCAGCCGTGCTCGACGTCCAGATGAGCTGGATCAACGCCGACGGGACCTTGGGCACTGCGTCGATCGCCGATAATGTCGAGGCCTACGCTCCGGGATCGCCGATCTTTGCCTGGTCCGGCGACGACGTGCTGACCGGCTCGCACGGCAACGACCTCTTCGTCTTCTCGCAGCCGATCGGCGCCGACACCGTGCACAATTTCGACGCCGCGGCCGACCAGATCGACCTCATCGGCTACAGTGGA
Source organism: Mesorhizobium sp. M8A.F.Ca.ET.202.01.1.1 (assembly GCF_004791595.1). Classification (NCBI taxonomy): domain Bacteria; kingdom Pseudomonadati; phylum Pseudomonadota; class Alphaproteobacteria; order Hyphomicrobiales; family Phyllobacteriaceae; genus Mesorhizobium; species Mesorhizobium sp. M8A.F.Ca.ET.202.01.1.1. Next base: position 355,256 of record NZ_SRUN01000005.1, on the reverse strand, counting down.
TTGGCAGACTTTGCCGACCTCCAGACGCACATCGCCGACGATGCCAATGGCAATGCGGTGATCGCGCTCGGCGACGGACAGTCGATCACGCTGGACGGCGTGCATTCGGGCGCACTCACGGCAAGCAATTTCGTCTTCGACCAGACACCGGTGGTCAACAATTCAGGCACCATGACGATCGGCGACGGCGCGTTGCTGCCGCTGAGCGGCATCATCAACAACAGCGGCCTGATCTCGCTCGGCTCGACCGGCAGCGATACGCTGCTGCAGGTTATCCAGCACGGCGTGACCTTGCAGGGAGGCGGGCAGATCCTGTTATCCGACAGCGCCGCCAACATGATTTCCGGCACCGGGCCGGATGTCACTCTCGTCAACGTCGACAACACGATCTCGGGCGCCGGCCAGCTGGGCGGCGGCATGCTCAGCCTCGACAATAGGGGGACCATCATCGCCTCCGGCTCGAATGCGCTGGTCATCGATACCGGAGGCAGTGTCGTCACCAACTCCGGAACGCTGGAAGCAACGGGTTCGGGCGGGCTGACGATCACCGGCGGCCTGGCGAATTCGGGCATGCTCTGGGCCAATGGCGGTGACATCGTAATCCATGGCCAAGTCACCGGCGACGGCGATGCCACCATCGGCAACTTGTCGAAGTTGGAGTTCGGCGGCGCCTCGTCGACGGACGTCACCTTCGGACACGACGCTGCCGGCACGCTGCAACTCGACGATTCCTTCGACTACAGCGGACGCATCGGCGGCATCACCAATGATGACCGACTGGACCTCGGCGATATCCTGTTCGGTGCGGGAACGACGGCCGTCTATCAGGCAAACCAGGATGGCAGCGGCGGAACGCTGACCGTTTCGGACGGCACCCATGGCGCCGCATTGCATCTGGTCGGCAGCTATGATGCGAACGCCTTCAAGCTTGCCGACGATGGCCAGGGCCATACCGTCGTTTCGTACAGTCCGGCGGAATTCACGCTGACCGGCATCGGCAGTGGGGCGATTTCGAGCGACTTGGTGGTGTGAGCGAAAAGGGCCGCCGGCTGCGGCGGCTCCCTTGACCTGACGAGTATCGAGTGGGGTTCTGGAAGTGGATAGCAAGTCTCGAATTGTGAAGGATGCGCTTCGGGCATGCCGCCGCTATTTCCTGGTTGCGGCGGCATTCAGCCTGGCGATCAACCTGCTTTACCTCGCCTCCCCACTCTACATGCTGCAGATCTACGACCGGGTTGTCACCAGCGGCAGCGAAACCACGCTGGTGATGCTGACCCTGGTGTTGCTGGCGGCGTTCCTTTCGCTGGCCGGTCTCGACCTTGTCCGCGCCTGGATCCTGACGCGTGCCAGCGCCCGGCTCGACCGGTTGCTCTCGGCAAGGATCCTCGCCGCGTCCGTGGAAACCCCATCGCCCGGCTCCTCGCCGAGCCAGCCGATCCGCGACTTCGATACGTTCAGGCAGGTCATCACCGGCAGCGGCATCCACGCCCTGTTCGATCTGCCATGGTCGCCCATCTACATCGGCATCATCTTCCTGCTGCATCCTTGGCTCGGCTTCTTCGCGCTCGGCTGCTCGCTGCTCTTGATCGGCATGGCCGTGCTCAACGAGTATCTCGTGCGCTCGCCGCTGAAGCAGGCCAACGAGCTGGCGACGAACAACTATAACTTCACCGAGATGAGTCTCAGGAACTCGGAAGTCGTTCGCGCCATGGGGATGATCGACGGTCTCATCCGCCGCTGGGGGCGCGACCGCAACTTGGCGCTGCGGCGCCAGGCGGAGGCAAGCGACCGCGCCGCCCTGATGTCGGGCCTTATCCGGTTCCTGCGGCTCACCATGCAATCGCTGATCCTCGGCCTCGGCGCCTATCTGGTGATCGAACGGCAAATTACCGGCGGCACCATGTTCGCGGCGAGTCTCCTGCTGGGCAGGGGGCTGCAGCCTGTCGAGCAGATCGTCGGCCTCTGGCGCAGCCTGATCCTGGCGCGGGCTGCCTTGGCAAGGGTCGAGAAGCTGGTCGACGGCGGCGCGCGCAACGAAAGAGCGTTCAACCTGCCCAAGCCCAGTGGCACGATCTCCGTCGAACAGGTCAGCTTTGCAATTCTCAGCCAGCAGAAGGTGCTTCTGCGCGAGGTGTCGTTTCGGCTGGAGGCTGGCGAGGCGCTCGGGATCGTTGGCCCCTCCGGCGCCGGCAAGTCGACCCTGGCGCGCCACCTTGCCGGCGTCATGCAACCCAGCCGAGGCACGGTCAGGCTGGATGGCGCCGACCTGTCGCAATGGGGGCACGACGCGCTCGGCGATCACATCGGCTACCTGCCGCAGGATATCGAACTCTTCTCCGATACGGTCGCCGCCAACATTGGGCGCTTCAAGACCAATGTCGACCAGGAGGTGATCGAGGCCGCGCGGCTCGCCGGCGTACACGAGATGATCATCCGCCTGCCGCAGGGCTACGAGACGCAGATCGGCGAGGGCGGCGCTGTGCTGTCGGGAGGATACCGGCAACGGATTGCTCTTGCCCGGGCGGTGTTTGGGACGCCGAAACTGATCATTCTCGACGAGCCGAGTTCCAATCTCGACGCCGATGGCGACCGCGCGCTGAGCGACTGTGCGATCGAGCTCAAGCGCCGCGGCAGCACGGTTATCATCGTCTCGCATCGTCCCTCGACCCTGGCGAATGTCGACAAGATACTTCTGTTGCGCGATGGCGCCGTCGAGGCGTTCGGCATGAGAAACGAGATCGTGGCGCTGCTCAACCAGCGCGCGGCTCCAATGGCGGTGGCGACCCAATGAGCCGTGGTCGGAGAGATCGATGAGCGACAGCGCCCTCACTTACCATAGCCTGCCCGGCGAGGCCGGCATCCTGGCTCCGGATTCCATCCGGGTGCCGGCCTATATCGGCCTGCTGATCATAGTGGCCTTTTTCGGCATTTTCGGCGGCTGGGCGGCCTTTGCCCCTCTGAACGGTGCCGTGCTCGCCGATGCCATCGTCAAGGTGGAAGGCAATCGCAAGAGCGTCCAGCATTTCGACGGCGGTACGGTGAAGGAGATCCGCGTCAAGGATGGCGACGTCGTCAGGAAGGGCGACATAATGCTGAAGCTGGACGACACCAGGATTCGGTCCGAGTTCAATCTCTATGCCCAGCAATATGCGCTGTTGCGCGCAGCCGATGCCAGGATCCGTGCCGAACTGGACGGCAGCGAGGCTGTTGCCTTTCCCAAGGACATCCTCAAAGAGCACGAGGACTACCTCAAGGACGCAATGGCAAACCAGATCGCCGACCTGGAAAGCCAACGCGCCTCGATGGCCGGCGCCAAACAGATCCTTCAGCGGCGTATTGCCGAGCTCGAGGAGCAGATACGGGGCAAGCAGTCCCGAGTCGAATCCTACCAGGCCCAGCTCAAATCGACGATCGACGAGAAGGCCAGCCTGTCGAAGCTGCTCAAGGCCGGTTTGACGACCCGCCCACGCATCCTGGAACTGGAAAGGTCGGCCTCGGATTTGCAGGGCTTGATCGACGATAATCTCGGCGCCATCGGCGGCAGCCAACAGAGCAAAGCCGAACTCGAGAGCCAGATCGCACAATTGACCAATGAGCGCCGGACCAAGTTGTCGGCCATGTTGATCGATACGCAATCGAACCTGTCCGACCTCATACCCAAGATGTTCGCCGCCCAGGCTGCCATGGACCGGGCCGAAGTGCGCGCGCCCTATGACGGCCAAGTGATGGATCTAAGCGTTTTCTCGATCGGTGCGATCGTGGCGCCGGGCCAGACCATCCTCGACATCGTGCCGACCGAGAATTCGCTGATCGTCCAGGCACAGGTTCGCGTCGAGGATATATCGAACCTGCGTCCCGACATGGCCGCCGAAGTTCGTTTCACATCATACAAGCAGCGTTCGATACCCATCATTCATGGACGCGTCACCCGCATTTCGGCGGATCGCATCACCGACACCAAGACCGGCTTTCCCTATTATCTCGCGGACGTGGCGGTCGATCCGGTGGAATTAGCCGCGGCCCCACAGATCGCGCTTTATCCGGGCATGCCGGCGTCGGTCATGATCGTTACCGAGCAACGCACGGCACTCGACTACATTTTAGGCCCGCTGGTTGTGTCGTTCCACTCCGCGTTTCGCCAGAAATGACGGTTCAGTCCAACACCGCGCGCGGCGAGAACTCCCGACGCGGCGAGAACCCCCGCCGACCTATCGTGGAAAATGCTTCTCTCCGCGTTGCGGCGCGTCTGGCCGTCTGGTGAAGAATCCAGGAGACCGTCGGATATAAGCGTGGACGTGTGTATGCGTGCGCGGTTCAGCCGCTTACCAAGCTCCACATCGAGGGCTGCATGCTGTCCCGGGTGATGTCGACCGTCGCAAGGGTGACAGGCAGCTTAAACCGCCGTGGGCCAGCGCTGTCCGGATTCAAATAGAGCACGCCATCCACTGTCTCCATGCTTGGCACATGCGAGTGACCGGACACGATCAAATCGATGCCCTGGGCAACCGGGTCGATCTGCAGCGTCTTGAGATCATGAAGCACATAGATTGCTCGCCCGGCGAGGCGGACGAGCTCGGTTTCCGCGTATTCCACTGCCCACCCACCGGTGTCCACGTTTCCTCTGATTGCGGTAACCGGTGCGATACCGCGAAGCGCTGCGATGATCTCAGGGCGACCGATGTCTCCTCCATGAATGATGTGGTCGACCCCGGCCAAGCAGCGCAGCGCCTGCGGCCTCAGCAGACCGTGCGTGTCCGAGATGATGCCAATTCTGAATGTCATGGCTCTGCCATCAGACGGTGAGGGTGCTCAAATCCGTTGCGACAAGGCTGTTCGTAAACGTCCGGACGGCTTCCGCGAGAATTTCGTCGTCGGGATAGCGGCCGGAGATGTGCGTAAGAACGAGTTGCTTTACATCACTGGTCGCTGCCAGCGATGCTGCCTCCGCGGCTGTCAGGTGTCCGTAGTCGCGCGCCATCGTTGCATCTCGTTCCAGGAATGTGGCTTCGATGACAAGCAGATCGGCGCCGCTCACCTTGTCGGCCAATCCATCGGTGGTTTCGGTGTCACCTACAATGACCAGCTTCTTGCCAGCCTCGGGTGGTCCGAGAACTGCTTCAGGAGCAATCGTCCTGCCGTCGGAGAGAGAAATTGAGCGGCCTTCGGCCAAGTCCTTCCGGATCGGGCCGTCTGGCACACCGAGAGCTGCCAAGCGGTCCGAAACGAGGTGACGACGCGCCGGCGTCTCGAAGACGAAGCCGTAGCTGTCGGTGTCGCGATGGCGAACTTGAAAGCAGTCGACCGTGAACTCATCCACGTCGAACACGCCTCCGGGCACAAGCGGCACCAGTTGCAGCGGGATCGGCGCGCGTCCCTCACCCCAAAGGCCAGCGAGCATGCGGGCGACGACCTCGAGAGTGTCGGCGCTGCCATGAATGGTCACAAGGTCCTCGCTCTGCCGGAGCCGCAGCGTCGAGAACAAGCCCGGAATTCCGAGCACGTGGTCGAAATGCGCGTGCGTGAGGAGCAGGCGATCAAGTCGCCTGAATCCGGCGCCGCTGCGCAGAAGCTGACGCTGGGTGCCTTCCCCGCAATCGACCAGCACCCGTTGACTGCCGGCTTCAACGAGCAGCGCCGGGTGGTTGCGCTCGGCCGAGGGCACGCTGGCCGAGGTGCCGAGGAAGATGAGCCTGAAGGTCATGCGAGCAGTCTACCTCGCGGGCAACGAGACCTCAAAGCCGGCGAAGGCCCCTAGACTAGTCTAGACGCTTAGGCGACGAAGCGGACCACGCCGCCATCCACGCGCAGAGCCGCGCCAGTGGTTGCGGAAGCCTGCTCTGAGCACACATAGACGATCATGTTGGCGACCTCGTCGGTCGTCGCGAAACGCTGGATGAGGGTGGTCGGACGCATAGCCCTCAAGAAGCCCTGCTCGCTTCCTCTTGCATGATTCCGTTTGCCTCAGCCTGTTTCGCCATGAAGTCACCCAGGATCTCAGACCGGGTAGGCCCCGGCAGGACGGCGTTGACGGTGACACCCGTGCCCGCGACCGCCTCGGCAAGACCGCGCGAGACCGCCAGCTGTGCGGTCTTGGTCATGCCGTAGTCGAGCATCTCCTTGGGAATGTTGACCGCGGACTCGCTGCTCACGAACACGACGCGGCCCCAGCCCTTCGCCACCATCCGCGGCAGGTAGTGGCGCGTCATGCGCACGCCGCTCATCACGTTCAGCTGGAACAGGCCAAGCCAGTCGTCGTCGGGGATCTTCGCGATGTCCTCGATGCCGTTGTAGTCCCGGATGTGAGCCGTACCCACGTTGTTGACGAGGATATCGGCGTCGGGCGCCTGCGCGAAGAATGTCTCGGCGCCCTCCGCGGTCGAAAGATCGGCGGTGACGCCGGAGATCTCGCTGTCCGGGAAAGACTGGCGCATCTGCCGCACCGCCTCGTCGACCCGGGCATTCCCACGACCATTAATGACGACCGACGCCCCTGCACGAGCTAAACCTTCTGCGGTGGCGCGGCCGATGCCTGCCGTCGACCCGGTGACGATCGCTGTGCGGCCCTTGAGTTCGATATTCATGTCATTCATCTCCTATTGTGAGCAGCTAAGGCGATCGATGCGCCGAAGCGCATCGTTCCCCTCGACCGAGAGCCTTGAAACCTGGCCCGTGCGGCCCAAGCCTCAGGACAAATGCACTAACCTGCCTTTTTCGCGACATCCGCCTCCACCGCGCGGGCGAGGCTTTCGACCCATTTCTGGTGATAGCGGTAGAGCGCACCGGGATGCTTGCGTCCGAGCTCCTCGATGAACCAGGGCCCTTGTTGCGTTTCCTCGGTCAGCACATGGCAGCCGTTGGCCGTCGGTGTGATGACCCAGCCGTGGTACGCGCTCGAGCCGGTCTCGTCGCCATCGACCGTCGTCGACCACGCAAGCCTGCGGAAGGGCGCGCATTCCGTCACGACCAGACTCATCGGGAATCCGACCGTCACCCGGCTGTATTTGGTTCCGAGCGCCAGTCCCGGCTCACCGGTCAGGATCTTGACCTGGTCTTCGGCAGGAAAGTAGCTCGACCAGTTCTCGGCGTCGGTCAGCAGCCTCCATACCACTTGAGGGGGGCGCCTTCACGTCGATGTCATTGAGCGCATAGATGGCCGACGTTTTGGGATCGTACTTCTCGGGCCAGATCACACGTTCGTGCATCGATCACTGCTCCTTCTTGAACAAATCCTGGAAGATGAGCTGGCCCCAAATGCGGCCGCGTGCGTGCACCAGCGCGCCACCCTCGTCGAGCTTTCCCAGCTTGACGGGTGCGAACCCGAGTTGTTTGGCCAAGGCCGCAACGGGAGCGATCGCGTCCTCGTCGTCACCAGACAGAAACACGACCCGGTGGCCGCCCTCCACGGTCGGATCGGCAGCCAAAGTGGCCGCAATCAGGTGATTGAAACCTTTCACGAACTTGGCGCCGGAGAACGCCTTCGCGACGAAGGCGGAGGACAGGAGACCGTCCAACTCCTCAGGGGGGACTAACGCGTTCATCGCGTCGATGACCGTCTTGCCTTTCCAGCTCGGCAGGGCCTTCGCAACCTCGCGGTGCTCGCCGAACGGGACCGCCAGGATGATTGTGTCGGCCTCGAGTGCGTCCCGCAGCGACTTGGCGACGACCGTGGGTCCAATTGCCCCAGCCTGCGGCGCCAACGCCTCGGGCGGCCGGCGGCTCGCGACGGCAACCTTGATGTTTTTACGGGCGAAAGCGTGGGCGAGGGCCTGGCCTACCTTACCGAACCCTACAATTGCGTAGCTCATAATATTTCTCCGATCCATGTTGATATTGATTCCCCGGCCTTCAACGGCGCTGGGTTGTCCGTTCTCGCCGATCAGCCGTTTCCCGCGATCCGGCGCGATTTCAGATCGCCGAGAAGCCTCCGTCGACAGACAACTCCAACCCATTCACGAAGCTCGAATCGTCTGAAGCAAGAAACAGCGCGGCCGCCGCAATTTCCTCGGGACGCCCCATCTTTCCCCGCGGAATCAGGGATTCGAACATCCGCTTCCCCTCCTCGTCGAGAACTTGGTCCTGCATCGGTGTGGCGATCGGCCCGGGGTGCAGCACGTTCACCCGGATATTCCTGCCCTTCAGCTCGTTGAGCCACCCGCGTGCGAATGCGTGCAACGCCGCCTTGCTCGCCGCATACACGCTGTAACCAGGAAAACCTTTCACCGAAGCAACTGATCCGGTCATGAAGATCGATCCGCCATCGTTGAACAGCGGCAACGCCTTTTGCACCGTGAACAGTGTGCCGCGCGTATTCAGGCCGAAGGTCGCATCGAAATGCTGCTCGGTAATCTCACCCAGTGGGACGGCTTCGCCGGTGCCGGCGCTCGCATACAGGACGTCGATCTTGCCCTTTTCCCGCTTGACCGTATCGAACAGGCGGTCGAGGTCGTCGAGATTGGCCGCATCGCCGCGCACGCCGGTCACGTTCCGGCCAACCAGCCTGATGGCCTCGTCGAGCGCCTCCTGCCTCCGGCCCGTGATGAAAACATAGGCGCCTTCTTCAACGAACCGTTTGGCGGTCGCCAGCGCCATGCCGCTCGATCCACCCGTGATGACGGCAACCTTACCTTCAAGCTTTCCCATGATTTTTCCTTTCAGACTCCAACTTTGGTCGTTCGGGGAGGCCCCCGAGACCCTGAAGATGGGTCCGCTGCAGCCAGGCATTGAGTGCGGAAACGCGCACATCGGTGGTGCAAAATCGATCCGGCTGAATGACTGATGCCAGCCGCGGCGATCGGTGTCTGCCGTTGGGAATTGGGCCGCGCCCGGCGACATAGGCTATGATGACGGCCGTACTGCTGTACGATGGCGTTGGACACGGGCTTTGTAAGGCGCACCGCGCGGTGCGGGATTGCACCATGATCGACTGGGATGACGTTCGCTACTTTCTTGCCGTCGCGCGCGGAGGCTCGGTGCGGGCTGCCGCCGAGGGCCTCGGGGTGTATCACTCGACCGTGCTGCGACGCATCGCACAGCTCGAGGAACGCCTCGGGGCGCAGATGTTCGAAAAGCTGCCTTCGGGCTACCGCCTGACGGCTGCGGGCGAAGAGGTCCTCGAGCTCGCGAACCAGATGGAAGCGTCGTCGCACCAGCTGGAGACCCGCGTCTTCGGTCGCGACCAGAGTGTGCGCGGGCTTCTTCGGGTGACGCTGGCACCGCCCCTCGCGACTCACCTGCTCATGCCGGACTTCGCCGATTTCGCGCGTCTGCATCCCGACATCGAGATGGAAATCTTGTCGGTCGGCGAGCTGGCAAATCTGACCAACCGAGAGGCCGACGTGGCGATCCGTGTCGTCTACGACCGCAAAACCCTGCCGCTCAATCTTCACGGACTGAAGGGACCGGAGCTGTTCGGCGGCGTCTACATCTCCCGCGATCGACTGGCCGCGTGGCGTGCGGGCGCGCCGGATCCCATCCGGTGGATCGTCATAAGCATTCATGGAATACCAGACTGGGCCAGCGAGGGTGAGGTTCGCACAACGGGGGTTCCGTTCAGGACCACGGACGGCGAGGCGCAGATCGTTGCCGTACGGCAAGGGCTCGGGATCACGACGTTGCCGTGCTTCGTCGGAGATGCCGACCCCCTACTGGTGAGGGTGCCAGGCACCGACCTGCACATGTACGGAACGCTCTGGCTTCTCACCCAGGGGGAGACACGCAAGACGAAGCGCGTGCGGCTCTTCACGGAGTTCGTATCCGGCAGGCTCGCCGCGTACGCTCCGCTCCTCACGGGGCTGTCCATATCGCGCGACTGACGCCCGGCAGGTCACTGGCGACGCTTGCCGCAATCAGGTCGGAAGCCGAGCTGCGAGCGCCTGAAGCGGCGGTTCCGTTCGCGGCGATGGCTTTCCCGATCATCGAAAGCCGCCTGCAGTGGCCGCTTGCACCAACAAGATCGTCGTGGCTGCCAATCTCGACGATGCGGCCATGATCGAGGATCAGGGTATCCGGCAAAGCTACTCGTTCAGGCGACCCGCGGCTTCGATCTGCACCGGGATCTGTACATCAATCGCTATCGCGCGCAATTAGCTCCAGCGGCCAGACCTCGCGCATGATACGTGGACCCTCCGGGCCGGCGAAGGCAGGAAGCGACGCCAGCAGCATTTCGGCGAGCCGCCGTCCCATCGGCTGCAGCGCCGGGCGGAAAGCAGTCAGCGCCGGCGAAAAATAGCGGCAGAGCGGCGTATCGACGATGACGGTCACCGCCATGTCGTGACCCGGCTTGATACCCATCTCGGCCAGCGCCTTGCATCCCCCAAGCGCCATCGCGTCATTGTTGAAGATGATGGCGGTCGGCGGGTCCTTGCGGCGCATCACCCGCGGGGTCACTTCGTAGCCACCGGCCTCGTTGATGAAGCCGTCGGCAATCAGGTGGGGATCGACCGCGATGCCATGCCGGCGCAAGGCCTTGCGGTAGCCGTCGAGGAACAGATAGCCGAAATTCAGATCGAGCGATGGGCGGATGGCAGCGATGCGGCGATGGCCGCGCGTCACCAGCCGGTCGACCGCGTCGGCGCCTGCTTTTTCGAAATCGAGATCGAGCGAGGGGTAGGCCTTGTCGCCGGAGCGGCTACGGCCGAGCGTGGCGAAGGGGAAGCCGGCCTGGGTGAGATAGTCGATGCGCTCGTCCTCGCGCCGCGTCCAGGCCAGCACCACCGCATCGGCACGGCGCGTCTCGACAACACGCCGCAGGCGCTCCTGCTGATAGTCGCCCGGCGCGCCCATCACCACGATCAGGTCCAGTCCGCTTTCGGCGAGCCGGCCCTGCAACCCAGTCAGGAACGGAATGAAGAACGGCTCGCCATATTCCTGGTCGCCCGGATGCGGCTGCAGCATGAAGGCGATCGAGTGGGTAGCGCCTTGCCTGAGACTGCGGCCGGACTGGTTCGGCGAATAGTTGAGAGCCCTGGCTGCCTCGAGAACGCGCTGGCGCGTGTCGGCATTGACGTCGGCGCGGCCGTTGAGCGCGCGCGACACCGTGCCGATCGAAATGTTCAGGTGACGGGCAAGGTCGTGAATGCTGGACGCCAAGTGACTGTTCTCCCCTTGCTTGGCTAGCACCGGTGGCCGCCGGGGCCAAGGCGCAATGACGATTTTCGCCGGCGGCCGATTGACATTCTACGCCTTCGGGTGTGTTCTCGTAAACGTTTACGGAAAAACGTTTACGGTCACGCCGTGAACGCCGGAACCATCGGCCTGGAGGGGCCGAGAGGAGGAGCGCTGGATGATCGACGCCGTTCTTGTCGGCTGCGGAGCGATGAGCAAGGCCTGGCTAGATGCCGCGCGGCAGATCGACGGGCTCGCCATAGTCGGCCTTGTCGACCTCGATGCCGACAGGGCGAAGGCGAGGGCGCGCGAATACGATCTCGGTGGTGCCGTCATCGGCACCAGTCTCGACGCAGTGCTCGACCAGATCCGACCGCAAGCGGTGTTCGATGTGGTGGTTCCCGCCGCCCGGCGCGACGTTGCGCTTTCCGCCTTTGCCCACCATTGCAATCTGCTGACGGAAAAGCCGCTCGCCGATAGCCCGGAGAATGCCCGCGCCATCGTCGAGGCCGCCCGCCAGGCCGGGCGCATCCATGCCGTCGTCCAAAACCGCCGCTACGTCGCCAATGTCCGACGCATCCGGAGGTTTCTGGACTCCGGCGCCATCGGTGCCGCGACCAGCATCCACGCCGACTTTTTCGTCGCACCGCATTTCGGCGGATTTCGCGAAGAGATGGCGCACGTGCTGCTGCTCGACATGGCGATCCACACATTCGACGCCGCCCGCTACATGGTCAATGGCGAGCCGGCCGCGGTCCATTGCCAGGAATGGGAACCGGCCAATTCCTGGTACCGACAGGGCTCATCGGCCAGCGCGGTCTTCGATCTCGGCGGCGGCAAGGTCTTCACCTATGCGGGCAGCTGGTGCGCGGCCGGCTTCCGCACCAGTTGGGAGGGTAGCTGGCGCATCGTCGCCGAGCGCGGCAGCCTGATCTGGGATGGCCATGACGGGTTGAGGGCGGAAGTGGTGGTGCCGGGTCGCGACGGCATGTTCGACAAGATACAGCCAATCGAGGTGCCGGCGCTCGATCCCGCCGATCGCGTCGACGGCCATCTCGGCATCATCAGGGATTTCATGCGCGCCATCGAGACCGGCACGGAACCGGAAACGCGCGGCGCCGACAACATCAAGAGCCTGGCCATGGTCTTCGGTGCCATCGAAAGCGCCGAAACCGGACGTCGCGTGATGATCGCAGAGGAAGCACAATGATGCCAAACCCGCTTCTCGACATCAGGATCGGCACCATGGTGCGGGCCAACCTCGACGACCCGGCCGCCTACATCAAGGCAATCCTGCCGCTCGGCTTCGAGAGCATTCAACCCTTCTTCTGGCAGACGCTTGGTGGCAAGGACCTGCCCCGGCTGGCCGGTCAGATCCGCGAGGCGATCGGCGATGCCGATGTCACGGTGTCCTCGATCGGCGTTTTCGGCAATCCGCTGGAGGGCGGCGATGTCGACCGTGGCGTCCTCCAGGCCTGGGAGACGGTCATCGACAATGCCCATTTGTTCGGCGCTTCGATGGTCTGCGGCTTTACCGGCCGGCTCCGCGGCAAACCGCTGACAGACAGCCTGCCGCGCTTTCGCGAGGTGTGGGGGCCGCTGGCCAGGCGAGCCGCCGGCAAGGGCGTTCGCATCGCCTTCGAGAACTGTGCGATGGACGGCAACTGGGCTGCCGGAGACTGGAACATCGCCCACAATCCGGACGCCTGGGAGCTGATGTTCAACGAGTTGCCTGACGACAATCTCGGCCTCGAATGGGAGCCTTGCCACCAACTCGTCTATCTGATCGATCCGATGCCACAGATCCGCAAATGGGCGCCACGCATCTTCCACGTCCATGGCAAGGACGCGACGGTGCGCTGGGACGTCATTCGCGAGCACGGCGTGTTCGGCCGGCTGCCATTCGTGCAGATGCGCACGCCGGGCTTCGGCGACAGCGACTGGACGCGGGTGATCAGCGAATTGCGGCTGGCCGGGTACAAGGGCGCCATCGACATCGAAGGCTGGCACGATCCGGTCTATCGCGGCGACCTCGAGATCACGGGACAAGCACGCGCCCTGGAGTATCTCAAGCTATGCCGGGGAGGTGCGAGCTACCTGCCAAATCCGGCGTGAGGACCGGTCGGCGGGAGGAGCCGGCCGTAAGTGGTACTGCCAAGGCAATCGTTCGAAAAACCCCTCGGCTGACGAGGGAAACAATGGGAGGAACGTGCATGAGCATCGCGACCAGAACGACATTTCTGCGCACGACCGTCGTGGCGGCGGCCACGGCGCTTGCCGCCGCAATCTCCATCTTGCCGGCGCAGGCGCTCGACGCCCAATGGTGCAAGGACGTCCACATCCGCTTCTTCGTCGGCGGCGCCGAGGGCGACGCCTTCGGCACAATCGTCTACAATGGCGCCAAGCAGGCCGCGGCCGATCTCGGGCCGAAGGTCGACTACATCTTCTCCCAGTGGGACGCGGAGAAGATGGTGCAGCAATTGCGCGAAGCGGTCGCGGTCAAGCCCCAGGGCATCGCCATGATGGGCCATCCGGGCGACGCCGCGATCATGCCGCTCGCCGAAGAGGCGCATAAGGACGGCATCAAGATGATGTACCAGAACGTCCCGGTGCCGAAGGTGACGGCGGCGTTTGGTGGCGGCTATGTCGGCGCGCAGCAGGAACAGCAGGGCCGCGCGCTCGGCGCCGAAGCGTTCAAGCTCGGCAAGCTCAAGGCCGGCGACAAGGCAATCATGATCGGTCCGTTCGAGAACGAGAACCGCGGCGCGCGCGAGCGCGGCACGGTGGCGGCGTTGAAGGAAGCGGGGGTCGAGGTCATCCAGCTGTCCTCGCCGCCGAGCGGCGAATGGGCGTCCGATCCCAACCTCGCCATACCGGTGATCACGGCGGCGCTCCTCAATCACCCCGACATCAAGGCGGTCGGCTATCCCGGGGGACAGATGCTCGGAAATGTCCCAACCTACATGCAGGCGGCGGGGCGCAAGCCCGGCGATATCTTCAACTTCGGCTTCGACACCAGCCCGCAGATCGTCGAGGGCTTCAAGGGCGGCTGGGTGCAGCTGACGGCCGACCAGCAGCCATTCCTGCAGGGCTATCTGCCGATCCTCAGCCTTTGCCAGCAAGTGGTGCTGGGTCTGGCGCCGATGAATGTCGACACCGGCGCCGGTTTCGTGACGCCCGAAAATTACGCAATCGTCGCAGAACTCGCCAAACAGGCGCTGCGCTGACCTCCCAAGCCGTCGGCCGGGATCAGGCCCCGGCCGACGGGACCGCCGGCGAGAAGGCCGGTGCGAGACAATCAAGCGAGGATCCGATGGCCGAACGTCTCATAGAACTGCGCGATATCGCCAAGTCCTACGGCCACGTCTATGCACTTGGCGGGGTCAATCTCAGCGTCGACCGCGGCGAGGTGGTCGGCCTCATCGGCGACAACGGCGCCGGCAAGTCGACGCTGATCAAGATCCTCTCCGGCGTGGTCAAGCCGACCAGCGGCGAGATCCTCATCCGCGGCAAGCCGGTGACCGGTTGGAATGCGGCACGTTCGCGCGAGGCCGGCATCGAAACGGTGTTCCAGGACCGGGCGCTGGCCGTACAGCAGACGATCGTGCGCAACATCTTCATGGGCCGCGAACTCACCGGTTTTCTCGGCTGGCTGAAGGTCGGCAAGGAAATCGAGGAGGCGAGTCGGCTGATGCGCGAGATCGGCTTCACCTCGAAAGTATTCACGCCGCACTCGATCGTCGGCCAGCTGTCGGGCGGCGAACGCCAGGGCGTGGCGATCGCGCGCGCCATCTACAAGCAGGCGGAGCTGATCGTCCTCGACGAGCCGACGACGGCGCTGTCTCTGACCGAGACCGCCAAGGTCTTCCATTTCGTGCGCCAGGTGCGGGCAAGCGGTCGCTCGATCCTGTTTATCGGCCACAACATCCATCATGTCTTCGACATCGCTGATCGCTTCGTGGTGCTGGATCGCGGCAAGGTCGCGCTCACCGCCGACCGGAGCGAGGTCAAGTCGGCCGAAGACCTCATCAATTTCATGGAAGACGTCGCGCATCCGGGCGGGTTGGCCGGACTGCACGACACCGGCGACGCGGAGCAGAGAGCACGATGAGCAAGACCATGGAGCCCGATCTGCGCGAGCCGTCGGCTGGCATCTCCCGCCAAGGCAGTTCCCGGAACGAGTGGAAGCACCCGTCCGACCACTGGCTGCGCGGCTTCGTCCTCGACAATCGGGCGTCGCTTGGCACGCTCGCCGTGTTCATCGTCATGATGGCGGTCTTCATGATCGCCAACCCGACGGTCTTCACAACCTGGTATCTCTACAGCGCCGTGCTCACCACGCTTCCCGTGGCGCTGTTCGTGGTCGTGCCGCTGGTCTTCGTCGTCACGTGCGGCGAGATCGACCTGTCGTTTCCCGCGACGATGGGTTTCGCCTCCTGGGTCTTCGCGCTGGTGGTGCAGGCCGGGTATGATCCGTTCCTCGGCATTGCGGCAGCGCTGGTCACAGGCACGCTGCTCGGCTTCCTCGTCGGGTCGCTGGTGGTCTATGGCGGGCTGTCGTCGCTGATCGCCACGCTCGGCATGAATTTCCTGCTGCGCGGCCTGATCCAGATCATCAATGAGGGCAGATCGACCTCGCTGACCAGCCTTGCCGACAGCTGGGCCTACCGGATCTTCTCCAGCCAGATCTGGGGCATTCCGGTGCAGATTTTTTGGGCGATCGCCTTCGTCGTCTTTTCGGCGATGCTCTACAACCGCCACCGCTTCGGCGCGCAGGTGAGGGTGGTCGGTGACAATCCCGACAGTGCCCAGCAGATGGGCATCGACGTCAAGCGCGTGCGGGTGAAAGTGTTCGTCTTCGTCGGCATCGGGGCCGCGATCGCCGGCACGTTCTCCGTAATGATCAACTTCACCTGGTGGCCAACGGCCGGCGACGGTTATCTCTTGCCGGTGCTGGCCTCGGTGTTCGTCGGCGGTACGCCGACCTGGGGCGGCATCGGCACGGTGGCCGGCGGCGCGATCGGCGCCGTCACGGTGTCGTTTATCCAAACCGGCGTCGTGGCGGCTGGCCTGAGCGGCTTCTACGTCCAGTTCTTCAACGGGCTGATCATCATCCTTTCGCTGCTTGGCCACAAATGGAACCAGGCACGGTATCGGTGACACGATCAGCTTGGTGCGAGAGCCGACGGCGCGGCAATAAGCCCGTGCCTCACAAGGCAATGGACGACTGGGAGATACCCGCGACCTCGTCCGTCCATCAAGATTTCGGGTTGGCTTTCCGCCAAGCCTCATACTCATCATTTGCACTTGGGTGGAGCGGATAGTAGCGTTGCAACGACCCGCCCTGCATGAGTTTCTCACGCGAGAACTCCTCCCAGTCGTGATGCTTCTGGGATTCCTCGATCACCTTCGCGGCCATTGCGACGGGCAGCACGACCACCCCGTCATCGTCGGCGACGATGATGTCGCCGGGGATCACCGTGACGCCGCCGCAGGCAATCGGAACGTTGACGGCATTGGGATAGATGCTGGTTTGCACATGGTAGTTGGGCGTCCAGCCGCGCAGCCATAGGGCCAGGTCGAGTTTTTCGACATTGGGCCGGTCGCGCATGCAGCCGTCGATGACGATACCCGCGCCGCCTCTGCCTTTGAAGTATGTCGACATCATATCGCCGAACACGCCCGAGCTCATGTCGCCGCGCGCGTCGACTACGACCACATCCCCCTCTTGTGCGTGGTACAGCACATGCCGGTGCAGCTGTGTCTCCGGATCGGCATATTCTCCCTCGTTGAAAAGATCGGGCCGCTGCGGCAGGAACTGCAGCGTCAGCGCCGGCCCGACGATCGACTTGCCATGGTTCTGCGCCATCGGGCCGACCATATGCGGATTGCGGAAACCCATATGACCAAGCGTGCCGGCAACCGTCGCGGCGCCGATCTCCTTTAGCGCGTCGATCAGATCCCTGGGCGGCCGCGTGATGTCGGAAGTATGCGTCATTGTGGACTCCGATTGAAAGGGAACTACCAGTTCGTGACAGAACCATCGCGGCGCTTGAGGTGGGGCGCTTCCCAGAAACGGAAGCTTTGCGCCTGGACCGCCTCTTCGTTGACCTCGACGCCGAGCCCCGGCAGATCGGTGACGGGATAATCGGGGCCGTCCAGCCGTGGTTGCACCGGAAAGAAGTCGGAATTGTCGAAACCGAGCTTTGCTTCGGGCGCCCTGGTCTCGAGCCACGAGAAGTTGGGCACTGCGGCGGCGAGATGCACTGTCGCGGCCGTGCACACTGGACCCAGCGGATTGTGTGGCATCAGGTCCACATAGTGCGCCTCGCTCCAGCCGGCGACTTTCATCGCCTCGGTGAAGCCCCCGACATTGCAGATATCGAGCCGGTTGAACTGGTGGATGCCGCGCTCGACATAGGGCAGGAACTGCCACTTGCTGGCAAATTCCTCGCCGATGGCGAAGGGGATCTCGGTCATCTTGCGCAGGGATTCGTAGGCTTCCGGCGTCTCGTCGCGTATCGGCTCCTCGAGGAAATCGAGCACGCCGCGGTCGAGCTTGTTACAGAAGCTCGCCGCCTCCGCCACCGACAGGCGATGATGATAATCGATGCCGAGGACGACGTCGTCGCCCAGCGCCTGGCGCGCCTTGTTCAGCATCGTCGCTGTTGCGCCGATCGACTCGCGCGGCTCGAAGACATCCTTGCTGTTTTGCCCGACGGGAAAGAAGCGGATTGCCTGCCAGCCCTGCGCGTGCAGTTCGCGGGCCCGTTCGATGGCCACGTCGCCCTCCGCCTCGTCTCCGGTCGAGGCGAAAGTGGGGATCCGGTCGCGCTGCTTGCCGCCCAGCAACTCGTAGACCGGTACCCCCAGCGCCTTGCCCTTGATGTCGTGAAGGGCGATGTCGATGGCGGATATCGCAGCCTGCAGAACGCGGCCGCCTTCGAAATACTGACTGCGATAAAGCTCCTGCCAGATCCGCCCGATCCGCATGGGCTCGCGTCCGACCAGAAACTCGCGATAGTGCTCGACCGCGCCAGCCACGGCCTTCTCGCGGCCGCTCAGGCCGCTCTCGCCCCAGCCGAAGATGCCGTGGTCGGTCTCGACCTTGACCAGCATCTGGTTGCGCGTTCCCACCCACACCGGATACGGCTTGATCGCGGTAATCTTAAGCTTCCTGGTCATCCACACCCACGTCCCACACGCATCCGCCTGCTCAGCTGGCCTCGAGGGCCATTTCGGTTTCGCCGTCGAACAGATGCATCCGCTCCTGGTCGAACTCGAGCCAGATCCGCTCGTCGGGCGTCACGGCAATGTTCGGTGGCACGCTGACGTTGACGATGGCACCGGACAGGAACGCCTGCACGAAGGTCACGTCTCCGGTTGGCTCCACGGTGTAGACCTTGGCCGGGATGCTGCCTGGCACTGCACTCTTGTGCAGCTTGATCGTCGAGTGGCGTGCGCCGAGCACGACTTTTTTGGTCGTTGCCTTCGTGACCTTCTGGACGTTGCGCGGCGAGAGCCCAAGGCTCCAGCCCTCCGCGCTGGTCAACACGGTGCCGCCGTTCGCTGTCGATATCTCCAGCGGAATGAGGCTCATCGCCGGGCTGCCGATGAAGCTGGCGACGAACATGTTCACCGGATGGGCAAAGACCTGCGCCGGCGAATCGTATTGCTGCAGGAAGCCACCGTTCATCACCGCCATCTTGTCGGCCATCGTCACGGCTTCGAGCTGGTCGTGCGTCACATAGATGATCGTCGCCTTGAGGTCCTGGTGGAAGCGCTTGATCTCGGACCGCATCTGTACGCGCAGTTTGGCGTCGAGGTTGGAGAGCGGCTCGTCCATGAGGAACACGGCGGGATCGCGCACAAGGGCGCGGCCGAGGGCCACACGCTGCTGTTGGCCTCCCGAAAGTTCGCGTGGCTTGCGCTCGAGCAGGTGCGTCATGTCGAGCACCCGCGCCGCCTCCTTGACCTTCTTGTCGATCTCGTCCCTTGGCAGTTTGCGCATCTGCAGCGGGAACGCCAGGTTCATGTAAACCGACTTTTGCGGGTAGAGCGCATAGTTTTGAAACACCATTGCGATGTCCCGGTCCTTGGGGTCGAGGTCGTTGACCACCCGGTCGCCGATGACGATGTCGCCCGAGGTGATCGGGGTCAGCCCCGCGACGAGATTGAGAGTGGTTGTCTTGCCGCAGCCTGAAGGGCCGACGAGCGCAACGAACTCGCCGTCGTTGACCGTCAGCGAAACGTCGTTGACGGCCTTGAAGTTGCCGTAGGTCTTGACGAGATCTTTGAGGACCACGTGGGCCATCGGCAACTCCCTAATGCTTGACCGCGCCTTCTGTCAGGGCGCGTACGAAGTATCGTTGCAGGACGAGGAACAGCACCACGACGGGCACGCTCAT
Organism: Mesorhizobium sp. M8A.F.Ca.ET.202.01.1.1; assembly: GCF_004791595.1. NCBI lineage: Bacteria > Pseudomonadati > Pseudomonadota > Alphaproteobacteria > Hyphomicrobiales > Phyllobacteriaceae > Mesorhizobium > Mesorhizobium sp. M8A.F.Ca.ET.202.01.1.1. The sequence goes on along the minus strand of NZ_SRUN01000005.1, from coordinate 335,745 downwards.
CATGAAGCTCGCCGCCATCAGGCCCGGAAAGTCCGTCGTGTTTTCCGAGAAGAAGCGCTGGATGCCGACCGGCAGCGTCAGCTGCTCGTTCTTGGAGAGGAAGGTGTAGGCGTAGATGTACTCGTTCCAGGCGCCGATGAAGGAGTAGATCGCGGTGGCGATGATCCCCGGCGTCGAAAGCGGCATCACGATCATGATGAAGGCCTGGAACCGTGTTGCGCCATCGATGCGCGCCGCCTGCTCGAGCTGCACCGGAATGTTGTCGTAGAAACCCTTGAGTAGCCAGATTGCCAGTGGCAGGCCGAAGGTGAGGTAGGTGAGAACAAGCGAGCCATGCGTGTTCACCAGCCCGATCGCGCGCATCAGGATGAAGAGCGGCACGAGAAAGATCACCGCCGGGAACATGTTGCGCAGCAGCACTGCGAAGAACAGGAAGTTGCGGCCCGGGAAGGTGAAGCGCGAAAACGCGTAGGCCGCGGGGACAGCCACGATCACCGAGAGGATTGTCGTGACGGTCGACACGAACAGGCTGTTCCAGAAGAAGCGCAGGAAGTCCTGGCCGACGCTGTTCTGCGGATCGAGCAGCTTCTGGTAGCTGGCAAGCGTAGGCTCGTCCGGCCACCATTGCGGCGGGAATTGCGTCGCCGCGAAGCCGGACTTGATCGAGGTGATCAGCATCCAGATCATCGGCAGCGCGGTGTAGAGCAGCATGAACAGAAGAAAGATGCGCCCGGCCCACCGCCATCCGTCCAAGCGCATACGGCGACGGGTCTGGCCTCGAGAGGCTGTCTCGGCGATCGTGCTCATGCGCCACCCTCTTTTCGCTCGTTGCCGCTCAGCGCACGGACGTAGAAATAGCCGAGGGTCATCAGGATGAGGAACAGGAGCACCGAATAGGCCGATGCCACACCCCAGCGCTGCCGGCCGAAGGCGAGCTCGTAAATATGGGTTATCCAGATATGCGATGCGTTCGACGGCCCGCCTGCGGTCATGATCCAGGGGATGATGAAGGAATTGAAGTTGGCCACCGCAAGCAGCAGGATCGTCACCACCGAGACGTTGCGCAAGTGCGGAAAGGTGACGTGCCAGAAGCGCTGCCATGCATTGGCCCCGTCGACCTTGGCGGCGCGCAACAACTGGTCGGGAACTGTCTGCAGGCCGGCCATCATCATGATCATGGCAAACGGGAACTCGCGCCAGATATTGACGACGATCAGGGAGGGCAGCACCGTGCTGACGTTGTCGATGAAATTGGGCGGCCGGTCGGTCAATCCGAGGCCGACCAGTACCGCGCCTATGATGCCGAAATCCGAATGGTAGATCCACTTCCAGATATAGGAGGCGGCGACGGCGCTGATCACCCAGGGAATGATCAGGATGGCACGCAGGACGCCGCGACCGATAAAATCTCGATGCAGCGCCAGCGCCGTCGCAAAACCCAGGACAAAGGAGATGAAAGTCGATCCGAATGTCCAGACCAGGGTGTTCCAGGTGACTTTCCAGAACACCTCACTGGTCAGGATGGTGGTGTAGTTGTCGAAGCCGATGAAGGTCTTGTCGCGGAGTTGCAGGCCGGGCGGCGTCTTATAGAACGACAGCTCGATCGTGTAGTAGATCGGATAGGCGATGACGACGAGCATCACGGCGATTGCCGGAAGCACGTATGCGTAGTCGGCGCGATGAGCCCAGATGTTCCGCAATACGCCGGACCTGCCGGGTTGCAATTTTCGGCGAGCCTCGGCCTTGCCGGTCACGATCGTCACTGTGGCGTGCCCTTGTTCTTCGGAACGAACCGGCTGCGCTCTCGGTGCAGCCGGCCAGATCGGAGGTCAGGTCCGGACTAGAGTCCGCCCATCAGGTCTTTGACCTTCTTGGCCGCGTCGTCCGCTGCCTGATCGACGGTCATAGCTCCGGTCAGGGCATTCTGCAGCATGTCCGGGACGATGATGTTCATGATCTCGGGGGACTCCGGCAGCGCCGGGAACGGGATGCCATACGGCAGCATCGAGGTCGTGACATCGAGGAACTTGATATGGTCCAGGCGTTCCTTCATCCATTTGGTCTTGAAGCCGTTGAGATTGCCCGGGTTGGAGCCGGCATAGGCCATTTTCAGCGACCATTCAGGGCTAGCCCACATGCAGATCATCGCCTTCGCGGCCGGCTCGTCCACCTTGCCGCCCTCTACATATTCGGGCTTCAGGATGTGAATGTTCGAGCCGCCGAACACGACGGCGCGTTTGCCGTCGGGGCCGGTCGGGATCAGGCCGTAGCGCATGTTGTCGATGACGGTCTGCGCCTTGTCCTTGTCGGTCCCGGTCGCCTTTGCCTGGAGGTCGAGCATGACGTTGTAGTCGGATGGGTGGGAGACCATCATGCCCAATTGGCCGGCGACGAACAGAGGCTGGTTGTCGGCCTGCTGGTTGGTAAGTGCAGAGACCGGAACCGACTTGTCGCGGACGTACATGTCATATGAGGCTTGCAGCGCGGCCTTGCTCTGCGGGCTGTCGAGCTCCACCTGCTTGTAGGTCGGGTTCGCGGTGGCCTCGTCGAAGACGCCGCCGCCATAGGCCCACAGCTGCGGCATGAAGCGATAGGGCGTGTTGCCGGCATTCTTGCGAGCCACGAGGCCGTAGCCGGCAATGCCGAGCTTGTCGTGGATCTGCTTGGAATATTTGACGACGTCGTCCCAGGTTGCCGGAGCCTTGTCCGGATCGAGGCCCGCACGCTTGAAGATGTCGGCGTTCCAGATGAACGCCATCGTCTCGTTGTTCGTTGGAACGCCGTAGGTCACCCCATCCCAGGTCACCGCCTTCATGGCGCCCGGCCAGAAATCCTCGGTCGAATAGCCAACATCCTCCGGCTTGAGCGGCTGCAGATAGCCCTTCGAGGCGAATTCGGTACCACCCAGGATCTGCAGACGGACCGCCATCGGCGCGGCATTGCCCAGCAGTGCCGTACGGAATTTGTCGAGAAGGTCGTTATAGGTGAGGGCCTGTTCCTCGAGCTGGATGTTCGGATAGGTCTTGCGGAAAGTCTCGAAGAAATCCTTGTAGTACTGGCGCAGGAGGTCGGGATCGCCCTCGAACACGCCCTGATACCAGAAAGTCAGTCGCCCCTTGTAATCGAGCGGGGTGACCTTGGCGCAATCGCCGGCCGTGTCGAAATCCTGTGTTCCGGCGATCGAGCGCACATATTCAGGCGACCATTTGCTCAGGTCGACCGGCGGCGCACCCAGCGCCGATGTGGACATAAGCGATGCCGCCAAAACACGGACGACAGTGCCGCGCAGGACCGCACTGCCGAGCATGATCCTCGTCATAGGTATCCTCCCTGGTTCTCCGCCCTGCGATCGCGAGGATGGCTTTTCAGTACGGTGTATCCTCTCGATCACTTAGTACGTTTTCAGATCACGGATTGCCTGTCAACGCGTCAGATCGTACATTGTTTATGGAAACCGTGCATGATATCGGACTGACTGTGTATTAATTTGGGGAGCCGGCCTTGGCCGAAACAAACGATTTTAAAGCAAAACCACCTCCGGGGATCGACGCTATCGGGGCCTCCAGCGAGGGCGCTTCCCTTTACGAGCTGATAAGGGAAGACATCATCGAGGGACGGCTCGCCGCCAACGAACGGCTTGTTGTCACCGATCTCGCCCGTCGCCACGGCACCTCGACCAATCCCGTGCGCGAGGCCCTGCAGCTGTTGCGGGGCGAGGGATTCGTCATCTTCTCACCCAACCGCGGGGCGCGTGTAAGGCCCATCGATCAGGACTTCGTCCGCGATATCTACGAGATCGGTGTGCTGATCGAGCCGGCCCTGACGCGATGGTTCGTAAATATGGCTACAGGCGAGGACATCGCCGAGCTCGAACGTATCCAGGCGCTGATTGAAGAGAACAATTTCGCCGACACCTTCAGGCACAGTGAACTGGACACCGCCTTTCACACCGTGATGTACCAGCGGCACTATAACCGCCATGCCGCTGAGCTCTGGTGGAAGCATCGCGAAGTGCTGCGGGCGGTGAGCCGGCGCTTCAATTTCACGCTGGCGCGGCGTGCGGCGATCATTCGCGAGCACCGCGAACTCATCGCGCTCATCAAGGCGGGAGAGGCAGACAAGGCAGCCGAACTCATTTCCCGTCATGTCGAGGGTTCCGGCCGGCATGTTCTCGAACAGATGCGTGCGCGCAACGCCGCCCGGGCCGGATAGGACCAGGGGTCAAGTCTGGAACATCGTGGCTGACCATTGCTGACAAAGGTATTGAAATGAAAATCACGAGCGTTCGGCCGTGGCTGATCAAGTCTGGTGCTTCTTATTGGGGGGAATTCCTGTTCGTCGAGGTGACGACAGACGAGGGGGTGAGTGGCTGGGGAGAGATCACCACCACCACCAAGCTAGCCAACCGCGCGCTCTGCACGATCCTTCGACAGATCGGAGCCGCGGTGACAGGAGAGGACCCGGCGCGCATCGAATACCTCTGGCACAAGATATTCCGCAGCTTCACCTATATGGGCAGCCGTGGCGCCGCGGTCGAATGCGTGAGCGCGATCGATATAGCTCTCTGGGATCTCAGGGGCAAAGTCCTCGGCAAGCCGATCTACGAACTGTTGGGCGGGCCGGTCCGCGATGAAATCGCGCTCTATACCCATCCCAACCAGGCCAAATTCACCAGCAAGGATGCTGTGGTCCGCGAGATCCTGGACATTGTCGAGTCCGGGCACACAGCTCTCAAGTTCGATCCTTTCCCCCACCAGGGTCGCGGTGCCGACGGCGTGTCGCGTGAACAGCGGGACGGCTACCTCGATGGCGGCATGACCCGCAAGGACGAGCGCGAGGCGGCCGAACTCACGGCTCTGATCCGCGAAACGGCAGGCCCCGATGTCGACATCCTTATCGATGCGCATGGCCGCTTCGACGTCCCCACCGCCATTCGCCTCTGTCGCAGCCTCGAGGAAGCCGGCCAGATCGACTGGTTCGAGGAACCTTGCCCGCCCGAGAGCCTTAACGCCCTCAAGCAGGTGCGCGACAAGGTCAGCGCCGCTATCTCGTGGGGCGAGCGCGGCCACACGAAGTGGGATTTCATCCCGGTACTCGAGAACAAGCTCGCCGACTACATCATGCCCGACGTCACCTGGACCGGCGGCATAACCGAACTCAAAAAGATTTCCGCTCTGTGCGAAGCCTACTACATCCCGGTCTCACCCCATGACGCCGCGGGACCGATCAACGTGGTTGCGGGAGCGCAGGTGATGATGACCGTTCCCAATTTCTACAAGCTCGAAACGTCGGAGTGGAATTTGGGCAAGTACGATCATCTTATCGACAGGCCGCTCGACGTTTCGAACGGCAGCCTCAAGCTTTCGTTGAGGCCGGGTCTCGGCATCGAGATGAACCGCGATTACCTGCAAGCCCATGAGATCCAACTGGGCTAGCAACGTCATCGGCAGCATGCGGGGCGACAGGCCCCGCCGACCACAACGAGGATAAGTCATGCCAAAGACGGATGGAGCCGACGAGGCCCTCAACCGGGTCAACACCAACTCGAAGCCGTCCGAGCTTCGCATCACCGACATGCGGGTGGCCGAAATCGTCGGCGCGCCGTTCACCTCGGCGCTGCTCAAGATCTACACCAACCAGGGCATCGTCGGGCTTGGCGAGGTGCGCGATGGCGCAAGCGCCACCTACGCGCTGATGCTGAAGAGCCGGTTGCTTGGCGAGAACCCCTGCGACATCGACCGCTTGTTTCGCCGGATCCAGCAGTTCGGTGGGCATGGCCGGCAGGGTGGCGGCGTCTCGGCGGTCGAAATCGCCCTCTGGGATCTCGCCGGCAAGGCCTATGGCGTCCCCATCTACCAGATGCTTGGGGGACGATTCCGCGACAAGGTACGTGTCTATTGCGATACCGACGCCGAGAAACCGAGCGGCACCGAAACCGGAAAGCGCCTCAAGCAGCGCATGGACCGGGGTTTCACCTTCCTCAAGATGGACCTGGGCTTGATGCAGATCGCCCATGTCCCGGGCGCCGTGGCCGCGCCTGCCGGCGCGCTCGAAGGGTTTCATGCCAATCCGCGCGGCCGTGGCGGCACGCTCGAGGAGCGCAAGGCCCGCAATCTCGCTTATGACGCGCAGAACGTGCAGCACCCGTTCACGGGCCTGCATTTCACCGAAAAGGGGATCGATCTGCTCGAGCAGTACATCCACGAGGTTCGCGCGGTGATCGGATACGAGATCCCGCTCGCCATCGACCATGTCGGCCACATTTCGCTGCAGGATGGCATACGCCTGTCGCGCCGTATCGAGAAATACGTTCCGGCCTGGCTGGAGGACGTGATCCCCTGGCAATACACCGAGCAGTACCGGCAATTGCAGCAGGCTACCACGGTGCCGATCTGCACCGGCGAGGACATCTACCTCAAGGAAGGCTTCGAGCCGCTGCTCAAGAGCGGCGGCCTCTCGGTCATCCACCCGGATCTGCTCACCAGCGGGGGCATTCTCGAGACCAAGAAGATCGGCGATATGGCGCAGGATCACGGTGTCGCCATGGCGATCCATATGGCCGAAAGTCCGATCGCCGCGATGGCCGCCGCGCATGTCGCCACCGCGACCGAGAACTTCATGGCGCTCGAATACCACTCCGCCGATGTCGACTGGTGGGACGATATCGTCACCGGCCTGCCCAAGCCGCTCGTCAAGGACGGCTTCATCACCGTGCCCGACAAGCCGGGGCTGGGCATAGACGATGTGGTCGACGAGGTGATCAGCCAGCATCTGCAGCCCGGTGTCACGGGGATATGGCAATCCACCGAGCATTGGGACAATGAATATAGCTGGGACCGGACCTGGAGTTAGCCCAGACCCCTTATCCTCATTCCCCCTAGGCTCACAGGGCCAACGATCGACCATTGGTGTCGACCTCTCCCAAGGGAGAGGCCAAGAAAGAAACGGACGAAACCATGATCTACGAACTGCGTATCTATGACTGCCTGCCGGGCAGGCTGCCGGCTTTGCTCAAGCGCTTTTCCGACCAAACGCTGGCCATCTGGGAGAGGCATGGCATCCGCCAAGCCGGGTTTTTCACCACGGCGATCGGCGAAAACAGCAATCGCCTCACCTATTTCCTCGCCTGGGAATCGCTGGCCGAGCGTGAGGCGAAATGGGCGGCTTTCGTCACCGATCCGGCATGGCACAGGGCCCGGGACGAGTCTGAGCGCGACGGGCAGATCGTTGCCAATATCAGCAGCCAGATGCTCACGCCGACAGCTTTCTCGTCTGTGAAATAGGACTGCGCCATGAAGATTACCGACCTTCGCTGTGCCGTTATCGGCAAGCATCCCATCGTTCGCGTCGTAACCGACGAGGGCCTCTATGGCCTGGGCGAGGTCGAATACACAAAGACCTACCTGAAACCCTTCGTGCTGCATTTCCGCGAGGCGCTGATCGGCGAGGATCCCACCGACGTCGAGCGGGTGATGCTGAAGATCCGCCAGCGCGGCTCGTTCAAGCCCTATGGCGCGGCGGTGAGCGCCATCGAGCATGCGCTGTGGGACATCGCCGGCAAGGCCGCGGGCGTGCCGGTCTACAAGCTGCTCGGCGGCAAGGTGCGCGACAAGGTGCGCGTCTATAACGGCTCGATCCGCCGCAAGCGCACCGGCGACCGGCCGGAGGATTATGCCGCCGACGTCAAATGGATGATGGAGCAGCCGCAGAACTTCTTCATGGTCAAGCAGGGTATCTCGTTCCACTCCAACATGAAGGACTCCATCGACGGCTTCCATTACGGCGTGACGCAGAAGAAGGCCGGTTATCACGGCGCCATGGACCAGGGCGTGATCAGCGAGCGCGGTTTCAACCACATGCTCGACTGCGTGATCGCGATGAAGGAAGTGCTGGGCGACAAGGTCAGCCTGGCGCTCGACTGCGGCCCGGGCTGGATGCTGCCCGACGCGATCAAGTTCGCCCGCGCGGTCGAGAAGTACAATTTGATGTGGCTCGAGGACATGCTGACCGGCGATTACGTGCCGTGGGTCAATCCGCAAGCCTATCGGGAACTGACCACCTCGACCTCGACGCCGATTCATACCGGCGAGCAGATTTACCTCAGGCACAATTTCAAGGAACTGATCGAGACCCAGGCCGTGCGCGTCATCGGCCCGGATCCTGCCGACATCGGCGGCATTGCCGAGCTCAAATGGGTCGCCGAGCACGCCTATATGCACTCGATCCTGATGGCGCCGCACGGCACCGCGAACGGCCTGCTGGGCCTCGGCGCGCTGATCAATGTCTGCGCCACCTTGCCCGCCAACTACGTGGCGTTCGAATATCCCAGCGCCTCGGACCCCTGGTGGAACGACATCGTCATCGGCCTGCCCAAGCAGATCGTGAAGGACAGCATGGTCGATCTGCTGGAGGCACCGGGGCTCGGCCTCGATATCGATGCCGAAGGGGCCAGGAAGTATTTGCTGGCGGAGGATGCCGGCTTCTTCGATTGATTGGTAGGGCGGCCCTCGATCTCATCGACCGAGGGCTTGCTTCAAAGAAGCGTGGATGCACATCTTGCCGCAACGCAAATTGGCGCATTGTTGAAATGCGCCGATCGAGTCTAGGGATGGCGGATCTCGGTCCCGAGAACCTTCAGACACTCGCGAATGAAGGCGGCTAACGCTGTCCAACCCTTGGCCGACACCATGGTTCCGTCGACATAGGCCTCCGTCGGCGAGAGGTCGATGTAAGTGCCGCCGGCCAACGTCACTTCCGGTTCGCAGGCGGCGAGCGCGCCAACCTTCTTGCCGCGCACGACGCCGTCCACGGCAATCAGGATCTGAACCCCATGGCAGATCGTGAAAATCGGCTTCTGGGTATCGTGGAAGTGGCGCACCATGGCTTGCACCCGTTTGTCGGTGCGGATGTATTCCGGGCCGCGGCCGCCAGCGCAATATACGGCGTGGTATTGATCGAGCTGCTTTTCCGCCTCGGCGAACGTCTTGTTGATCACCTGAAAATGGCCGAGCTTTTCTGTGTAGGTCTGGTCGCCTTCGAAGTCGTGCAGGGAGGTCTTGATGAGGTCTCCGGCCTTCTTGTCCGGGCAGACCACGTGGACGGTGTGGCCGACGGCTTCCATCGCCTGCTGGTATACGAAGATCTCGTACTCCTCGGTGAACTCGCCGGTGAGCATCAATATTTTCTTGCCTGACATGATCATGTCCTCTGTCGCGTTAAAGGAGTGGGCGAGCATGGCTGCGCCCCGCATTCACTGCGTTCGTCTCAGAACGGGGAGTCGGGGAAATAATATTCCTTGGCGTTGTCCTTGGTGATCAGCGGCGCGTCCAGCTTGACGGCGCCGCGAACCGGGGCCTGGCCAACCAGGTTGGCCATGGTCATGTAGATGGCCGTCTTGATCATGGACGGCGGGTAGGGCGTCTCGACGGGGGTCACGGTGTCGCCGTCGATGACCTTCTTGACGATATCCTTCATGCCGTTACCGCCCAGCGCCAGCTTGATGTCCGTACGGCCCGACTGCTTGACCGCCTCGAGCACGCCCAGCAGCATGTCGTCGTCGTTCGCCCACACCGCGTCGATATGGGGATATTTGGCGAGATAGTCCTGCATCAGCTTGAAGGCTTCGTCGCTGTTCCAGTGGGCGTACTGGATGTCGAGAACCTTGAGGCCGGTGCCGGCGATGGCGTCCTGGAAGCCCTTGATGCGCTCGTCGTCGATCACGGTCGGAATGCCGCGCAGGACCACCAGGTCACCCTTGCCGCCAAGCTTGTCGATCATGTATTTCGCCGTGTTGCGGCCGACGGCGATGTTGTCGCCGGCCACATAAAGGCTCTGGACGGTCGGGTCGGTCAGGCCTCGGTCGACGACCGTGATGAAGGTGCCCTTCTCCTTGATGGCCTTGACCGGCTCGGTCAATTCTTCCGACGAGTAGGGCAGAATCACCAGCGCATCGATCTTGCGGGAGGCCGAGAGATCCTCGATCGCAGACACCTGCTCGGCCGCAGAGGGCGATGTCTTCACGATGACCTCGACACCGGGGAAGGCAGCGTTGATTTCCTTGGCCGCCGTCTGTGCGTGATAGACGACGCCGGCGGTCCAGCCATGGTCGGCGGCCGGTATCGAAACGGCGATGACTTTCTTGTCCTCGGCCATGGCATGGCCCGTGAGGAGCAGCGAGCCGAGCGCGGCCGCAGCCATCCATTTTCTACTGAACATTTTCTTCTCCCAGATTGGACCCACAACTACGCACCCGTGTGGTCCGGACACGGGGCTATTTCGAATTCGAAAACCTCTGAATGAGCATCGCGATGATGATGATGACGCCCTGGACCGCTGCGACCAGATACTCGGAGACGAAATCCGACAGCACCATGAGGTTGGCGATCAGCTCCAGAATGACAGCGCCGGCGACGGTCCCCCAGACATGACCCTTGCCGCCGCGCAGCGCCGTGCCGCCGATCACCACGGCGGTGATCACCTGCAGTTCCCAGAGCTGTCCGGTGGTCGGCGTTGCGGCGCCCAGACGCGGCACGTAACAGATCGCGGCGATGGCCACGCAGACGCCCTGGACGATGTAAGCGATGGTGCGCGTCTTGATGATGGAGATTCCGGAATAGCGCGCGACGTCCTCGTTTGCGCCCACCGCGGCGCATTTGCGCCCATACTTCATCTTGTAGAGGACGAACGATGCAATCGCGGCGACGGCGACCGATATCAGGATCGGAATCGGTATACCGCCGACGGTGCCGAAATAGACCGGCCGATAGGCTTCGCGCAGCGACCGGTCGATCGGTATCGTGCCGCCATCGGTCAGATAGGTGATCAACGCGCGGAAAATGCCCATTGTGCCGAGCGTCGCAATGAACGGTTCGATCCGGCCTATGGTGACGATCAGCCCGTTGGCGAGGCCACACAGCAGGCCGACCAGGATCGCCACGAGCATTCCAGCCGGTATCGCCCACAGGCCAGCGTGTGGCGCCACGGCGTTCATGAACATGATGGTGATGCCGGTGACGAAGGCGGCCATCGAGCCGACGGAGAGATCGAGCCCTCCCGACGAGATTACGAACGTCGCACCGACCGCGATGATGGCGATGAAGGCGCTGCGGGTGATGACGTTGGCGAGATTGGTCGCGGAGAGGAAGTCCGGATTGATGAGGAAGCCGGCCACCAGCAGGGCGGCCAATGCCAGGAAGGGGCCCACGTCGGTCCAGGTGATGTTCAAATCGCCGGCGCGATGCGTGGATGGGGATCCGGTCATGACAGCCATTCTGTTCCTCCCTTGGCCATTGGCCTCGGTTTCGGGCCGCTTGTCGCCAGGAGCGCCACATTGCTTTCGGTCATCTCGGCGCCCTGGAGTTCGCCGGTCAGACGGCCCTCACGCATGACGAGGATGCGATTGCAGATGCCGATCAGCTCCTGCATTTCCGACGAGATGACGATGCAGGCTTTGCCGCTGCCAACGATGGCGTGAATGAAGGCGTAGATTTGAGCCTTGTTGGCGATATCGATGCCACGGGTCGGCTCATCGATGATGACCACCGAGGGATTGGTAAGCAGCACCTTGGCGAGCAGCAGTTTCTGCTGGTTGCCGCCGGAAAGTTGCCCCGCCTTGACACCAAGGGTCTTGAGCCGGATGTCGTAGCTCCGGACGGCCTCCGCCAGTGCGGCCGCTTCGCGGCTTCTGCCGAGAAGCAGTGTGGGATGAAACCGCTCCAATGCCGAAAGCGTCAGGTTGGGCGCCAGGCGCTCATCGAGGAGCAGGCCTTTGCTTTTTCGATCCTCGGTCAGATAGCCGATGCCTGCGTCGATCGCTTGGCGTTGCGAGTGGATCCGGACGGGTCGTCCCCGGAGTTCGATCTCCGCATGGGCCGGCCGCAGGCCTACCAGCCCTTCGAACAGTTCCGTGCGGCCCGCGCCGATCATGCCGGCAAAGCCAAGAATTTCGCCCTTGTGGAGGGTGAAAGCGACATCCTCGGCGTAGCCCGGGACGGTGGCGTTTTTTACGCTCAGCATAGGCTCGCTGGACGGTGTGCTCTTCTGCGGATAGAGGGCTGCAAGCTCGCGGCCGACCATCAGCCGCGCCATGTCCATCTGCGTCAGGGCGGTGCCCGGATAGGTACCGACCATCCTGCCGTCGCGCAGCACGGTTACCTTGTCGGCAAGCTGCCGCACTTCGTCCAGCCGATGGCTGATGTAGAGGACGGCTGTGCCGTGGGCTCTCAATTGCAGGACGATTTCGAGGAGCCGATCCACTTCCGCGCCGGTCAGCACGGCGGTCGGCTCGTCGAAGATCACGACCTTGTAATCGTCGAGCAGGGCACGGGCAATTTGGACCAGTTGGCGGTCAGCCAGAGAGATGTCGCGCACCAGCGCGGTCGGCGAGACCGGGCAGCCGATCTGCGCCAGCTTTTCGGCTGCCAGCCCCCGCATGGCGCGGTCGTCCATGACATGGCGGCGCGAAAGCTCGCGGCCGAGAAACAGGTTGTCCGTCACCGTAAGTGCTTCGGCGAGCAGGATCTCTTGGTGGACGAGGGCAATGCCGGCTTCCTGGGCCTGGTCGGGCTTGGCGAACGTCACCGGCCGACCGGCCATGGACAAGGTGCCACGGGTTGGCTCGGCATAGCCGGACAGCAGCCGCATCAGTGTGGATTTTCCGGCGCCGTTCTCGCCGATAATGGCATGGATCTCGCCCGGCAGGATGTCGAGCGTCACGTCGGAGAGCACGGTGACCGGCCCATATTGTTTCGAGAGACCCTGAGCGCGTAGCACCGGCTCCGCGGCCGCGGGCGCGTTGCCGCCAGGCAGCGCACGTCCTCGCTCTGCGGCAATATTGGCGGTAATGGACATTCGTTCAGGCCTCAATCGAAGGCCGGCAGCAGGCGATCGCGCGAGTGCTCGATGTGGGCGCGCATTGCTTTCGCGGCGGCATCGGGATCGGCTGAGCCGAACGCGGCGAGGATCGCCTCATGCTCGTCCAGCGCCTCCTCGGTGACGCGGGAGTGGTACATCAGGCGGAATATGTGGAAGTGGGTGTGTTGATGACCCAGCGTCTCGCGAATGAGCTCGTTTTCGGCATATTCCATGATCTTGTCGTGGAAAATCGCGTCTTGCCGGGCGAAGTTTGAATAACGCAGGCGCTCGTCCTTGCCTTCGCGGCGCGACATCACGCCTGCCGCCTCAAGCAGTGTGCCGAGTTTGGCCTCGTCCATCGCGGCGGCGGCCTTCGCCGCGCCGTGCGGTTCGAGCAGGAGACGCATTTCGTACAATTCGTCGAAACGGCGCCGGGTGATCTGCTGTGCGGCGCGGTATCCGATCAGATGCGTTTTCAGAACCAGGCCTTCGCCTTCCAGACGCCCGAGCGCCTCGCGGATCGGCGTATGGGAAACGTCGAATTCCTTGACCAGATTGTCGACGGTGATGCGTGAACCGGGCGCGATCTTCAGCGACATCAGCTGCGCGAAGATGGCCTCGTAAACGTCCTCGGCCAGGCTGCTCGCGCGCTGGATGCGGCCCGCTCCCGTGGGCGTCTCACCATTATTGCTCAAACTGACAGGTTGCATCTTTCGCCTCTCGACAGGGGAGACTGCTAACACGAGGGTTTGACCGATGCAATACTATATCCTATACGATTTTATCGGCGCCGTTCAGTTCAGGACCCCTTCGGTGCGGATTTTGCAATGCGAGTTTCTCCGACACCCTCAAGGATGCAGCCTGTCATGAGCCTTCTCACAGCCCTCCGGCTCCCACGCGAAATTCTATTCGGAAAGGGGCAACGTCATGCACTGCCAGCCGTGGCCTGTCGCCATGGCCGACGCGCCCTGGTCTGCACCGACGAGCGTTTCGCCGGCACGGCGGTGTTTGCCGAAATCATGGAATCCTTGCAGTCAGCGTCGGTCGACGTGCTGGTTCACGACGGTGTCCTCCCTGACGTGCCGCGCGACTCGGTGGCGGTCTGCGTCGAGGAAGCGAGGGGCGTCCGACCCGACATGGTGATCGGCATCGGCGGCGGCAGCTGTCTCGATTTCGCCAAATGCGCCGCCTTGCTGATCAGCCACGGTGGCGAGCTGCAGGACTACTATGGCGAGTTCAAAGTCCCGGGACCAACGCTGCCGCTCATCGCCATACCGACCACGGCCGGCACAGGATCGGAGGTGACGCCCGTCGCGGTGATATCCGATCCGGACCGGACGCTCAAAGTAGGCATATCGAGCCCCCATCTCATTGCCGCGGTTGCCATCTGCGACCCCGAACTGACAATGACCTGTCCGCGGGGCCTGACCGCGATCGCCGGTGCCGACGCGCTCACCCATGCGATCGAGGCCTTCACGGCCATGCGTCGGGACGGTGACTTCAGCCTGCCGCAGCGCCACGTTTTCATCGGCAAGACGCCGTTGACCGATCATTTCGCGCTGCTGGCCGTCAAACTGCTCGGCCGCAGTCTGGAGAAGGCGTGCGCCGACGGCGATGACGCCGAGGCGCGCGCCGACGTGATGATGGGAGCGCTGGCTGCGGGTTGCGCCTTCGGCACTGCTGGCACGGCGGCGGCGCACGCGGTGCAATACCCGGCCGGCGCGCTCACGCACACGCCGCATGGGCTGGGGGTGGCGACGATGATGCCTTATGTCATGAGCTACAACAGCCGTGTGGCCGCGGCGGAAATCGCCGAGATAGGGATTGCTCTCGGCCTTGAGGCGAACGGTCGTGGCGCCGACGAAATGGCGGAAGCGACCATCGAGGAGATCAGACGCTTGTTCGCCGCGATCGGTATCACTCCGACGCTGGCCGGTCTGGGGCTTCCGGCCGACAGGCTCGACTGGACCGCCGAGCAGGCGCTTGGCATCGATCGTCTGATCAAGAACAACCCGCGCCCATTCGACCTCGCCGCCATGCGCCGCCTTGTCCAGGCGGCCTATGACGGCGATCTCACCGCCTGCGCCATGTGAACGTCAGGAACAAGACGATGAACCTTCCTTACAATGCCTTCCAGCTCGATCAGGATCCCTACGATGTGCGAGGTTTCCCGCACCGGCTCTATATCGGCGGACAATGGCTGCCGTCTGCCGACGGCAGGCTCATCGAGGTCACCGATCCATCCTCCGGGGCGGTGATCGCGGCGGTTCCCGATGCGACCCTGGAGGACGCCACCGCTGCGGTCGAGGCAGCGGCCAAAGCCGCCAAGGGGTGGCGTGAGACCGCGCCACGCAAACGCTCCGAGATTCTCAGGCGCTGTTTCGAACTGATGGTCGAGCGGTCGGAGACGCTTGCCATGCTGATTTCGCTGGAGAACGGCAAGGCCCTGCGCGACGCGCGCGGCGAGGTAGCTTACGCGGCCGAATTCTTCCGCTGGAACGCCGAAGAAGCTGTTCGCATCACCGGTGAGTTTGGCACCGCTCCGTCCGGGACCAACCGGATCGTGGTCGACTACCAGCCGATCGGCATCTGCGTCCTCATCACACCTTGGAATTTCCCTGCCGCGATGGCGACACGCAAGATCGCACCGGCCCTCGCGGCGGGCTGCACGGTCATTTTGAAGCCGGCCAGCGAGACGCCGCTGACGGCCTATGCGCTGGCCGCGCTTTACAGCGAAGCCGGCGTTCCGGACGGTGTCGTGAACGTGCTGACGACGTCGACCCCAGGCCCCCTGACGTCGGCCATGCTGGCCGATCCGCGCGTCAGGAAGCTATCCTTCACCGGTTCGACCGGGGTCGGCCGGGCCTTGCTCGCCGGGGCCGCCAAACATGTGATTTCCTGTTCCATGGAACTCGGCGGCAATGCACCCTTCATTGTCTTCGACGATGCTGATCTCGATGCGGCCCTCGATGGCGCCATGATCGCCAAAATGCGCAATGCCGGCGAAGCCTGTACGGCCGCCAATCGCATCTACGTCCAGTCGGGCATCCACGATGCGTTCGCCGACGGCCTGTCCCGGCGCATGGCCGCGCTCAAGATCGGCGCCGGCACCAAGGCGGACACCGAATGTGGACCCATGATCACCAAGAAGGCGGTCGACAAGATCGACCGGTTGGTCAAGGACGCGGTCAATCGGGGTGCCAAGGTGCTGTGCGGCGGCTCGGTGCTTGAGGGAGATGGTTTTTTCTATCCTCCGACCGTCTTGTCCGAAGTCTCGCCGGACGCTGACATGGCGCATGAAGAAATCTTCGGACCGGTGGCGCCCATCACCCGCTTCGAGAGCGAGGCACAGGCCATCCTCCACGCCAACGACACCGAATACGGCCTTGCCGCTTACCTCTACACCCGCGATGTGGCGCGCGGCATGCGGGTTGCTTCGGAGATCGAGGCCGGCATGATCGGCCTCAACCGCGGCTTGATGTCGGATCCCGCCGCGCCCTTTGGCGGAGTCAAGCAGAGCGGCCTAGGACGGGAAGGGGGCCAGCACCACGGTATCTCCGAGTTCATGGAGGCCAAATACATCGCTGTAACCTTTTGAGCGGACGCCATGTCGAAGGATCCTTTTCGCACCCGCGACCACGTTGCCGATTTCGATGACATCGTGGCCGATATCGTCGCCCGCAGCGCTGCGACGCGGGCTTCGCTGCCTATGCTGGCGGATGTCGCCTATGGTCCGCACGAGGCCGAGCGCCTCGACCTGTTCTTTCCGGAGGGACCGCGCAAGGACCTCCCGGTGCACATCTTCATCCATGGCGGCTATTGGCGCATGTTCACCAAAAGCGATTATTCCTACGTTGCCGAAACGGTCACGAGCGCAGGGGCAATCGCGGTCGTGATCGACTATGCGCTGATGCCTGCCGTCAGGATGGCGGCAATCGTCGACCAGGTCCGGCGCGCGAGGCAATGGGTGCAGGATAATATCGCCAGCCATGGCGGCGATCCCGGTCGGCTAAGCGTCAGTGGCCATTCCGCCGGCGCGCATCTGGCGACCTTTTTGTTCAACGAGGATTCGACACATCCCCCCTCGGCGGCACTTCTGCTCGGCGGTCTGTATGATTTGAAGCCTCTTCAGCATTCCTTCCTCGAGCCTTTGATAGGCTTGACCGACGCGGAAGTTGCGGCATTTTCGCCGATAAGCAAATCCCACTCTTCGCGGACAAAAGTCAGGATGTTGGTCGGCGAGCGGGAAACACAGCCGTTTCACCTGCAAGCCAGATTGTTTGCTGATCGTCTGATAGGGCAGGACCTGAGTGTATCGATGGGCGTGCTCACGGCGCGCAACCACATGGACAGCGTACGTGATTTAGGGCTGCGCGGGACAATCGCGGGCGACTGGCTTCACCACGTCGTCGTGGCCGCATAAATTCGACACGCGGCCCGCGAGAACATCACGGGCCTGCCGTCGCGGCAGCCGTTATGTCGTCTGACTTTCACGGATCGGCGAAACGGTTCGTCCGCAAGCCAGGTATGTGCCCGAAATCAGGAAGATCATTAGCGTTGAATCGAGAATGTCGTGGCCGACAAGGATGCCTGTTAGGCCACCAACAAGGTATACGATGACGGCGACCACTATCATGGTCGCCCCGAACCTCTCTAACGGATCGGCACTGAAGCGAAGAACCCTCGTTGCGTTCCAGATCGCGACGATGAAGATCGCCGCCAATGATAACGCGCCAACAAGTCCGGCCTGCACCAAGGCTGTCAGAAAGCCGTTGTGAAAATGGTTGAAGCCCTGGCTCACCCCAAATTGCTTTTTGAAACCCTGCTGTGAAATCGCCCGGCTGGCGGACATGCCGTGGCCGAAAAATGGCGCTTCGCGAAATGCATCCATCCCAATGTCCCAGAGCCCAACGCGTAGCCCGAGCGGAGTGGAATGATCATCCTTGGTGGCGAGGGCGTTCCAGTCATCGAACAGGAAATGAGTGCGACCTACGATGATTGGAGAGGTGATTGCCGCGGTGAGCAGGCAGCAGGCGCCCGCAATCACCAGCAACCGCCTCATATTCGATCGCGTGAATCTCTGGCGATTGATCACAAGGACGGCGACAATGGCGATCAGCAAGGCTACCCAGATCATGCGCGAGCCGGAATAGACGGTCGCTACGGCGCCGGCGAGTACGGCGACGGTGAGTGTCTTCCAGGCTTTCTCTATTCCTGACACAGCGCCCGCAAGGCACATCATCACGGCGAGGCAGGTGACCGTCGCGAACACGATCGGATTTCCAGCCCCTCCTTCGGCTCTCAGCATCCCGATCCAGTAATATTGGACAATGGTCAGCACCAGCGCTCCGCCACATGCTGCCGCGCTGGCCCGCACAGCAATGCGTGCAAGCGTCGCCTTGTCGGTGATGCTCCAGGTCGAATAGGAGATCGGGAACACCAACAAGGTGATCAGCGGCAGGAAGTGCGTGACATCAGCCCGCAGGGTGCCGTTGACGATCGATGCCAGGACCATCGCCGCGCAATAGGCATAGATCGCAAGGGTCATGGCGAGCATCGGCCGGTCGATGTTCAAGCGGCGTCGCCTGGCGACCAGCAACACCACCGACCAGAACGCTCCACCATGAAATACGAAGCTCACCACCGACCCGAGCACTGGCGGCGAAAAGAAGCAGATGATCGAGAAGCCACGGTTGACCTGTTCTGCCGTCAGGTGGCGCCGCAGCGATGTAAACGAGTTCAATGCCTTGCTTCGCAATGTTCCGGGTCGCGTGCGAATCGTTCGAACGATCCTTGCTCACCCGTGCTTCGCCCCTGTCCTCGAACCCGTATAGCTGCTTGCTCAGGTATCTGATAGTGCGGGACCGTCTCGCTCCCGATCCGGCTGCGCGAGTGAAAAAACCTGGCCCTGATGCCTGTTCAGGCCGCGACCGCCGATGAAGCTCCCTGGGTTCCTTCCTGCCAGGATTGGAACATCAGGACGTCCCAAAGCAGATACTGATTGTTACGGTGTCCGGAGAGGTGTTCAGACCACGCGCGCCGGATTGCATCGGCTCGAAAGAACCCGTCTTCCCGCAATCGGCGCTCGTCGAGCAGCGCCTCCGCCCATTCGCGAAGCGCGCCGCGCAGCCAGGTGTCGATGGGCACGCCGAAGCCCATTTTCGGACGTTCGACGAGCGCTTTCGGAACATGTCGATAAAGCAGTTGCCTGAGCGGCCACTTTGTCTGGTCGCCGGCTCGCAGGATGGAAAGCGGCAGCGAAAGTGCAAAGCCTATCAGCCGGTGGTCAAGCAGCGGCACGCGGGTCTCGAGGCTGACTGCCATTGCCGCGCGATCAACCTTTACCAGGATGTCGTCCGGCAAATAGCTCATCATATCGATGTACATCATCCGCTCGACGTTGCCCGGCAGCGCTGGAAGCGCCTCCAATCCCGTCAGCATGGTGGGCGGCTCGTCCGCATCCGGGATGATTTCGGTCGCTTCCCAATGCGAGCAGAGGCGGCGGTAGACATCGTCCATTGTTCGCAATGAAAGAACCGACGCCGCCTTGTGGATCTTGTCGCCGACGCGCTCGCGGCGCAGGCGCTGCGGCAGAAGCGGCATGATCCCACCCGCGACATTGTTGTAGAGACCGGGCGAGGGCAGTGTCGCCAGGCTGGCCGACGCGCGGCGCAGCCCCATCGGGACGCGGGAAAGCTTGTTCCATAACGCATCGGCGAGTGCGTAGCGCGTGTAGCCGGAGAACAGCTCGTCGCCGCCATCGCCCGACAACGCCACGGTAACGCTGCCACGCGCCAGTTTGGAGACGAGGAATGTCGGGATTTGCGAGGAGTCGGAGAAGGGCTCACAATAAATGCCGGGCAGATTGGGCACAACCTCTAGCGCGTCCCGCTCGCTGAGATAAAGTTCCGTATGGTCGGTGCCAAGGTGGCGCGCGACTTCCTTGGCATGGCCCGCCTCGTTGTAGCCGACTTCGTCAAATCCGATCGTGAAGGTCCGTACCGGTCGCGAACTGATCGACTGCATGACCGCCACGATGGCGGAAGAATCGATGCCGCCCGAGAGGAAGGCGCCGAGCGGCACGTCAGCGATCATCTGCCCTTCGAGGGCGCGGCGAAGATGACGTTCGAGTTCGTCGACCGCCTCTTCGGGGCTCCCTTGAAAAGGGTCGCGCTGGCCTTGTTCAGCGGCTTCCCTGGCGCTCCAATAGCTCTCGACATGTGGCTCACGCATCGGGTCGGAAAGGACGAGGAGATGGCCGGGTCTTAATTTCCGAATGCCTTGGTAAATGCTGTAAGGCGCGGGGATGTAATTGTGGCGCATCAGCAAAGCCAGCGCATTCCGGTCAATGTCCGGGCGCCAATCCGGCAGCGGTTGAAAGGCCTTGAGTTCCGAGGCAAACGCGAAGGCCTTGCCGATCCGGCCATAATATAACGGCTTTTCCCCCAGGCGATCACGTCCGAGGACGAGCGTTCTCTCCTTGCGGTCCCACAAGCCGAAAGCAAACATGCCGACAGCCAGTCCAAGCGCTTTGTTGGTTCCAAGCTCCTCGATTGCAGCCAGAAAGGTCTCGGTGTCGGAATGACCGCGCCATGCATGAGCGCCGAAGTCCCGATCGAGATGCGTCCGCATCTCGCCGTGATTGTAGATTTCTCCATTGAAGACGATGACATAGCGACCGCTGTGCGAAATCATCGGCTGCGCGCCGGCCGATGACAGGTCGATGATTGCCAGTCGGCGCTGACTGAGCGCGACCCCGGCCTCGGCGTCAGTCCAGATGCCGTCGCCATCCGGTCCGCGATGCCGGATCATGTCCGCCATGCGGCGCACGCTGAAGGGGCCGCTGCTTGTCGCGGCCGCTCCACCCACAATGCCGACGATACCGCACATCCGGCGTTACTCTCCAATGACCAGGCTCGGTTCTTTCTCTCTGTGCCGCGAAATCAGAGGAGGAAACCAGCGGCTATAAATCCATTCGCTCGAAACACCATTCACCACAGCCGGTGCCGAAGAGGCCAATTCCAGGCACTGCATTGAAGCGCCGCTTCGTGCGAAACCCAAGTTTTTCGACTGACGTCTCCAACTCCTCGGCCGAGGTGGATTGATAGGGATAGCCGCCTAGCCAGTCGTCGACATCCGCCAGGAATTCCATGCCTCGGCGCGCGCGATAGTTCTTTACAAACGAGATCGTGTCCCGATGGCGCAGCGTTCTCGCCGACATGTAGGCCGAGACAAACAGCGCTTTGACCGGAGGCCGCAGCCAGCGATGAGAGGAGTAGAGCCTTTTTTCGACCGTCCACAGTCCGCAAAGTGGCGTTTTCAGGTAGATCGCAATGCCAAATCTTCCGCCGTGACCAACGAGGCCGGCTGCGTTGCTGATCGCCGCCCACATGTCGCCCGTGTGATGCAGGACGCCCCACGAGTAGACGACATCGAACGTCCCGGTCGGAAGCGACGCCCTGTCGAGGATATCGGCACGCTCCACGCTCCATTCGGCTTCCGGCGCGAAGCGAGAAAGCACGGCCTTGGTCGTTTCGACACAACCCGGATCATAGTCAACGGCGTGAACCTTCGCTGCCCCCAGCCGAAGAGCGGCCGCTGAATGCAGGCCCGATCCGCAGCCCATGTCGAGAAATGTCTTCCCCTCCAGATCGCCCACCAGGCGGCGAAGATCCTCGCAAGCCCGATCCAGATGCTCGTCCTCGAAGCGCGCGGCAAGCTCGGACCAGTTGCGGCCGAAATCATAACGCGCGTTCATAAGCTTCCCACCGTCGCCCTTTCCGAATGACCGAAGCCTTTAGCTGATGCCAGATAGAAGTCCCGAAACGAATGCGTTCAGCCGGTCGAGCCACGCCCGCCTCTTGTGGAGATGGAATCCTCTAAGACCGGCTGCGTCAGTGGTCAGAATCGGCCTGCTTAACCTCACGGTAGATCCCAGTGTTGAATTCAGGCCGAGCCTTACAGACTCCAATACTTTAAATTGTCAGGGATTTCATTCGGCTTGATGGCAGACTTGATGTCGAACAGCGTCCCGCCCTGCTTGATCATTTGAAAAAGACGCGCTCTCTCACTGGTGAGATAGACGTTGTGCGGTACCGCCAAGACAAGCGCCTGCAAATCGCTTATCTCATCGAGCGGCAGGATCGTTTCGCCGTGATCGCGTCGAGCGGATTCGGCGTCGGCAAGGGGATCGTGAAGCTTGGGCACGATGCCGAACTGTCTCAGTTCCTTGACCATGTCGAACACGCGGCTGTTGCGCAAATCCGGAACGTCCTCCTTGAAGGTCAGTCCGAGAATGCCGACGGAAGCTCCTTTGACTGATATGTCCGAGCGGATCAACTGTTTGACGACTTGCTGGGCAACGAAGGCTCCCATGCCGTCGTTGATGCGGCGTCCGGCGAGGATAATCTGCGGATGGTAGCCTTCGGCCTCCGCCTTGGCAGTCAGATAATACGGATCGACGCTGATGCAGTGACCGCCGACGAAGCCCGGCTTGAAGGGGAGGAAGTTCCATTTTGTCGATGCGGCATCAATGACATCCTGCGTGCGGATCTCAAGCCGTTCAAAGATCATTGCCAGTTCATTCATCAGCGCGATGTTGAGGTCGCGCTGTGTGTTCTCGATGACCTTCGCCGCTTCGGCCACCTTGATCGACGGCGCGCGGTAGACGCCGGCATCGATGATGCTCCCATAGACGCTGGCTACGCGCTCCAGCGTCTCTGCGTTCTCACCGGAGACGACTTTGATGATTCGCCGCAGCGAGTGTTCCCGATCGCCTGGGTTCGCCCTTTCAGGCGAATAGCCGAGCGCGAAGTCATGAGGATGCCGCAGGCCGGATATATGCTCGATGATCGGCCCGCAAAATTCCTCGGTCACGCCTGGATAGACCGTCGATTCGAAAACGACGACGGCGCCTTTGCTCACCGCTTCACCGACAAGCTCCGATGCCAGTTTCAAAGGCGAAAGATCGGGAGCACGGTTGATGTCGATAGGCGTTGGCACGGCAACGATGAAGAAAGTCGCGCCTTTCAACATCTCTCGGTCGGTCGTAAGCGCGATCGAGGATTCCTTGATCGCCGCCGTGTCGACCTCTCCGGTGCGATCGACGCCGCGACGCAATTCCTCAATCCGGCTTTCGCTTATATCGAAAGCAATGGTGCCCGGGAAAACCTTCCCAAACGCGACGGCTACCGGCAGGCCGACATATCCCAGACCGATAACGGCGATGCGTTCGGACATCGGCGGAGTTCCTAAGTCACTTATGTCCAGCGCTTGTATGGCAGGCTGCACGCCAATTCAACGATGTGTAGTTGCGAAGTGGGAACTCTCCACTCAAAATAGCGCCTGATCGATGCGCGTGTCGCCATCGTCTCGTGGCGCTCGATGTTGTGGATAAGATGCGGCAGGATTGGGTTTCGAGCCTCAAGACCCTACAAGAGCCGAATGGTCTGGACCAGTCAGCCAAGAACCTGAATGCATGGATCGCATCGTTGTTGTCGTGAGCGAACCAAGATCCCTTGCAACCACGCGGGGACATCTTCTGCTTGCGCTGCGCGCCGCCGGATACGAAGTGCATGCCCTGGCGCCAGTCGATGCCATGACCGTTCGTTGGCTGACCGAGAACGGCATCCGTTTTCATCCATTGCCTATGGAGCGTGCGGCTATTGCGCCATTCGGCGATACGCTTTTGGCTTTTCGTCTTTGCAGGAAGCTACGAGAGCTCAAACCCCAGGCCGTGCTAACCTGTGCGATCAAGCCGATCGTCTATGGCATACCCGCGGCGCTGATTGCGGGGGTACCGCGCCGGCACGCGCTTGTCACGGGCCTCGGCTATGCGTTCACGGACCGTCACAAATCTCTACGGTGGAGGATGGTCAATGCGGTGGCCCGGCTTCTTTATGCCGCGAGCCTGCGTGTTGCCACCACGGCCACCTTCCAGAACGACGATGACCGGAATGACTTCGGTCGTCTGGGACTGCTCGGACGTACACCAGCCAATGTAGCCAACGGTTCAGGGGTAGATCTCGATCGATTCAAGGTTGCGCCATTACCAGAGAAGCCGCGATTTCTTATGATCGCACGCCTGCTTCGCGACAAAGGCCTCGGCGAATATCTGGGTGCGGCAAGGCTGGTTAAGGCAATTCGACCTGAAGCCCGTTTCGACCTGGTCGGCGATACGGATCCAAATCCCGCGGGATTTCCGGTATCGGAAGTTGAGGCAGCGGTCGCGGACGGAACCATCCGCTATCACGGGCCTGTGGAAGACGTCCGCGGGGTGATCGCCGATTCGCGTATCTTCGTGCTTCCATCCTACCGCGAGGGTACGTCGCGATCTGTCCTGGAGGCGATGGCAATGGGGCGCCCGGTGATCACGACAGATGCGCCGGGTTGTCGCGCGCCGATCGTTCCCGGCGTGAGCGGCCTGCTGGTGCCGGTCGGCGCCGCGCCCCGCTTGGCGGAAGCCATGATCCGCTTGATCGACAACCCAGGTGAAGCCGAATGCATGGGCAAAAACAGTCGATCGATCGCGGAAGAGCGCTATGATATTCGGAAAGTTACCGCTCATATGATGGAAATCATCGAAGCCCGGCACCGAGCCACAGAATGACGTTCGCGGGAAATCCATCGTCGAACCGATACGAGTTCGGAGCCAATTGGGCGTCGTTCATCGACAAGCACTACTCGGCGGAACGCCGCCGCATGGCGGCGGAGAAGCTCTTGTCCTTCCTCGGCAAGCAGACCCTCGAAGGCTTCGACTTCCTCGATATCGGCAGCGGCAGCGGGCTGCACTCGCTTGCCGCCTTCGATGCAAAAGCGGATAGGATACAGTCCTTCGACTTTGACCCCCTCTCGGTAAGCACAACCGGCAAGTTACGGCAATTGGCGGGTGAGCCGACGAACTGGATCGTCGAACGCGGCGACGTGCTCGACGCCGACTATATGGAGAAGCTAGGCACCTGGAACCTCGTCTATTCCTGGGGCGTGCTCCACCACACCGGCGCGATGTGGCAGGCGATCGAAAATGCGGCGCGCACGGTTGCCCCCGGCGGTCTATTCTTCATCGCTCTCTATTCGTCGAATGTCGTGAAGCCCTCCGCGCAATTCTGGCTCGACGTGAAACGGCGATACAACGGCGCCAACCCTCGCCAAAGGCGGTGGATGGAGTACTGGTACATCTGGCGCTTCGGGCTCGGTCGCAATCCACTTCAACTGCCCTTGCTCGTGAAGCAGATCTATCAAAAGAAAAAAGGTCGCGGCATGAGCTACATGACCGACATCCGCGACTGGCTGGGCGGCTGGCCTATGGAGTTTGCCGACGACCAGGCGGTGATCGATTTCCTGAAGAAACGGTTCGATTTCGAGCTCGTCAGGATATCTACGGGTGAGGCATGCACGGAGTTCCTCTTCCGGAGCCCGAACAGTCGGCCGCCCAAACGGAGCAAGTCGTTTTAAGCGGTCTGTCCGCCGGCTCTCGTCCAGATATGTGGCCGGCCGTTTTCGAGGGTGACGATCTCGTCGCAATTTTCGACTGTTGTGAGCCGGTGCGCGATGATCAGCACCGTCAGGCCGGCGGGCAGCTCGCGGATCGCCTCCATGACCGCGGCCTCGGTCTCCGTGTCGAGCGCGCTCGTGGCTTCGTCGAAGACGAGCACGGAAGCCTGTCTGTACAACGCCCGGGCGATGCCGATGCGCTGGCGCTGACCACCCGATAGACGGACACCACGCTCGCCGACCCGCGTCTCATAGCCTTGCGGCAAACTTTCGATGAAATCCGCCAGTGCGGCCTGCTGCGCTGCATTGCGCACGCGGTCGCGGTCGATGTTGGCGGGATCGATGCCGAAGGCGATATTGTCGGCGATCGAGGCGTCCGCCAGGAAGATGCTTTGCG
Source organism: Mesorhizobium sp. M8A.F.Ca.ET.202.01.1.1 (assembly GCF_004791595.1). Classification (NCBI taxonomy): domain Bacteria; kingdom Pseudomonadati; phylum Pseudomonadota; class Alphaproteobacteria; order Hyphomicrobiales; family Phyllobacteriaceae; genus Mesorhizobium; species Mesorhizobium sp. M8A.F.Ca.ET.202.01.1.1. Next base: position 310,004 of record NZ_SRUN01000005.1, on the reverse strand, counting down.
GCACATGGGCAATCTGTCTTTGCCAGGCACGCCGTGTGGTTCCGTCCAGCCGCTGCCCGTCGATCTCGATCACTCCGCCAGTCGGCTCGAGCAGACCCATTATCAGATCGACCGTCGTGCTCTTGCCGCTGCCCGTCTTGCCGATGAACCCGACCTTGCTTCCTTTCGAGATCGTGAGATTGAATCGCTCGAGTATCGGCGCTTGGTCAGAAGCGTAACGGAACGACACATCTTTGAGCATGATCGCTCGATCGAATGGGAGACGCTTAGGCGGCGGCTGGTTCCACTCTGGGCCGAGTGGTGCCTCGAGCGCCTGGAGCACGACTTCGGCGCCGGCAAGATTGCTCAGTATCAGGGCCCAATTGCCGTATACAAGCTGCATGGATGGGAGCAGACGCTGCGCTCCAAGGACAAATGTTCCAAGTATCGGCAGAACCTGGCCGGCATCGTTCGAGCGGGTGATGAGGAAGTAAGCAAGCGCCGCGATGATCACCATACCCGCAGCTTCGATCGCGAAACGCGGAGCGCCCGCGGCAAGCGCGTTCATTGCATTCGCGCGCTGCAGGCGTAAATCGAGTTCGGTGTACCGCAAGAGAAAATACGGTTGGGTGTCGTTGATGATAACATCGCGGATGCCACCCAGTCCCTCTTGGACAGATCGGATGCCTTCCGCCTGCGCGCTGGCGATAATTTGCGCATTCTTCTTGAGGTGCTTGCGGATGACGAGCGACACGGCGAGGTAGACCGCCCCAAGGCCCGCGAAGATAACGAAGGTGATGAAAGAACTCAGAGCAAAAAGGGCAGCGACGATGAAGACGCCGATGATTATGCCGCTGATCGATTGCAACAGGGGCAGCATTACACCCGCGGTAATGGCTTGAACCTGGCGAAGCGCGGCCAACACCGAACTGGAATTGCGCGAAACGTGGTAGCTGTAGGGTTGGCGGAGTACTTGGTCATAGACCTTCACGCCCACCTCATGTCCCAGCGAGAAGACATAAGAGTTCGTGGCCCAGGCAAGGAATATGCGCACGGCGCCGGCTATGATCGCCACCACCGAAAACAGAATCGTCAAATCGAGAAGGCTGTCTGAAGAGCTGGTCAGCCGAAAGCCGGCAAGCTGGCGAGCGAGGAACGACTGGCCGCCAACCGCCTCGGGATTGGCGATGCGCGCAAGAAACGGCAGCAAGGCACCAAGCGTAGCGGCTTCCGCAAGTGCTCCGAACATCATCAAGACAAGGAGGCCGAAAAACTGCCTTTGTCTAGGCTTCGATACCTGCCGCCACAAGCGTCGCAGTGTGTCGAGAGTGCTGCCCGAGTTTCGGTTTCCGCTCAATGCCAAATCGATGTCCGCATTCAGAGCGCTCAATGCACACGTTCGGCGCTCCACGACAAGTCACAACAGATGCCCGCTGGCAACTTTATCACAGAAGCGCGAAGGTGACCTGTCCACAACTGCGCGTATGGGCCAGAGACCGTGATTGCGGTGAGGTGATATGCTTCAATCATGGGTGACGCTATAAAGATTCGGGATCGAAGGCAGCGGCTGGCCTTAATTGCGGCATTGCTTCGTGCACTCGGCGTGTTCTCGGCAGGGGTGGGGACGGCATTTCTGTTCTTTGTGTCGGCATACCCGCTCGGATTGGTCAGCGCCTACCCGGCACCACCTGCTTCGGCAATTGAGGGGCCACTGGGGTTTGCACAGAGAGTTGCGGACGTTGATGATCTCTATCGCCGCACGGGTGAGCCGATGCAGCCATATCTTGAGCGTCTGACAACGGCGGTCGCGCGTGGAATGGTACACTATTGGACAGAAGGTGACCGCTGGTCGGAGGCCGATGCGTCCTACACCCGGATCGGGGTTTTCGACAATTACTTGCTCTGGATGCTCAGCTTTCTTTCGGAATATCGGGAAAACCTGGGGAACTATGAATTTGTAAGTCCCCGAAAGGCACTGGATCGGGGCTATGGGTTCTGTTCCCAGGTTTCGAAGATCGTCTACTCTGTCCTTGCCGATCAGGGCATCGAAGCGACGATCTACAGTGCCCCCGAGCACACTGTAGTTGAGTCAAATGGCAACATTCTCGATTCCGACTATGGTGTCTTCGTTCCTCACTCGCTTGAGGATGTACAACAAGACCCGTCGATCATCGACACGTACTACGCGCAATTCGGGCCGATGCTGCCTTTGCTAAGAAGGGCGTATGGTCAGGACTGGCAACCGCTCGGAACTGCCGAAGACTTCAACGGCGTGCGTGCGTACGAGGCAAAGTTCGAACGCCTGAAATGGGCTCCGCCGCTTGCGTTCCTTGCCATTGGTATTTTACTCGTCACCATCGGCATTCTGCTCCAGTATCTTCTTTTAGGACGCGGCCGGCTTGTGCTGCAGCGGGTTCGCGGAATTGCTCGGTCCTCTTGATTTCGTTTGCTCGTGACCATTTCTATAAGCCATCGCCTCGCAGAGGCTTCCGCTTGCAAGCGGCTGCGCCTAGCGGCAACCGGCGACCAATGAGGAAAGGCGGCGGAGCGGATGACGCTGCGAGAGAAATTTCCGATGACTGATGCTGAAGGCCAACAGTCGGCTGCCGGGCCTTCTGCCGCACTGGCTAGAAAGCCTCGTCGCAAAGTACTCTTTGTCATCGGAACGCTTGACCTGGGCGGCACCGAGAGCCAGCTCGTGCTGCTTGCCAAGGAATTGAAGCAGCGCGGCTGGAAGGTAGAAGTCTTTGCGCTTTCACAAGGAGGTGTTCTCTCGGAGACGCTGAATCGCGCCGGGATCCGGGTATTGTACGGACTTCATCGGCCGAATCCCCTACCTGCGTCGCCGACAGTGGCCAAAGTGGGTGCCAAGTCGGGCGCGGCGCCGACGAGGCGCCCGAGTGTGAAGGCGATGCTGGTTCTCGGCGCAGCCGTCACTTCGCTTGTCCTGCGCATCGTCTTGACCCGGCCGCGCGTGGTCCACGCCTTCCTGCCGCTGACCAATTTCCTGGGCGCCTTGGCGGGGCGGGTTGCGCTGGCGCCATTTGTCATCACGTCGCGACGCGGTCTCGGCAACCATCAGGAACGGTGGCCCAGGCTCAAGCGAATGGACCGGATCGCCAATCGGCTTTCCCATGTGGTGGTCGCGAATTCGCATGCGGTCGCGGCCGATATGGCGGCTCGCGACGCCTATGATATCGACAGAATAAGGGTGATCCCGAACGGTCTCGATCTCAGCCGCTTCGATGACATCGTCCATCGCCGGGACGAAACCCGGCGGCGGCTCGGCCTCAGCCAGGACGAAGTCGGCATCATCATAGTCGCGAATTTAATCCCATACAAAGGGCACAGGGATCTCATTCAAGCATTCGCTCTTGCGAGCGAAAGCCGGCCGAATCTGAAGCTGTTCATGGCGGGACAGGACCGAGGCATCGGGCCGGGCCTGGCGGAAGAGGCACGGCGGCTCGGCGTCGGATCGAAAGTCCATGCATTGGGATCACAGAGCGAGGTGCCGGAATTGCTCGCCGGCATGGATGTTGGCGTGATCGCCTCCCATGAGGAAGGTTTTTGCAATGCCCTGATGGAAAAGCTCGCGGCGGGTCTTCCTGTTGTCGCCACCAATGTCGGCGGAAATCCGGAGGCTATCTCCGGTATGCCGGGTTGTGTATTGGTGAAACCTCGTGACCCTGCCGATCTGGCTCGCGGGCTTCTAGCCGTTCTCGACCGATTGCCGGAGCCGACAGCCGACCGGGAATTTAGGCAACGGATGATGCGCGAGCGGTATTCGACAGGAGCTATGGTCGACGCATATGAACGCCTCTATCTCGTGGGCTGACGAATGAGCGGGATTGCCCACTCGGAACGCTCGGCGAGCTCAACGCATCCGCTGCGGGCGGTCCTGACGAACATTTCGGCCGGACTCTGTGCGTTCCTCATCGTCATCTGCCAGTCCTGGTTCTTGCCATACTTTATGCCGTTCTTCACCGGACGGGACGAGTTCGCCAGGCTGGTGTTCCATGCGCTCTATGGCGGAGTGCTGATTGTTTCGGTGGCCGTTCTTGTGACGCGTCGAGACGTGCGTAGCGCGATCCTTCTGCTTGCTATCACCGCCGCCATGGCAGTCGTCCCGGTTGCGCTTCATCCGATCGGGATCGTCGCCAAGTGTTACCTGATCACACTTTTCCTCGGCGGCGCGGCGATTGTGCTCATGCTTGCCTCAGCTCCCGCAATCGTGTTGCGCCTCTCGGCGTCAGTCACAGCGCTCAATGCGGTGGTTTGCTTGCTCGACCTCCTCTTTGCCAGCGGCTTCACCAACACGCCTGGCCGGGCCGCCGGTTTGGCGGTCAATCCCAATGTCGCAGCGGCCGGACTTCTGCTTGGGGCTGCGGCGAGCTACCGCGCCGTCGCACAAAAGTGGCGTGCAAGCTTCCTCGTGCTCGTAGCCATAACGCTCCTCGCGACGCTTTCTCGCTCGACCCTTCTTGCCGCCCTTGCAACGGTGGCGGTTCCGATTGTCGTCCGCATTTGGCAACAATTTCGCAGCGGCCGTCGTTTTCAGATCGATCTTGGGGGCTTGGGCCGTGCGGTCGTCGTCGCTTTTGCACTGCTGGGGGCGATCGGCATCGCGTTGACCACAAATGCTTCCTTCCGTATTGCCACGGACGAATCCTATGCCGGAATTTTGTCTGTAAGCACGGCGCTCAACGAAGCATCGAAGGCTGTCGATCGATCTCCGCCAGCCGCTACGGTGTCAATTGCGCCACCGCCTGAAGGGGCGTCGGCAAATCAACCGGCTCCGCCTCGGGCAAGTTCTGCTGACACTACCACGCCCCTCGCCGTCGAACCCCCGAGCGGTTCGGCCGCCGCTAAGGGCGGTGCATCCGCGGACGCCGTAAATTCGTCTCCTCTGCCATCCGGCCCCGCGCCCGCGGCTAACCAATCCACGAACGTCGCCAAGATGCAGGCGCTCGGCGAACGCCTGACCGATGAAGGCAAGAGGAACTCGATTTCGGCAAGGGCTCTCTTTCTCGAGCGCGGCCTGCTCGCCTATCGAGAAGGCGGTTTTTTCGGTCGCGGACTTGAACAGGCGCAAGCCCTTGCGCCGCACAACACCTTCGTCCTGTTTGCAATCGCTTTCGGTCACCTCGGCTGGCTGATTCCGATTGGCTTGGTCTGCTTCGCCTTTTGCTTTGCCCGGAACGCCGGTGATCTTGCCCTTGGTGTCGCGGTTCTAGGGGTGATGCTGACCTCGCATGACCTCTTGCTGACACCAAGTCTCTTTCTTCCAATCGCGCTCGGAATTGGCGGCATGCTCGCCGCACGAAAAGTGGCTGCCTCAAAGTCGTCGCCGACAGAGAAAGGCGAGCCTTGGAGCTTTGCTTGCGGAACAGTGGCAGGCGTCGTCGCCTTCGGGGCCGGCTGCATCGCGATACTGCTCGTCACACCACCGCTTATTACCGGGCGGCTGCAGAACGAAACCATGTTTGCCGCCCGAGGCGGATACGAAACGCTGCTTCCGCGGCCACCATTTCCCGGCCTTTTCCAGTTAGGCAACCTGTCTGACATTCCGCCTTTGCAAGCATCCAATCTGCGCGAAAACGGAACATCGCTACATCGCGTCGGCTGGTCTTCTCACGCATGGCCTGCCGTCAGGCAGGGCGAGTATACTTTTCGCCGGCCGGATGCTGTGCTGTTCGCGCCCACGGATTCGAGCGACCCTCGCAGCAATGACCGAACCTACGAGGTCGCCGTTCCGCTGTCGGTCAGTGCACTATGCTTCATTCTTCTGGGCACGATCATTGCATGGTCGATTGCAACTGTGGCTGCCGTGACGCCACTAACAAGTCGGTCTAAAGCCTCCGGATGATTTTCGGAACAATAAGCCTCGCGCCGAAGATCGACAGGTGATGATCTTCGACGTAGAGGCTATGTCCGGCGCTGTCGTCGCATGGCACAGAGCTGCGGGCTCAATTGCTCATGCTGGTTGTCGAAGGCTGCATGGCGTTCGCTGTCGATACACGAGTTCGCCCGTCGGCTGCGGCTAGGGCCTGGTGGAGACCGATCGTTCGCGCAAGGCCGACGTCGGTCTCCGGTGTCAAGTTTCGGCGCAGGTGAGCTTTGTCGCGGTAAATGAACTCGCCATTGATGTAGGTGGCGCAATGCCTGTCCGGACACATGCCTTTGAGTGGATCGACGAAGAACACCCCATTTTCATCCGCAAGCGACTCTAACGCGGTCACCACCGGCGACCAACGCCGTAGGATTTGCTCGCTATCCATGTCTGTCGGACAACGTCTCAGCATGCCGCTTTCGCGCATTGCCGCGCAGGACGTCAGATCCACGCCTGGCACAGGCACCTGTCCAATGATTCCGATGCGTCGTTGCCGAGCGGTGATTTCTTTTACGAGGCTGAGCAAGCCATCGCGCAACAGCAGGACCCTGTCCGCCTGCCGGCCGTCATCGGCGACGACATTGGTGTCAGCAAGGTTTGTCCAGGCGGAAGACAGGACCACGAGGTCGATATCTTTTCGCTGTCTCAGCATATGGACGACCGCCTTTCGGGAAGACGCGCAGCTTTCCTGGTAGTCGGGGTGCTCTGGAAAATCGCGATGGACACCTTCTCCGAATGCGGCCGGGCACGCGCGATAAAGAAAGAAGGCGGTATTCTCGTGCTGGCCGGCAGCATCGAACAGCGGGGCGAGGTGTTCGGCGTGGCTATCGCCCCACAGGACGGCGTGATGTCTCGCTTTGCCCCAGGGGGCCCCAAACGCGCAAAACGTGCTGCCCAGCTCAGGAATGACGACCGTCTGTGGACACGGCCAGTCCCACATCACCTCGAGGCTGCGCATTGCCTCGGCTTCTTTCGGAATCCTGCTGGTGAAACCGCCGGCTTCGAAGATCGCATTGCCGCTCAGGCAAACTGTCACCGCGGCGGCAACACCGGCGGCAAATGCCCTGGATGGAGGCGCCCGCGGACGGCGAACGGGTTCCTCGACGAACCGCCAAGAGAAATACGCCGCCAGCCCTGCCACGGCGACAAGGACAGACGCTTCGGCCGCCGTCGGCATTTCGGTGCCTGCATAGTGACGGAAGAAAACCAGGATCGGCCAATGCCAGAGATAAAGGCTATAAGAAATCTTGCCCGTCGATCGCAAAGGTGCGCTCGCAAGCAGCGCCGAGATCATTGACTGCGAACGCGGCCAGATGAGCAGGCCAGCGCCGATCACCGGGAAGAGAGCGCTCAGCCCCGGAAACGGTTGGTTCGGCGACAGCCAGATGGTGCTGGCGGCGACCAGGCAAAGGCCGACCAGTCCGAAAGCTTCGGAAGTGCCTCGGTGGCGAACGGGCGCCGCAAAGACCAGCAGGCCGCCGAGAGCCAGTTCCCAGGCTCGGCCGAAGGGAAGATAGAACGCCTGTTTTGGATCGATCGCCACCAGATGGAGGGCAATCGAGAAACTAATCAGTGCGACGGCACCGATGAGCGCGATGACCGGCAGATGGCGGCCCCGCGCCAACCGGTTCGCGGCCAGAAGCAAAACCGGCCATGCCAGGTAGAATTGCTCTTCGACGCCCAGCGACCAGAGATGGAGCAGCGGCAGAAGCGCCGACTCGCGATCGAAATAGCCCGTGTTCCAGAGAAAGTAGTAGTTCCCCAGCCCGAACGTCGAATAGGTGGCACTGCGCCCCAAGTCGGCATAGTCCCCGGGGAGCAACAGAAACCATCCCGCAATGAGCGAGAAGCAGATCGTTACCAGCATCGCCGGCAGAATGCGGCGCATGCGCCTGGCGTAGAACTCGATCAGGGACAGTTCGCCGCCTTCAGCCACCAAAAGGCGGGTGATCAAATAGCCAGAAATGACAAAGAAGATATCGACGCCGACGAAGCCGCCTCGAAAGCCGGGCACGTCAAAATGGAAAAGAATGACGGCGACCACTGCGATTGCGCGCAATCCGTCGATATCTGGCCGATAGTCGGACTTCACGGCTCCCTCCGGGTTATTTCCCGGCCTCACAGCCCAATTGCGTATCATGAGTCGATGGCCGGACATATGCAACGGCGGCACCCGCGATTCGACTTACAAGTCGCATTTCGAGAAACGTGGGGATACCCTCACAATTTGTTTCGCGCTGGAGCGACGAAAACCTAAACATTGGTGCGCGTGTGCCAGAATCAGTCCTGCTCCTGGACCGGGGCATCGGACCAGTGGCGGCTTTTCGGAGGGAGTATTCATTCGTTAATGATATCGGGGCGATGAAAACTTGCTCGCTTGATAGAAAAACGGGTTGTTCGTCCCGTCCCTGACTGTATAGAAGATTGTCCCGTGCGTTGCGAGGCCACGGGTCGTTCTGGAGGCCGTCAACGTTGGACAACCATAGCGCGGACATGGTTGAATTCGGCCAGCACGCACATGTGTTGGTTACTGGTGGCGCAGGCTTCGTAGGGTCGGCACTGGTCGATATGTTGCTTGCGCGCAATTGCACCGTGACCGTTGTCGATGATCTTTCGAACGGCCTGCTTCGCAATCTGCCGACTGGTGACCCTCGCCTGACGATCCGTACCTTCAGGGTCGGCGATCCGGCATATAATGGGGCGGTCCAGGATGAGGTTGGCCTTGCCGATGCCGTCTTCCATCTGGCGAGTCCGATCGGCGTTGAGCGTGCTCACAAGGAACGCTTCGCCGTCACCAGCGGCATTCTCGAATCAGGCTGTTCAATCGTCGAAGCATGCCGGCTGCACAGGCGCCCGCTTCTTTATACGTCGAGTTCAGAAGTTTACGGCTCCGGTCGGGACCGGCCAATCACAGAGTCCGATCCAGTTATGACGGATCTCCGACCGCGATGGGGTTATGCCGCTGCCAAGGCAGCCGTTGAGCATCTGGTTGCTGGACTGTTTTTCGATTTGGGCATCCCTAGCTGGATCGTTCGACCATTCAACATGGCCGGACCGCGCCAGCGCTCGGCGACCGGCCTCGTATTGCCAGTGTTTGTCAACGCGGCGTTGCGGGGCGAACCGCTTGTGGTTCACGACGATGGCGAGCAGAGGCGCGCGTTTCTCCACGTAGCCGATGCCGCCGAGGGGTTGCTTCTGGTGATGCAGTGCCGGTCGTTGCGAGGCCGGCCAGTCAACCTGGGCGGCAGCGAGGCGGTTCAGATTGGAAATCTCGCCAAGATGGTCGTAGACGCCACCAGGACGAGTGCGCCCATCGTTATGAAACCTTCCAGTGCGGTCTTTGGTGAGCGGTTTGCCGTGACGCATGACCGCGTGCCTGACACAAGTCTGTTGACCTCCATGACCGGATGGCGACCACTGCGAAGCACCAAACAGACAGTGGTCGACTGCATCGAGCACATGCGTGCCGAACGAGCGATGGCTTGACACCTGGTCCATTGGTCCCGTTCATCGGGGCTCTGCTCATATCGGCCGTTTGTGTGTGGCTGTTTGCGCGTCTGGCGATACGCATCGGAGCGGTCTCAAAGGTCAAGAGCGACCGATGGCATACATCGGGCGAGGTGCCCCGGCTGGCAGGGCCGGCCATGCTGATCGCGATGTCTCCGTGGCTTCCGGTTGAGTATATTCTTCTGCTGGCTGTTTTCTGCCTGATCGGCGCGCTGGATGACGTCCGATCCCTTTCCGCCGGTGTCAAGGCAGCGGCATTGGCCGCTGCCGCGATTTTAGCTGGCATCATTACAGGTCTGTGGTGGGTCCCGATCGTCATTTGGATAGCTTGCAACGCGGTCAACATGCTCGACCATGCGGATGGTCTTGCCGCGAGTGCAATCACGGCCGCCTTCCTGGGGCTCGGCGGCGATATCGGGATGGCCGGCGCGGGTGCGTGTGTCGGGTTCCTTTGCTTCAACTATCCGCCCGCCCGCGTTTTCATGGGCGACAGCGGCAGCCTTCTCCTCGGGGCGGCAATCGTGCTTCTTGCCTCGAAAAGAGGTTTTGACGCCTCGTTGGCGTGGATTGCCGTCCCGCTGATTGATGCAATATTCGTAACGACTCGCCGCTTGCTACAGGGGCGCAGGCCCTGGATGGGCGGCACGGATCACCTTGGTCATAGCTTGCTTCGGATTGGTGTGAACCGTCAGGTTTTGCCGGCTATCTACGCAGTGACGGCACTGGCGATAGGGCTGACATTTTCTGCTTTGGCTAATCCTTAGGCCGCTCTTCGCGATACCGATGGATCAGACTCGGCGGCTCCGCTCATTGTCCGCTACGAACGCCTGCCGGACCCACATCAGCGGCTCGCTGGCTGCCGAGCTCACGCAGATTTGCAGAATCGGCTTGAGGGCGGAGACGCGAGGCCGTCGTGGCACGGGTGGGCCCCGACACTGATCGCTACGGGCAGACGCTGTTGATTGGCAAGCAAAACGCGCCGTTAAGCTTCATGCAATCTATGCAGCATAGACTGCCCGCCAGATTGCGAGGCACCATGAAGCGCAAACCATTATTGCTTTTCGCCTTCCCGGCCTTTGTCCTGCTGATCCTGGCGGCGGAGCGAATGGCCACGATCCTGCTCGGGACCTATCCCGCAAGCCCCGGTATGTGGAAGGTCTGGCTCACCTTGCACCCATCGTCCGGAATGGTCTGGCAGCAGGTCGATGTCTATCTGGGAGGGTCGATGGTCCTGGATTTCGCCCTGCTGGGTGCGGCGCTGGGGATCTGCTGGATGGCAAGTCAGGCCAGAAGGTCGGCCGCTTTCTTTCTTGCCAACCATGGCACCTTGATCCTCGCGGCGTTGATGATTTTGATCGGCGGCCACTCGCAGACCGCCAGCACCATTGCCGGGTTCTCGGCGCCGAGCGGCTTTCAGTTCTCACTGACGATGGACTTCACCTGGCTGAACTGCCTGCTGGCGGTCATCGGGGTTACGGCGTGCGCCTATTGCCATTTTGCCTATATGCGTGAACTCGGCATGCGCGTTGAACCGATGCGTGTCCGGCTCATGGCACTGCAGAGAGATTTCTAGCGCAGCGTGGCCGAGGCCAAAGCTAGTTTATCTTGTGATAGGTGACCTTGCCTTCCGGGGATACGATCCGCTGGTAGTTGGAACTTGGCGCGGGAGGCGCTGCCGGAGCCGGCCTCCGTCGCGTTGTGCGCGGCATATCCTCGGTGGCCGGTTCCGCCTCGGTGGCGCTGGCAACCGCCGCCGTATCTTCGGCGGGCGGGGGGAGCTCCACGACGCGCGGCTCGTCGCCACCGTGATTTCCCGACATTTCCGGTGCCTGCTTGGCGATGTTGGCGTTGACCTCGCCGAAGCTCCCCCGCAACCGGTCGTCCAGCGCCTCGAACCGGCTTTGAAATCCGTTGTTGACGGTGTCCAGCCGCGCGCTCATTCGCTGCTCGAACTGGCCGAGGTCTTCCAGCCGCGCCTCGATCGCGCGCAGGTCGTTGATGCCACGGTAGAGATAGACGGCCGCGGTGGCGTTCAGAAGGGCAAACAGCGCCAGGCCGACACAGACGGCAACGGCCACTCTGAACCGGCTCTTCTCCTTGTCGAGCAATGGCGGTTCGACCGCCGCCACCAGTTCGTCGGGATCGCTGATCGTTGTCATTGGACCACCACCTTGGTGCCGACAGGCACGCGCCTGAAAAGATCGATGACATCGGTATTGGTCAAGCGAAAACAGCCCGACGTGCCGTCGAAACCCACGCCCGAAGGGTCGTTGGTGCCATGGATGCGATAGAGCGTGTCGCGACCGTCCCGAAGCAGATAGAGCGCCCTTGCGCCGAGCGGATTGTACGGCCCCGAGGGAACCATCTCAGGCAACTCCGGCCGGCGGGCGCGCATTTCTTTGGGCGGGCGCCAAGCCGGCCACTCGGTCTTTGACCCCACCTGGACCGTACCCGTCCAGCCAAATCCATCGCGTCCGACGCTGATCCGGTAGCGCAGGGCCTCGCCCTTGCCGGTCACCAGGTAGAGCGCTTTTTCCTGCTTGCGGATGATTATGGTTCCAATCTTCTCGGCCGTGGGAAACGCCACCATCTTGCGCAGGCTGGGACCCATGGCCGGCAAAGGCGGGCGGCTGTCCGCCCACGCGCTCTGTCCGGCTGGAAGCGCCAGCGCCAGGCCGAGGAGGCAGGCGGCCGTCAGTCGAAAGCGATGGCCGCTAGCGGGCCGCATCGTCGAGCCGCTCGCGGAACATCTTCTTCAGATCCTTGTTGAAGCGCGCTCGGCCATCCACTTCGGACGGCAGCATCGCGCGGTTCAGGGCGTCGGCCAGCAGGGCGTTGTCGAGGCTGACCGATTTGATGTTCGGCGCCTTGAAGATCTTCTCCAGCTCGCCGCGCGAGAAGTGGTTGCCGAACCATTTGCGCTTGTGCTTGTTGGCCACCAGCGTGATGCTGACGTTATTGCCGCGCAGCTCGCGGATCTTCTTGTAGAGCCGTTTGCCTTGCCGCAGCGAAGCGACATTGAGCTCGAAGACGATGAAGATCTCGTCGCTCGTCGACAGCACGGAATTTTGCCAGGGCGTTTCGATGTTCGGCAGGTCGATGACGATGTCGTCGAAACGGTAGGCGACAAGGTCGAGCAGCCGGAAGACGAAATCGGCGCCCTGCCGCTCGAACGGCAGCTGCGGCCGCTCGAAGGCATAGAGCGTCAGGCCGGAAGGCCGCGACAGCTTGATGACATCCATCAGTTCGACATCGAGCCGTTCCGGCTGGCCGATGATGCCGGCAAGGTCGAACTGGTTGAACAGGTTGAGATAGGCGCCGCAATTGGCGCTCTGGAAGTCGAGGTCGACCAGGCAGGTCGAGGCCGCGCGCTCGGTCGATTTCGAGGCCAGGAATTCAGCTGCCGACAACGCCAGCGTCGTGGCGCCGGCGCCGCCGCTGGCGCCGACGAAGGTGATGATGCGGCTTTTGGTACCCTGGTTGCCGCTGTCGTGGAAGGTGACGGCGTTGAGCAGCTCCTTGCCGTCGAGCGGCTTGTGCAGCCAGTCGGAGGCGTTCATGCGCACCAGCACGCGCGTCTGTTCGGACGTCAACTCGTCCGAAACCGCGATCAGCGGCACGGTTGCCCACAGTCCACGCGCCTCGACGATGCCTGGATTGCCAAGCAATTCGCCATTGCCGAGATCGAGGATGACGATGCCCGGGCGCGTCTCGGCCGGTGGGCCTTTGAGGAAGTCGCCCGTCTCGGCAACCCGCACGTCATAGATCGCCAGCGCATCGAGCCGGGTCGCCACATCGCGCTTGAAATTCGGATCGGAGGAAAACAGCGCGACCTGCTTTCGCTTGGTGGGCAGGACCTTGGTGTTGATGGCGTTCATGGATAGGTGCTCTTCATGTCTTCGCCCGTGACCGTGCTCAGCATGGAGGGCATGGTGATGGTTCCGAATCCGAGAAACCCGGCCAGAAAGAAGAACTGGAAGGGATGATTGACGATGCTGACGGTGATCGTTGGCACCGGCCCACTGGGGCGTGTCCAGTAACCGAGGCCTGAAGCCTGATATTGGATCTGGACCTCGGATTTCAGAAGGGTTGGCAGGAATGTCAGCATGCCCGGCCGGGAGCTGCTGCCGCTAAAGATAAAGTCGAAAGCGGCTTGGCTCACATTGAGGTTCTGGCACGTGGCGCCTGTTCCGCAGCTGCAAGATACTGCTCCGGCGGCACTGGCGGTACAGATGTAGCTGTAAGTGTTGGCTGGAACCGCCTTTCCCACGTCCAGTGGGTCGCTGGGGGTTTTTGCCTCGAGCAGAAGTCCGCTGGCGATCGGAGCGGAAATCTGCGCCAGCCTGGCGCCAGCCTGCACCGCCTTGTTGCCGGCATTCCATTGGTAGAAAGCGTAGCCGAAGTCGACGAAACCAAGCAGCAGAGTGAGCAGCACGGGCATTGCAATGGCCGCCTCCACCATTGTCGCGCCGGATTGGTTTCTCCAGAACCTGCCGCGCGACATCACCATCCCAAGACACGCTCCTGATGGAAAACATTGAGCGTAAGGGCACCAAAGCCAAGATAAGACCAGAGGCCCAGAGTGGGATACGGATATGCGGTGCTGACCTTCACCACAATGACCGTGCCGGTGCTGCTGAGATAGAGCTCGGTGCCGGTCGAATCGATCGCCTGGATCGATTTTGCTTTGGTGATGGAGACTTGACCCGTGGTCCACCCGGTAACCCTAGCGCTACCGTTCGTGACGGCCCCGTTCACGGCCAGGTTTGTTGCCAACGCGGAACAAGTATCCCAGTCGCTGCTGCAGCGCGCCATATAGCGAGCGGCATCCTCGACGCCAGCTGCGAGAAGCAGACGCGTGTTGAAGATGTTCGAGAATTCGAAGACGCCGGCCGACAGCAGCAACACGAGTGGCATGACGATCGCTATCTCGACCAAGGCAGAGCCTTGTTCGTCATGGTGGAACCGCTGGAGGAACTGCCTTAGTTTGATGAACATGGCGCTACCGGTACAGTTGCGCTTCGTTGCGAAACGCCTTGTCGACAAGGGTATTATTGGCAAAGGCGCCATCCACGTCGACGATCTCCAGACTGATGGGTTTCTCGCCTGCGGAAGGATCGTCTGGATCCTTCGTGTTGTCCTGCTTCTGAACCGGCGTGTTAATGAACACGCTGACATAGCCGTCCGGCTTGATCGAGACGTGACCGTTTAGCTTGTCCTCGTTGGCGAGGCAGTTGACGATCGCCATGTTGAGCAGCCGGCGATCTGGATCGAGTGTCGGGTTAGGACCCTTGTAGCAGGATGGATCGCCGCTTTCCTTGGTCGGATTCAGCGACTTGTCACCGACAAGGCTTTTGGCGATCTCGTACTTGTAGACGTCATATCTTGATGCGGGAGCGCTCGTGGAGCCGGTCGGGTTGGTGGTGCTGGGGACGTTCGGATACGCCGTCCCGTGGTTGACCTGCCAGTAGCTTGTCCAGAAGCTCTGCGATCCGATCGCGTCGGACATTCCCTTCGCATCGACGTAGTTGGTGCCCGGAGGCAAAGGCAACGCGGTGTTGTCCGTCACGGGATCGTACTTGCTGCAGCCGGTCTTCTGGCCCTTGCGAACGTTGGTCGCCGGCCTGTAATTGAAGTCCTTGCTGTCGTTGTTCAACGAGCCGCTGTAGAGATCGAATCGGGTGTTGAGGCCAGTGTTGACCTGGCCAAGGGTGACGCCGGTCTTCGTGGTCAGTGCGTTGCGATTGTAACAGGTTCCCGAGGTGCCGATCGCAATGGCATCTCGCAGCGAGCTGAGATTGTTGTCGATCAGGCCGAAATTGCCGGGGCCAGGATTGGAATCGACTTTCAAAATACGGAACTCTCTCCCGTAAGTATCGCCCGAGGCAAAGGCTTGCTGGATCGTCTTGCTGGTCGAAGAATCCGCTGTCTCGAACGGGTTGCACATGAACAGGGGAACGGTTTCGCAGATTGACTGAACGAACCCGGCCACCGCCTGCGGCTGGATATCCATGGTGTCCTTGCTGCCGACCAGACTTGCCGGAAAGATCGTCGCGAAGGCACCTGCGCCAGCCGCAACGCCGGAAGCGTTGATCGTGACTTCAGCGAATGAAACAGCCTTGGGATCGGTGCTTGCCCAGTTTGTGCCATCGGCATCGACGCCGGCAGCACTCAATGCGGTTTCGTCGCTGGCGGGGATGCCGGTCAGATAGGTGACGGTCATATCGGCTAAAACCAGCGGATGATCCCCGGATGTCGAAAACAGGGTGTTGTTGGTGACGAGGGTTGTCACGGCCAAGTTGGCCCGGGTGATGGAATCCGATCTGCCGTCCAGTTCCGCGGCGGCGGCAAGCGCCATCGCGTCGATGCCCTTCTGCAGATCGTTGTGGAGGCTGTTGACGCGGCTCATGTCGATGGCAAGCACCGAGAAGCCGATGAGCACGGGTATCATAATCGCTACGAGGATCATCGCTATGCCGCGTTGATCGTTCCAGAAGGCTCGAATGGTCCCCAACATGACCTTACTCTCTGCTCTCTCGCGCAAGGGCCCCTCGCATGCCCAGCGCCCTCCGCATCCTTCCGTTCAGTTCACGGCGTCGTCACACCCGATCCACCGACATTGACCGTGATGGCCGGCGGTGGCGGGGGTGGCGGCGGAAATTTGTAGTTGTGCGCGATAGCGGCGGCGCGCGTGCCGTCGCCTTCGATATGCGTGTTCCTGGAGGCCGGATTGAGCGGGTCGACCGTCTGAAGCATCGAGTTGAACTTCTGCGTGTCGCCGGCGGCCAAGGTCACCGTGTCGTAGTGGTTCAGATAGTCCGCGGCGCAGCCCGAAAGCGACCCGGCGCACAGAATGAGGATCAAGGCGCTATTTCTTGACATAGAGCATCTTGTCCTTCGATTTGAAATCCAGCATGTGGCCATAGGGGCCGGTGACGCCGTCGCCTGTTTCATATTTGCGGATCATGTCCTTGTTCACTTCGAGCTGCCCGAGCACGAAGAACTCCGGATCGTTCGCGGGCCGCGTCTTGTCGAAAGGCGTCGCCAGCTGTTCGCCGGGCTTCACCGGCCGCACGATGTGCGGCGTGACGACGACGACCAGTTCGGTCTCTTCCTTCTGGCTGTTCGAATTGCGAAACAGCGTGCCGATGACCGGCACCTGGCCGAGCCATGGCACCTGCTCCTGAAGCTTCGCCGTCTTGCTCGACAGGAGCCCGCCGACCGCGAAGCTCTGACCGTCGCGCAGCTCGACGACGGTTTCCAGCTTGCGGTTGGTGAAGATCGGATCGCCGGCTGTGGTGAAGCCGGTCAGGTCGCTGACCTCGGGCGCCAGCTGGATGTGGATCTTGTCGTCGGCGAGCACCACCGGCGTGAACAGGAGATTGACGCCGAATTGCTTGTACTCGATCTGGACCTCGCCATCTTTGTTGACACTGCGGATGGGAACCTGGCCGCCGGCGTTGAAACTGGCGGGTTCGCCGGAGAGCGTGGTCAGGTTTGGCTCGGCCAGTGTGCGCACCACGCCCTTGGCCTCCAGCGCCTCGATGATCAGATCGACCTTGATGTTGCTGTCGATGACGCGCGTGATCAGCGCTGCGAACGGATTGCTGTTCGACAACAGACCACTGACGAGGTCGCCCGCTCCGAGCTCCGCCCCGTCCTTGTCCACGGTGGCAATACCAGTTGCGACTCGAGTCGTGCCGCTGCTGTTCCTGCTCCTGATCGACACGCCAAGGTCGCGGCCGGCATTGCGTTTTGCTTCCAGCACACGCACTTCGAGGTTGACCTGCTGGCTGTCGTCGACCGTGACGGCATTGATGATGGCATCGGGCCCGTATTGCTGGGCAACCTCCATGATGGCCGCCAGCGTGGCGCCGTCCTTGACATGGCCGCCAAGCCGCACCCTGCCATTCACCGAGCCGATTTCGATGCGCGATCTCGGCGAAACCTGGCGGATCGCCGCCGCCATGTCGCTGACATCGACGCCGACCTCGATCTGGATGACGCCAAGCGAGCGCTTGTCCGGCGAGAACAGGTTGACCGTGGTGGTGCCGGCGCCCTTGCCGATGACATAGAGCGTGCGGTCGGTCATTGGCTGCGCATCGGCGATCTTCTCGTCGCCGACGACGATGTCGCCGAGATTGGCATTTACCTGGATTGTCACCGATTGCGACATCGGCAGGAAAACACGATGGACGCTGGGGTTGGACACGTCGATGAAGCGGTCAGCCGCCTCGGCCACGAGGCTCGACAGCAAAAACGCCACCAGACAGGCCAACGCGCCCGCCGCCATCCTCAACCAAGTCCCCTGCATCCCCGTCTCCCAAATGCTGCTTAAGGCAGCCACCGTGTCGCGCGGTATTATGCCGCAATACTATCATGGTTGTCGCGGCACGTCATATGTCTCGAGCTTCACGCCCCGGAACACGCCTACCGACACATTCTTCGGCGGCTCGGGCTGTACATACTTGACCACTTCCTTGACGACTTCCCGCACTTCAGCTGCCGCCGCTGGAGCGGGCTTAGCCTTGCCCAGTTCGTCAAGCCGGCTTCCAACGCGCTCCACGGCCTGGGTGAGCCCGGCAATCTTGTCCTCGGCACGCTTGCGCTCAGCTTCCGCCAATGCGTCCGCGGCAGCTTTCTTCTCGAGTTCGGCCTGTCGCTTGGCGACGTCTTCTGGCATTTCGCCGGTCAGGTCGGAAAGCGTCACCCGCTCGGTGGCCTCGCCCTTGCTGGCCGCCGCCTGGCGCAGCGCCAGAGACAATTGGCCGGCGCCGGCTGCCAGGGTCAGCTTCTGTGCGTCCTTGGTGCTGACCTCGAGCGTCACTGACTTGACGACGGTCGGGCTGTCCTTGCTCACATCTGCAACCTGGTCGATGGCGAGAACCTTCATGCTCTGCAGCAGCACGTCGACGAAACTCTTGTCCGCACCGTCGTCGCCACGCACCGTGCGCGTCAGCAGAATATCGACGCGGTCGCCGGGGAAAACGAATCCAGCCACCCCAAGCACGTCGTTGACCCTGATGGAAACGGCTTTCATGCCTTCGCCCAGCACCGCCGAGAGCGTGGCGCGCTGGCCGGGGCCGGTGATCTTGGTGGCGAGGACAGGCTCATTGGTGCCGATCGCCTGCAGCGCCTGCTTTACGCCTTCGCCAGTCAGCATTTCTTTCGTTGTCTTGAAAGCGCCGGCCGGAACCGCGCCCGCCGGCCACGCGATTTCGCGCAACTTGTCCTCGGTCAGCGTGTCACCGAATTTCAAAGGTATGGCTGCCACCACCACCGTATCATGCGGGACGTCATCCGTCCGCGCCATGGCATTGCGCTGGCTGGCCAGCCAGATATTGGCGAGCACCACCGCCAGCACGCCGAACACGCCGGCGAGGACAATCATGATAAGCGTATTAGCGCGCATTTTTCCACCCCACCATCGCCCGCCGGGCGAATGTAAGCCCCTTCAAAGCGCAGAATACTGGGCCGAAATCGAATGATTCCGGCCCAGAGTGTTTTAGCAGGTGCCACCGGCACCGCCGGTGCTGGATACACCCTTGGTGTTCAGGTTCGCGCAAAGGCCGGTGAATTGACTGCCGACCCATCCGCCGATGGCAATAATCGCAACGATCGATGCCGCGGCAACAATGCCGATCAGGATCGAGTATTCCACCATGGCAGCGCCGTTCTCATCGTCGTGGAACCGCCTGGCTACGTCGATAAGCCTTTTCATGCCTATCTCTCCTTCATTGGCCGATTCCGGCCCAAAGAGCTGGTTACAGCGTCAGCAGGTGCCAGTGCCCGAGCCAGTGCTTGATACACCCTTGGTGTTCAGCTTCGCGCAGAGGCCGGTGAACTGGCTGCCGACCCATCCGCCGATAGCGATGACCGCAACGATGGATGCCGCTGCAATGATGCCGATCAGGATAGAATATTCGACCATGGCAGCGCCGTTTTCATCGTCGCGGAACTGCCGGGTCATCGTCATGAGCTTCTTCATGTCAATTTCTCCCTTTGGAGGTTTGAACCCGACGAGACAGAGCCAAGGATGAACTCCATACCCAAGCATCCCCCGTCATCTCGATCCTAGGTCCCGAGAAATTGCGGAGTCAAACGGGATTAACGGTTCCTTAACTTCCCAATACATGAACTTGCGAGTTGAGAGCGGCTTTAAATTTCAGCAAGAGCTTGATTCGTCTAATTTTTCAAGCGTCCTTAACCATTCGTTCACAATTATGCGTAAGGACTAATAAAGTGATGGCTACTTTAGATGTGTAGCATATCCCTTTATATCTAGGGGGTTATAGCCAGATATGGAGTGGATTCCGATGTCGGAGCACGCAAGGGCACAGGAGGATATAAAGCATAGTCGCACACTCATGTTTGGCAACGCGGGGATCATAAATAAAAACGATATTTTTTGGGTGCGCTCCTTAACTATGTTGAAAGTATTGCCGGCATGTGAGGCGCTCCGGCGCTTGTGCGTCGCTTGGTTAACGTTTAGTTTCCGCTAATATGCGCTGGAGGGGTATAAGGGATTATGCTGGGGCGGTTTATCAAGGGACCAAGCGAGCAGCAGGCCGCGACAAAGGCCGAGCCGCTGACTGTACTGCCCATCGTTCCGGCTGTTTCTCCAGTTGTTGATATAGAACCCCATGGCGACGACTTCCTGACGCTGAAAGTCGAACTGCATCGCCATTTGATTGACAGGTTCAATCTATCCGCGCTCGAAACCGCGTCCAAGGACGAGATCCTGAACGAGATCCGCCCGATCGTGCGCGAGTTCGTGCGCAGCCACAGTGTGCCGCTGAACGCACGCGAGCTTGATCAAATTACCAGCGAGACTGCCGACGAGATGCTGGGACTCGGCCCGATCGAACCGTTGCTCAAGGATGACACGATCACCGATATCCTGATCAACACCCACAAACGCGTCTTCATCGAGCGGCGTGGCCTGGTTGAAGAGACGGCCATCCGCTTTCGTGACGAGGCGCATCTGCTGCGGGTCATCAACAAGATCGTTTCAGCCATCGGCCGGCGCGTCGATGAATCCTCGCCGATGGTCGATGCCAGGCTGGAGGATGGATCGCGCGTCAACATCGCGGTGCGGCCGATCTCGGTCGACGGCCCGCTGGTGTCGATTCGAAAGTTTTCCAAGAATCCCTATTCGCTCGAACGCCTGGTGGCGCTCAATTCGATCCGTCCGCCAATGGTCGATCTGCTGCGGATCGCCGTGCAAGCGCGCAAGTCGGTCCTCGTTTCGGGAGGGACGGGCAGCGGCAAGACGACTTTGCTCAACGCGCTGTCGAGCTACATCCCGTCCAGGGAGCGCCTGATCACCATCGAGGACGCGGCGGAACTGCAGCTGCAGCAGCCTCATGTCGGCCGGCTGGAGACACGCCCGCCCAGTGTGGAAGGAAAGGGAGAGGTTCGCCAGCGCGAGCTGGTCAAGAACGCGCTCCGCATGCGCCCCGACCGTATCATCGTCGGCGAGGTTCGCGGCGAAGAGGCCTTCGACATGCTCCAGGCCATGAACACCGGCCACGAGGGCTCGATGACCACCATCCATGCCAACACGCCGCGCGATGCGATCTCGCGGCTTGAGCAGATGGTCGGCATGGCGGGAATGCCGATGACGCATGAGTCCATCAGGGCGCAGATCGCTTCCGCCATCGACGTCATCGTGCAGACACAGCGCCTGTCCGACGGCGGCCGGCGCGTGACATCGATATCGGAGATTACCGGTATGGAAGGAAATGTCGTCCAGATGCAGGAGATCTACACCTTCGTGCGTCGCGAGGTGACGGTTGACGGTCAGATCGTCGGGGAATTTCGCGCTACCGGCGTTCGCCCACGTTTTGCCCCGGAAGCGGCGACTCTCGGGCACCATTTCGCCAAGGACGCCTTCAATCCCCAGGTTGCGCTCTGATGCCCACCGGCCAGACCTTGCTCTACTTTATTTACACGCTTACGGCCGCGGCCGTCATTCTCGCCGGCGAGGCGCTGTATCTGTCTTTCGCCGATCGCCGATCCCGTGCCGGCATGATCAACCGGCGGCTGAAGCGATTGTCCGATGAGGTCCCGGCCGAAAGGACCTTGCAGGGATTGCTGCGCGAACGCGGCCTGACGGATACCGGTGATTTTCTGTTCGGCATGGTCGGCTTGAACAGGCTCTACACCCAATCCGGCATTACCGGAAACCCGCTGACTTTCGCCGCGATGTTCCTGCTCTCAGCCCTTGCGATTGCGCTGCTGTTCTCATTCCTTCTGCGTTTTTCCATATTGCCTTGCATCCTGATTTTTCTGGTGACCGGATTTGTCCTGCCACTTCTGCTTCTGCGTCGTGCGCGCAGGAAACGGATCCAGAAATTCGCGAAACAGCTCCCCAATGCGCTCGACATGATCGTGCGTTCGCTGCGGGCGGGGCACCCGGCAACGGTGGCCATAGGCCTGGTCGCGCGCGAAATGCCCGATCCGATTGGCACGGAATTCGGCATCGTCTCCGACGAAATCACCTTCGGACTGAGCATCGAACAGGCGGTGCGGAAGCTTTCCCAGCGCGTGGGCTTCGAAGGCCTCCACCTGTTGTCGGTGTCGCTGTCGATCCAATCGAAAACGGGCGGCAACCTGACCGAGATCCTGGCTAATCTTTCGTCGGTTCTGCGCGAACGTCAAAAACTCAGGATGAAGATCAGGGCGCTTTCGTCGGAGGGCCGGGTGTCCGCGTGGATCATTTCGCTTTTCCCGCTCGTAATGTTCCTGCTCCTCCAGCTCGCCGCTCCGACATATTACGGCCAGATATGGCACGACCCTTTGATCATGCCGGTGTTCGTGATCTTCGGAACATGGGCGCTGCTGGGTGACTTCATCATGTATCGCATGGTCAATTTCGATTTCTGACAGGAGCGAGCCATAAACCTGCTATCGAATATTCAGGGACTGAGTTTCCTGGTTTCCACCGCGGTGTTCGTGGCGGCTGCGTCGCTGTTTCTGTTCGGTGCGCTTGTCTTCTTGCCGGCGTTGCAGACGCGCAAGCTGGTTGCCCAGAGCCTGACGTCGGAAGGCATCGTCGACCGCCGCTCGCTCGCGGGGCAGGAACAGTTGCTCAAAATCTCGGCGCAGCGTCCAGTTGACGCCTACTTTCGATCGATGGAGAAGGAACGCAACGAGCCAAATGCGCTCGAGGCGAAGCTTTTTCGCGCCGGGTTTTATCAACCCAGTGCTCCGCTCATCTACACCTTGTCGCGGCTGGGCGCGGTCTGTATCGGCTTTTTGGTTGCCTATGCCCTCCTTGTACGAGTACTCCCGCCTCAACTCCCTGCTTTCATGGCCTTTGCCGGTTCCGCGTTGTTCGGACTCGCCTGCATCGTGATCCCAGCTATCCTGCTCGACCGCTTCGAGAATGCCCAAAAACAGATCTATCGTCGCGGGTTCCCCGATTTCATGGACATGATGATCACCTGTGCCGATGCCGGCATGAGCCTGGAGGCGGCGGTCGAACGTGTCGGCGCCGAGCTGGCAGGCACCCACAAATGGCTGGGTATCCAGCTTGCGATCATGAACCTGCAATTACGGGCCGGCAAACCGTTGCGGGAGGCGCTGCGTGAACTCGCGGACCGCATCGGGCTGGAAGAAGCGCGCTCCCTGGCCGTGCTGTTCCGGCAGTCGGAAGAACTCGGCACCAGCCTGACGGAGGCGCTGCGCGTCTATAGCGACGAGATGCGCGGACAAAGAATTCTGACCGCTGAGGAGAAGGCCAATGCTCTGCCGGTCAAAATGATGATCCCGTTGGGATTATGCATCTTCCCGGTGGTCATGATGGTGATCATGTTGCCGGTGATCATCCGCATGAAGGGCATTTTCTTCTAAACGGTTCTATGCTTTGATTCTAAAATAGAGTCGCCGGACTCTGGGGGATAAAATGACAGGGCCAATGCGCCTCGCAACCGTCGTCGCTGCCAGTCTGTTGATGGCAGCCCTTGCCGGCTGCCAGACAAACGGCGCCGACACCACTGGCGGTGTCGTGCGCACCAATGAACCGTCGAAAGGCGATGTGACGTCCTTTGGCGATGCGTTCGACGGATTGAAGACGGTCAGCGACGTCGAATATTACGCATCGGACCAGGCCGTGGCCGAAGCCAAGAACCAGTTCCGCGCGGAAAACTATGGCAACGCCGGCGCGCTGTTCTTCAAGGCGACGCAACTCGCCCCCAATGACGGCGGCGCCTGGATGGGACTGGCCGCTTCGTGCGACCGGATCCACCGCTTCGACCTCGCCGACCGTGCCTATGGCCGCGCCTTCAAGCTGATGGGGCCGTCGCCCGAATACTACAACAATGTCGGCTATTCCGATCTGCTGCGCGGCAAACTGCAGGACGCGCGCGGCAATTTCCTCAAGGCTTATGAGCTGGCACCAAACGATCCGACCGTAGCCAACAATCTGAAGCTGCTGTCGTCGAGCGTGCAGAACATCGAGCGCTAGCATGCTGCTCGTCGAAGCGCTGCTGTTGAAGGCCCTCGCCATCCCGCTGCTCGCCAGGATTGCGTGGCTCGACTTCACGACGCAGAGGATTGCCAATCGCGATGTGCTGCTGCTGCTCTGCCTGGGAGTGGGGTCCCTGTTGCTGCTTGTGCTCCGATCCGGATCCTGGTTGGACATGGGCTTGAGCGCGGCTGCCGGCCTCGTGCTGTTTGTAGCCTTGTTCCCGTTCTGGCTCTTGCGCAAGATCGGCGCCGGCGACGTCAAGCTGATGGCGGTCGTGCCTTTTCTGACCGGCGGCGAAGACCTCGTCGTTTTTTCCGTGCTGCTCCTGGTTTTCGCCCTCGTCACCGCAGGGGCAATGAAGAATCCATTCCTGCTGCCCGCGGGCGCCTTCCGCATCTACGTCCAGCATCTCGATCGCAAAGGCGTTGTGCCGTTTGGCGTGCCGATCTCGGTCGCGGCGATCTGCACGACAGCCCTCGTGATCTATGAAAATATGGTGTTGGCGAACAGTTCTGGAATCCTGAATCAGCTTAACTAACCCCGGCAGCGCGGGCAGCCGCCATCGACCAGAAGATTCCGGTTGTGATCGTCGATTGGATGGCACCTGCGCGATCGACTGCCAAGGGGTCAACGGACATAGGCTTGGCGCCCTTGATCTGGTCCTTGCAGGTACTTCGCTTCGTTGCCGCGCTGATGGTCGTATATGTCCACGCGGCCCAGACCGCCGTTACGGCCACCGGATCCAATGGCCTGTTGCCTCACGATTTGCAGGTGGCCGGCTTCGCGGGCGTAGACATCTTTTTTGTCATATCCGGGGTGATTATTGCCAGGACGGCACCTGGCCTGACCTGGCGATCCTTCGCTTGGAGACGGTTCCGGCGCATCGTTCCGCTCTATCTGCTGATCAGCATCCCCTATGCGATCGTCGCCTACAAAACCGGCTTCGGCTGGCGGGACGCGGTGGCGACCCTCCTGCTGTGGCCCGCTACGGATCAAATGACCGCGCCAGCATTGCCCGCGGCCTGGACGCTGTGCTTCGAAATGCTGTTCTACGCCGCCGCAACCGTGGTTCTCGTCGACCGGCGGCTGCTATGGGGTCTCCTCGGTATCTTCGGCCTCGCAATGATGTTTCGCTCGGCGGGCCCGGTGCTGCAGTTTCTTGGCAACCCGCTGATCATCGAGTTCGGCTTTGGCATCGCTCTCGCCTATGCACCCAAGTGGAAACCGGCGGTATGGTGCCTGCCGATCGGCGCCGCGGCGATGATCACGGTGGGATTCATCGGGATGGCGCCGCAAGGGGGAACGATGGAGTTTCTCGCCGGCGATAACGGGTTCCAGCGCGTGCTGGTTTACGGTCTCCCGGCGGCGATGATCGTCTTCGGCACTATGCAGATCGACGCACAGCCGAGCGCATGGACGGTTCTCGGTGATGCCTCCTATATGCTTTATCTGATCCACACACTGCCGATAACGCTGCTTCTGGTGGTGTGGACCGTTTTTCCGATTCCTGCCGACCTCATCATCGTGATCGGCACCGCAACATCAGTTCTTTTCGCTTGGCGGATGTACATCCTGTTCGAGTTGCCGCTGCGCAAATTCCTGCGCCGGTATGATCCCCAGCTGAAGACTGGCCGCCATCCAACTGGCCTGGCACTACGGGATTGACGCATGCGCTTCGACAGAAGCTGCCCAGCTTCGAGACGGAAATCTTGTTCCCGACGACTTCTCCATGATCGGCGGCGGCAGTCACGAAATATTACGTGAGGGAACGCCCGGGCCGCCAGTAGCTTTGACAATCGAGGCGGTTGTCGCCTCGTTCAAAACTCCAAAGGAGATCAAGAATGCCCAATCAAGGTGGAAGCCATGAGCAGCATGTGAAAGCAGGCCAGCAGAGCCATAAGAACATGGACGACAAGAACCGTCAGCAGCAGGCGGCGGGCGGCAGCCAACGCCAGCAAGGTGACGGGTCGGGCACGCGCGGCGGGACCCATGAACAGCATGTGAAGGCTGGCCAGCAAAGTCACAAGAATCGCTAGCCAGAGCTTGATGGCACTGAGCCCGTCCCGAGCAATCGGGATGGGTTCTGCATGTCACACCACTCATCGAAAGCCGCCCGGTTCACTGCCGGCCAGCAAACCGAGAGAAAAGGATTTTGATGCCCGATCCGAGAGAACCCGATCCCAACCGCGATGTGCCCATGCCGGCTCCCAATTGGAAGCCCGAGCCGATCGGCGAACCGGAGCCGGACCGATTGCCCGACGAGGCGCCGCTACCCAATCCCGACGAGAATGAAGAGCCCCCGATGCATGCGGCCGGCTGACCGGATTGCGCACGTCGTTGGGGTCACTCTTCGTCGAAGCGGCCGCCTTCCCTCGAAGGATCGCGTGAAATGACCGCCTCCTCGACATCGTCGGGCAATGCCTCGTCGCTTTCCTGGTAGGGGTTGTCGTCGTCTTCCTCGGGCAAGTCGCCTTCCTCCTCGGCCCCGTCTTCCACCGCCGCATTGTCGGGAAGGATTTTCGCCCCTGCGAGCGCGTCCCAGTCCTGCTGCCCCATGGCGGGACCTTCGGTTTCGTCGGGGTCTTCGGCCTGCACCGCCGGTTGCTCTGTTTTGCGGGGGTCCATCGTCGTTCTCCGAAATCCTGAGGAGTTGCCCCGGTCGCCTGGCGCCCGGGGCACAAACTTGCCAGCTAGGCGGCCTGTTCCAGGGCACGCTCGTTGACGCCGCCCTCGCCAAGGCTGGAAAGGGCCTCGTCGGTCGCCATCTCCTCCTCGAGGGTCGCGTTGAGGAGGTTGACCACCTCGCCCTTGCCGAGCTGTTCGGCCCAGGCGATCAGCGTGCCGTAGCGCGCGATCTCGTAGTGTTCGACGGCCTGCGCCGCCCCAACCAGCCCGGCGTCCAGCGCGGGGGCGCCCTTGTATTCCTCGAGGATTTCCGAACCCTCCTCGAGGATGCCGTCGATGGCGGGGCAGGTCTTGCCCCGGGCCGGCTTGTCGAGAAGCTCGAAGACCTGTTCGAGGCGATCGACCTGGCCCTCGGTCTCCGCCAGATGTTTCTCGAACGCCGCCGCAAGGTCCTCGGATTCGGCGCCCTTTGCCATTTTCGGCAGCGCCTTCAGGATTTTCTTCTCGGCATAGTAAATGTCCTTCAGCCCGTCGAGGAACAAGGCTTCAAGGCCCTTCGTTGCCGCTTTCTTCGCAGTCGCCATAATTGTCATCTCCAATTGTCGTGAAGCCCACCATCGGTGTAGCTGGGACTCAACTTGCTATCGGGACGGTTGTTCCAGCCGTCTCGCAAAGAGGCTGCCTCCGGCTCGGCCCACGCGCCGCCGCGGGGCGAACTCCCTCACTGGATCTGCCGCATGGTGCACTGGCGCGGCGCCTTGTCCGGCCGCCAGCGCAACAATTTGGTGCCATGCCGGAACCTGTCGCCGGTGACGTGATCGAAGCGGACCTCGACCACCAGTTCCGGCCGCAAGGGTTCCCATTCGCCGCTGCGCTGCGTGCTCCAGCGGCTCGGTCCGCCTGGCGCCTTGCCGGTGAAGCCAGGTCCGCCACGCAGCTTTTCCAGCTTTCGGGTGACGCCGGCCCGGTCGTCCCTGCCGATGGTCGAGGTAAAGCCGACATGGTTGAGTTTGCCGCTCTCCTCGTAGAGGCCGAGCAGGAGCGAGCCGACCTCCTTGCTGCCGGCCAGATAGCGAAATCCGCCTACCACGCAGTCGGCCGTACGCAACCGTTTGACCTTGACCATCGCGCGTTCGCCAGGCCGGTAGGGGTCGGCCAGCAATTTGGCGACGACGCCATCGGTGGGGCCGTGGCCGGCCCCTTCCAGCCAGCGCCTGGCGGCCGCCGGATCGGTCGCGCTGGGCGAGAGCCGCAAGCCGGGTTTGGCGCTATCCCGAACGAAGCCTTCGACCGCCCGGCGGCGGCTCGACAACGGTTCGTCAAGCAGGATCGTCCCGTCCGGCGCAACCGGCATGTCGAACAGGATCAGCCGCGCCGGCGTTTGCACGCTCAGCTTGCGGATACGGCTTTCGGCCGGGTGAAGCCGCATCTGCAGTGCGTCGAAAGAAAGCTGGCCTTCGAGTTCGATGACGATTTCGCCATCGACAACGAAGTTGCGGGCCTCGACCTGCTGCAGCATGGCGACGAGCTCCGGGAAGTAACGGCCGAGAGGTTTGCCGGATTTCGCGCGCAGGTCGACATCCCTGTCGCCTTTGAAGGCGAGGCAGCGAAACCCGTCCCATTTGGGCTCGTATTGCCAAAGGCCTTCGCCTTCCGGGAGGGCATCGGCGGCCTTGGCCTCCATGGGAGGCGTGTCCAGGGGGAGGGCAAACCTGTCCTTCATTGAGCCGTTCAGTGGGCGTGGTGTTCGGCATTCCTCTTGCGCGTCGCCGCCGCCTTCTTTGCCGATTCGGACCGGCTCGCGGCCGATCGGGAAGCCGACGCCTTTCCGCCGCTCTTGCCGCCCTTGTGCGCTGCTGGATGGCCCGTGTGCTTGCCACGCCCGGAGCCACCTTCCTTCTTGCCGCCACCATCGTCCTTGTTGACCGTTGCCCATGCGCGGCGCTCGGCTTCCTTGTCGGAGACGCCACGCTTCTCATAGCCTTCGGCGATATGGTCGGCCTTGCGTTCCTGCTTGTCGGTGTATTTGGATTTCTCGCCTCGTGGCATGATCGCTACTCCTTCTCGCTGGAGGTTGAACGTTAGGCCGGCGCCCGGGTTCCAACGCGGTCGGCGAACCGCCGTTCCCGACATCGCCCATGACCGCGGCCTGGCTGCTACTCCTCGGGCGCCGTCGCTGGTGCGGTGTAGCGCCGCCGTACGGCATCGAGCACCCGCTTGCGGCTCTCTTCCGCCGAAAGCTTCCTGTCCTTTTCCGCCTCGGCGGTTTCGCGGGCGAGGTCCTTGTCCCTGATCTGGTGGCGGAACCATTTCGAATAGTCGCCCGCGCGCAGATGGAACTCCCAGGTCTTGTCGTCTATGCCTTCGGCCATCTGGGCAAAGATCATCAGATTATGGGCCCTCAGGTTCATTGCATCGTCGGGACCGCGGAAATAGAAGCTGCCGGTCTCATCGAGTTGGCCCTCGGCATATTTGCGGCTGTGGCGCTTGAGAGACTGGCGAGGTTCGATCACCTTGACCGTCGTGAGTTTTTTGCGCACCTGCGGCCGCCAGAAAAGAACCCGGTCGCCCTTGGGCGTGGGAATGTCCTTCGGTGGCTCGATGCCGGTCTCGCGGCAGAAGGCCTTCACCACGTCCTTCGCCGTCGGTCCAAGGGCGATAACGGCCGTAACCAGGCGCAGGGCGTCGGTCGAAATCGCTTCGGGATGGACGGTGATCAGGATTGTGCCCGGCAGTTCCAGGGAGAGCACGGAGCGCGTATCGTCGCGGCGCTTCGGAAGAAGATGGTGCGCTTCGTCGATGACCAGCCAATGCGGTCTCGCGGTGCGGCGGCGGAAGCTGCCAAGGCCAGGCAGCAGGTCGGCAAAGAAATCAGGCCGTTCGTTGACACGCAGCGAAAGCCCGTTGACGACGACATTGCTGTCGGCCTTGGCGACCAGATCCAGCACCTGCGCCTTTGTGGGCGCGCTCGATCCGTCCCCCAGCCGAACCGCACCCTCGAGGCCATCATAATCGCCCTCAGGGTCGAAGACGCAAAACTGAAATCGGTTCTCGACGAAGCGTTCCGTCAGCGCGGTGGCCAGGGTGGATTTGCCGATGCCCGAACTGCCGGCGATGAGCACGCTGTCGGTCGGCGACAGATAGATGTCGTCGCCACCTGACGATCCCAGAACAATGCCGTCGTGGCGCCTCGGCACGATCCCATGGTCGCGCTTGATCAGCTTGGCGATCAGTTCCTCGACGCCTTTGCCGCGTGCACCGCGCGTGACCAGGGTTGCGGTGCTCTTGACCGCGGGAATGGCATTGTCGACCGCAACGCTGCAGCCGCAGGCCTGCAGGAAGGCATGATCGTTCTCGGCGTCGCCGATACCCACCACATTATGCGGCGACAGGCGAAGATCCTCGAGCGCGGCAGCCAGCCCGGTGGCTTTGTTGACCCCGCTCGGCAGGATCATCACCGCACCCTTGTTGAAGATGATTTCGAGCTCGAGCCCCATCTTCTTGATGACTTCGAGCACGGTCGCCTGATGTGGCTCCCAGGTGGCGACGATCGAACGTCCCACCGAAAGTGGCTTCACCCCCTGCTTTTTCAGTCTGGCGACGAATTTGGGCTCCGGCGATAGCGAGATCACCCGCTCCTCCTCGCTCGCCGGGGTATAGATCAGGGCGCCGTTCTCGGCGACGACCTTGTCGAACAGGCCGACATCGGGAAACACGCGCTTGAGGTCGGGCAGCTCGCGTCCGGTGACCAGAAGCAGTTTACGGCCACTTTTCTTGAACCGCTCCAACGCGGCGAGCGTCTTCTTGGAGACAGCCCCGTCATGCGCGAGCGTCCCGTCATAATCGGTCGCCAAGGCAATGAAATACATTGCGATGACCTCAGTAGCCGCCGACGATCGGCAGGATCTCGCCGGTGATGTAACTCGAGCAGTGCGGAGAGGCCAGGAACACATAGGCCGGAGCCAGTTCCTCCGGCTGTGCCGGCCGTTTCATCGGCGTGTCCGCGCCGAATTTCGAGACGTCGCCGGCTTGCTTGTCGGACGGATTGAGTGGCGTCCACACCGGGCCAGGCGCGACCGCGTTCACTCTGATGCCCTTGGCGATGAGATTGCCCGAAAGCGCGCGCGTGAAGGCATGGATGCCGCCCTTGGTCATCGAATAGTCGACCAGTTGCTTCGAGCCGTCTATGCCGGTAACCGAACCGGTGTTGACGATCGCCGAGCCTGGCTTCATGTGCGGCACCGCTTCCTGTGCCATATGGAAATAGCCATAGAGATTGGTCTTCAGCGTCGTGTCGAAATGTTCTTCGGTCAGGTCGCTGAAGTCGCTGGAATGGATCTGGAAAGCGGCGTTGTTGACCAGCACGTCGATGCGGCCGAATGTTTTGACCGTGGCCGCCACGGCATCGTGGCAATCCTGCCGTTCGCTGACGTCGGCCTTGATCAGGATGCAGCGTCGACCTTCTTTTTCGACGGCGGATTTCGTCTCTTCGGCGTCCCTGTCCTCGGCCAGGTAGACGATCGCGATATCGGCGCCTTCGCGGGCGAACAATACCGCCACCGCACGACCGATGCCGGAATCGCCGCCGGTGATGAGAGCCACCTTCTCCTCGAGTTTCCTTGATCCGAGATAATAGGGAGCATCGTAGAGTGGGGCAGGTTCGATCGCCGCTTCATGCCCGGGTTTGGCCTGATGTTGCTTGGGGAAGGGCGGCTCGGGATAGGTGCGCGCGCCTGCCTGCATGGCGTGCTCCGCCTTGCCGTTGCGCTTCGATTTGTCCTTGGCATCGACGCCGCGCTGGATATGGCGCTGCTTGGCGGCTTCACCGGCGGTCCGGGATTTCGTCTCCATGGTGGTTCTCCTGGGCTGAAGAAAGTTCGCGCGCCAAACCGAAAGGTCAGCGCGACGCATAAGCTTGTCGAGAGGTGTCGCCGCCCGTCCGCGTCAGTCCTTGACATAGGCGCCGGGTTGGCGGCCCGATTTTGGAGACTTCGCGTCCTTCGAACGTTCGGAGATCGCCGGGCCCGCACCGGATGTCTTTTCGGTTGCAGGGCTGGGTGTCGCCTTGCCAGGCGGGTTCTGGCCTTCGGACTGATGTGTTTTCTCATTTGTCTGATCCGCCTGCCGCGTGAGCCCCATCCCGCCTGCCGGCGGCTTGTTGCCCGCCGCATCGGGCGAGAAATCGTCGCTCGGATCCGGGCCGGTCCTGGCGGGATACTTCCGTGCGCCGGTTTCATATTCGGTCCTGTCGCGTGCCATGGCTGCCTCCGTGTTTGCCTGAACGCAAAACAGCCGCGGGCCGATCAGGTTCCGAACAAACGCCTTTGAACCGCCATGCAGGCTGTGCCGCCAGGGCAAGTGTTTCGCATCGGTCGCCAAAAACAGAATGTCGTTCCTTACGGATCGCATAGGTGCGATATAAATATCGGCTACTGGCGATATACGGGGAATTCATGGATCACGATGCCATCCTGAAGGCGTTGGCCCATCCGGTTCGGCGCCAAATGTTGAACTGGTTGAAAGAGCCGGAAATGCATTTCACGAGCCAGGAACATCCACTGGCCATGGGCGTTTGCGCGGGGCAGTTCGAACGTTGCGGTCTGTCGCAATCAACCGTGTCGGCCCATCTCGCCACGCTTTCATCGGCGGATCTGGTGACCACACGCCGCCTTGGTCAATGGGTCTTCTACAGGCGGAACGACGAAACGATCGCCGCTTTCCGCGCTTCGCTCTCCGATATCTGAACCTGCATTTGCTTGAGTATGAAAGGCCTTCCGATGACCACACTTTTCGACCCGATAGCGGCCGGCGACCTCGCCCTCGCCAACCGCATCGTCATGGCGCCGCTGACGCGCAATCGCTCGCCGAATGCGGTTCCAGGGGATCTGTCCGTCACCTATTACCGCCAGCGTGCCACCGCGGGCCTGATCGTGACCGAAGCGACCGCGATCACTCATCAGGGCCAGGGCTATGCGAACGTGCCGGGTCTTTACGCGCCAGAACAGCTCGCCGGGTGGAAGAAGGTCACCGACGCAGTGCACGCCGAAGGCGGCAAGATCGTCGTTCAGCTCTGGCATGTGGGTCGGATTTCCCACACATCGCTGCAGCCGGGAGGCGGCATGCCAGTTGCGCCGTCGGCGATCCGCGCGAAATCCAAGACATTCCTGGTGGGTGCCGACGGCAGCGGCAGCTTTGCCGAGACGTCCGAGCCGCGGGCCCTTGAGGAAGGCGAGATCCAGGGTATCGTGCAGGATTTTCGGCGCGCCGCGAAAGCGGCGATCGAGGTCGCCGGTTTCGACGGCGTCGAGATCCACGCGGCCAATGGCTATCTTCTCGACCAGTTCCTGCGTTCGGGCAGCAATCATCGGACCGATGCTTATGGCGGTTCGATCGAGAACCGTGCCCGCTTCCTGTTGGAGGTGGTGGAGGCGGTCGTCGGGGAAGTCGGCGCCGGCCGGACCGGCATTCGGCTCTCGCCGGTGACGCCGGCCAATGACTCCTCCGATCCCGAACCCCAGCCGTTGTTCGAATACGTGGCCAGGAAACTCGGCCGTCATGGATTGGCCTATGTCCATGTCATTGAAGGCGCGACAGGTGGGGCCCGTGATTTCCAGCAAGGCGAGCGGCCGTTCGACTATGCCGCCTTCAAGGCGGCCTACCGCGATGCGGGCGGCGCCGGCGCCTGGCTGGTCAACAATGGCTATGACAGGGAACTCGCGGAAGCCGCGGTTGAGGCAGGGCGTGTCGATCTGGTCGCTTTCGGAAAATTGTTCATCGCCAATCCCGATCTCGTAGGCAGATTACAACAAGGCATCGCGCTGAACGCCCCCGACAGCAATACGTTCTACGGGGGCAGTTCGAGGGGATATACGGACTATCCGACGGCGGCATAGCAGGTCGCCGACTGAACCGAAGTTCCGGCGGATCGCGGTCAATCCCGCCATGCCGGAACTTCGACCGATCACTCAATGCCGCCCGGGATGCCCAGCCCATGACACATAAAAAGCAGCTGCGGCTCGGCGCGTTCATGCGCCCGGTCAGTTTGCATACAGGCGCCTGGCGTTATCCCGGCGCCTATCCGGACGCCAATTTCAACTTTGCCCATCTGAAGCGCTTCGCCCAGACGCTTGAGGCGGCGAAGTTCGATGCCTTCTTCATGGCCGATCATCTGGCAGTGCTCAACATGCCGATCGAAGCGTTGCGGCGCAGCCATACGGTGACGTCGTTCGAGCCGTTCACGCTGCTGTCGGCGCTGGCCGCCGTCACCGATCATATCGGGCTGGTCGCCACGGCATCGACGACCTTCGATGCGCCCTATCATGTCGCGCGCCGCTTCGCCTCGCTCGATCATATCAGTGGCGGCCGCGCCGGCTGGAATATCGTCACCACGTCCAATCCCGACGCGGCGCTGAACTTCGGTCTCGACGAACATGTCGAGCATGATGAGCGCTACCGGCGGGCGCGGGAGTTCCACGATGTCGTGACGGGGCTGTGGGACAGCTTTGCCGACGACGCCTTCATCCGCGATCCTGAAAGCGGGCTCTATTTCGATCCGGCGAGGCTGCATGTGCTGGATCACAAGGGCGAGCATCTTTCGGTGCGGGGCCCCCTCAACATCGCTCGGCCGGTGCAGGGCTGGCCCGTCATTGTCCAGGCCGGCGCGTCGGAAGCCGGACGGCAACTGGCGGCCGAGACGGCGGAGGTCATCTTCGCCGCGCATGCCGACCTCGCCGCCGGGCAGCGTTTCTTTGCCGACGTCAAGGGCCGGGCGCAGAAACTCGGCCGCTCGCGCGACGACATCAAGATCCTGCCCGGCGCCTTCGTCATCGTCGGCGACAGCGCCGAGGAAGCACAGGCCAAGCGAGCCAGGCTCGACAGCCTCGTCTATTACGAAAGCGGCATCGCCTCGCTGTCGATCGCGCTCGGGCATGATGCGTCCGGTTTCGACCCGGACGCGCCCTTGCCGGACATTCCCGAAACCAACGCCAGCAGGAGCGGCCGCGAGCGCGTCATCGAACTGGCGCGCCAGGAGAAGCTCACCGTCAGGCAGCTCGCGCAAAGGCTGGGCGGCTATTCCGGCCTTGCCTTCGTCGGCACGCCAGGGACCATCGTCGACGACATGGAGGAATGGCTCGTCGCCGAGGGCTCCGACGGGTTCAACGTCATGTTTCCCTATCTGCCCGCCGGACTTGATGATTTTGTCGGCAAGGTCGTGCCTGAACTGCAGCGGCGGGGCATATTCAGGCAGCAATATGAAGGATCGACCCTGCGCGAGAACCTCGGCCTGAAGCGGCCTCCCAACAGGTTCTTCGCGTAGAACATCATCCGAGGAGGGCTATGCAATGTCGACGCTGACGAACACCCGCATCGTGCTCGCGGCGCGGCCGCAAGGCCGGCCCAAGCGGAGCGATTTCCGCGTCGAGTCCGTCGCCATCGGCGAGCCGGGGGAGGGCGAACTGCTGTTGCAGATCCTCTATCTGTCACTTGATCCATATATGCGCGGCCGCATGAACGCCGCCAGGTCCTACGCCAAGCCGGTCGAGATCGACGGCGTGATGGAGGGCGGCACGGTGGCGCGCGTCGTCAAATCTCGCCATGCCGGCTTCGCCGAGGGCGATATCGTGCTGTCCCACTCGGGATGGCAGAGCTTTGCCGTTTCCGACGGCGTCGGGTTGCGCAAGCTCGAACCAGCGGCGGCGCCCGTCACCACCGCCCTCGGGGTGCTCGGCATGCCAGGCTTCACCGCCTATGCCGGCCTGCTCACCATAGGACGGCCAAAAGCCGGCGAGACCGTGGTCGTGGCGGCCGCCAGCGGCGCGGTCGGATCGGCCGTCGGCCAGATCGCGCGCA
This sequence comes from Mesorhizobium sp. M8A.F.Ca.ET.202.01.1.1, assembly GCF_004791595.1. Taxonomy (NCBI): domain Bacteria; kingdom Pseudomonadati; phylum Pseudomonadota; class Alphaproteobacteria; order Hyphomicrobiales; family Phyllobacteriaceae; genus Mesorhizobium; species Mesorhizobium sp. M8A.F.Ca.ET.202.01.1.1. The sequence goes on along the minus strand of NZ_SRUN01000005.1, from coordinate 274,680 downwards.
TCAAGGGAGCTCGTGCGGTCGGCATTGCCGGCGGCCCCGAAAAATGTGCTTTCGTGCACCAGGAGCTCGGCTTCGACGCGGTCGTCGATCATCGCGCCGATAATTTTGCCGAGCAACTGAAGGTTGCCTGTCCTGGAGGCATCGACGTCTACTTCGAGAATGTCGGCGGTCCTGTCTGGGATGCGGTATTTCCACTGCTCAACGAGTTCGCGCGCGTTCCGGTCTGCGGATTGATCGCGCAGTACAACATCCCTGCGGATTCCGGCGCCGACCGGCTTCCGGCGCTGATGCAGCAGGTGCTGCATCGCAGCCTGACGATAAGGGGCTTTATCCAGCGCGAATTTGTCGATCACGCCCAGCCTTCTATCGCGAGATGGCCGAATGGATAGCGTCCGGGCGTGTGCGGTACCGGGAAGATATCGTGGACGGCATAGGGAATGCGCCACAAGCGTTTCTGGGGCTTCTCGAAGGAAAGAATTTCGGCAAGCTCATTGTGCGGGTCGCGGGATAGTCATCTCCCGGACGGCCAATTTCGGGAGGCAGTCTTTTAGGAATGAGAGCATGGCGATACACTTCCGTGCCTGCCGGCCGGCTTCATGGCCGGACTCGCCCCCGCAGGCAACCCCGTCGAGCAGCTTGATAAGCGCGCTGCCAGACACCGCCATGCTTCTTCTTCAGCGCGTCCCGGGAAGAAAAATCTTCTCCGATTTCGTCCTACGGCGATCGTCAATTCCTTTCGTTCGGTACCAATGTCTATAAAAACTATGGACATTCTGGCACACTGGCTCGAACATACAACAAGGCGTCCATCATGACCAATCCGGCCATTGTCGGCTTCTCCGGCAATTTCACGCGGCCCTCCAAGACCCGTGGCTTCGTTGACCATATCGTGACGGAAATTGCCGGGCGATACGGCCTCTCCGCCAGCACCCATGACATCGTCGATCTCGGTCCCAGTCTTGGCAGTGCCAAAGGGACGCGTGACCTGGATGGACAGGCCCGCGCCGTTCTCGAGCGGATCCTGGCCGCCGATGTCCTGGTGGTCGGCTCGCCCACCTACAAGGGCAGCTATACCGGTCTGTTCAAGCATTTCTTCGATCTCGTCGACCCGGCCGCCCTCAGGGGCAAGCCGGTGCTATTGGCGGCGACCGGCGGCGGCGACCGCCATGCGCTGATCGTCGAGCATCAGCTGCGGCCGCTGTTCGGCTTCTTTGAAGCCTTTGCGCTGCCGACGGCCGTCTACGCCTCGGAGAAGGATTTCGTCGACGGCGTGCTGGCATCCGAAGCGATCCGGGCCCGCGTCGGCCTTGCGGTTGACGATGTCGGCCTGGCGCTCTTCGGCAGGCAGCGCGCCAGGATCGCCGCCGAGTAGCGTGCTCCGGAATAAATCCCGCGCGCCAACCTCGTCAGGCGCGCGGTGGTGCGACTTCCAGGCGCTGCCTGAACCTCTTGGCCGTCCGGGTGGCAATCGGACGTGACCAGCAATCCAAATGTCCAATCCGTCAAGGTTGCCGTGGTCCCAGCCGATGCCGTAGACAAGCGGTGGTGAATCACGTTTTCCGTTGGCGGAGAAGAAACACATGTCGGATCGGATGAAGATCATCGCCGCTGCCAGGTCGCATGGCGGCGTGCAGGGCGTCTATTCCCACGCTTCGGAAGTCTGCGCCTGCGACATGACGTTTGCCGTCTTCGTGCCGCCGCAGGCCCGTGAAAGACCTTGCCCTGTCGTATGGTACCTCTCCGGTCTCACCTGCACCCACGCCAATGTCATGGACAAGGGAGAGTACAGGCGCATGGCCGCCGAGCTCGGCCTGATCATGGTCTGTCCCGACACCAGCCCCCGCGGCGCCGATATTCCCGACGAGAAGGACAATTGGCAGTTCGGCAGCGGCGCCGGCTTCTATCTCGATGCCACGCAGGAACCCTATGCCAGTAATTATCGCATGTATTCCTATGTCACCGAGGAATTACCGGCGCTGGTCGCGGCGGAATTTCCGGCCGACATGACGCGTCAGGCGATCTTCGGCCACTCGATGGGTGGACATGGCGCATTGACCATCGCGCTGAAGAATCCCGAACGCTTCAAGAGCTGTTCGGCCTTCGCGCCGATCGTACAGCCCAGCACCGCCGGCTGGTCGAAGCCGGCCTTCGAAAAATATATCGGTTCCGACGAGAAATCATGGCGGCGCTACGATGCCACCTTGCTCATCGAGGATGGCCACCGCTTCCCCGAGTTTTTCGTCGACCAAGGGACATCGGATGGATTTCTCGACGACGGACTGAGGCCCTGGCTCCTGGAAGCGGCCTGCGCCAAGGCCGGCATTGCGCTGACGCTGCGCATGCAGGACGGCTACGATCACTCGTATTTCTTCATTTCGACATTCATGGACGACCATCTGAGATGGCACGCCCGCAGATTGTCCGACGCTGAAGCCGGAGCATAGGACCTTTCGCTGTTCCGTCCGCTGCCCGACAAATCCGCCGGGCGGTCAGCGCTTCCTCGCGGTCTCTAATCCCGCAGCAGGTCGAACATCAGCTTGAAGAAACGGTCCGCGTCGACTTCGTGGGCGATACGCGCATTGTCTTTTTCACCGCGCTCGCTCCAGAAATCGGCAACCGTCGCGCCGAACGCATAGGTGCCCGACAGATCGACGCCGATATGGGCCGGGCGCGTGCGCACCAGCGTCGGGTCGATGGCGAGCGCCAGAGCCAACGGGTCGTGCATGGCGCCGCCGACGCCCATCGAGTTGCGGTGCAGCTTCTCGTAGAACAGCAGCCAGTCGTTGACGAGCTTGCCGAGCGGCGTGTCGATCGTGGCAAGCTCGGCATATTGCGGCGCCTCGATCAGCACCTGCATGGTGACGTCGAGGCCGACCATCAGGATCGGTACGCCGCTGTCCAGCACGATCTTCAGCGCCTCCGGGTCGCAGAAGGCATTGAATTCCGTCGGCGTGATGATCTCGCTCTTGCGGTAGAACACACCGCCCATCCAGATCAGTTCCTTGATCTTGGGCAGCACATCGCGGTGCTTGAGGATCATCAGGCCGATATTGGTCAGCGGTCCCGTGGCGACGACCAGGATCGGCTCGGGCGCGGCGCGGAGCTTGTCGGCCAGGAAATCGACGGCGTGCCGGTCGACCGGCTTGATCGTGGCCTGCGGCAGATAGGGCGAGCCCTCGAGGCCGCTCGGTCCGTCGGCGGTGCCGAGCACCAGCGGCCGCGCGAGCGGACGGTGACACCCCCGCGCGACCGGCACGTCGCCGGCGCCGATGTACTCCAGGATGCGCAAGGCGTTGGCGGTCGTCTTCTCGACCTCGGCATTGCCGCATGTCGTGGTGACGCCGACGAGTTCGATAGCCGGCGAGCGATGCGCCATGACCAGCGCAATGGCGTCGTCATGGCCGGGATCGCAGTCGAACAGGATGGGAGTTGCAAGGGTCATTTTTATCGGTCCTCACGCCGCTTGTTCGTAGCGCGCGATGGTTTGCTTGAAGATGTTCAGGAAGCGGCGGCCGTCGAGATCGGTGCAGATGCGCGTGGTCTTCGGTCCGCCGCCGGGCAGCAGTTGCCGGCCGCGATGGGCAACCGTCTGTCCGCGCGCGAGGCGCCCGTCCAGCACGACATCGACGAAGAGCGGTTCGGTCATCGTGGCCAAGGCCGGGTCGAAGGCCAGCGCCACGGTGATGACGTCATCCATCGGGAAGCCGACGAGGTCGAAGAACTCGCGCCAGATGTCGATGTAGATCGGAAAGCTGTCGGTGATCATCTCCAGGACGGCATTCTTCCGCGCCACGGCCTGCATGTCGGCGATGTCGTCGCGCGTCAGCATCGAGGCGGCGACGCGGTTGTCCTCGCAGATGTCGAGCGGCACCAGGATCTTGTCGACGTCGGCGTTGAGCACGATGCGCGAGGCCTCAGGATCTGCCCATATGTTGTATTCCGACAGCGGCGTGATGTTGCCGGGCGTCTGGAAGTTGCCGCCCAGCACCATGAGCCGCTTCAGCGCGCCGGTCAGGCGCGGCTCCTGCAGCAGCGCCATCGCCGCATTGGTCAATGGGCCTGTGGTCACCAGCGTGATCTCGCCCGGATTGGCCATTACGGTATTGATGATGAAATCGACGGCATGCCCCGGCGTCGCCTGACGCGACGGGGTCGGCGCCGGCGGGTTGAACTTCTTCAGCCGGTCGCCGAAGCGGGCAACGAGCCGCTTCTCGAAATGGACCGGCGCCTCCATGTCGGCCTTGGCATTGCCGACGATCGGCCGCCAGGCGCCGGCATGAACCGGGATGTCGTCGCGCCCGGCAAGCGTCAGCGTGTTGAGCACGACATTGGTGACCTGCTCGATCGGGCCTGCCGCGCCGGTCACCGTGGTCACGCCTTCGAGCCGGACATTCGGGTTCGCCGCGGCAAACAGCACGGCCAGAATGTCGTCGCCGGCGGAATCCACGTCGAGGATTATGCGTTCCATGGGAGTTCCTTCATTGCGGATTTTTGTCGACCGAGGCGCTGTTCCTGTCCGTCGACAAGAGTTTCTGCATCGACGCCAGCGTCTCCTTGATGATCTTTGGCCGTGCCTGGTAGGACAGCACGAACAGCGCCGTCAGTGCCACGACATAGGGCACGGTCAGCACCAGATAGGACGGAAACCCGAAGGTCTGCAGGCGCAGCGAGAAGGCGTCGGCGAAGCCGAACAGCAGGCAGCCGGCCAGCACCTTGAGCGGATCGCCGTTGGAGAAGATCAGGATCGCCACCGCCATGAAGCCGCGGCCGGAAGACATGTTCTCGGTGAACATGGTGATGTAGCCGAGCGACAGATGCGCGCCGGCCAGCCCCGCCAGCAATCCGCACAGCAGCGAGGCGATGTAGCGGACGCGGGTGATCGAGATGCCGAGCGCCTCGGCCGCCTCGGGTTTCTCGCCGACGACGCGGATATAGAGCCCGAGCCGGGTGCGGTTGTAGAACAGCACCAGCAGCGGCACCGCGATGAACGCGACATAGACGATCGGCGTGAACCCCGAGATCAGCGGCGCCCATGAGCCGAGCAGTGCCTGCGCGCCGGGTATCTGCACCTTCGGCAGGCCGACAATGCCGTGACCGACGATCGATCCGCGCGTGCCGAAAATCGCTTTCATCAGCGAGATCGTCATGCCGCCGGCGAGGATGTTGAGCGCCAGCCCGACGACCACTTCATTGGCCCGGAAGGTCACCACCAGAACGGCAAAGGCGAGCGCGAAGGCAAGTGCTGCGGCCACACCGCAGGCGACACCCGCGAAGGCCGAACCTGTCCAGATCGAGCCGATGACGGCGAAGAAGGCGCCGGCCAGCATCTGCCCCTCGAGACCGATGTTGAAGATGCCGGCCTTGGTGGTGAACGACCCGCCAAGAGCGACCAGGAGAATGGGCGCGGTGGTGCGCAGCGTCGCCGCGATCAGCGCGACGTTGATGAGCTTATCTAGAATTTCCATCGCCGCTCCCCCGCCTGGCTGTCGCCGCGGCGTTTGATCAGAACCTGCGCCGATACGCTGAGGATGATCAACGCCTGGATCACGGTGATGATTTCGCGTGACGCGCTGGTATCGACCTCGAGCAGCAGCGACCCGCTGCGCAGCGCGCCAAAGAACAGCGCCGTGACGATGGTGGCAACCGGCGAGCCGTTGGCGAGCAGGGCGGCGATCAGCCCGTCGAAGCCGAAGCCAGGCGCAAAGCCTTCCATGAACCGGTGGTGCACGCCGAGCGTCTCGACGCCGCCGGCCAGTCCGCCGACGGCGCCCGAAAGCAGCAGGACCACGAAGCCCTGACGTTTCACGTTGACGCCGCCATATTCGGCGAATTTCGGCGCCGAACCGACCATGGTCACGCCGTAGCCCCAGCTGGTGTAGCGGAAGACCAGCGCGACGCCGACCGCCAGCAGCAGGCCGATCGCCAGTCCCCAGTTCAGCCGCGAGAATGAAAAGATCTCAGGCAGATAGGCCGTCGCCAGGATCGGCGGTGTCTCCGACCAGCCGCCGGGCCGCTTGAACAGGAAGATGGTGAAATAGGAGGTGAGCAGAACGGCGATGTAGTTCGACAGGATCGTCGAGACCACTTCGTTGGTGTTGTAGCGGGCGCGGAAATAGGCAGGGATGGCGACCCAGGCGGCACCTGCGGCGATCGCGAGCGCCAGCGCAGCCAGCGTATGGATGCCTGGCGGCAGGGAAAAGCTGAAGCCGACCCAGGCGGCGGCAAATCCGCCCAGGAAAAGCTGGCCCTCGATGCCGACATTGAACATGCCGCCGCGCAGCCCGATGCAGGCGGCGACGCCACAAATCAGGATCGGTGTCGTCTGCAGCAAGGTACCGGCAATTTTCTCCTGGTCGCCGAAGGCGCCGCGCAGCAGCGTCATCAAGACACGGACCGGGCTTTCGCCGACCATGAGGATGATGATGGCTCCCAGCAGCAAGGCAACGCCGATGGCGATGATCTGACCGGAAAAGGCGCGCAAGCGGTCATTCATCATGCGGGCTCCAGCTCAGGCGACACGCCCGCCATCATCATGCCGATACGGTCCTCGTCGGCATCATCACCGGCGACTTCGCCCATGATCCGCCCGTTGAACATCACCAGGATGCGATCGGCAAGCGCCGCCAGCTCATCAAGCTGCACGGAAATCAGCAGGATCGCACGGCCGGCCGCGCGCTGGCGCATGATCTCGTCATGGATGGCCTCCTGGGCGCCGATGTCGACGCCGCGCGTCGGCTGATCGATCAGCAGGAAGTCGGCACCATTGGTGAATTCGCGCGCCAGCACGACCTTCTGGATATTGCCGCCCGACAGCCGCTTGACGGGATCGCCCGACCCTTGCGCGCGAATATCGAAGCTCTTGATCAGCGCTCCGGCATTCCCGGCGATCGCCTTCCAGTCCAGCACGCCGCCGCGGCTCCACGGTGCACGATGCTGGCGGCCCATCAGCGTGTTTGCCGCGATCGACGCATTGCGATCGACCCCGCGCACCATGCGGTCGCCCGGCACATGGGCAAGGCCCGCCTCGCGTATCGCGGCTGGGGAAAGCATGGTGAGATCCCGGCCTTTCAGCCATGCCTCGCCATGGCTTGCCGGCCGCAGGCCGGAAAGCACCTCCGCCAACTCCGTCTGCCCATTGCCGGCCACGCCGGCGATTCCCACCACTTCGCCAGCGCGAACGGTGAAACTGGCGCCGCGAACAGCCGGCAGCCGGCGGTCGTCACGCGCCCACAGATCCTTGACCTCGAGGACGGCGCCGCCATGCAGCGCCGCGCGCGGCCGGCGGTCGAAACTGACCTCGCGGCCGACCATCATGCGCACCAATTCGTCCTTGCTGAGTTCCGATGTCGGACGAGTTGCCACCTTCCTGCCGTTGCGCAGCACCGTCACCGTGTCGGACACCTCCATCACCTCTTCCAGATGGTGCGAGATGAAGATCACCGTCATGCCTTCGGCCACGAAACTGCGCAGTGTCTGGAACAGCTCACGGCTCTCCTGCGGCGTCAGCACGGCGGTCGGCTCGTCGAGGATGATGGTGCGGGCGCCGCGCACCAGAACCTTGAGGATTTCGATGCGCTGCTCGATGCCGACCGAGAGCAGTCCGACGCGCTCCGTCGGGTCGACATGCAGCCCGAAACGCTTCGACAGGTCGCGTGTGCGTTCGATCTGGGCGGCATGGTCGATCAATCCATGACGGCGGATTTCCATGCCGAGAAAGACGTTGTCGGCGACCGAGAGCGAAGGCACCAGCTTGAAATGCTGGTGCACCATGCCGAGCCCGGCCTTGATCGCGGCGGCCGGATCGGCGACCACGGTCGTCTCGCCATTCAGCCGGATCGAGCCCTCGTCCGGCTGGAGCAGGCCGAACAGGATGTTCATCAGCGTCGTCTTGCCGGCGCCGTTCTCGCCGATGATGGCGTGGATTTCGCCCCGGCGTACGACCAGGTCGATGCCGTCATTGGCGATGAAGGCGCCAAACCGCTTGGTGATGGCAGCCAGTTCGACGGCCATCGCGGAGGTGCTGTGGAGGGGCGGTGACCCCGGCGCGTTCGACACGATGCTCTCCCAGATTGGGGGCTCACATAAACTGGACGCTGATCCGTCGCGGCAAGCCGCGGCGGATCAGCGTAGCGCTTTCTTGGGAGGGATGCGCTGGTGTTGGCCTATTTCGCCTTGGTGATCGCGATCTTGCCGTCGACGATGCCCTTTTTGATGTCGTCCAGCTTGGCGGTCACGTCGGCCGGGATCGTGGGGGCAATATCGTCGCACACCTTGAACTCGACACCGCCCGAAGCGAGGTCGAACGTGCGGGTGCCGGCGGTCACCTTGTGGCCCCCGACTTCGTCCTTGATCAGCGTGTAGACCGCGATGTCGCCCCGCTTCAACATGCTGCCGAGCACATTCCCGGGAGCCGTGCCGCACATGTCGATATCGACGCCGATCGAATATTTGTCGGCGGCGGCACTTGCCTGCATCACGCCTTCACCCGTCGGGCCGGCAACGTTGTAGACGATGTCGGAGCCCTGGCCGTAAAGCGCCTGGGCAAGTTCGCTGCCCTTGGCCGGGTCGTCGAAGGTTCCGGCGAACACGGAATTCACCTTCACATCGGGCGCGGCATATTTTGCGCCCTGCTCGTAGCCGCCGAGGAAGTTGCGGATCACCGGGATATCGCGGCCGCCGACGAAACCGATTGCCTTGCCGTCGCCGATCTTGGGAAATTCACTGCCCTTGGCCTCGACCATGCCGGCCAGCGCGCCGGCGACGAACGAGCCCTGCTCCTCGGCGAAGTTGGCGTAGATCATCTTGGGATTGTCGAGCACGCCGTCGATGAACACGAAGCGCTGGTCGGGATATTCCTTGCTGACCTTCTGCAACGAGTCCACCAACTCCCAGCCCATCACGAAGATGAGGTCGTATTGCTTGCCCTTGGCGAGGTTTTCGAACTGCTCCTCATAGTCGAGGGCACGATTGCCGGTGTCGACCAGCTTGAGGTCGATGCCGAAATCGGTCTTGGCCTTGTTGAGGCCGTTGACGATCGAAACGCCGAAGCCCTGTGCGAAATATCCCGAGATGGCGGCCACGGAAACCTTGGACTGTGCGGCGGCCGATCCCAACGAAACGGCAAGCATCGTGCCGGCCAGAAACAAACTCTTGAGTGCCCTTGTCATGTCATTCCCCTTCAGCTTTTTTCAGCTTTTGAAGCCACGCCTTGACCATCCCCTAAATATCGCCGGGACACTGGCGAGTTCGTTGATGGTCATATGAGTTTATGAGCGGCCAAACAGGCTGTCAATCGTCCTCCGGTGCAGTTTTCTCACCGCTTTGTCCGCATGGTCCTTGTCGACGCTTGACAAATATCGGCGATGCATAATTGTTGGTACTCTAACGAGTTTCATCAGAACGACGGGACGAAGGAAACGCGCCATGCCGGCTGTTGTGGTCAGGAAATTTCTGGTTCAGGTCGAAGAGATCTTCCATGAGGGCGGCCCCCTCGCGGCCCGCCCGCCCAAGCGCGGCGCGATCGTGGCGGTCATCGCCAACCCATTTGCCGGACGCTACGTGGAAGAGATCACCGGATTCATGGAGGACCTGAAGCCGCTCGGCCTCGACATGGCCCGGCGCCTGATCGACGCCATGGGCGAGGGGGTTTCAGCCATCGAAGGCTATGGCAAGGGCGCCGTCGTCGGCGCCGCCGGAGAGCTCGAACACGGTGCGCTCTGGCACAATCCGGGCGGCTACGCGATGCGCGAACTTCTCGGCAACGCCAAGGCTATCGTGCCGTCGACCAAGAAGGTCGGTGGCCCGGGAACGCGCATCGACATTCCGATAACGCACATAAACGCCTCCTATGTGCGCAGCCATTTCGACGCCATCGAGATCGGCGTCGGCGATGCGCCGCGCAGCGACGAGATGGCTGTCATCCTGGCGATGACCACCGGGGCGCGCGTTCACGCTCGGGTCGGCGGCCTGGCGGCAGCCGATATCAAGGGCGAGGACGGCTTGCGATGAGCCCTGAAATCCGCCGCGTCATTACCATCGTCGAGGAAACCCTGATCGAAGGCGGCCGCCCCGTCGATCCGCCAACCCGTCGCGCCGCGGTGATCGCGGTGATCCGCAATCCCTATGCCGGCACTTTTGTCGAGGATCTGTCGGCGCTGAGTGTCGTTGGTGAGGCGTTGGGCGACATCTTGCCCAGGCGGGCCGTCGCGGCCCTCGGCATTGGCGGTGACCAGGTCGAGAGCTTCGGCAAGGCCGCCGCCGTCGGCGCCGATGGCGAGCTTGAACATGCCGCCGCCATCCTTCATCCAACGCTCGGCGCCCCGTTCCGCGATGTGCTCGGCAAGGGGGCCGCGCTCATCCCCTCATCGAAGAAGCGCGGTGGCCTTGGCGTGCCGCTCGACATTCCGCTCGGCCACAAGGACGCGGCGCGGGTGCGCAGCCATTTCGACGGCATGGAGGTTCGCGTTCCCGACGCACCGCGTGCCGACGAGATCGTCGTCGCCATCGCCGTCACCGATTCCGGCAGGCCGCATCCGCGTGTCGGCGGGCTGACCACGGACAAGATCGTCGGCAAGGACGGCGTAAGTTGATGCGTTCGCAGGTGGCTGCCGCTACGCCGCCCTGACTTCCGGCACCCGCATCGCCGGCGGAGTATTGCGGCTGCGGTTGGTGCGCACCTCGCCGTCGATGATCACCATGCCGATACCCGGCAGATTGCCGAGCGCCACGCTGTCCAGCAGTCCGTCACCGGCGCCACCAATCGCCTGGTCGATGAAGATGAGGTCGGCGGCGCGGCCGACCTCGATGATGCCGCGGTCAGCCAGTCCGCGCACGCGCGCCGTGTTGCCGCTGGCAAGGCAGAACGCCACTTCAGGGGCGATACCGCCCAGCGAAGCGAGCGTCGTCAGCGTCCTCAGGATGCCGAGCGGCTGCACGCCCGATCCGGCTGGGCTGTCGGTGCCGAGGATGACGCGCGAAAGTTCGCCGCGCTGCCTTGCCAGCTCGAGCACGAACAGGCCGGTGCGCAGATTGCCGTTGTGGACGATTTCCAGCGCGCGCGAGCCGTTCTCGCAGATCTGCCGGATCTCAGCTTCCGGCAGTGCCGTCGGTCCGCCATTGACGTGAGCCACGATGTCGGCATCGACCTCCAGCACGACATCGGCGCCGATGCGGCCGGAGCCGGGCAGGGATGGGCCGCCCGTATGGGTCATCGAGGTCATGCCGTATTTGCGCGCCCAGCCGATCATCTGGCGGCCGGTCGGACCGTCCTTGACGCCGCCGAGCCCGACCTCGCCGACAAGCGTCACGCCGGCCTCGGCGAGGGCGCGGAAATCCTCCTCGACTAGGCCTGGTTCCAGTATGGGAGCGCCGGCCAGGATCTTCATGCCGTTGGGGCGGAAGTTGGAGAAGGTCCTCTGCGCCGCGATCGCCAGCGCCTTCAGCCCGACCAGGTCGCGCGGGCGGCCCGGTGTGTGGACCTCTCCCGCCGAAATGATCGTGGTGACGCCGCCATGCACGGTCGAATCCATCCAGCCGATCTGGTTTTGCCGCGGCGTCCAATCGCCAGCGACCGGATGGACATGGTTGTCGATGAGCCCCGGCGCCACGGCGCAGCCCATCGCGTCGATGATCGTCGCCGCATTGCCGCCGTCGACCTCGCTTGCCTTGCCGATGGCGGAAATGCGCCCGTCGGCAACGACAATGGTGTCGGCCTCGAGGATCGGTCGGCCGAGGTCACCGCTCAGCATCAGGCCGATATTGCGGACGACGAGCGTGTTGGCAGACGACTTGGGGTCGGACGACATCGGTTCTCACTTCTGCTGGTATGGAACGTCCCGACGCGGCCTATTTGCCGCTGTCGCCATTCGATGGATCGTCGTCGTTGATGCGCGTGAGCAGGCGGAGCAACGTCGCCTGCTCGGCGGGTGAAAGCGGCGACAGGAAGCGGCGCCCGACTTCGACGCTGCGTTCAAGCCGTTCGAGCGTATACTCGGTCCCCTTCTCGGTCAGAGCGATCATCGACAGGCGCTGGTCGGTGTCGGAGGCGCTGCGCGTGATCAGTCCGTGCTTGAGCAGCTTGCGCATCACGATGCTGATGGTCGACGGGTCCATCGCCGTCAGCCGGCCGAGGTGGTTCTGCGAGACCTCGCCATGTTTGAGGATCGTGGCAAGCGCGGCGAACTGGGTCGGCGAAAGGTCTTCGCCCGCCATCACCTGCTGGAACCGCAGCGTCGCGCGCTGATGCGCCTTGCGGATGACGTGAGCCGGATGGAGGTCCAACGCGTATCCGGTCTGCGCGTATTGCTGCAGCACCTGCTCGCGGCTCAGCGGCGGCGCCTTGCCGCGCTGCCGCTTCGGTGTCGCGTCTTTCTCGGATTTCTTTTCGGTCGTCAAACCGGACTCCTGTTGCCTGTCTTGGATGTTGCTCACTCCAGGGCTCAAGCCGCAACTTCAGCCGGTTGCAGTGAGGCTCCATCGCGAAGAGCCGCGACGACATCAGCCGAACCGCTGACCACGCCGAAATGAGTCGCTATATCGTAGAGCGAGCTTTCCTGCTCGCGCGGTCCCGTCGCCGCGCAGCAATCGCTTGGCACCACCACTTCATAGCCCTGGAAAAAAGCGTCGTGGACGGTCGAGCGCACGCAGATATTGGTGACCACGCCGAATATGACCAGCTGGTCGACCTGCATGTCCTTGAGCGTCAGGTCGAGGTCGGTCTGAAAGAAGGCCGAGTAGCGGCGCTTGATCACGTGGATCTCATCGTCGCGGGCACCCAGGTCCTCGATGATTTCAGGTCCCCAGCTTCCTTCCACGCAATGCGGCGTGCGCTTCACCCATTCGCGCTCGCGGCGCATGCCCGGCCGGTGCGCGTCGTGAACCCAGATCACCGGGACGCCGGCGGCGCGCGCAGCCTCGATGACAGCCAGTTGCGGTGGGACCAGCGTCTCATAGCCAGGCAGGACCATGGCCCCGCCGGGCTTGCAGAATTCATTGACCATATCGATGACCACGATCGCCGCACGGTGCCGATCGAGGCGCATCGCGTCGTCGTGCCGGTGTGAGGAAAAGACGTCCACGGCCATGGCGGTCTCCTTGGGTCGATCGTTGATGCTCATACAAAAAACCCTGGCGAATGCCAAGTCAATCCCGTTCGACGCAAAGCGGTGACCGCCAGCCTTGCGCACGTTGGTCGCACCAGCGTATGCGCTATTTGTCCGGCGCGACATGGCCTTGACAAGAGGTGGCAATCATGTGCTCGATTTGTATGACCATCAATGATATTCAGATCGCCAAGTTTGCCGGGCCGAGGGCTGTGATATGAAGACAATCATCACCGGGGCCAGCGGTCTGCTTGGGCGCCATGTGGCCGAGGCCCTGGTTGCGGCCGGCCACGATGTGCTGGGCATCGACGCGGTGGCGCCCGCCGGCGCGGCATGGCGGCACGCCACCGCCGATCTGACGGATCTGGGATCGACCCTGCAGCTGGTACGCGATTGCGATGCCGTGGTGCATGTGGCGGCGATCCCGCGCCCAACCGGGCGGGCCGGCGGCGAGGTGTTCAAGACCAACATCGCGACCGCCTACAATGTCGTCGAGGCCGCTGCCCTGGCCGGCGCCAGGCGCCTCGTCTATGCCTCGTCCTTCAGCGTCTTCGGCTATCCCTTCTTCGAGAAGACGGTCATTCCGCCTTATCTGCCGGTCGATATGAACCATCCGGTCGGTGCGCAGGATCCCTACGGCCTGTCGAAATGGCTGGGTGAGGAGATCGTCGACGCCGCGGTGCGCCGCGGCGCGTTTTCAGCCGTCAGCATCCGCATGCCGTGGATCCAGACCCCGCAGTCCTTCTTCGCCGGCGTCGGTCCGCGCCGCGCCACCGCCGACAGTGCCCGCGACCTGTGGAGCTATCTCGACGCGCGCGATGCCGGTCAAGGCTTTCTGCGGGCGCTCGAGTGGCAAGGCAGTGGCCATCTGCGCGTCCTGCTCAGCGCCGCCGACACCTTCATGGAGGAGGAAAGCGAGCCGCTCGTGCGCCGGGTCTATCCAGCTGTCCCGCTGTCGCGGCCGATTGCCGGCTTCGGTTCGGTGCTCGATACGGCCCATGCGCGCGAAACGATCGGCTTCGAGCCGCGGCACTCATGGCGTTCCTATCCAAAGCCGGAGACCCAGGGATGAAGCGGTTCGACCGGAAGAAAGTCCTCGTCACCGGCGGTGCCGGCGCCATTGGCAGCGCCGCGGTCCGGCGTTTTCTCGACGAAGGCGCGCGGGTCGCGATCGTCGACCGCAACGGCGCGGCGGCGCGGCAACTGGCCAGCTCGCTTGGCAAAAAAATCATCGCCATCGAGGCCGACGTCACCGACGAGAACAGCGTGCGCGGCGCCGTCGAAACGGCCGTCGAGGCCTTCGGCGGGCTGGATGTGGTGTTCAACAATGCCGGGATTTCCGGTGTCGTCGCTCCCGTGCACGAGCTGCCGGTGGAGGATTGGGACGCCGTCATCCGCATCAATTTGCGCGGTATCTTCCTCGTCTTGCAGGCATCGCTCCAGGCCATGATCAAGGCCGGAACCGGCGGCTCGATCGTCAATATGGGATCGTCGATGGCCGGTTGGGACGTCCTGTCAGGCGGCGCCGGCTATGTCGCGTCGAAACATGGCGTGGTCGGACTGACGCGGGTCGCGGCGCTCGATGCCGCGCCTTACGGCATCCGGGTCAACGCCATCTGTCCGGGTGTCATCGAGACGACGCTCGGCGTGCCGGCTTCTGGGGAGGGCGATTTCAAGAGCAGCGTCCAGCATTTCGCCGACCGGATTCCGTTGCGCCGCATCGGCCAACCGGACGATGTCGCCGCGGCGGTGGCTTTCCTCGCCTCGGACGAGGCAAGGCACGTCACCGGCGTCGACTGGCTGATCGACGGCGGCCAGACCTTGCAGAGCTGGGCCAACGCGCCGGCCGGCGACACGTTTCCGAAGGTTCGCTAGGAGATGCCGGGCGGGCTCTTCTCGTCAGAGGCCGAATCGGTCCTTCACCCGGCCCGAAAGGATCGCCGCCTTGACGCCAAGCGGCCAGAAGCGATGGAACCGGATTGGCTTCAGCCCCGATATCGGCATCGGGAAGGGCGTGGTCGCGTCGCCGCGAAGGCGATTTGCCAGCGCATTGCCCATCGCAGAGGCCATGGCGACGCCACGGCCATTGTAACCAAGGCAAATCAGGATGCCGTCCTCCGGCTCGTGAACGTGCAGGAGATGATCCTTGGTGATGGCGACCCGGCCGTTCCAGCCATGTGTCCACGCGGTTCCAGCAAGCACCGGCCAGAGCCGTAGCGCATAGTCGGTAAGGTAGCGGATGGCGGAAGCATCGCCGATGGGTCTCATCGGTCCCCGGCCGCCCATGAGAAGCCGGTTTTGCGCATCGACGCGGTAATAGACGGTGATATTGCCGGCTTCGTAAACGACGGGCCTTTGAGGGAGGATTGCGGCCGCGACCGTTGGTGACAGCGGTTCGGTCGCCGCGATGGCGCTGAACACCGGAACGAGCGACTGCTCCAGGCGCGGCCACAGGTCGCCGGTATAGCCGTTGGTCGCGACAAGGACCTTCTCGGCGCTGACAGAGCCGTCTGCCGTCTTGAGGACCCAGCGTCCGGCCTGCCTGTTCAGCGAGAGGACTTCGCTGCCGCCGAATATCCGCGCGCCGGCCTTCCGCGCGGCGGCAGCCAGGCCGAGCGTGTATTTCAAGGGATGAAGGTCGCCGCCGCGGGCATCGAACATGCCGGATATGTATCTGTCGGTGCCGGTTCGCGCCGCCATCGCCTTTGCGTCGAGCAAGCCGACCGGCATCCCCCGCCGCTTGCATTGCGTTGCCGTGGCCCGCACCGCGGCTGCCGGCTTCGGCCGGATGGCCGCGCGTATGGTGCCGTTTTGCCGGGCCTCGCAATCGATCGACAGGCGCTTGATGAGGCCGAAGGTGAAATCCGGCGCACCGTAGGAGAAGTCGATCATCCGCTGCCCGAGATCGGGGCCGAACATCGCCTCGATCGTGTCGGGATCGTATTTGAGACCGGGATTGACCTGGCCGCCATTTCTGCCCGACGCCCCCCAGCCCGGCTGATGGGCCTCGAGCACGCAGACGTCGTCACCAGCTTCCGCCAGATGCAAGGCGGTCGACAGGCCGGTGAAGCCAGCGCCGACAATAGCGACCTTTGCCCGCTGTGCGCCGGCAAGGGAGGTGTAGTTGCCGGCGCCGCCAGCCGTATCGCGATAGAGACTTCTGAGCGGGCTGCTTTCCAGCATATGACGGGCTCTTACGATAGGGCGGCGGGCTTGACGGGCAACCTGGCTTTCAATTGCCCGATATCCGGCACGCGCGGCAGACCCAGACTTTGGTGTCGGGTACGCCAGGCAATTCTGCGTGGCGTCGGGAAATCACAACAGTTGCGACAGGGCGGCCATGAAGTGGTCGTCCTCCGACGGCGAACCGATGCTGACGCGCACATAGGTGTCGAAGCCTTCCTGTTTCCAGGGTTTGACGATAACACCTTCGCGCAGCAGGCCTTCGACGAAGGCAGTGGCATCTTGCCGGCAGTCGAAGAACAGGAAGTTGCCTCTGGACGAAGCGACTTCGAGGCCCTTGCCCGCCAGGAAACGCTCGACGCGTGCCCGCTCCGTCCTGGCCAGCGCGACGACCTTGGCCAAGTGCTCCTCATCGGCGAGCGCCGCAAGCGCGGCGGCCTGCGCGACGCCATTGACATTGAAAGGCGTGCGCACCCTGTCGAGCAACGCGCGCAATTGCGGGTCGCCGACAATGCCGAAGCCGATCCGCAGCCCTGCCAGTCCGAACGCCTTGGAAAATGTCCGCAGCACGATCCAGGGTTGATCGCGTTTGCTCAGACAGGGCAGGGACGAGACATAGTCGTCGCCTTCGGCATATTCGGCATAGGCTTCATCCACGACGATCAGCGTCTCGTCGCTGACAGCGTCCAGGAGCCTCGACAGATCGCCGCCGGAGAGCCAGCTGCCGGCCGGGTTCATCGGATTCGAGAACAGCAGCATGCGAGGCCGTTCGCGCACCGCCTCGATCAGCGCGTCGAGATTGATGCTGAGATCGCCGTTGACGGTTACACGGTTGACGCTTGCACCCATCAGCGTCGCATAGTCCTCGTGCAGCGGGAACGATGGATAGAGCGTGACGACGACGTCGCCGGGCCGCAGGACGGCACGACTGATGACGGAGAGGAGATCTTCCGATCCGTTGCCGAGGATGACCTGATCCTCGCCGGCCGCATGTCTGGCGGCGATGGCCTGCCGCAGTTCGCGCCCGGCCGGATCCGGATAAAGGCGGAACATTTCGGAGCCGCCCTGCATCATCTTGGCCAGGGTCGGGCTCGGGCCGATCGGGTTTTCATTCGAGCCCAGTTTGGCGATCCTGGCCGGGGCGTATCGCAGCATGACCTCGGCGATGGTCAGCCCGGAATTGTAAGGCGACAGGCGCGTGACTTCGGTGCGGACCATGTCTGAAGCGTTGGACATGTCTGGTCTCCTCCATCGCCGGCCGATTATTGTCGCCAGACAAACCTCGAACAATCGCCGCCCGTGGCATCTCGTATTAAAGAGCCAGCTATGTGGTCGCGCGTGCGGCGGACGACGTCACCACTATCGCACTCGAGGCTGTTTGTATATGCTTGTCTATGTAAGTCGATCTGATAGTCTCCGTGCCACGCAACCGGAGCGGCCAAGGAGGATCACATGCGCAACGCTGCTCTTTTCGACCTCTCTGGCAGGAAGGCGCTGGTCACCGGTGCCAGCCGCGGCATTGGCCGCAGCATCGCCGAGGCGCTGAGCGCCGCCGGCGCCGACGTCGCGGTCACGGCGCGTAGCGTGGACTCGCTTGATGAGACAGCGGCGGCCATTCGCGCGGGCGGCGGGGTTGCGCACGCCATTGCCCTTGACGTGACCGATGTCGGCCAGTGCCGCGCGGCCGTTGCCGAGGCAGCCCGCCTGCTTGGCGGCCTCGACATTCTCGTCAACAATGCCGGGGTGGAAGAGGTCCGGCCATCGCTCGATGTCGACGAGGCGCTGTGGGACCGGATCGTCGACACCAATCTCAAGGGGGCGTTCTTCTGTGCCCAGGCGGCGGCGCGGCAGATGCGGGATGCTGGCCGGCCCGGCGCCATCATCAACCTCTGTTCGCTGACGTCAGAAGTCGGCATTCCAACGGCGGTGCCGTATGGCTCTTCCAAGTCGGGTCTGCTCGGCATGACACGGGCTCTCGCGGCGGAGTGGGCGCAGCTTGGCATCAGGGTCAACGCCATTGCCCCGGGCTATTTCAGGACGGCGATGACGGAGGTGTTTTACGGCAATGAGGCATGGCGGCAATCCATGCTCGCCAAGATTCCGCAGCACCGTTTCGGCGATCTGCGCGATCTGCACGGCATCGCCGTGTTCCTTGCCTCCGATGCCGCCGCCTACATAACCGGCCAGTCCATTCCGGTGGACGGCGGGTTCCTTGCCTCGGTCTGACGTAGATCGTCGATGTTTCGAATTGAATGTCTTGCGCAGATGTGACCGGTCGGCACATTGCGCTCTGAACTGAAGGAAAAATCCATGTCCGACATCAGCTTCCACGATCTGTCATCCCTCGATGCCACTCGGCGGGCCGGGCTGCTGAAACGCGCCGAGGGCGATCTGTCGGTCTTCATCGAAAAGGTTCGTCCGATCATCCAGGCGGTCAGGGACGAGGGTGACGCCGCCCTGATCCGCTTCGCCAGGGACCTCGACAAGGCCAATGTGGCCGAAGGCGGACTGAAGGTGTCGGAAGCGGAGTTCGACGCGGCGTTCGACAAGGTCGAGAAGGATGTCGTCGAGAGCATCAGGTTCGGCATCGACAACATCCGGCATTTTCATGAAGAGCAGAAGCCGGAAACCATGTGGCTCAAGGAAGTCCGCCCGGGCGCCTATGCCGGCGACAGGTACACGCCGATCGCCTCCGTCGCGCTTTACGTGCCGCGCGGCAAGGGCGCCTTTCCGTCTGTGACGATGATGACGTCGGTACCAGCCGTCATTGCCGGCGTGCCGCGGATTGCCATCGTGACGCCGCCAACCCCGGATGGTTCCGTGGACGCGGCCACACTGGTCGCCGCTCGCCTTGCCGGCGTCGAGACCGTGTACAAATGCGGCGGCGCCCAGGCCGTCGCCGCGGTCGCCTACGGCACCGAAACGGTGAAGCCGGCACTCAAGATCGTCGGCCCGGGCAGCCCCTGGGTGGTGGCAGCCAAGAGCGTTCTGTCCTCGATCATCAACACGGGTCTGCCGGCCGGACCGTCGGAAGCCATCATCTTTGCCGACGACAGCGTCGACGGCGGCCTTGCCGCGCTCGATTTGCTGATCGAGGCCGAGCACGGGCCGGATTCCTCCGCCTATCTGGTGACGCACAGCCGCAAGGTTGCCGAGGCCGCCCTGGCCGCTATCCCGCAGCACTGGTCGCGCATGACCGAGCAGCGTGTGGAATTCTCGCGCGCGGTGCTGACGGGAGAGCGCGGCGGCATCGTGCTGACCGGGTCGCTGGAAGAGTCTTACCGCTTCATCAACGACTATGCGCCCGAACATCTCGAGATACTCTCGAAGGAGCCGTTCGCGCATCTCGGCCACATCACCGAGGCGGCGGAAATCCTGATGGGTCCGCACACGCCGGTGACCCTTGCCAATTTCGTCCTCGGGCCGAATGCGGTGCTGCCGACCAGCCGCTGGGCGCGCACCTATGGGCCGCTCTCGGTGACGGATTTCGTCAAGCGCTCGTCGGTTGGCTATGTGACCTCGGCCGCCTATCCGGAACTGGCGCTCCATGCCCGCCGGCTCGCCCGCTACGAGGGCTTCAGCTCGCATGAAAACGCGGTTTCGGAGATCCGCGACCGCTATCTCGCCGGCTAAGGGGGGCCATCGCGATGAAGGCGGCGCGACTTTATGGACCGGGGGATCTGCGCGTCGAGGATGTCGCCGCGCCAGGTATCCCGGATGCCGGCTGGGCAAAGCTCAGGATCGATGCCGCCGGAATCTGCGGTTCGGACCTGCACAATTTCCGCACCGGCCAGTGGATAAGCCGTTCGCCTTCGACGGCTGGCCACGAACTGACCGGCACGGTGATGGCGCTGGGCGAGGGCGTCGACACAATCGCTGTCGGCGACAGAGTCGTCGCCGATTCCCGTTTCTGGTGCGGGGATTGCGCGCAATGCCGTGCCGGCAAGCGGCATCTCTGCGCTGCGCTGGGCTTCGTCGGCGAAATATGCGACGGCGGTTTCGCCGAACAGGCGGTGTTGCCCGCACGTTTGCTCCATGTCATCGACGCCGGCCTTGACGAACGGGTCGCCGCCATGGCCGAACCCCTCGCGGTCGCGCTGCACGCGGTGCGGCGTCTGCCGAAAACGGTCGGTTCGGTGCTTGTCGTCGGCTGTGGGCCGATCGGTGGTCTTGCCGCGTTGCTGCTCTCCCGAACCTTCGCCGGAACCGTGCTTGTCGCCGACCGCAACCAGGCACGTTGTGCCCGCGTGGCGCGGGTAACGAGCGCCACGATCGTCGATCTCGACCGCGATGCCATTGCCGCAGCCATCGCCAATGCCCCGCTGCTGGCGGCCGTCGAGGCGACGGGCAGCATCGCTGCGTTCAACCAGTTGCTCGGCGTTCTCGATCCAGGTGGCGCGGTGGCGATGGTCGGGATATTTCATGGCCGCCTCGACATCGACCCCAATCTTCTGGTCGAGCGCGAGATTGCATTGCTGGGATGTCACGCCTTCGCCGACGAATTGCCCGACGCTGTCCGCATGCTGGGTGAACTCAGCGAGCCGCTTCTGGCCTTGGTCGACCGCGAGATAGGCCTGGACGATATTCCAGCCGCCTATGAGCGGCTGTTGGCCGGGAAGAGCGATGGCTTGAAAACAATCATCCGCATGCGGCAACCTGCCGGAAAGGATTTTTGAAATGATCGATTTGCCCGATACGGCGAGCCCCCTTTACGAGAAGGTGAAGGACTACATCCTGACCAACATCGGAACGGGCAAATGGGGCAAGGACCGCAAGCTGCCGTCCGAGAACGAGCTGGTGGTTTCGCTGGGTGTGTCACGGATGACGGTTCACCGGGCCTTGCGGGAACTGACCGCCGCGGGATTCCTGATCCGGCTGCAAGGCGTCGGAACATTCATCGCGCCACCCCGGCCGCAATCGACTCTGATCGAGATCAACAACATCGCCGCCGAGATCGTCGAGCGCGGCAACAGGCATCGCTCCGAAGTCCTGGTCCTCGAAACCATCGTGCCGACGAAGGAACTCGCGCTGTCGTTCGAGTTTGCGAAGCGCACCTCGATCTATCACTCCGTCGTCGTCAATTTCGAGAACGACCTGCCGGTGCAACTGGAAGAGCGCTTTGTCAATCCGGGCCTGATCCCCGACTATGACAAGCAGGATTTCACCAGGACGGCGACCTATGACTACCTGATGCAGAAGACCCCGGTCACCGAGGTCGAGCATATCATCTCCGCCGTCCCGGCCGACAGGGAGTCGGCGCAGCATCTGGGCATCGATGTCGGCAGTTGCTGCCTTCTCCTGCATCGCCGGACATGGACTGGGGCGGTCGTGGCCACGATCAGCAAGCTGACCTATGCCGGCAGCCGCTACTCGCTAGGCAGCCGCTACTCGCCTTCCAGGGCAAGCTGACGTCGACGAACCAATGCAAGCCGAGGCTTCGTTCAAATGTATATACCTGTATCGATAAGAGTGCTTCGGCTGGTGGACGCACGGGTTTGCGGAGCCTGGGGATGACGCCGGCACTGAGCCGCACGGCCCGGATACGGGCTCTCGCGCAGCATGATGTAGCCGAAGCGCAACGCGCGCTGACTGCGTTGCTGGGGGACCTGTTCGGGATGAACCCCGGCAACGTCCGCATCAATGTCGACAAATACAGCCTCAACTCCCTGAATGGCTTCTTTGACAGTGACGGCCAACCGTATTTCTTCAAATTCCATCAGGAAGAAGGGGAAGAGGCGATGGCCGGCGAGTATTACCGGGCCGAAATCCTGTCGCGCGCCGGCTTGCCGGTCGACCAGCCCGTGCATATGTCCGCCCAGCCCGGCGAGCAGATCCTTGTCTATAGCCGCCGCGTGGATCCTCGATTTTCGGATGTTCTGTTCGCGCTGGACACCAAGGACGATGCCGGCAGGCGGCGCGAGGCGGTTCTTGCCGAGCGTGACCTGTCCGCCAGGCTGCTCGATGTCTATCTCGAAACGCTGCATCCGGTGACCGTCGCGCAGGTGTCGGCCGAGCCGATCCACCGGCTGTTTCATGAGCGGCTGATCGACGCCGATACGCGTTTGTCGCCAGGTGGCCGCCTGGCCGATTTCTACGTCGGCAAGTCGTTTGTCTTTCCCGGCGCGGAACTGGATTGGGATCGGTTTTCCCGGCTGAAATTCGTCATCAACGGGCAGCGCTACATCAGCAGCATCGGCGAGCTCTTCGACGCCGCCGCGGAGCGCCTGCGGCCGGACCGGCTTGCCGATGCCGGCGGCGTGGTCGCGCATGGCGACGCCCACAATGCCAATGTCTGGTACGTGGAGACGGCGGGACGGGCGGAACTGTCCTTCTTCGATCCGGCCTTTGCCGGCTCGCACATCCCGACGCTGCTGGCCGAGGTGAAGGCGACGTTCCACAACATCTTCGCCCATCCCTTCTGGCTCTACGATCCGGCCATGGCGACCCAGGCTTTTCAAGCGCGGGCGCGGCTGGATGGCGACTTTCTGTATGTCGACACGGACTGGGATTTGAGCCCGATCCGCCGCGACCTTCTGGAGGTGAAGGCGATGGAACTGTGGCGGCCCTTGCTGCTGGAACTCAAGCGTCGCGGCATGCTGCCGGCGGATTGGCGAACGGTGCTGCGCTCTGGGCTGTTCCTGTCGCCGACCCTGGTGATGAACCTGCGGGCCGGCGCGCGCAGCCACACGCCGGTCTCGTCTCTCATCGGGTTTTCGGTCGCGGTCATGGTCGGCAGCGAGCCCGATGGCGGAACCGACCGGATGACCGGTTTTCTCGATCGGATCGATCCTGAAAAGCATGAGTAGTCAGGCAGGGGACGCGCCGGATCAACGCAAAATTTGAGTCACTTCAACTTGTATATGCATGTATGTATTTTAGCCTTGACATCCGCTTCCGCTGACGCTGAAATGTGCCAGCACTTCAACCACGAAGTGGCGGGCAAGACGCCGAGGCACAGTGCCGCAAGAGCAGAACCCGCAGTCTCACCAGACCGGATGCCTGGGTAAAAAAGCGGTCTGATCACCAAGGGGAACGAAAGATGACGCTTAACCTAGCAGGACAATTTCGCGCGTTGGTGATGGCCGTTGCCGTCGGGCTCACCGCCGCCCCGACAGCCCATGCCGCCGATGCGGCCATTCCCACGACGCCCGAGGCCGGATCGTTCAAGATCGGCATCGAGCCCTGGCTTGGCTATGGCCAGTGGCACGTCGCCGAGGCCAAGGGCCTGTTCAAGACGAACGGCCTGTCGGACGTCCAGATCGTCAATTTCGCCGAGGACAAGGGTATCAACGCCGCACTCGCCAGCGGCCAGCTTGACGCCGCCAACATCGCCACCCACACGGCGATGGGCATGGTTGCGGCCGGCCTGCCGGTGAAGATCGTGCTGCTGCTCGATGTCTCCATGACGGCAGACGCCATCGTCGCCGGCAAGGACGTCACCTCCATCGCCGGTCTCAAGGGCAAGCAAGTCGCCTTCGAGGAAGGCACGACGAGCGACATCCTGCTCAAATACGCGCTCGCCAGGAACGGCATGTCGGTCGCTGATATCCAGCCGGTTCCCATGCCTGCCGCAGATGCCGGCGGCGCCTTGATCGCGGGCCAGGTGCCGGTCGCGGTTACCTACGAGCCGTACCTCACCGTCGCCATGGCGCAGAACAAGGACGTCAAGCTGTTGTTCACCGCCGGCGAGGATCCCGGCCTGATCAGCGACGTGCTGGTGGTGCGCGACGAAGTGATCAAGTCGCGGCCCGGCCAGGTGCTGGCCATGATCAAGAGCTGGGACGCCGCGCTCAAGGACTACAATGCCGATACATCAGGCGGTCGCGCCATCATCGCCAAGGCGGTCGGTTCCGACGTCAAGGACCTCAACACCGCCTTTGACGGCGTGCGCTACTATTCCCTGGCCGAAAACAAGACGGCGCTCACCGGCGATTTTACCACCAAGACATTCGCCGATGTCGAAGCGGCGGCGAAGAACGCCAAGCTGCTTCAGGCCGATGTGACGCCGGAGCAGATGATCGACCCGTCCTTCGTCAAGGCGGCGGAATGACGAAGGCCGGATCGCGGTGGTAACGCAGATGTCGGGAGAACCCACCGCGAAAACCGATCTGGCCCGTTCCGCAGCGAAGCCAGTCACGAAGAAGGCCACGCGTCGCCGATCCTCCGGGATCGGCGTGCCGATCGCCCGGTCACGTTTCCTGGCGATAGCGGTGGCCGTCTTTGTCGGCCTCGGCCTCGCCTGGTGGGCGGCGACCGGGCTGGAATGGGTAAAACCCATCTTCCTGCCGTCGCCGGGCAGCGTCGCGACCCAGATCGCCAAGCTCGCGGCCGACGGCACCTTGTGGCTGGACCTCCGGGCCTCCATGTACCGCATTTCCATCGGCTTTCTTCTCGCCTCGGCACTGTCCATCCCGATCGGCGTGCTGATCGGCAGTTTCCGCTCCTGGGAGGCTGCGATCGAGCCGCTGGTGGATTTCATCCGCTATATGCCGGTTGTCGCTTTCGTACCGCTCTCCATCCTGTGGGCCGGCACCGGCGATACCCAGAAATTCCTGATCATCTTCATCGGCACCTTCTTCCAGCAGGTGCTGATGATCATGGACAATGTGAAACGGGTCCCCGCCGACTTCATCGGCCTCGGGCGCACGCTCGGCCTGCCGGACCGCAAGATCCTGACGCGCATCGTCGTGCCCAGCGCCTTGCCGGGCATCTGGGACACGCTGCGCATCAGCCTCGGCTGGGCATGGACATGGCTGGTTCTGGCCGAACTCGTCGCGGCGACATCCGGTCTGGGCTATCGCATCACCGTATCGCAGCGCTATTTCCAGACCAACACCATCATCGGCTACATCCTGCTCCTGGGCGTGCTTGGCCTCATCACCGACCAGGTCATGAAGGCATTGGAGAAGGTGCTGTTCCGGCAGGATGGCCACTCGCAATGAGGAACCGCCGATGACTGTTCCCAAATTGCGCATCGCCGGTCTCGACAAGAGCTTCGGCGCCGGCGAGCGGCGCACGGAAGTGCTGCGGGACATCAATCTTGACCTTGCCGACAACGAGTTCGTCTCCCTCGTCGGCACGTCGGGCTGCGGCAAGAGCACGTTGCTGTCGATCGTCGCCGGACTGCAGGATTTTGACGCCGGCGATCTCAGCATCGACGGCGCGCCGATTCTGCAACCGGGTCTCGACCGTGGTGTCGTCTTCCAGTCCTACACGCTGCTTCCCTGGCTGACGGCGCGGCAGAACATCGAGTTTGCCCTCAAGGCCGCCGGCTATGATCGCTCCGCCTGCCGCGAGATCGCGCTCGAGCATCTCGACCTCGTCAAGCTGTCGCAAAGCGCCGATCGCTTCCCGTCCGAACTGTCGGGCGGCATGAAGCAGCGCGTCGCCATCGCGCGCGCGCTCTCCTATCGCCCCAAAATGCTGCTGATGGACGAACCCTTCGGCGCGCTCGATGCCTTGACGCGGCACCAGATGCAGGAACTCCTGACCCAGATCTGGGAAGAGCACAGGCTCACCGTGCTATTCGTCACGCATGACGTCGAGGAGGCCGTCTATCTGTCGGACCGCATCGTCGTCATGGGGATCGGCCCGGGACGCATCATGCAGACCTTCAACGTCGACATCGAGCGCCCGCGCCGCGAAGAGGTGATGGAAACGCCCGCCTTCATGGATTTGCAACGCGGCGTGCACAAGGCGATCCGCGAGGCGTCAAGACGTCCCGAAATGGCGTAAACCTTCGTTGGTCTCACCGGCGGTCAGGAATTACGGGCCGTGGGGACTGCATATCTCGAGCGTCCATGCGATGGTTCCGCAAAAGTCGCCGGCATACCCACGGTAACTGCCGTAGCCATTGTAATAGCTGTCCATCCAGTTGCTGTTGTCGGTCGAATTCTCGCCGGTCCAACTGCTACCGACCCAACCATAATGGTGTCTGTGTCCGCGGTTCGCGGCGTGCGTGTTGCCATTATGGGCGGTGGTGACGCGGACATAGTGGTGCCTGACAACGGTGGCATCGGCGCCTGTGGCAAACGGGACAACGCTCGTCGCCAACGTCAACACGATGGAACAGAGGAATACACTTGGCTTTTTCATAAGCATGTCTCCTTTTCATTCGAGACATATGGAAAAGAACGCGCGCCTCGCTGCACATGTTCCTTCACGAAATCGGGCTTCACGGTCCCGGGACGGCGTGCAGTCAGCGGCCACATCAGGAGATCTCGCAAATAAGGTCTTCTCGGCAAGGATATGGAGCAATCCGTCCGGTTCGCGCCATGCCAGCACCGGCTCACGTCGCCTTGCCGGCCGCCGCATCCATTCCCATCTCTTCGTCGGAAATGTCGTCGAAGGAAGCGTAGTTCATGTTGTAGAGGCGGGCGTAGAGACCTTTCGTCTTCATGAGCTGCTCATGGTTGCCGCTTTCGACGATCTCGCCATTCTGCAGGACGATGATGCGGTCTGCGCCGCGGATGGTGGCCAGGCGATGCGCGATGACCAGCCCGGTGCGCCCTTCGAGCAGTTTGATCAGCGCCTTCTGGATCAGCATCTCGGTGTAGGAATCGATGCTGGCGGTGGCCTCGTCGAGCACAAGGATTTTGGCATCGGCCACCAGCGCGCGCGCAAAACTGATCAGCTGGCGCTGGCCGAGCGAGAGATTGCCGCCGCGCTGCTCGAGTTCGGTGTCGTAGCCGTCGGGCAGGTCTTCGATGAAGTCGTGCGCGCCGACGGCAACTGCTGCGCGCACCACTTCTTCGCGGCTGGCGCCGGTCTTGTGATAGCGGATGTTCTCCAGCACCGTGCCGGAGAACAGGAACGGCTCCTGCAGCACCATGGCCACCTGGTCGCCCAACGAATCCTGCGTCAGGTCGCGCACGTCATGGCCGCCGACCAGGACCTCGCCCGACCAGACATCGTAGAAGCGGTGCACCAGCGCCATCGAGCTCGACTTGCCCGATCCGGTCGGGCCGACAAGCGCGACCGTCTCGCCCGGATTGACGCGGAAGGAGATGTTCTTCAACACCGGCTGATTTTGACGGTAGCCGAAGGTGACGTTCCTGAACTCGACCGAACCATCCATGTCGCGCGACAGCGCGATGGCGCCGTCCTTGTCGCTGACGTCGACGGGCACGTCGAGCACTTCGGAGATGCGCTGGCCCGAAGCCATGGCCCGCTGCATGACGCTGTACTGCATGGTGAGCGAGCGGATCGGATCGAAGAAGCGCTGGATGTAGAACAGGAACGCCACCATCACGCCGATATCGAGGCTGTGCGACAGCACCATCGACCCGCCGACGACGATGACGGTCGCCATGGCGATGCCGGTCAGCGTGTCGACGATCGGCACCATCACCTGTGCATATTTCGCCGACCGCAGATGGGCGTTGAGATTGGCCAGAACCTTTTCGTCGTAAAGGTCGAAATTGACATGCTGGCGCTCCAGGCTCTGCACCGTACGCACGCCGTGGATGCCTTCGGCAAGCGCGCCGTTGGCGATCGAGTTGGTTTCGTGCGCGGCCATGAAGGCGACCTTGGCCCGCGGCAGCCAGAACAGGCGCACGATGAACAGAATCGGCATGGTCGACAGCGTCAGCAGGCCAAGCCGGAAATCGAGCCAGAGCAGGACGGTGACGATGCCGAAAAGAAGCACGATATCGCCTACCGACATGACGGACGTTTCGAGGAACTCCTGCATCGAATTGACATCGCCCTGCAGGCGCGACATCAGCCTGCCGACCTCGGTCTTGTCCATGAAGCTCAGCGAGACGCGCTGCAGGTGGCTGAACATGGCGCGGCGCAGGTCGGACAGCACGTTCTCCGCCACCTTGCCGACGACGCTTTCCTGCACATGGCTGGCGGCATAGTTGATGAGGATGATCACGGTGAAGGCGGCGATCGCGGAGATCATCACCGAGCGGTCGAGCCTGCCCGGCGCCATGCCGTGATCGATGGCGTAGCGGATGACCAGCGGGATCGCCAGCTGTGTCAGCGTGAACACCAGCACGGCCGCGACGGAGATGAAAATCCGGCCCTGATACGGTCTTACGAAGCTCCAGATGCGCCTGACGATGCGCGGATCGTAGGCCTTGCCGAAGACCTCTTCCTCATCGCGGTGCGAGCCGACGACCGCCTTGGTCGGGCGGCCGCTTGTGTCTTCCTTCTCGTCGTCGTCCTGCGTCGACATCAGGCGGCTCCCTCGAGCCGATCGTCGTCCGGCCGTAGCTGCAGGTCGTAAAGCGCGCGGTAGCGTCCGCCGAGCGCCAGCAATTCCTCATGCGTGCCGCGTTCCACGATCCGCCCGCCCTCGACGAACAGGATCTGGTCGGCATGCATC
Organism: Mesorhizobium sp. M8A.F.Ca.ET.202.01.1.1; assembly: GCF_004791595.1. Taxonomy (NCBI): domain Bacteria; kingdom Pseudomonadati; phylum Pseudomonadota; class Alphaproteobacteria; order Hyphomicrobiales; family Phyllobacteriaceae; genus Mesorhizobium; species Mesorhizobium sp. M8A.F.Ca.ET.202.01.1.1. The sequence continues at coordinate 246,066 of NZ_SRUN01000005.1, read as the reverse complement.
AGCGAACTCAGCCGATGCGAGATGATCAGCGTCACGCGATCCCGGGCGAAGCGCTTCATCGCCGCTCGTATACGCTGCTCGGTGCCGGCGTCGACGGCGGCCGTGGAATCGTCGAAGACCAGCACCGATGGCCGCAACATCAGGCTGCGCGCTATGGTCAGGCGCTGCCGCTGGCCGCCGGAAAGCGACGCGCCACGTTCGCCGACGACCGTGGTGTAGCCGGCTGGAAGGCCGATGATATAGTTGTGCAGCTGGGCATACTCGGCGGCCTGGCCGATGCGGGTCTCGCGCGCCCAGGGATTGCCATAGGCGATGTTGTTCTCGATCGAGGTGGTGAACAGGAACGCGTCCTGCTGGACGACGCCGACCGCCTTGCGCAGCGACTGCAGCGTGACCTTGCGGATGTCCTGTCCGTCTATGGTGATCGCGCCCGACGTCACGTCGTAGAAGCGCGGGATCAGATGCGCGATGGTCGACTTGCCGCTGCCCGGCGGGCCGACGATACCGACGGTCTCGCCCGGCCTGGCTTCGAACGAAACGCCCGAAAGCGTCGGACGCTCGCCCGCGCCCTCATAGCGGAAACCGACATTGTCGAAGCGCAGTACGCCGTCGGTGATGACGAGCTCCCTGGCGTCGGGCGCGTCCTTGATGTCGAGTTCGGCATCGAGCAGTTCGAACAGCCGCGTGCCACAGGTCGAGGCGCGCGCGAAGGAGTTGACCATCAGGCCGAGCTGGCGCACCGGCATCTGCAATATGGTCATGAAGGTGAGAAACTGGGCCAGTGCGCCGACGCTGATCTGCCCCGCGATCACCTTCTGGCCGCCGAACCAGAGAACCAGGCCCATGGCGGCCAGGAAGGAAAAGTTCATGGCGCTGGTGTTCGAGACGCGGATGTCGACGCGCTCATTGGCGAGTTCCAGCGCATCCTGCTTGGCGCGGTCGAATTTTGCCAGCTCATGCCGCTGCGCCGCGAAGGCGCGCACGACACGGATGCCGCCGAGATTCTCATCCATCACCCGGCTCAGCACGGACAGCCGCTCCTGCAGCGTCAGCCAGGTGCTGCGCAGTCGGAGTTGCGTCACCGAAGAGCGCCAGGCGACGAACGGCACGAAGCTGAGGCTCAACAACCCGAGCACGAGATCGGTGCTGATCAACAGATAGGCGCCGACGCCGATCAGCACGCCGAGCAGCACCACGCGCAGGATGCCGGTGGAAAAGAACATGCGCACGCCGTCGAGGTCGAGCAGTCCGAGTGTGATGAGATCGCCGGTATGGACCTTGTCGTGGAAGGAAAAGCTGAGCCGCTGGATCTTCTCGTAGAAGGCGAGCCGCAGCTCATAGCCGGTCTGATGGCCGACGGCCTCGCCATAGTAGTTCTGCGCCATGGTGAAGAGGCCGCGCAGGATGCTGACGGCCAGCAGTGTCAGGGCCGTATTCCAGAGCGCCTGCTCGGCCGCGGTGCCGGCCCCCGCGGCCATCACGCCTTGCGCCTGATCGATGGCGCGCCCAAGGAGGCGCGGAATGAAGAGCTGCAGCGTCGCAGCGATAAAGGTCGAGACGAGGGTGATGGCAACCTGCCAGGGATGGCGCAGCGTCATGCGCACGATGCGCAGCAAGGTGCTGAGGCCCTTGCCCCAGGAGGCTTCCGCCACATGGGCAAATGATTTGCCGCGCCTGGCCGCGCTGGTTGCATCCGTGTGCAAGGAAAATACCCAGACCGATCCGGACATTAGCCCGAACGAATGTAGCAGACTCAATCAGATAGCCGGATTTTACGCGCGTCCAGCTTGCCCGTACAAGGGGCCAATGGCACATCGCACTGTACCTGAAAGGGGTGCCGCGTGCCTTCTCGGCCATGGCCATCAGGGCCTGATCGGCGGCGCGGTCACCGGCAAGATCGTGTCGCAACTCGCTGCTGGTCTGCCGCCGGTGATCGATCTCACGCCGTTCCGGGCGGATAGGGTCGGAGTGTTCAGCGCCTGCTCTACCCGCGGGCCTTCCGTCCTGCATGAGGGGAACGACGTGACCGCGACCACAGACACACACGCCGTTGAGTCGATCGATCCGCAACGCGCCTACGCCGTCCTGGTCTGCGATCTGATCGGCCTGCGCTTCGACGCTGACGGAAAACCGGACCCTTCGGAGGTGCGGGCCCATATCGAAGCCAAGGGCGGCCGCTTTCATGCGGCCGCCCTTGGCGACAAGGCCGCTCTCGAACGCGGGCGCGTTCATTTCTTCTACCAGCCGGATCTCAGCACTCACGAAGAGCTGATCGAAGCCGCCAGCGACGGACGCTATGATGCCGTCATTGCCGCCGCGACCTTCCTGCCCGCCGAAACCGTCTTTCCGCTCGCGGGCGTGCGCATCGGCGCCGGCACCGGCAATATGGGCTCGCGCTCCTGGGGTGGCGGCAGTGGCGAGGGCGGCACCGCGGTGCTGATGAACACGCCGGGCATCAACAGCCGGGCCACGGCGCAGATGGTGATGAAGGCGATCCTGAAAGTGCTGCCGGATCTCCCGGTCGACACGCTTCATAGCCGTGTGGCGCGTGGTGCTTTCGACACCGGCAGGGACCTGCGCGATTTCCCCACCGAAAAGCTCGAAGGCAAGACCATCGCGATCATCGGCTACGGCAATATCGGCCGCGAGGTGGCCAAGCTTGCCCGCGCCTTCGGCATGCGCGTGGTGATCCACGCGCGGCCACGGCACCGCGACTGGATAGAAGCCGAGGGCTTTGCCTTTGCCGCGGACCTTGTCGAGGCGGCCGGAGGCGCCGATGTGCTCAGCGTTCACGTTGGCCTGGGCAAGCAGGATGCGCAGACCGGGCGCTACGCCAATGCCGGGCTCATTGGCGCGGACGTCTTGTCCCGCATGAACAAGGGCGCGGTGCTGGTCAACTACGATCGCGGTGAACTTGTCGACATCGAGGCTCTTGATGGAGCTCTGAATACAGGCCGGCTACGCCACGCCGCCATCGATGCCGATCTGTTCAGGGATGCCTCGACTGGCCGCCTGTCCGGGCCGATGCTGCCTTATCTCGGCCTCGTCGAGAAGCATGGCGCCAGGCTTGAGCTCCTGCCGCACGCTGCCGCCGATACGGACCATCCGTCGCGCGTCGCAGGCGCCAAGCAGGCTGTCGACCAGATATTCGATGTCATCTGCCGCAAATCGGTAACGAATGCGAAAGGCACAGTGCCGCAAGGCTACCTTTCCCTTGGCGCCACCACGCCTCCAGGCATTGGACCTGTGACGGCGGACCACCTTTTGAAACTGACCTCCAGCGACTGCGCCGAATTGGCGGATCTCTGCGATCGGCAAGGCCGTCTGTGGAAGGCTCTCTCCGATACCCCGTCTGCAGAGCGAGGCGCGATTGTCGTCGAACAGGGCGACGAGCTTGTCCGGTTGATCGACCGCTTCTGCCTTCTGGCCGAGAACCTCAATCTGAGGGGACCTTTTCAGAAATAGTCCGGAGTTCTCAGTCCCGGGGACCGGCCACCATACGGGCGACCCGCGTCATGTCGGCGCTCATCTCACGATCGTCGTCGAGCGGGCTGACGAGCGCACGCACCGCAGCAAAGGTGCGCTGGGGTCCTTCGCCCATGCTGTCGACGACGCCGCGCAACTCCACGCCCGTCGCCGCGAAGATCAGTTCCATCGCAACGAGATAGCGCAGGCGGTCGACGATCTCGGCGGTCTTGGCCACCACGCGCGGCGCCATCGACGACTGGTCCTCGATGCCGTCCGACACGGCCAGCGGGCTGAGCGACATCGGATTGGCGAGATGCCGGATTTCGGCTTCCAGCGCGGCGAGCGGCTTCTGCAGTTCCGCATAGCCCTGGCGGCTGCCGCCCCTGGCCGACAGGAAGCGCGGCAGCTCGGCAATTGTCGGCGACATCAGCTTCATGCAGCGGTTGGCGGTGCCCACCGCGCAATGCGCGAGCGCCTGGCCGAGCTGTTCCCAGGCCAGCGTCATGGCAGTGAGGTCGAAATTGCCGTTCGAGACGACGCGTTCGTCTTCGGGCAGGATCACCGGGTTGTCGCCGGAATGGGTGAGTTCGATCTCCGTCGCGAGCTTCGCCTGTTCGAACGCGTTGAGCAGGCCGCCCCAGACTTGCGGCACACAGCGATAGCTAAGCGGATCCTGAAGCCGCCGCGCCGCTCTGTCCTTCCACAGGCCGCTTCCCGCGAGTTCCGCGCGCAGCCGTGCGCCGATCTCGCGCTGGCCGAAAGCCGGCCGCGCGGCCAGGGCATCCTCGTCGATCGCGGTCAGCGAAGAACGGAACGCCTCATAGTTGAGCGCCACCGCGGCCAGCGCCCAATCGATGAGATGCGCGACATCCTCGAGACACAGGCACGCGGTGCCCGTCGACAGGCTGTTGGCGACGATGATGGCGTGGCCGTCCTTCTCGCGCAGGTCAAGCGGTTCGAGCCCGGCCAGCGCCAGCGCCTCGCCCGACGGCATGATCCTGCCTTGGAACTCCGTCTCGCCGTCGCCGCGCAGCGCTCGCGCCATGTGGCCAAGATGGGCAAGGTCCGCCGCGCCGATCGATCCCCAGGTGGGGATCACCGGATGGACGCCGGCGTTGAGCGCCGCCACAAGGCCCATCACCACGCGTTCGGAAGTGCCGGTGCCGCCGGCGGCCATGCCCGAAATGCGCGCGGTCATCAGCGCCCGCACCGCCTCGGTCGGAAGGGCAGGGCCGATGCCCATGCTGTGGCTGAGCGGCACGCTGTGCTGGAAGGCGATGAGATCGGCCTGCGCGAGCGGCGTGTCGACACAGGCGCCGAGGCCTGTCGTGACGCCGTACATCGGCTTGCCGAGCCCGGTGAGGTGCTCGATCAGCGCGCGGCTCGCCCGGATGCGCCGCATCGCCTCCTCGCCCAGCATCAGCCGCGCATTGCGCCGCGAGATCTCGGCGACGTCAGCCGCGCCAAGCGGCTTGGCGTCGAGCAGTATCATTCGGGCTGTCATGTCTCGCCTGTATCCCGTGACCAGAGGCCCGGACCAGCGGCGCGGCGGGCGTCACCATTTGTGGCGGCATGCCGGCTGGACTGCAAGCCATTCCCATTATGGCAGCGATGAGAAGGCAGGCGAAGGGACCAGGATTTTGCGATTACGCCGATCGCTCTGCGACAGCGTCCGGCACCACCACCAGCTTGCCGACAAAATCCTTTGCGACGAAATCGGCCTGCGCGTGGTGGAAATCGGAGAGCTTGTAGACGCCACCGACCAACGGTCTGATCCTGCCCCCCTCGATGTAGCGAACGATGCGACGGAAATCGGCACGCGTGCCCTGGCTCGAACCATGCAGTTGCAGCTGCTTGAGATACATGGTCCTGAGGTCGAGCTGGACGACCGGGCCTGCAATCGCGCCGGCCGTGGTATAGCGGCCCTCGGGTCGCAGGATGCGCAGCAGGTCGTTGAAGATCGCGCCGCCGACGAGATCGGCGACCACGTCGATCGGCTGGCCGCCGGTCGCTTCGGTCACGGCTTGCGGCAGGTCCGCGACGCCACGGGTGATGACCGCCTCGGCGCCGATGTCGAGTACGGCCTGTTCCTTGCCCTTGCCGGCGACCGCATAGGGAATGGCGCCACGCGCCCGCGCCAGTTGCACGATGCCGGAACCGACGCCGCCCGAGGCGCCGGTGACCAGCACGCGCTCGCCAGCCTTCAAGCCGGCGCGTTCCAGCATCTGTTCGCCGGTGAGATAAGCGCAGCAGAAGGTGGCGAGTTCGACGTCGCTCATCTCCGTGTCGACGACATGCGCGTTGTCGGCTGGCACGGCCTGATACTCGGCATAACCGCCATCGCGGCCGTGGCCCATATAGTCGATGTCGGCGAGTGAATCGTCGTCGCGGTTGTAGATGGAGAAATCGACCATCACCCGTTCGCCGATACGGTCCGGTGATACACCTTCGCCGACGGCGGCGATGGTGCCGACAGTGTCGGTGCCCTGGATGCGCGGGAAGGTCAGCGTATTGCCCTGCCTTCGCCAGGTCGACACCGCGCCCGCATCCTCCTCGGTACCATAGGCGCCCTGGCGCACCCAGACATCGGTGTTGTTCATCCCGCAAGCGCTGACCCTTATGAGCACTTCACCTGAAGCGGGGGCAGGCACTTTGACATCGGTGCGGTAGACGAGTTTTTCAGGTCCGCCATGCCCGGTGAGCAGCACGGCGGCCATGGTGGCGGGGAGGGTTTTGGTCATGGCATTCATGGGTCGGTCTCAGAGATTGGCGAATACGCTGTTCACGGCATCGGCGGTCTTGGCCACCACGATGTCGGCCTCCTCGCGGGTCAGGCACAGCGGCGGCGCGAAGCCAAGTATGTCGCCCTGCGGCATGGCGCGGCCGATGACGCCGCTGGCGGCAAGGGCCGTGGCGACCTGCGGTCCGATCTTGAGCGAAGGATCGAAGAAGACACGGTCGTCGCGATCCCTGACGAATTCCACCGCCGCCAGCATACCGTCGCCGCGCACCTCGCCGACGTGTTTGTGGCCGCCGACGGCCTTGGCCAGTTCGGCACGGAAATAAGCGCCGGTCTCGCCGGCATTCCGCACCAGGTCCATCTCATCGATTAGCTCGAGATTGGCGACGCCGGCTGCGACGCAGATCGGATGCGCCGAATAGGTCCAGCCATGGCCAAGCGAGCCGAGCTTGTCGGAACCCTGCACCAGAACCTGCCACATCTTGTCGGCGACGATGACGCCCGATAGCGGCGCGTAGGCCGAGGTCAGGCCCTTGGCGATGGTGATCAGGTCGGGCTTGATGCCGTAATGGTCGGAGCCGAACATGGTGCCCAACCGGCCGAAGCCCGTCACCACTTCGTCGGCGACCAGCAGCACGTCGTACTTTTTCAGCACCGCCTGGATTTTCTCCCAATAGCCGGCAGGCGGCGGCACGATGCCGCCAGTGCCGAGGATTGGCTCGCCGATGAAGGCGGCGACGGTTTCAGGCCCTTCGGCGAGGATCATCTCCTCCAGCTTGTCGGCGCAATGCTGCGAGAACTGTTCCTCGCTCATCGAGCGGTCGGCGCGGCGGAAATAATAGGGCGCCTCGGTGTGCAGGATCGGCGCGCGGGGCAGGTCGAAGGCATTGTGGAAGAGGTCCAGCCCCGTCAGCGATCCCGTCATCACGCCCGAGCCGTGATAGCCGCGCCAGCGCGAGATGATCTTCTTCTTCTCCGGCCGGCCCAGCACATTGTTGTAGTACCAGATCAGCTTGATGTTGGTTTCGTTGGCATCCGAACCGGACAGGCCGAAATAGACCCTCGACATGCCCTTCGGCGCGCGGTCGATGATCATCTTCGCCAATGTGATCGAGGCCTCGGTGCCGTGCCCGACATAGGCGTGGTAATAGGCGAGGTTCTTTGCCTGCGTGGCGATGGCGTCAGCGATCTTCTGGCGGCCATAGCCGACATTGACGCAATAGAGGCCGGCGAAGGCATCGATGCTCTTCCTGCCGTTGTTGTCCCAGACGGTGACGCCTTCGCCGCCGGCCATGATCCTTGTCGGCGATTCACCGCGAGCGTGCGTGCCCATGTGGGTCGAGGGATGGAAGAAATGGTCGCGATCCCAGGCGGCGAGTTCGTTGGACTGATCGAGCATTCTTTTACTCCTTGAAAATTCCAGGGTGGCCTAAGCCACGTCGAGGCATAGATATTTGAGATCAGTGAAGGCCTCCAAGCCGTGGCGCGAGCCTTCGCGGCCGATGCCGGACTGCTTGACGCCGCCGAAGGGGATCGGCGCGCCGGTGATCTTCACACGGTTGATGGCGACCATGCCGTAGTCGAGCGCGCGACCCATGCGCTGCTGACGCGCGCCATTCTCGGTCACGACATAGGCGACGAGGCCATATTCGGTCGCATTGGCGCGGGCGATCACCTCGTCCTCGTCGTCGAAGGATGTGACGGCGGCGACCGGACCAAAGGTCTCCTCGCGCATGATCAGCGCTTCGTCGGCGACGTCGGCGAGCAGTGTCGGCTGGTAGAACAGCGGCCCGGCCTGATGCCGCTTGCAGCCGGCAAGGCAGCGCGCGCCAAGAGCCATGGCGTCAGCGACCTGCTCTTCGACCTTCTTGACAGCACGCTCATGCATTAGCGGCCCGATGTCGATGTCATCGCCGAGGCCATTGCCGGTCCGCAGCGCGTCTATGCGCTTGGCAAATGCGGCGCAGAAGCGGTCGTAGAGCGGACGCTGGACATAGATGCGGTTGGCGGCCAGGCAATCCTGGCCTGATGTGGCGAATTTGGCGTCGACGGCAATGGTCACCGCTTTGTCGATATCGGCATCGGCAAAGACGATCAGCGGCGCGTGGCCGCCGAGTTCCATGACCAGCCGCTTCATCGTCGGCGCACTTTGCGCGGCGATCAGCCGGCCGATCTCGGTCGAGCCCGTAAAACTCATGGCCCGCACGCGCGGATCTTCGCACATGCGTCCAACGATCGTCGCGGCCTTGCCTGTGACGATGTTGAAGACGCCGGCCGGCAACCCGGCGCGCTCGCCGAGTTCGGCCAGCGCCAGCGCCGAAAGTGGCGTCTCCGAGGAGGGATGCGCGACGATGGTGCAGCCGGCGGCAAGCGCCGCCGCCGCCTTGCGGGTCAACATGGCCGACGGAAAATTCCACGGCGTGACCACGCCGACGACACCGAGCGGTTCGCGCCGCACCATCATTTCCGCGTTCGGCAGATGGCTGGTGACGCTCTCGGCGTTGAGGCGCTTCGCTTCCTCGGCATACCATTCGATGAAGGAGGCGGCGTAGTCGATTTCGCCGAGCGACTCTTTGACCGGCTTGCCCTGCTCAAGCGTCATCAGCAGAGCCAGATCAGCCTTGGCGGCGATGATCAGCTCGAACCATTTTCGCAGGATTTTCGAGCGCTCCTGCGGCAACAGCGTCCGCCAGGCCGGAAAGGCGCGCGCCGCGGCGTCAATGGCCTTTGTCGTCTGACGGCTGTCGAGTGCTGCGACGAAGGCGACGGTGGTGCCGGTCGCCGGATCGGTGACCTCGAAACTCTCGGCCGCATCGCTCGCCGTCCAATGGCCGTCGACGTAAGCGAGTTCGCGCAGCAGCCGGCGGTCGGCGAGCCGGTCGAGCGCTTCGTGGCGATGCGAGCGGGCGAAATGCGCGGACATGGTCGAAGCCTCCCGGTCGGTTTGATGCGAGGAGACTATCCTTCACCGGCAGACAGAGAGGCTGTTTGGGCGCCTGATCAGAGAGAGAATCTCTCTATTGCGCCGTGAGGGCAGCCCGTTTCTCCGGCGCTATGCCGATGCCGGCAACAGGTCCGCAATGGGCAGAGCGATATCATCCTTCACCGTCTTGATGACGATGTAGGTGAAGTAGCGGTCGATGCCGATCTCGCGATCGAGCAAGCCGTCGACCAGCCGCTGATAGGCGTCGATGTCGCGCGCCATCACCTTCAGCACATAGTCAACGCCGCCACCCACCGACCAGCAGGCGACGATCTCGGGGATATCGCGGATGACGCGCTCGAAGCGGTCGAAATCGGCCTGACGGTGGCTGGCCAGCGTCACCTCCATCAGCACTGTGGCGACAGGCGCCACGACGCGCATGGCGATGCGGGCGTGATAGCCCGAGACGATGCCGGCTTTTTCCAGCTTGCGCAGCCGCATCCAGCACGGCGTCGGCGACAGCCCGACCTGCTCGGCCAGCGCCAGCTTGGTGATGCGTCCGTCACGCTGGATGGCGTCGAGGATTTTGAGATCGATCGGGTCGAGTTTCGCAGCAGTCATCAGCGCCCACTTTTTCGTCCATCCTACCATGAGGGCGCATTATTTCGATTGTCAATTGCACTGATTTCGATCTCTAATAAGTCATGACATTGTGGCAACCCGATCCCGCGCTTATCCGCCGGCCAGCCTATCAATCATTGGCCGACCAGTTCGCGCGCGCCATCCATGACGGACGCCTGGCCAATGGCGCGAGGCTGCCGACGCATCGCCGGCTGGCGGACGATCTCAAGCTCTCGGTGCAAACGGTCAGCCGGGCCTATGAGGAATTGATCCGCCGCGGCCTGATTTCGGGCGAGATCGGGCGCGGCAGCTTCGTCCAGACACAGCGCCGCGAGCCGGACCCGCCCTATCTGCCCGAGCGCCTCGGTGAGGTCATCGACCTCTCGATCCTGAAACCGGTCTGCGAGCCGATGCACCTGGAGCGGATGAAGCAGGCGCTGGGCTGGCTTGCCGAAAACCTGCCGTCGAGTTCGGCACTGTCGTTCCGGCCAAACATGGTGTTCCCGCGCCACCGCGCCGTGGCGGTCGAATGGCTGAAACTGTGCGGCCTCGAAGCCTCCGCGCAGAACATCAGCCTGACCAATGGCGCCACCGCCGGCATGACGGTGGCGCTGATGAGCGTCGCGCCACCGGGCTCCACCGTTGCCACCGAGGCGATAGGCCATCACACGCTGGTGCCGCTCGCCCGCTATCTCGGTTTCAACCTCGAAGGCCTGCCGATCGACGAAAACGGCCTGATTCCGGAAGCGCTGGACGAGGCCTGCCGGCTGTCCGATATCCGCGCCGTATTCGTGCAGCCTTCGGTGATCAATCCCACGGCAACGCTCATGGATGGGGCGCGCCGTGAGCAGATCGCGGCGGTGGCGCGCAAGCATGACATCGCCATCATCGAGAACGATGTGCTCGGTCCCCTGGTCGAGGATCGACCGCCGCCGGTCGCTGCTTTCGCGCCGGAGCGGACGCTCTACGTCACCTCCTTCACCAAGATCACCGTGCCCGGCCTGCGCATAGGTTATCTCGCCGCGCCCGACCGTTACGTTGCGGCCGTCGCCAACCGGCATCTCGTCTCGAACTGGATGGCGACACCAATGGTGGCCGAGATCGCCACCAAATGGGTAACCGACGGCACCGCGATGGAGCTGGTGCGCTGGCAGCGCGCGGCGTTGCGTCGCCGGCAGGATATCGCTGGCGAGGTACTGGCCGGCGTCGACTACCGTGCCCGTCGCGACGGATTGCATATCTGGCTGCAACTGCCGGCCGACCGTTCCGAGGAGAGCTTTGTCGCCCAAGCTCGGTTGCAAGGCGTGGCCATAGCCCCGGGCACCTCGTTCCGCATATCGGATGCGCCCTGGCATCCGGCAGTGCGCATCTCGCTGGGTTCGACCACCGAAGGGGAACTGCGCGCCGGTCTCGGCGTTGTCACCAAGCTCTTGCTTGGCGATCCGGAGCATCTGCTGCTCGCAATCTGAGCGCGCCAATCACTATCGCCAGGTGGTTCTGGGGCAACGGTGCCCAAAAAGCCAGCTGCGATTGACCGGAAAATGTGCGCAATCAGAATAATTGTCATGATATTATTTTACCAATTGACATGATTTGGCGTGTTCCCCATCGTTAAGGGCACAGGCTTCTCCAGCACGGGGAAATTCATTTGTCCGCAACCGCGCCCATCATCAAGGTCGACGCCATCTCGAAGAGCTTCGGCGCCTTCAAGGTGCTGGACGGCTTGTCCATGCAGGTCATGCCGCGCGAGAAGCTGGCGCTGATCGGCCCCTCTGGCTCGGGCAAGACCACGATCCTGCGCATCCTGATGACGCTGGAGCGCATCGACGGCGGCCACATCCAGATCGACGGCGAGCAGCTCTACCACATGGAGCGCAACGGCCAGCTGCTGCCGGCCGACGAGCGGCATCTGGCAAAAATGCGCCAGAAGACCGGCATGGTCTTCCAGCTGTTCAACCTGTTTCCGCACAAGAGCGTCATCGACAATGTGACGCTGGCCCCGATGCTGACCAAGGGCACACCGCGCGCCGCCGCCGAAAAACGCGCGATGGAACTGCTCGACATGGTCGGCATGGCCGACAAGGCCAAGGCGATGCCGGCGAAGCTATCAGGCGGCCAGAAGCAGCGCGTGGCGATCGCCCGCGCGCTCGCTTTGCAGCCGAAGATCATGCTGTTCGACGAGGTGACATCGGCACTCGACCCGGAACTGGTCGAGGAAGTGCTCAACGTCTTGTGGCGGCTCTGCGCCGAGACAGACATGACCATGCTGCTGGTCACCCACGAGATGGGTTTCGCCCACGACTTCGCCGACCGGGTGCTGTTCTTCGATCGCGGCCGAATAGTCGAGGAAGGCAAGCCCGACGAGATTTTCCGCAATCCCAAGCAGGAACGCACGCAAGGGTTCCTGAAGAAGATCATCGCGGCCGGACACCGTGTCTGACCGCCATGCGGGGCGTGCGAACCGCCCACAGGCAAACCAAGAAGAGAAACAAGGAGTTGGGAACAATGAAGAAACTTGGCATTTTGGCTGGCGTCGCCGGCCTTGCAATTGCGGCGGTGCTCGCGACATCGAGCGTAGGCTCGGCCGCGGACAAGAAGCTCGAGCAGCTAAAGTCGCAGGGCTTCGCCCGCCTCGCCATCGCCAATGAGCCGCCCTATACGGCGGTCGCCGCCGACGGCAAGGTTTCGGGTGCCGCGCCCGATGTGGCGCGCGAAATCTTCAAGCGGCTTGGCGTCGCCGACGTCGTCGCCTCGATCTCGGAATACGGCGCCATGATCCCCGGCTTGCAGGCCGGCCGCTTCGACGTCGTCACCGCCGGCCTGTTCATGAAGCCGGAGCGCTGCGCGGCGGTTGCCTATTCGGAGCCGGTTCTGTGCGACGCCGAGGCGATGCTGGTGAAGAAAGGCAATCCGAAAGGCTTCAAGAGCTACGAGGATGTCGCCAAGGACACGTCCGCCACCATAGGCGCGCCGGGCGGCGGCACCGAGGAGAAGCTGGCGCTCAACGCCGGCGTGCCGCGTGAACGTGTCATCGTCGTGCCGGACGGCCAGAGCGGCCTGAAGATGGTGCAGGACGGCCGTATCGACGCCTATTCGCTGCCCGTGCTCTCGATCAATGATCTGATGAAGAAGGCCGCCGATCCGAACCTCGAAGTCATCGCCCCGGTGCAGGGTGCGCCGGTCTATTGCGACGGCGCCGCCTTCAAGAAGGGCGACGAGGCGATGCGCGACGCCTTCGACGTCGAACTCGCCAAGATGAAGAAGTCGGGCGAGTTCGCCAAGATCATCGAGCCCTACGGTTTCTCCGCGGCGGCGGCGATGTCGACCACACGCGACAAGCTCTGCGCCGCGAAGTAGCGCTTCCTTTTTCCTTCTCCCCGTGAACGGGGAGAAGGTGGCCCGAAGGGCCGGATGAGGGGCAGCACAAGCTTTGCTTACGCTGGCACTGCCCCTCATCTGCCTGTCGGCATCTTCTCCCCGTTGAACGGGGAGAAGGAAGCTAACCGCCAACGTTGGAACCCAGATGACCCAGTGGTCCGGCTATTTCGGCCTGATATTGCAGGGAGCGCTTGTCACCATCGAGCTGACGCTGATGGGGTCGGTGCTTGCCCTGATCATGGCCTTTCTCGCTGGCATGGGGCGCCTATCGCGCTTCTTCGTGCTGCGGGCCCTGGCAACGGCCTATATCGAATTCTTCCGTGGCACCTCGATCTTCGTGCAGCTGTTTTTCGCCTATTTCGTGTTGCCGCTGGTGGGTTTCGAGCTGACCCCGCTGCAGGCCGGCGTCTTGGCGCTGGGCTTGAATGTCGGCGCCTATGCCGCGGAGGTGGTGCGCGGCGCCGTGCAATCGATCGGCGGCGAACAGCATGAGGCCTGCATCGCGCTCAATCTGGGCCGCTGGCAAGGCATGCGCCATGTCATCCTGCCGCAAGCGTTTCTGGTGATGCTGCCGACCTTCGGCAACAATGCGATCGAGCTGCTCAAGGCGACATCGGTCGTCTCGCTGATCTCGCTCGCCGACCTGACCTTCCAGGCGCAGGTGGTGCGCGCCCAGACCGGCAACACTATGGTGCCATTCACCACCATTCTCGTCATCTATTTCATCCTGGCGTTGCTCATCTCGTGGGGTGTGCGCTCGCTGGAACGCCGCATGGCGCGCGGCCTCGACGGAGTGCGCGTCTGATGGCCAGCGCATTCCTGATGAATTGGGTCCGCTGATGGATTGGGATTGGGATTTTGTCCGGCAGATCCTGCCGACGTTGATCCAGGGGGTGAAGATCACCATCCTGGCGACGTTGCTCGGTTCGGTGCTGGCGGCGATCGTCGGCTTGGGCATCGCGCTGGCGCGCCGCTCGCCCAACAAGGCGGTGTCGCGCACTGTCGGCTGGGTGGCCGAATTCATCCGCGGCACACCGCTCCTGGTGCAGCTCTATTTCATCTTCTATGTGCTGCCCGACATCGGCATCCTGCTGCCGCCGCTGGTCGCCGGCGTCATCGGGCTCGGGCTGCATTACGGCACCTACACGGCGGAGGTCTACCGCGCCGGCATCGACAATGTGCCGCGTGGCCAGTGGGAAGCCGCCAAGGCGTGCAATCTCAGCGCCCGGCAGACCTGGTCCCACATCATCATCCCGCAGGCCATTCCGCCGATGATCCCGGCATTGGCCAACTACTTCATCGCCATGTTCAAGGAGACGCCGCTGCTCTCGGCGATCACCGTGCTGGAACTGATGAACCAGGCAAAAAGCGTCGCCAACACCTATTATCGCTACCTTGAGCCGATCACGCTTGTCGGCGCCTTCTTCCTCGCCATCAGCCTGATCTCGGTCGTGCTGCTGCGCTGGCTGGAACGCCGTTACGGCAAGATCGAAAGATAAAAGATGAAGCCCTTGCCGCAGATCAAGCTTGTGCCCAACCGGCCAGCGCTCGATGAGCGTCCGCTGGAGCGGCGCGTCGGCCTCATCATCCTTGCCACGGACCATACGACCGAGCCGGATTTTCGCCGCATGGTGGCGAGCGAACGGATTGGCGTCTATGTCGCGCGCATCCCCTATGCCAATCCGACGACGCCTGAGAACTTGCGCAAGATGCAGCCGGCGCTGACGGCGGGCGCGGCCTTGATCCTGCCTGACGAGCCGCTCGACGCCGTCTGCTATTCTTGCACGTCGGCCTCGGTGGTGATTGGCGATGCCGAGATCGAGACGGCGATCCAGGCCGCCAAGCCAGGCGTGCCCGTCGTCACGCCAACAATGGCCGGCGTGCGCGGGCTGAACGCGTTCGGCGTGCGCTGGATCAGCATCCTCACGCCCTACACCATGGAAACCGCCAGGCCGATGGCGACCTATTTCGCCGAACGCGGCTTCGACATCCTAGGCTTTACCTGTCTCGGCTTCGAGGATGACCGCGAGATGGCGCGCATTGCCCCGGCAGCGCTTGTCGACCTCGCACGCCAGGCAATGCATCCGCAGGCCGATGCGCTGTTCGTGTCCTGCACGGCGCTGCGCGCTGCGCTCGCGGTCACCGGCATGGAACAGGCGATCGGCCGCCCGGTGGTGACCAGCAACCAGGCGACCGCCTGGTACTGTCTGCGCCTTTGCAGCGATGAGACAGCCCATCCCGAATTCGGCAGTCTGATGACGCTGCCCTTGCCGTGCGGCTGACGACCATGGCGACAGTGACCCTTGGCGATATCCGTGCCGCGCGCGAGCGAATTGCCGGCAAGGTCGAGCGCACATCGATCGTGCTTTCGGCGAGTCTTTCCGAACGGCTGGGCGTGCCGGTTCATCTCAAGCTCGAGCATCGCCAGACCACCGGCAGTTTCAAATTGCGCGGTGCATCCAACGCCGTTGCATCGCTTGATGCCGAGGAGAAGGCGCGCGGCGTCGTCGCGGCATCGACCGGCAATCATGGCCGTGCGCTGGCCCACGCGGCGAAGCTCGAGGGCATGCGTGCGGTGATCTGCATGTCTCGACTGGTACTCAAGAACAAGCTGGACGAAATCCGCCGCCTCGGCGCGGAAGTCCGTATTGTCGGCAACAGCCAGGACGATGCCCAGCAGGAGGTCGAGCGGCTGGTGACGGAGGAGGGGCTTGTCATGCTGCCGCCCTTCGACCATCCCGCGATCATCGCCGGGCAAGGCACGCTCGGGTTGGAGATGATCGAGCAGGTCCCGGATGCCGCTCTGGTGCTGGTGCAACTCTCCGGAGGTGGGCTGGCCTCGGGTGTAGCGGCCGCAATCAAAGGCGTTAGCCCCGGCACAAAGATAGTCGGCGTGTCGATGGCGCGCGGCGCCGCGATGAAGGCCAGCCTCGATGCGGGCCGTCCCGTCTTGGTGGAGGAACTGCCGACGCTGGCGGATTCGCTCGGCGGGGGCGTCGGCCTCGACAACCGGCTGACCTTCGCCATGAGCCGAGACCTGCTCGACGATGTCGTCCTGCTCAGTGAGGACGAAATCGCCGCCGGCATTCGCCATGCCTATGAACTGGAACGCGAGATCGTCGAAGGAGCAGGTGCGGTAGGCATCGCGGCGCTGCTCGCCGGCAAGGTCAGGGCGGAGGGGCCGGTGGTGGTTCTGCTTTCCGGCCGCAACATCGACATGGAACTGCACAGGAAGATCGTCTGCGGGGAAATGCCATCGATTTCGGAGCGCGCCGCATGAGCAGGATGACCATCCTCACCGAAGCTGAACTGCGCACGATCGTGACGCTCGATCTCGACGCCGTCGCTTGCGTCGAGAATGCTTTCCGCGCGCTGGCAACATTGCCGGTGGCCATGCCGCCGATCCTGCGCCTCGACATCGCCGAGCATCGCGGCGAGGTCGACGTGAAGTCCGCCTATGTACCCGGTATCGACGGCTTCGCCGTCAAGATCAGTTCCGGCTTCTTCGACAATCCAAAGCTCGGTCTGCCAAGCGGTGGCGGCATGATGGTGCTGCTTTCGGCAAAGACCGGTGTGGTCGACGCCTTGCTGCTCGACAATGGCTATCTCACCGACGTCCGCACCGCCGCCGCCGGCGCCGTCGCGGCCAAACACCTGTCGCGAGAGGACTCGTCCGTCGCCGCGATCTTCGGCGCCGGCGTCCAGGCCGGGCTGCAGCTCGAAGCCCTGATGCTGGTGCGGCCGATCACGCAGGCCCGCATCTGGGCGCGCGATGCCGCCAAGGCGGAGGCGGCCGCGGCCACCTTGCGCGAACGGCTCGGCATCGACGTGCGCCACGAACCCGACGCGGCCAACGCTGTCGCCGGCGCCGACATCATCGTCACCACCACGCCGTCGACCGAGCCGCTGATCAAGGCTGGGTTTGTCTCGGCTGGCCAGCACATCACCGCCATGGGCTCGGATGCCGAGCACAAGAACGAGATCGCGCCTGCCATCCTGCGCATGGCCGATCTCTATGTCGCCGACAGCGCGAAGCAGACACGGCGGCTGGGCGAACTGCACCATGCCATCGCCGCCGGCGTGATGGCAGCCGATGCCGAGGTCACCGAACTTGGCCAGATCATCGCCGGCGAAAAACACGGTAGGCGCTCGGCCAGCGACATCACCATCGCTGACCTGACCGGCACCGGCGTGCAGGACACTGCGATCGCCACGCTCGCCCGCGACCGCGCGCTGGCGGCCAATGCCGGAACCATTTTCGAAAGCTGATCCTGGCCGCGGGAGCATGATCCGGAAAAGTGGCAACCGGTTTTCCGACCAGATCGTGCTCCGACAAAACAATACCTGGAGACAGATTCAACGAAGTTGAAGCGGGTTCCAGGCCCAACAAACGAGGACCAACAAAATGCAGCCGAACCTGAAATTCTCGCGAAGCGAATACGCGGATCGCCTCGCCAAGACGCGCAAGGCGATGGAAGCCAAAGGCGTCGATCTCCTTGTTATCAGCGATCCATCCAACATGGCCTGGCTGACTGGATATGACGGCTGGTCCTTCTATGTGCATCAGGCGGTCATCGTGCCGCCGTCGGGCGAGCCGGTCTGGTATGGCCGTGGCCAGGACGCCAACGGCGCCAAGCGCACTGCTTATCTCGCGCATGACAACATCGTCGGCTATGCCGACCACTATGTGCAGTCGACAGAACGCCACCCGATGGACTTCCTGTCCAGCGTGCTGAGCGATCGCGGCTGGGGCAAGCTTGTCGTCGGCGTCGAGATGGACAATTACTGGTTCTCCGCCGCCGCCTTCGCCTCTTTGCAGAAGCATCTGCCCAACGCCCGCTTCGTCGACGCCACCGCGCTGGTCAACTGGCAGCGCGCGGTGAAGAGCCCGACCGAGATCGACTATATGCGCAAGGCCGCCCGCATCGTCGAGGCGATGCACCAGCGCATCTTCGACAGAATAGAGGTCGGCATGCGCAAATGCGATCTCGTCGCCGAGATCTACGATGCCGGCACGCGCGGCGTCGACGGCATCGGCGGCGATTACCCCGCGATCGTGCCGCTGCTGCCGTCAGGCGCGGACGCCTCGGCGCCGCACCTGACCTGGGACGACAAGCCGATGAAGCGGGGCGAGGGCACCTTCTTCGAGATCGCCGGCTGCTACAACAGGTACCACTGCCCGCTGTCGCGCACCGTCTTCCTCGGCAAACCGACGCAGGAATTCCTCGATGCCGAGAAGGCGACGCTGGAAGGCATGGAAGCAGGTCTTGCCGCCGCCAGGCCGGGCAACACATGCGAGGACATCGCCAACGCCTTCTTTGCCGTCCTGAAGAAATACGGCATCGTCAAGGACAACCGCACCGGCTATCCGATCGGTATTTCCTATCCGCCGGACTGGGGCGAACGCACCATGAGCCTGCGTCCCGGCGACCGCACCGAGCTCAAGCCCGGCATGACCTTCCATTTCATGACCGGCCTTTGGCTGGAGACAATGGGGCTGGAGATCACCGAGTCCATCCTGATCACCGAAACCGGTGTGGAGTGCCTGGCCAATGTGCCGCGCAAGCTGGTGGTGAAGGATTGAGCCCGATGTCCAGTCATCGCCCGTCGCCGATCGCGCCGACCGTCGATTTCGATCGCGACGGCGTCCAGCATGGTTTCCTGCGCTTGCCCTATAGCCGCGACGACTCGGCCTGGGGCTCGGTGATGATCCCGATCTGCGTCATCCGCAACGGCAAGGGGCCGGCGGCACTGCTGACCGGCGGCAACCATGGTGACGAGTATGAGGGGCCGCTGGCGCTCTACGAACTCGCCCGAACGCTCGATCCCAGCCAGGTCAGCGGCACGGTGATCATCGTGCCGGCGATGAACTATCCGGCTTTTCGGGCCGGCACGCGCACCTCGCCGATCGACAAGGGCAACATGAACCGCAGCTTTCCCGGCCGGCCGGACGGTACGGTGACGCAGAAGATCGCCGATTATTTCCAACGCGAGTTGCTTCCCCGCGCCGACATCGTCTTCGACTTCCATTCCGGTGGCAGGACGCTGGATTTCGTGCCGTTTTGCGCTGCTCACACCTTGCCCGACAAGGCACAGGAGCAGAAAGCCTTTGCGGCGGTGGCGGCATTCTCGGCGCCGTTCTCGATGCGCATGACCGAGATCGATGCGATCGGCATGTATGACACGGCGGCCGAAGAGATGGGCAAGGTCTTCGTTACCACCGAGCTCGGCGGCGGCGGCACATCGCGAGCCGAAACGGTGCGGATCGCCCGGCGCGGCATCCTCAACGTGTTGCGTCACGCCGGTGTCGTCGCCGGGGCGGTCGAGACGGGCAAAACCCAGTGGCTGGACATGCCCTCGGGAGATTGCTTCTGCTTTGCCGAGGACGACGGCATGATCGAAACCATGGTCGATCTTGGTGAGCCCGTCGAAGAAGGCGCGGTACTGGCCCGCATCCATTCCACCGGCCGCACCGGCGTTGCTCCGCGGGAGATCCGGGCGAAAATGTCGGGCATGCTGGCGGCACGGCATTTCCCTGGACTGGTCAAGGCCGGCGACTGCGCCGCGGTGGTCGCCGTGAAGGTCGATTGACTGACGTGATTTCTCCGCCCGGACCAAACCGGGCGGACCCAGCCATCGACAGCTTCTCGTGTCGCTCTTCGGCCAGAAACCAAACCGCTCTCGTACACGGGGATACTTATATCGCCGGATGTTTTCCACTAGGCTGGCGATCGCGTGGCATGGGAGCATCGATTGCGCGGATTTATGGAAGGCCTGATCGAGAGGCCGCAGACGGTGGCGGAACAGGTCGCCAATGTCCTGCGCGAGGCTATAGCCAGCGGATCGCTGAAGGCAGGCACCACGCTGCGTCAGGATGAACTGGCCGAGCAATTCGGTTTCAGCCGCATGCCCATCCGCGACGCGCTTCGCCAATTGGAGGCGGAAGGCATTGTTTCCATTCATCCCACGAAGGGCGCGCATGTCGCCGGGATGGACGGTGCCGAGATCGCCGAAATCTACGCGGTGCGCGAATTGCTCGAATGCGAGGCGCTCCGGCTGTCCGTTCCGGCCCTGCCCGGCGCCAAGCTTGAAGAAGCCGAGCAGGTGCTCGACCAGATCGACGCGGAGCGCAATGCGGGCCGCTGGGGCGCCCTGAACAGGGCCTTTCACCTGTCGCTCTACGATGCCTGCGGCAACCGCCGTTTGCTTGACCTGATCGAGGCGCATCACAACGCGGCCGACCGCTATGTCCGCATCCTGCTGTCGAACCTCGACTACCGCACCCGCTCTCAGAGCGAGCATCGCGATCTGCTGGCCGCTTGCCGGCGGCGTGACGAGAAGAAGGCCGTGAGCGTTCTGAGGCAGCATCTTCGCGAAGGCAGCGACACACTCGTCAATGCGATAGACGGCGGCGGACTGTCGCGAAAATCCTGAGCCCGAGGGGCAGGGCCGTCCGCGATCGATGCCATGGCGCGCGGTTGCCAGCGGGGCGGTTCGCTGCCACATATTGCAACATCAACGCTCGACATAAGGATCGCCATGTCTCCCGTCAGCCACCTGCCGGCACGTGCCCTTGCCCCGCGCCGCCATGATGAGATCCTGCGGCGGCTGGGCGCCCAGGGCTCCGTCAGCGTCGCCGAACTGGCCGGGTTCTTCGATGTCTCGCGCGAAACCATCCGCCGCGATTTGAAGCTGCTTTCGGACCAGGGCAGGCTCGGCATCGTGCATGGCGGGGCCGCCCGCTTCGAGCCGAGCGAGCCGTCGATGAGCTTGCGCAGCCAGGAAAATGCGGCCGGCAAAGCGGCGATCGGCAGGGCGGCCGCCAGGCTGGTCAGGGATGGCATGGTGGTCTTTCTCGATTCCGGCACCACCACTTTGGCCGTCGCGCATGCCATATCGGAACTGCGCGACCTCACCATCTGCACGGCCAGCCTGAAGATAGCGCTGCATCTATGCCATGTCCCCGGCATGCGCGTGCATATGCTGGGCGGCGAAGTCGACCCCGGCGAGGAGGCGGCTGTCGGCATCGACACGCTCGATGCGATGGCCCGCTTTCGTGTCGACATCGCCTTTCTTGGCGGCGGCGCGCTGTCGCCGGACGGGGAGGTGACCGACTTCACCCGCGCCGGCGCCGAACAGCGCGGCCGCATGGTCGCCCTCGCCGGCAAGGCCTATTTCGTGCTCGACGCCAGCAAGTTCGGCAAGCTGACGCCGCTCAGGATTCCCAACTTCGAACGTGCCGCCGGGGTGATCGTCGACGCCAATCCCGAACCGGCGCTTGCCGAAGCGCTTTCGCAAAAGGGTCCAGAACTCATCGTCGCGGCTTGATGTGATATTTTGTGACTTTATGGGTTGATATTTGGTTTTCTCGTGCTAATGTCCCGGCCATCCTTCAAATGGCGGAACGCTCATGGCCCATGAATTTCCCACCCAGGCTCGAATCGTCATTGTCGGCGGCGGCATCATTGGGTGCTCGGTCGCCTACCATCTGACAAAACTCGGCTGGACCGATGTTGTCCTGCTCGAACAGGGGCAACTCAGCGGCGGCACCACTTGGCACGCGGCTGGTCTTGTCGGCCAGTTGCGCAGCCATTCCAACATGACCAGCCTGATCCGCTATTCCACGCAGCTCTACAGCGAACTGGAGGCCGAGACCGGTCTTGCCTCCGGCTGGAAGAATTGCGGCTCGCTGTCTGTTGCGCGCACGGCCGACCGCATGACGGTGCTGAAGCGCACGGCTGCGTCGGCGCGGGCTCAGGGCGTAGAGATCGACGTCATCTCGCCCAGGGAGGCCGGCGATCTGTGGCCTGTCATGGCGACGGACGATCTCGTCGGCGCTGTCTGGCTGCCCGGAGACGGCAAGGCCAATCCCACCGATCTCACGCAATCGCTGGCCAAGGGCGCGCGCAACGGCGGCGCCAAAATCTTCGAGCGGGTCAAGGTCACTGGTATCAGCGTCAGGAACGGCGTCGCTTGCGGTGTCGAGACCGACCATGGCGACATCGCCGCCGAGATCGTCGTCAACTGCGCCGGCCAATGGGCGCGCAAGGTCGGGCTGATGTGCGGCGTGTCGGTGCCGCTTCACTCGGCCGAGCACATGTACATCGTCACTGGACGAATAGAAGGCGTGCATCCGGATCTGCCCGTCATGCGCGACCCCGATGGCTTCATCTATTTCAAGGAAGAGGTCGGCGGCCTCGTCATGGGCGGCTTCGAGCCGCATGCCAAGCCGTGGGGCATGAACGGCATTCCCGAAAATTTCGAGTTCGCGCTGCTGCCGGATGATTGGGACCAGTTCGAGATCCTGATGGAGAACGCGCTGGTGCGGGTGCCGCAACTGGCCGAGGCCGAGGTCAAGAAATTCTACAACGGTCCCGAAAGCTTCACGCCGGACAATAATTTCCTCCTCGGCGAAGCGCCCGAGCTGAAGAATTTCTATGTCGGCGCCGGCTTCAATTCGATGGGCATTGCCAGTGCCGGTGGCGCCGGCAGGGCACTGGCCGAATGGATCGTCAACGGCGCGCCGACCATGGATCTGTGGCCGGTCGACATCAGGCGCTTCGCCTCGTTCAACAACAATCCGCGCTGGCTGCATGACCGGGTCAAGGAGACGCTCGGCCTTCATTACGCCATGCCATGGCCGAACCGCGAACTGGACACCGCGCGGCCATTCCGCCGTTCGCCGCTTTACGACCGGCTTGCCGCCAAGGGCGCGTGCTTCGGCTCCAAGATGGGTTGGGAGCGCGCCAACTGGTTTGCCGGTCCAGGGGAGACAGCCGGGAATGACTATGCCTTCGGCCGCCAGAACTGGCACGAGGCGATGCAACGCGAGATGAAAGCGACGCGCGAAGCCGTCGCCATCTTCGACCAGACCTCCTTCGCCAAACTGCTTGTCCAGGGGCGCGACGCCTGTACGGCGCTGAACCGGATCTGCGCCGGCGACATCGATGTGCCGGTCGGCACGTCGGTCTACACCGGCGTGCTCAATGCGCGCGGCGGTTACGAAAGCGATCTCACCGTGATGCGGCTTGCCGCGGAGAAATTCCTCATCGTCACCGGCTCCGCACAGGCCGTCCACGACGCCGACTGGATCGTCAAGAACATCCCGGCGGACGCGCATGCCATTCTGACCGACATCACCTCGGCTTACGCGGTGCTGGCGTTGATGGGGCCGCGTTCGCGCGACCTCCTGGGCAAATTGTCTTCGGCGGATCTTTCCAATGCCGGCTTCCCCTTCGCCACCATCCGCGAAATCGATGTTGGCTATGCCACAGCCTACGCCAACCGCATGACCTATGTCGGTGAGCTCGGCTGGGAACTGATCGTACCGATCGAGTTCGCGGTCGGCGTCTATGAGGCGCTGCATGAGGCCGGCCGCGAGTTCGGCCTGGCCGACGCCGGCTACTACGCGCTCGATGCCTTGCGCATCGAAAAGGGTTTTCGCGCCTGGGGTCGCGAACTGACGCCCGACATCAACCCGTGGCAGGCAGGCCTTGGCTTTGCCGTCGCGATGGACAAGCCGGGCGGCTTCATCGGTCGCGATGCGCTGGTCGGGGCAAAGCCGTCAGCGGCACCGGCAAGGCGCGTCGTGCTGTTCACCCTTGACGATGCCGAGCCGACGCTGTGGGGCGGCGAACTGATCCTGCGTGACGGCAAGCCGGTCGGCGAGGTTCGGTCGGCCGCCTACGGCCATACGCTGGGACGCTCCGTGGCCCTTGGGCTGATCGAGCACGAAGCGGGCGTCGATGCTTCATTCCTGGCCAACGGCCGTTTCGAGATCGATCTTGCCGGCGTGCGCCATGCGGTTACCGCGCATTTGCGCAGCCCCTATGATCCGAAGTCGGAGCGGGTGAAAGCCGATGCAGTGGAGATCAAGGTCGCGGCTTAAAGCATGATCCCGAAAAGTTGGAACCGGTTTTCGGAAAAGATCATGCTCAACTAGTCCGCCGACATCGAGCGCGCCATGTCGAGAAAGGCGCGCACCAACTTGCCGCCGCTGCGCTCGCGCAGGCAGATCAGCGCCTCGTCCATCAAGGTCTCGGGCGCATCGATGGTGATCGGGACGAGCCGCGAATCCTGGCCGAATTCGGCCGCCGAGACAAAGCCGATGCCGGCGCCCGAGGCGACGATCTCGCGTACGGCTTCGCGGCCCTCGGCCTCGATCACCGGCCTGAGCTCGACCTTCGACGCCGCGGCCAGGTCTTCGAGCTTCTGGCGCGTCTTCGAGCCGCGTTCGCGCATGACCAGCGATTCCTGCGCGAGTTGCTTGAGCGTCAGCGATTTTTTCCCTGCCAAAGGATGGTCGATCGAGGTGAAGGCGATGATCGGGGTCGAATTCAGTTTCAGCACCTCGAAATCTCGCCCGGCGGGCACTTCGCCCAGCACGCCGATGTCGGCATCATAGCTGTAGAGGCTGCTGATCACCGTCTCGGTGTTTCCGGCGCGCACCGAGACCTGTACGCCGGGATAGCGGGCCCGGAAGCTGCCGAGGATGTGAAGCAGGTGGTGCGCCGCATCGGCGACGATGCGCAGCGTGCCGGAACGCAAAGCGCGCGACTCGGTCAGGAGCTCGAGCGCCTGCTGCTCGGTGTCGAACATGCGGTGGGTTATCTCGAGCAGTTTCTGGCCGGAATGCGTCAGCGTGACTTGCTTCTTGTTCCGGTTGAACAGCAGCACGTCATACTCTTCCTCAAGTTTGCGCACCTGGTCCGATATCGCCGGTTGGGTCAGGAACAGCGCTTCGGCCGCCCGCGAAAAGCCGCCGGAGATCGCCACCTGATGAAAGGCTCGCAGCTGAACATAGCGCATGTTACGTGCCTTTCGGGTCTCGAAGCCGCCTGCATCTTATCATAAGCCTGGCTAGCCAAAAGGACGGAATAAACGATTCCGCTGATGTCTGGGGATGAACGCTCCCATGTTCACGGCCGTGTCATGAGTGGCATGCAGCCTGTCCAATGCAGTTTTGTCATCGTTCTAATCGATACATCGATACAAAATAACGATTTTACAAATACGTCGTCCGGACCAACAATGGCGCCACATCAAAAAAGCAGCGACCTGTCGGAGGACATCATGCTCGCCGAGACGAAATTTGCCGCCGAGCCGCTGGCCAGGCCGGCCCTGGGCGAGCCCTATCTTTTGACCCCCGGGCCGCTCACCACGGCCTATTCGGTCAAGCAGGCGATGTTGCGCGACTGGGGATCGTGGGACGGTGACTTCCGCGCCATGACATCAGACATGCGCCGCCGCCTGCTGGCTTTGACCGGCGATACGAAAGGCGAGTTCGACTGCGTTCCGATGCAAGGTAGCGGCTCCTTCTGCGTCGAGGCGATGCTGGGCTCGTTCGTGCCCAGGGATGGCAAGGTTCTGGTGCTGGCCAACGGCGCCTACGGCCTGCGCGCCGCCCAGACCATGCAGTATCTCGGCCGCGCCTATACGCTGATCGACAAGGGCGACTACCTGCCGCCGCGCGGCGACGAGGTGGCGGCCGCGCTTGAGGCTGATCCTGCGATCACGCATGTCATCGCCATTCATTGCGAGACCAGTTCCGGCATTTTGAACCCTGTCGCCGAGATCGCCGAAGCCGTCCATGCCAAGGGCCGCAAGCTGCTGGTCGATTCCATGAGCGCCTTCGGCGCCGTCGCGCTCGACGTCAACGAAATCCGCTACGAGGCGATGGTGTCCTCAGCCAACAAATGCATCGAGGGCGTGCCCGGCTTCGGCTTCATCATCGCCCGCAAGAGCGAACTCGAAGCAGCCAAGGGGCGCAGCCATTCCCTGTCGCTCGACGTTCACGCGCAATGGGCGCACATGAACAAGACCGGCCAGTGGCGCTACACGCCGCCGACGCATGTCGTCGCCGCCTTCCTGGAGGCGCTGCGCCAGCATGAGGCCGAAGGTGGCGTCGTCGGCCGTGGCGCCCGCTATGTCAAGAACCGCGACGTCATGGTGGCGGGCATGCGCGAACTCGGCTTCGAGACGCTGCTTGGGGACCGCTGGCTGTCGCCGATCATCGTCACCTTCTTCAACCCGGCCCACGCCAACTTCGCCTTCGATCGTTTCTACGAACTGATGAAGGACAAGGGCTTCATCATCTATCCCGGCAAGCTGACGGTCGTGGATTCCTTCCGCGTCGGCTGCATCGGCCAGATGGACGAACATGTCATGCGCCGCGTCGTCGAGGCGGCGGCGCAATCGCTTGATGAAATGGGCGTCGACACCGCCGCTCCACCCGCGGCGGCAATCGCCGAGCGCGCCAAACTCGCCGCCTGAAGCGGCCGATTTCGAGGATTCTTGATGAACCAGATGTCTTCCATCAACGTCGCGGTCAATGGCCGCACCTACGCCTGGCCGCGCGTGCCGGCCATCGCCATCTGCCTTGACGGCTGCGAGCCGGCCTATCTTGACGAGGCGATCAGGGCCGGGCTGATGCCGGCCTTGGTCAGGATCAAGCAGAAGGGCACGGTGCGCTTTGCGCACTCGGTCATTCCGAGCTTCACCAACCCCAACAATTTGTCGATCGCCACCGGTCGCCCGCCCTCGGTGCACGGCATTTGCGGCAACTATCTCTACGAGCGCGAGACCGGCAAGGAAGTGATGATGAACGACCCGCGCTTCCTGCGCGCGCCGACCATTTTCCAGGCCTTCTACGATGCCGGCGCCAAGGTCGCGGTGGTGACCGCCAAGGACAAGCTGCGTGCGCTGCTCGGCAAGGGCCTCGCCTTCGACGAAGGCCGCGCGCTGTGCTTCTCGGCTGAAAAGTCGGACACCACGACAGTGGCCGAGCACGGCATCGACAATGCCTCGAAGCATTTCGGCCTGCCTGTGCCGGAAGTCTATTCGGCCGAACTGTCGGAATTCGTCTTCGCCGCCGGCGTTCAGCTGCTCAGGGAATTCCGCCCCGACATCATGTACCTGACGACGACCGATTATGTGCAGCACAAATATGCGCCCGGCGTGCCGCAGGCCAATGCCTTCTACGAAATGTTCGACAAGTACCTGACCGAGCTCGATGCGCTGGGCGCGGCGATCGTCGTCACCGCCGACCATGGCATGAAGCCCAAGCACAAGGCGGACGGTTCGCCCGACGTCGTCTACGTCCAGGACCTGCTCGACGAATGGCTGGGCAAGGACGCCGCCCGCGTCATCCTGCCGATCACCGACCCCTATGTGGTGCATCACGGCGCTCTCGGCTCTTTCGCCACCGCCTATTTGCCTGATGGCGCTGATCAGGCCGGCATCATGGCGCGGCTGGCCAAGATCGACGGCATCATGCTGGTCGTCGACAGCCCTGATGCCTGCGAGCGCTTCGAACTGCCGGCCGACCGCATCGGCGACATCGTGCTGATCTCCACCGAGAACAAGACGATCGGCACATCAGAACATCGCCACGATCTGGCGGCGCTGAACGAGCCGCTGCGCTCGCATGGCGGGCTGACCGAGCAGAAGGTACCGTTCATCGTCAACCGCGTGCTGCCGGATCTGCCCAATGAGCCGACCTTGCGCAATTTCGACGCCTTCTACTACGCGACGATGGCGGCGGCGCTGGCGGGCTGAGTGAGTTGGATCGCCAGCAGCGTGTAGCCGTCCATGATGGTGCTGGTCGACCCCCACTCCGGCCCTTCGGGCCACCTCTCCCCCGATCGACGGGGGAGAGGAAGGGCGCTGAGTTCGCCGGCCTTGGCTTTCCTCTCCCTCCGGAGGGGGGGAGAGGTGGCGCCGCGAAGCGGCGACGGAGTGGGGGAAGCCGGAGCCGAAACGCGATGACCTAGCCGACAAAAGATCAATGTTGCTCACTGAGCACAGGGAAGACTCACATGACCCAACTTGACCCTGCCATCAAAGTTCGCCACGAGCCGATGCGTATCGCCGGCAAGAAGGTCGATGCCGACGGCATCGTCGAGGTGCGCTACCCCTGGAACGACACTGTTATCGGCACCGTGCCAGCCGGCCGTGCCGAGCATGCGCGAAAAGCTTTCGAGATCGCCGCCGGCTACCGGTCGAAGCTGACCCGCTACGAGCGCCAGCAGATCCTGTTCCGCACGGCGGAAGCACTGGCGTCGCGCCGGGAAGAAATTTCCGATCTCATCACGCTCGAGCTCGGTATCTCCAAGACGGATTCGCTCTACGAAGTCGGCCGCGCCTATGACGTGTTCACGCTGTCGGCGCAGATGTGCATCCAGGACGATGGCCAGATCTTCTCCTGCGACCTCACCCCGCACGGCAAGGCGCGCAAGATCTTCACCACCCGCGAGCCGCTGAAGGCGATCTCGGCGATCACGCCTTTCAACCACCCGCTCAACATGGTCTCGCACAAGGTGGCGCCGGCGATCGCCACCAACAATTGCGTGGTCGTCAAGCCGACCGAGCTGACGCCGATGACGGCGCTGCTTTTGGCCGACATCCTTTATGAAGCTGGCCTGCCGCCGGAAATGCTGTCGGTGGTGACGGGATGGCCGGCCGACATCGGCAACGAAATGATCACCAACGAGAACATCGACCTGATCACCTTCACCGGCGGCGTGCCGGTCGGCAAGATGATCGCCCGCACCGCCGGCTACAAGCGCCAGGTGCTGGAACTCGGCGGCAACGATCCGCTGATCATCCTCAATGATCTCTCCGACGAGGATCTGGCAAAGGCGGCGGACCTGGCAGTGGCCGGAGCGACGAAAAACTCCGGCCAGCGCTGCACGGCGGTCAAGCGCATCCTGGTCCAGGAAAGCGTCGCCGATCGTTTCGTGCCGCTGGTGCTGGAGCGGGCGAAGAAGATCCGCTTCGGCGACCCGATGGACCGTTCCACCGATCTCGGCACCGTTGTGCACGAGAAGGCAGCCGCACTCTTCGAAACCCGCGTTCACATGGCCGCTGAGCAAGGCGCCGACATCCTCTACAATCCCGGCCGTCGTGGTGCATTGCTGCCGCCGATCGTCGTCGACCGCGTGCCGCATAAATCCGAACTGGTGATGGAAGAAACCTTCGGGCCGATCATCCCGATCGTGCGCGCGCCCGATGACGACGAGGCGCTGATCGCGCTCTCCAACTCGACCGCCTTCGGCTTGTCGTCGGGCGTCTGCACCAACTCGTTTCCCCGCATGCAGAAATACATTGCCGGCTTGCAGGTCGGTACGGTCAACATCTGGGAGGTGCCGGGCTACCGCATCGAGATGTCGCCCTTCGGCGGCATCAAGGATTCGGGCAATGGCTACAAGGAAGGCGTCATCGAAGCGATGAAGAGCTACACCAATGTGAAGACATTTTCGCTGCCCTGGTCCTGACCAGGCGCGACCGACGGACAGAAAACAGAGGGAGCGGCCAACGCTCCCTCATTCGCGTTTCGGAGATGATGATGGCCGCGATATCCGAGCTTGTGCATACAGAGGGCGATTCCAACACCACGGCGGCGCGCGGCCGCTGGGATGCCGGCCAGGACGATCCCCGCATTCGCGGCCTGCTCGATCGCGATGCCGCCGTCTTCATGCACCAGAGCCTGTCCAGCCCGTGCCTCTCGACGATCGCCAAGGCTGAAGGCATCTGGATCGAGGATACCGCCGGCCGCCGTTTCATGGATTTCCACGGCAACAGCGTCCACCATCTCGGCTACGGCCACCCGAGATTGGTGGCGGCGATCAAGAGACAGCTCGACGAACTCTGCTTCGCGCCGCGCCGCTTTACCTGCGAGCCCGCCGTCGAACTGGCGGAGAGACTGGCGGCCCTCGCGCCTGGCGACCTCGGCAAGGTGCTGTTCACCACCGGCGGCTCGGATGCCATCGAGGTCGCGCTGAAGATCGCGCGCGCCGCGACCGGCCGTTTCAAGACGGTGTCGTTCTGGGACGCCTTCCACGGCGCCGGCTTTGGCGCGGCAAGCGTCGGCGGCGAGGCGACCTTTCGCTCGCACATATCAGGTCCGATGATGACCGGCACCGAGCATGTCGCGCCTTGGGACGGCTATCGCTGCCCCTATGGCCACGATTCCCTAGAGGCTTCTGGGCTCGCTTGCGCCAACATGATCGCCTATGTGCTCGGCCGCGAGCAGGATGTGGCGGCGGTCGTTGCCGAGCCGATGCGCGCGACGCCCAATCCGCCGCCGCCCGGTTTCTGGAAGCGGGTGCGCGAAGCCTGCGACCGGCATGGCACGCTGCTGATCTTCGACGAAATCCCAACCGGCCTCGGCAAGACCGGAAAATTCTTCGCCCACGAACATGACGGCGTTACGCCCGACATCGTCGTCCTCGGCAAGTCGCTGGGCGGCGGCATCCTGCCGATCGCCGCCGTCATCGCGCGCCGCGACCTCGACGTCACCGGCGGCTTCGCCATCGGTCACTACACCCATGAGAAGAACCCGGTGACGACGCGCGCCGCGCTGACGACCATCGACATCATCCTGGAGGACGGGCTGGTCGAGCGTTCGGCCGAACTTGGCCGGCATATGCTTGGACGGATGCAGGACCTGATGGCGCGTTCGCCCCATGTCGGCGATGTCAGGGGCAGGGGACTGATGGTCGGGGTCGAACTCGTCGAGGATCGCGCCTCGCGCCAGCCGGCACGCGACCTCGCCGAACGCGTCTTCTACGCCTGCCTGGAACAGGGACTGAGCTTCAAGGTCAGCCAAGGCAACGTGCTGACACTCTCGCCGCCATTGGTCATTTCGAAGACCGATCTCGACCGGGCGCTCGACATCGTCGAGACCGCGGTTCTGGCGGCCTGACCATGAAGGCCGTCCGCACTGACCACGAACTCGAATGTCCTGAAATCGATGCCGGCTTGCGGGCTAGGGGCGTCGACCTGGTGACGTTGCCGGACGGCATTCCCGAAGCTGAACTCGCCAACGCGGTTGCCGACGCCGACCTTCTCTTGATGTGCTATACGCCGATCACCGCGCGGGTGATAGACGCGGCGCCAAGGCTGAAGGGCATCGTGAAATATGGCGTCGGTATCGATGCAATCGACATCGCCGCCGCGATGCGACGTGGTATTCCCGTGGTCAACGTGCCCGAATATGCCGAGGAAACCGTTGCCGAAGGCGCCTTCGCGCTGATGATCGCGCTCGCCAAGCGGCTGCCTGCGATCACGCAGGCAATGTCGCGCGATGGCTGGATCTGGCCCGAGCAACGCTGGCTGGGGCGTGATATTTCCGGCGCCACGCTTGGGCTCGTCGGCTGCGGCAAGATCGGCCGCAGCATGGCGCGCATGGCAGGCCAGGGATTCCGCGCACGCGTCCTTGGCTTTGATCCCGCTGTCGATGCAGCGACAATGCGCGCCGCCGGCATCGAGAAGGCCGACGACCTCCATGCCATGCTGGGCGCCTGCGATTTCATTTCCATCCATTGCGTTCTGAACGACCAGACACGCGGCCTGATCGGCAAGCATGAGCTCGCCTGCCTCAAACCCTCGGCCATCATCGTCAATGTCTCGCGCGGTGCGTTGATCGATGAGGCGGCCCTCGTCGAGGCGATTGTCGCCGGTCGCATCGGTGGTGCCGGGCTCGACGTCTATTCGGCGGAGCCGCTGTCGAAGTCAGGCCATCCGATGAGTGTGCTGTTCGGTCGCGACAATGTGATCCTTTTTCCGCATCTCACCTTCTTCACGCATGAGGCGATGCGCCGGCTCGAGGACGACACGCTCGCGCGGTGTTTCGAGATCCTCGAAGGCAGGCCGGTGACCGTCCGCTCGCATGATCCGCGATTGCGGGCGCAGACGGCAGGTATTGCGTTCGGCTGATAAGCGAGATTTTTCAAGCTGATAGCTGCCCCCGGCGCAGTCACATTCATGGCCACGACGTGGATGCGACAGTTCCGTGACAAATATCAGAAGAAGTTTGGCTCTCATAAAATAAATAGATTTTACTTATCGATCGCCGATCCCCAGAGTTGTCACAACGAAGACATCCAACCGGCTCAACGTCCGTCAGAGACCCAAGGCCGGGTGGTCCTAGTGCATCGCAGAATGTGCCTTCAATCAAAGGGGAACTCGTCATGAAATCAAGAAACGCAACCATGGTCGCGGCCTTCGCCGCATTGCTTGCATCGGCGGCCCTCGTCGGGCCGGCGCTCGCCGACGGCGTCGTCACCGTCTACTCCGCCGATGGCCTGCATGATGGCAATGGCAGCTGGTACGAGACCGAATTCGCCGCCTTCACCAAGGCCACCGGCATTACCGTTCAGTATATCGAGGCAGGTTCGGGCGGCGTCGTCGAGCGCGTCGCTAAGGAAAAATCTAACCCGCAGGCCGACGTGCTTGTGACCTTGCCGCCCTTCATCCAGCGCGCCGCCGCCGACGGCCTGTTGCAGGACTACAAGCCGGAGGCCGCATCCCAGATCGACGGTGGCACCGACAAGTATCGGCCGCTGGTCAACAATTACATGAACTTCATCTACAACAGCGCCGTGCTGTCGGAAGCGCCGAAGAGCTACAACGATCTGCTCGATCCGAAGTTCAAGGGCAAGATCCAGTATTCGACCCCCGGCCAGGCCGGTGACGGCACCGCCGTCATGCTGCAGATCATTCATGCCTTCGGCGGCGAGGACGCCGGCTTCGAGTTCATGAAGAAGCTGCAGGACAACAATGTCGGCCCATCCGCCTCGACTGGCAAGCTGACCGCACTGGTCAACAAGGGCGAGCTGCACGTAGCCAATGGCGACCTTCAGATGAACATGTCGCAGATGGCCGACAATCCCAACATCAAGGTGTTCTGGCCGGCGGGGCCTGACGGCGTGCGCTCCACCTTCGCGCTGCCCTACGAAATCGGGCTGGTCACCGGTGCGCCCAATGCCGACAACGGCAAGAAGCTGATCGATTTCCTGCTGTCCAAGGAAGCCCAGTCGACTGTAAGCTCGATTGCCATCGGCTTGCCCGCCCGCAAGGACGTGACGCCCTCCGACGCCAACTTCGCCAAGCTGCAGGAGGCCATGAAGGGCCTGACCATCTGGTCGCCGAACTGGGACGAGGCGCTGAGCAAGCTGCCCGACTACGTCAAGAAATGGAACGAAGCGACCGGAAGTTGATCCGCCAAGGAAACAGTCCGGAGAACAACGCCATGTCGGCAGCCGCCTTCACGGGTTCCGAAGTCACGGATATCGACGCCGCGAAAGTTCGCGGCGCCGGCTCCAATGTCCACTTCGACAAGGTCGTTGTCGCCTATGGCGCGCATGTCGTCCTGCATCCGCTGACCCTCGACATCGCGCCGGGCGAAATCCTGGCGATGATCGGCCCGTCCGGGTCCGGCAAGACGACCGCCTTGCGGGCCGTGGCCGGCTTCGTGCGGCCGAGAAGCGGACGCATCCGTATCGGCGCCACCGACGTGACCGATCTGCCGCCCTACGAACGCGGGCTCGGCATGGTGGTGCAGAACTACGCTCTGTTTCCGCATATGCGGGTCGAGGACAACGTCGCCTTTGGCCTGCGGGCACAAGGCGCCGACAAGGCGCTTATCGGCGAACGGGTGAAGGATGCGCTCGCCACCGTCGGCATGGCGACGTTTGCCCGGCGTTATCCACGCGAACTTTCGGGCGGCCAGCAGCAGCGCGTCGCGATTGCCCGCGCCCTTGCGGTGCGGCCACGTGTGCTCCTGCTCGACGAGCCGCTCTCGGCGCTCGACGCGCAGATCCGCCGCAACATGGTTGAGGAAATCGCCCGGCTGCACCGCAGCCTGCCCGGCCTCACCATCCTCTACGTCACGCATGACCAGACCGAGGCACTGACGCTTGCCGACAAGATCGCCATCATGCGCGACGGCAGGGTCTGTTCGCATGGGCCGACGACCGAACTCTATCGCCGCCCGCCAAACCGTTTTACCGCCGAGTTCCTCGGCCGCGCCAACCTTCTGCCGGTGACGGTTGCCGAAGCTGCCGGCCCGAAAGGCTTTGCCACGGCAAGGCATGGTGATGCCGTGCTCACCAGTGCCGGTCGCGACGAGAAGGCCGGCGACAAGAGCCTGCTTTGCATCAGGCCGCAGCATCTGAGCCTCACGGCAGACAGCGAGCACACCAACCGCATTGTCGGCACGCTCAGGGAAGTGCACTGGCAGGGCGAACTCACCCATCTGGTTCTCGATGTCGATGGCACGCCGGTGCGCGTCTCGGCAACAAAGCTGCCTATGGCCCTGCCGGAACCCGGCACAAAGGTACCGCTGTTCTTTGCGCCAGCCGATACGTCGCTTCTTCCGGAAGACGCCGGTGTCTGAAGCGCTCGCCATTGGTGCACCGACGGCCAGGAAGCGAGAGCCGGGCCGGCTGTGGATCGTGCCGCCGGCGGCCCTGCTGGCGCTGCTGTTCTTCTACCCGCTGGCGCTGATTGTACGCCAGGCGTTCCTCGACGACAGCGGTGTCGCCAATGTCGCGGAGATCATCCGCGTCCTGCATTCGCGCTTCTTCCTCAACGCGCTGGTCAACACGGTGACGATCTCGGTCACCGCGACGGCCGGATGCCTGATCGTCGGCCTGCTGCTGGCGCTGATCCTCGCCTTCGTGCCGTTTCCCGGCAGCGGCTTCATAGCCCGGCTGATCGACACCTTCATCGCCCTGCCGACCTTCCTGGTGACGCTTGCCTTCACCTTCCTTTACGGCTCCGCCGGCATGCTCAACTCGGGGCTGATGGAGGCCTTCTCGCTGCCGCTGCCGCCTGTCGATTTCCTCTATTCGACCTGGGGCGTCGTGCTGGCGGAAGTCACGGTGTATACACCCTTCATCCTGCGGCCGCTGCTCGCCGCCTTTTCGCTGGTCGATCGCGGCCAGATCGAAGCGGCAAGCGTGCTTGGCGCCAGGCCGTTCCGCATTGTCCGCCAAGTCATCCTGCCGGCGGCGGTGCCCGCGCTCGTCGCTGGCGGCAGTCTCTGCCTGCTGCTCACCGTCAACGAATTTGGCATCGTGCTGTTCATCGGCGCCAAGGGCGTCATCACCCTGCCGCTGCTGATCTACGGCAAGGCGATCCAGGAATCGGCCTACCAGGTCGCCTGCATCATCGCCGTGGTCAACATCGCGCTGTCGCTCGGCTTGTTCGGTCTCTACCGGTTTGCCGCCGGCCGGTTGGGAGTCTAGCCATGCTGGTCTGGTCGCGCTCCGGCCGCTTGATCATCTGGGTGATCTTCGCGCTGATCTTCGGCGTGCTGTTCCTGGCGCCGCTGGCGGTCATCCTCTTGTCCAGCCTCGCCGACCAATGGAACGGCGTGCTTCCCAATGGCTTGACCACGGAGCACTATGCCGATGTCGCCAAGGGCGCGGCCTGGAACGCGGTCAAGGCGAGCCTCGTCACCGGCTTCGCGGCAAGCGCATTGGCGCTGGTCAGCGGTACCTGGGCGGCATTGTCGCTTCGCCTGCAAGGGCCGGCTTTGAAGCGGCTGCTCGGCCTTTTGTTCTTCATCCCGAGCGCGGTGCCTTCGGTGTCCGTCGGCCTTGGCCTGCTGGTTGCGTTCAGCCATCCGCCGCTGTTGCTCAACGGCACGATCGCAATCGTCATGATCGCGCATTTCGTGCTGATCTCGGCTTTCACCTTCGGCAACGTCTCGGCCGGGCTGGCACGGCTGTCGCCCGACTTCGAGCAGGTGGCGTCAAGCCTCGGCGCGAGGCCGGCCTACCGGCTCCGGCATGTCACGCTGCCTTTGCTCGCGCCCTATCTGGTCGCCGCCTTCGGTCTGAGCTTCGCGCTCTCCATGGGCGAACTGGGCGCGACCGTGATGGTCTATCCGCCGGGCTGGGTGACGCTGCCGGTGTCGATCTTCTCGCTAACCGATCGTGGCGACATCTTTGCCGGGGCCGCGCTCACCATGATCCTGGTGGCGGCGACGCTGATCCTGCTGCTTGGGCTGGAGCGCATCACCAAGCGTGCCACCGGTTCGTAGGCGCTGAAGCTCAGCTCTGCGCCGGCTGCCGTTCGACGATGTAGATATGGTCGGCCGCCAGCACCACCTCGCCGCGCTGGTTGATGACCTCGCATCGCTCGATCACGCGTCCCGACCCAGGCCGCTTCGGATCGTCCTCCTTGGCCGCGATGGTGGTGCGCGTACGGATCGTGTCGCCGATGAACACCGGCTTGATGAAGCGCAGCCGGTCATAGCCATAGGAAAAGGCGACAGGGTTGATCACGTTCGCCGTCAGCCCGATGCCGACCGAGAACACCAGCGTGCCATGCGCGATGCGCTGGCCGAACGGCGTCGTCTTCATGAATTCGGCGTCCATGTGGTGCGGGAAGAAATCGCCGGTGTGGCCGGCATGAACGATGAAGTCGGTCTCGGTGATGGTGCGGCCGCTGGTGAGGCGTGACGAGCCGATCTCGTAGTCCTCGAAATAGGTGATCTGTTCCATCAGGGCCTTTCCGCGATCGGCGTCGCAGGCGCCGCGCTCGAACGATAGGCCGCTTCCACCAGCGCCATTGTGTTCCAGGCGTCGTCGACCGAGCTGATCAACTCATCGTCTTCGCCTGATGCAAAGCGCTGGACATTGGCCATGCGGCCGACGAAGGCGTCGGGAAACCATTCGCCGGCCAA
The DNA here is from genome assembly GCF_004791595.1 of Mesorhizobium sp. M8A.F.Ca.ET.202.01.1.1. Lineage (NCBI taxonomy): Bacteria > Pseudomonadati > Pseudomonadota > Alphaproteobacteria > Hyphomicrobiales > Phyllobacteriaceae > Mesorhizobium > Mesorhizobium sp. M8A.F.Ca.ET.202.01.1.1. The sequence continues at coordinate 209,460 of NZ_SRUN01000005.1, read as the reverse complement.
AGGCACTGATATCCAATCGCTCCCGCCTTTCGGATAGATCTCCAGAATATCCGGCTCGCCCTTGGGATAGTCGAGGTTGAGGCCGAGCTTCAGATAGGCCGCACCCTCGGTGCCGCTGATGCGGAACTCGCAGGCCTGGTGCCGGCGCCCGAACTTGTGGTCGTGGTTGATCGACAGCGCGCAGCGCACCGTGTCGCCATAGTCGAGAATGGCACTGGTGCGCGTCTGCGCCACCTTATGGTTGGGGTGGCCAAGCGTCTTGGCATGCACGCCCTTGGGATCGCCGAGCAATTGCCGGATCAGGTCGAGATAGTGGATCGAGTGCATGGCGATCTCGACGCGCGGCGCCTTGAGCAGGAATTCCCACAACTGCCACGGCGTCGCCAGCGCCAGCCAGGCGTCGAAGTCGACGACCTCGCCGAGCCAACCCTTGGCGATTGCGTCCTTCAGCGCCAGCATCATCGGCGCGAAGCGCAGCTGGAAATTCACCGCCGCCTTGAGCTTCTTGGCGCGGCAGATTTCGAGGATTTCGGTTGCTTCGCCGAGATAGTTGCCCATCGGCTTCTGGATCAGTGCGAACGCACCGTCGGGCAGAGCCTTCAGGATCTCGGCATGCCGCCCCGGTGGCGTTGCCAGATCGAAGATCGCGTCCTTCACTGCAGCGGCTTCTTCCGCCGAACGGAACGCCGTCACACCCCATGTGTCGGCCAGGACCCGCGCCTTGGCCTGGTCCGGATCATAGAGGCCGGCGATCTGAAATCCCGCCTTCCGGTAGGCGGGAAAATGCGCATCGCCGACGATGGAGCCGGCGCCGAAGGTGACGATCGGCCGGGACTTTGAGGGTTTGGGCCAGGACTGGACGAGCGAGGCAGGGTCGAAACCGCCCTCAGTCCCTTCAGTCATGGTGAAAAACCTCGTCCATCTCGGCCCACCACTCGCCCTCCTTGCGTGTCGCCAGCGGCTCCTGGCAAGGTATGCAGACCGCCCACCACTCCTGCGTCCTGGGATCAGCGGCCATCTTGGCCATGTCGGCGGCATAATCGGTGCCATGGTATTCGAAATTGGAAAACAGCAGGTTCTCCGGCCTTTTCAGGTAGATCGAGTAGTTCTTGATGTTGCAGGCCGAAATCATTGTCAGCACGTCAGGCCAGACGGCGGCGTGCAGGCGGACATATTCCTCGACCTTTTCCGGTTTTAGCCCCAGTACAAATCCCATCCGCTGCATATCAGCTCCCTTATGCCGTGATCGCCGTGGTGAATTCGGCCATGCTCATGCTCTTCACCGCGTCCCAGTCCCAGTCGATGCCGATACCCGGTTCGTCGGGCGCCAGGGCGTGCCCATCCTCGATGCGCATGTGCTTGCCGGTCAACTGGTCGAGTTGCGGAATGTACTCGACATACCTGCCGTTCTGAACAGCGCAGGTCAGGCTGACATGCAATTCCATAAGAAAATGCGGGCAGACCGGAATGTCGAAGGCCTCCGCCGCATGGGCGATCTTGAGCCAGGGCGTGATGCCGCCGATGCGGCCGACATCAACCTGCACGATCGAGCAGGCGCCCTTCTGCATGTATTCCCGGAAATGGCGGATGGAATAGAGCGACTCGCCGATCGCGATCGGCGTCGGCGTCGAGTTCGACAGCCTGATATGCCCGTCTATGTCGTCGGCCGGCAGCGGCTCCTCGATCCAGGCGAGGTCGAGTTCGCGCAACCTTGCCGCACGCCGGATCGCCTCGTCGACCGAAAATCCCTGATTGGCGTCGGTCATGATCTCATAGCCGTCGCCCACCGCCTTGCGCACCGCCGACAGGCGCGCAAGATCCTCGGACCCATGCGGCCTGCCGATCTTTACCTTCGAGCCGCGAAATCCCTTGGCCTTGGCAGCGAGCGCATCATCGACCAGCGCCTGCGTTTCGATGTGCAGCCAGCCGCCCTCGGTCGTGTAGAGCGGGCAGCGGTCCTTGGCGCCACCGGCCAGTTTCCACAGCGGCAGGTTCTGCTTCTTCGCCCTGAGATCCCAGAGCGCCGTGTCGATCGCCGCGATGGCGATGGCGGTGATGGCGCCGATCGTGGTCGCATGCGTGGCGAATTCGAGATCGTGCCAGATCGCCTCGATCATGTCGGGGTCGCGGCCGATCAGGCGCGGCGCCAGATGGTCGCACAAGAGCCGCATCACCGAGGAACCGCCAGTGCCGATCGTGTAGCTGTAGCCGGTGCCGACCGCGCCGTCGGAATCGGTGATCGTCACGATTGGCGTTTCCTGGCTGACGAAACTCTGGATAGCGTCGGTGCGCTTGACCTTGGGCACAAGGTCCACCATCCGCAACTCTATCTTTTCGATCTTGGCCATGTCCGTCATCTCCGCAAAGTCTTGCCGGTGTCGGCGGCAAACAGATGCGCCTGTGACAGGTCGAGGCTCATCGCCACTTGTTCGCCCGGCTTCAGCGGTCGCGGGTTCAACATGCGCGAGACCCAGTCGCTGCCGTTGAACTCGACGAACACCAGCGTCTCGTTGCCGAGCGGTTCGGTGACGGTGATCGGCAGTTCGATCTGATGCACGTCGGCGGCACCACCGGAGCTGATGCCATGGCCGGTCGGATAGATGTCGTCGGGCCGCAGCCCGAACACGACCTTGTCGCCGGTGGCGACATTGGCTTTGAACTGGCCGGGCAAAGGCAGCTTCTCGCCGCTGGCGAAAACCAGATGGCCGTCACTGACCGTGGCCTCATGCAGGTTCATAGGCGGCGAGCCGATGAAGCCGGCGACGAAGCGTGTCGCCGGCCGCCGGAACACTTCGTCGGGCGTGCCGACCTGTTCGATGTAGCCGTCGCGCATGATGACGATGCGGTCGGCAAGCGTCATCGCCTCGACCTGATCGTGGGTGACGTAAATCACCGTCGATTGCACCTTGGCGTGCAGCTTCTTGATCTCGGTGCGCATCTGCGTGCGCAGTTTGGCGTCGAGGTTGGAGAGCGGCTCGTCGAACAGGAAGACATCGGGATCGCGCACGATGGCGCGGCCCATCGCGACGCGCTGCCGTTGCCCGCCGGAGAGTTGCGACGGGCGGCGGTCGAGCAGTGTGTCGAGGCCGAGGATGGCCGAAGCCTCGGCAACGCGGCGGTCCATGTCTTCCTTGGCGGCCCCGGCGATCTTGAGTGAAAAGCCTAGATTCTCGCGCACCGTCATATGCGGGTAGAGCGCGTAGGACTGGAACACCATGGAGATGTTGCGCGAGCGCGGCGGCAAATCGTTGACGACGCGCCCGCCGATCTCGATCGAGCCGGCGCTGATCTCTTCCAGCCCGGCGATCATGCGCAGCGTCGTCGACTTGCCGCAGCCGGACGGGCCGACCAGCGCGATGAATTCGCGGTCGGTAATATCGAGATCGATGCCATGCACGATCCCGATATTGCCGTAGCGCTTGGTCAGTTTTTTGAGGGAAACCGTTGCCATGGGGTCAGCCTTTCACCGCGCCGGAGGTCAGGCCGCCGACAAGGTGTTTCTGGACAATGTAAGTGAGGGTGAGCGCCGGAATGATCATCACCACGGCGAGCGCGCACATGCCACGCCAGTCGATGGTGAACTCGGCCGTGTAGTCGAGCAGGCCGACCGGCAGCGTCTTGGCGCTGACCGAGCGGGTCAGTTGCGAGGCCAATGCGAACTCGTTCCAGCAGGTCAGGAAGGCAAAGATTGCCGCCGACGCAATGCCCGGGCCGGCAAGCGGAAACTCGACTTGCCAGAAGGCCTGCCAGCGCGTGCACCCGTCGATTTGCGCCGCTTCCGCAAGGTCCTTCGGCACCTGGCGGAAGAAGCCGTCGATCAGCCAGATGGTGAAAGGCACGTTGAGCGCGACATAGGCGAGGATCAGGCCGAAATGCGTGTCGATGATGCCGAGCCGCACATAGAGGAAGAACAGCGGCAGCGACAGCGCGATGCCCGGCACCGTGCGCGTCAGCATCAGTCCGAGGAAAACGCCGGATTTGCCGCGGAAGCGGTAACGCGCGAAGGCATAGCCGCCGGCCATGCCGATGGCGACCGCGATCACCGTCGAGGTCACGGAGATGATCAGCGAGTTGCGGAAATATTCGATGACCGGGATGCCGCCCTTGCCGATGCCTGAGAACATCGCGACATAGGCGTCGAACGAGATATCCTGCGGGATCCACACCGGCGGCTTGGCCATGATCTCGACCGTCGGCCGCAGCGACGACAGCACGATCCAGAGGCCGGGCAGGCAGATGGTCAGCATCGCCAGGAACAGGCCGACGCGATAGACGATACCAAAGAGCCGGCGCTTCAGGCGGGCGGAAGAATTCTCGTCCATTTTCACCACTCCGCCCTTCACCACTCAGCGCCGATCTGCGTGCGCGCCGCGGCGAGCTTGTTGAAGAAATAGACGGTGAAGGCGATCGACAGCAGGATCGAGAAATAGGCCATGGCGTTGGCCATGCCCATGCGTCCGTCGCTGTAGGCGGTGCGGGCCACCAGCGTCCAGAGCAGTTCAGTGCGGCCCGCTGGCCCGCCGTCGGTCATGATCTTGACGATGTCATAGGCGCGCGCGACGTCGAGCGAGCGGATGGTCATGGCGATGTAGGCGAAAGGCATGACGAAAGGCCACGTCACATAGCGGAATGTCTGCCACGGGGTGCAGCCATCGACGCGCGCCGCCTCGATCGGCTCCTTGGGCATGGCGAGCAGCCCGGCGAGGATCAGGATGGCGAAGATCGCCGTCGAGGACCAGATCTCGGCAATCGAGATGGCGATGAAGGCGAGATGGCCTTCGATCAGCCAGGGGATGGCATCCCTGGTGATGCCAAGCGACTGCAGGGCGTTGTTCACCAGGCCGATATTGTCGTTGAACATGAACTTGAACTGGAAGCCGACGAGGATCGGCGAGAACATCATCGGAAACATCATCAGAGTGCGCAGGATGCGCTGCCCGCGCGTCGCCTTCTCGACCAGCATCGCCAAGCCGAGGCCAAGCAGCATTTCGAGATTGAGCGCGATCGTCAGCAGCAGAACCGTGCGCCCGAACGCCCACCAGAAATCGGTGTTGCCTAGGATCGAAAGATAGTTGCGGAAACCGACGAAGACGAAAAACGTCTCGGGCTTGGTCAGCCGGAACGGCGTGAAGCTGGAATAGAGCGAGAGCAGCAACGGCACCACGACGACCGCCGCCAGCACGATGATAGCCGGAAGCAGCAGCAGGAATGGCGCGGATGGCTTGAAGCCCTTCATCGGGGTCCTTTGGTGTCTGGCATGCAATGTTGGGCCGAGGCCCGACCCGGTGAACAGTACCGGCAAGACGCGATCGCCTCCCCCATTCACGATGGGAGAGGCGGCCTTTGGAGCATTGGTTAGAGTTTGCCGGCGTCCTGCAGGATCTGCGTCGCTTTGGCGGCGGCTTCATCCAGTGCCTGCTTGGAGGTCTTGTCGCCGAGGATCGCGGCCTGCAGCTCGGGATAGACGGCGTTCGAAATCTCGATCCACTCGGGCGTCTGCGGCACGGCAAAGGCGTGCTTGGCTTCTTCCTGGAAAGCCGACAGAACCTCCTTCTTGTAGGGATCGTTGGCCGCCTGCTGCAGGTCCCAGTCCCAGACCGCGCTGCGGGTCGGCAGCGGGCCGGCGGCGGCCTCGAACTTCTGGCTGTCCTCGTTGGTCAGCCACCACACCAGCGATGCGGCAGCCTCCTTGTTCGGGCAGTTCTCGGTCACCGAGAATCCATGGAAGCCCGACCAGCCGGTGCGTACTCCGGCGGAGCCTTTCGGCGCGACCTTGACGCCGACATTGCCGGCGACCTTCGACGACTTCGGATCGTTGAAGAAGCCTGCCCAGCCCGGCCAGTCCAAATTGATGGCGACGGTGCCGGAGGCAAAGCCCTGGCCGAGATCGTCCCAGAGATAGTTGGTGGTGCCGGCCGGAACGGCCTTGGCCTTGTAGAGGTTGACGAACCAGTCGAGTGCCCGGATGCCAGCCTCGGAATTGAAGACGGGCTTGCCGTCCTTGTCGAGATATTCGCCGCCCTCGGCGACAACCATCTCGTAGAAGCGGCCGTTGATCGCCTCTTCCTTGCCGGCGAATTGCGTGCCGTAGAAATTGGGCGGATTGGCGAAGAACTCGGCCTGGTCGGTGACTTCCTTCCAGGTGTCCGGCGGCACCAGGTCATAGCCGTATTTCGCCTTGAACTTGGTCTTGTTGTCGGCGTTCTCGTACAGGCTCTTCTGGTAGTAGAGAGCCGAAACGTCGAACTGCGCGCGCGGCAGCATCTCCAGCTTGCCGTCGATGGTTGCCGCCTTGATGGTCGAGGGTACGAAGGCGTCGATCTCCGACTTCGGCAGCAGTTTGCTGAGGTCGGTGTAGAGGCCCGTATATTGCGGCGCGAACGAGGAGTGGTTCCAGCCGACGCACCAATTGGTGCTGCCCGAGGCGATGTCGGACTTCAATTCCTTGTCGATGTCGAAGCCGTTCTTCTTGGTCAGGATGTTGACCTTGGCGCCCGTCGCCTTCTCCCATTCGGGTATGCGCTCGTAGAGCTTTTCATATTGCTGGCCGCCGATTAGCTTCACGTCGACGGTCACGCCCTCGAACTTGCCGGGCAGGTCGCCGGCAAGGGCTGCGCCTGCGCCTGACGCAAGCACCAATGCGCCGGCGCACACGCCGGAAAGCAGTCTGTTCATCGATATCCTCCCTGGGTGCGCCTCGATGGCGCCCGCAACTCGTCACGTGACAAAAGATGCTACATTCATATACAAACAAAACATTCATACGTACGTCAAGGCGAAATTTGTTTCCGCCGGCTGCGTTCCTGCGTATATGAAGAGCTGAATTCACTGGAGGGATGAGCCATGGACGACAGCGAAGACGAGCGCTACCGCGCGCCGGCGCTCGACAAGGGGCTCGACATCCTCGAACTGCTGGCCGGCGTCGACGGAGGCCTGACCCAGGCCGAAATCGCCAAGAAGCTCGACCGCAGCCCCAATGAATTCTACCGCATGCTGGACCGGCTGGTGCGGCGCGGCTACGTCACGCGGCTCGATGGCGACCGCTATTCGCTGACACTGAAGCTGTTTGGCCTGGCCCAGTTGCACGCGCCGGTGAGGCGGTTGGTTTCCTATGCGACGCCGCTGATGCGCGAGCTTGCCGAGACCTCGCAGCAGGCCAACCAACTCGTTGTTTTTGATCGCGGTTCCGCCGTGGTGATCGGCCAGCAGGAAGCGCCGAATTACTGGGGCATCTCGATCCGCGTCGGTTCCCACATCAGCCTGTTCGACACCGGTTCGGGCCACGTCCTGCTCGCCTTCCGTTCGCCGGAAGAGCGCCAGATGATGATTTCCGAGCACGTCCGCAGCACTGACAAGACTGCGCAGCCGGCCGAGTTCTTCGCCCGTCTCGACCAGATCCGCGACCGCGGCTACGAGATGATGGCTTCCATGCAGACGGCAGGCGTCTTCAACCTCTCGGCCCCGGTGCGCGGTTCCGACGGCAAGGCCATCGCGGCGCTATCCATCCCCTACATCACGGTGGTCAATGCGCCATCCGCGCCCGATATCACACGGACCATCGAGCTGTTGCTGGCAACCTGCGAAAAGCTGTCGCATCTGGCCGGGTCGGCTGTCGGCTCAGCGGCGTGAATTCTTATTTGAATGAAGAATTCCTCCGTGAGATGATCTGAAAAAAGCTATCGGAGGAGCCTCGCCATGATCATCGACACCCATCTGCATCTCATCGATCGCTCGGCCCTGCGCTATCCCTGGCTTGCCGGCGTGCCGGCGCTGAACCGCGATTTCTCCTATGAGGAATATGCGGTGGAGGCTCAGCGTGTCGGTGTCGGGCGCGTGCTGCATATGGAGGTCGATGTCGATCCGGCCGACATAGAGGCGGAAACCGCCCGTGTCGAAGGCCTGTCGCGGCAGTCCGGCAGCATGTTGGCCGGGGTGATCGCATCCTGCCGACCGGAAGAGGGTGACTTTCCTGCCTATCTCGAACGCCAGCGTGCGAACCCCTTCGTCAAGGGTTTCCGCCGCGTCCTTCACGTCGTGCCGGATGAGCTTTCGGAAGGGGCATTGTTCCGCGACAACATCAAGCGGCTTGGCGGCACCGGCCTGACCTTCGACCTCGTCGTGCTGCCGCACCAGATCCCCAGGGCGATCGCGCTCGCCGATCTGGCTCCCGATGTCCAGTTCGTGCTCGATCATTGCGGCGTCCCCGACATCAAGGGCAACGCCGAGCATCCCTGGCGCGAACATATGAGCGAGATCGCGCGGCGTCCGAACGTCATGGCCAAGATTTCAGGCGTGGTCGCCTATGCCGATCCCGGCAGTTGGACCGTCGAGACGCTGCGGCCTTATGTCGAACACACGATCGGTGCGTTCGGCTGGGACCGTGTCGTCTGGGGCAGCGACTGGCCGGTCTGCACGCTTGGCGGCGGTCTGTCGACCTGGGTGGCGGCGACCCATGCGCTGCTTTCGGGCTGCGGCATTTCGGAGCGCGACGGGCTGCTGTCGGGCAATGCCCGCAGGCTATGGCGGTTGAAGTAACGATGCAGTTCAGGTCCCTCAGGTGGGCGCCTGGGTACTGGCCCGGAACAGGCTGATGAGATCGGCGACGACCTGGCCGGCCGGATGGCCGGAGGTCAGCCCGGAATTGATGCGGTCGGACGCCGCCTGCTGGAACGCCATGTAGCCGTCATGGCGCGGCCGCACCCAGGCGCCCTCCAGCGTTGCGCGCGTGTCCCGATAGAAGCTGCCGGTCGCTTCATTGACAGCCTGGTCCTCCCAGGCAGCCGCGTGGCCCGGCTGGCCGCCGGCGGCGGCATAGATGCCGCGCTGGACATCGCAGCTGGCGACCCAATAGGCGAAATCGATCGCCGCCTCTTTAGCCTCAGAGAAAGCTGAAACGGCTATGCCCGTGCCGCCGAGTGCCGAGCCGATCGGACCATCGGAACCAATGACCGGGATGTCGGCAAAGGCCAGCCTGTTCGCGCGAAAACCCGACGCCGCATAAGAGACATAGCCGTAGATCAGCGGTGCGCAGACAATGCGGGAGCCGGCCTCCGCCATGCGCTCCGAAACGGCGATCGGGTCCATGTCGAAACAGGCCGGGTCGAGCAGCGCCGCGATCTCGCGCATCCTCTCGAAGACTTCGCTGCCTGTCTCGATAGCGATGAGATCGTGGGACGGGTCGGTCCCGCAAGGACGTCCGAGGTTGCCGGCCAGCGTGTAGAAGGTCATCAGGCAATGCGGTGGCCGCAGCGGCAGCAGCACACGGCCCTGGCGGGCGAGATCGAGCACCTCGCCCCACGTCGCTGCCGGCGCATCGAGCGCATCCGGCCGCCAGGCCTGCACCTGCGCCGCCGCGTCGATCGGAAACGCCCATTGCCGGCCTTGCCAGCTGTAGCTCGGATAGGACTGGCCGACGCTGCCGGAGGCGAGCGCCGCGCGCTCGCCCTCGCGGCCGGCGACATCAAGCGGTTCAAGGCAGCGCTCCGCCGTGATCTGGCCGACATGCGGATGGTCGATGACGATCAAATCATAGGCCCGCGCCAATTCCTCGACCGGGAAAGATTCGAAATCCTGCAGCGAGCGCTTGTCCCATTCGACGGCAACGCCGGTTTTCTGCTCCCACCGAGATGAACACGCGACCATCGGATCGTAGCCGCGCGGGTGGCTCCAGGTCATGCCCTTGAGTTTATGCACGCTCACAGATCGAACTCCGCGCGGATTTTCGCACTGTGTTCGCCGATGCGCGGCGCCGCGCGGTCGACCTTGGCTCTGATCCCATCGACCCTGAGCGGCGAACTGGTGGTGAGGATGGAAACATCATCCTCGCGCGTCACCGTCTGCAGCATGTCGAGCGACTGGAAGCCTTCGCTTGCCAGCATCTCGGGCCAGGTCAGCACCTTGGCGCACCAGATGTCGGCTGGTTCGAGGATATCAAGCCATTCGTCGATGGTCTTGGTGGCAATTCTCCGCGCGATGATTGCCTTGATGTCGTCGCGCGCGGTGAACCACGATGCCGGTCTGTCGCGATAGGGGGCCAGTTCTCCGAGCGACAAAAGGTCGGCCAGCTTGGGGATCGGCGTCATGGCGATGGCGAGGTAGCCATCCTTGGCCGGATAGACGCCGTAAGGCGCCGACAGATAGGCATGCGCGCTGCGGAAACTTGAGCGTCTGGGCAGGCGGCGGCCGTCATTGAGATGCGTGGTCAGCACCTCGAACTGGAAGTCGACCAGCGCTTCCAACAAGCTGGTTTCGATATGGCTTCCCTGGCCGGTGATGCCGCGCCGAACCAATGCGGCCAATATGCCTTGCGCGCAGGCCGCGCCCGCCAGCATGTCGCCAATGGCGAGGCCGAACGGCACCGGCCCCTGGTCCTCGTCGCCGTTTAGCCACATGACGCCGGAGCGCGATTGCGCCAGCAGATCTTGGCCGGGCCGCTTGACCCATGGACCTTCCTCGCCATAGCCGCTGATCGAGGCATAGACCAGACGCGGATTGATCTGGCGGACGGCCTCGTAATCGAGGCCGAGCCGTTCGATGACACCCGGCCGGAAATTCTGGATCAGCACATCGGCCTTGGCCAGCAGCCCGCGCAATGCCTTGAGGTCCGCCTCGTTCTTCAAATCGATGGCCAGGCTTTCCTTGGCCCGGTTGATGGCATGGAAGATGGTGGAATCGCCGCCGATCTCGGTGTCGCTGAGATAGAGCCGGCGCGACAGGTCGCCCCCGTCAGGACGTTCGATCTTGATGACGCGGGCGCCGAGATCGAGCAGCCTGAGCGAGCAGTACGGCCCGGACAGGAACTGGCTCATGTCGACGACGACGAGGCCGGCAAGCGGCAATTCGGCTGCTGCCGGCATCTTCATTTCTCCGTCTTGCCGACGAAATCAGCAGGGTTGCGGTATTTCACCGTCTGCAAATGCTCGCAATACAAAACGAGTTCGCCTTCACCCTTGAAGACCTCGTAGCTGGCGCGGATCAGCCCCATCTCCTTGTAGCGGGGCTTTTTGTCGAGGTTGGAGCGGATCGAATAAATCGTGTCACCAATGAAGACGGGCTTTATGAAGCGCAGCTTGTCGTAGCCATAGGAGAAGGCGTTGACACAGTTGGTGGCGACCAGCCCGAGGCCCGCCGAGAAGACGAACGCGCCGGCAATCAGCCGTTTGCCGAAAATGCCCTCGCTCTCGGCAAACATCTGGTCCTGCACATAGGGGTGGATGTCGAGGACCAGTGTGTTGAAGAGGTGGCTGTCGCCCTCGGCCATGGTGCGGCGCAACGAGCGGATTTTCTGGCCGACCGGCCAGTCCTCGTAGAACCAGTTCTCGGCGTTCCACACCGGCAGGGCGGCATGATCGGCAGGCATGTTCGCAGGGTGCGTCGAGGCAACGCCGACGGTTGGCGCGAAATCGTTCATGGCGCAATCCACCGATCTCGCGAGAACGCCCGGTCTATCATTCGAGCACGCATCAAGGCGCCTGACTGCACGACGTCTCCTCCCGTCAATCTTCTTTTGTAAATACTATTTTCACATATGGGGTTGCGTTGCAAGCGAGGACAGGCGAAATTTTGACCGGGTTTGGCGCGCGGCAGCGCGGGCAGGCAGGAGGAAATCATGCGCGGTGTCTGGAATGCCTGTCTGGTGTTTGTCGGCAGTCTGAACCGCGAGGCGCCGTATTTTCAGGGCGCCCGCGGTGTTGGTCTTGGTGTTTACAGTTTTGATGAAAGGACGCTGGCTGTTCAAAAGCTGGCTGAGACCAACGACATCGACAACCCGACCTTCCTGTCCGTCACCCCCGATGGTTCGCGCCTCTATGCCAACTCGGAAGTGTCGACCTGGCGGGAGGGAACTGTCTCCGCCTACAGCTTCGATCGGGCCTCGAACAGGCTGAGCTATCTGAACAAGCAGCCCGCCCTTGGCAGCATCACCGCCCACAACAGCATTACCCGTGACGGGACGAAACTCCTGGTTGCCAACTATGGCGCCGGGCAGGGTGGCCCGGATCGGGCGGTGGCGATCTATGCTTTTGACAAGGACGGTGCGCTGTCCGCGCCGCTGGCCAGCGTGTTGCACAAGGGCACCGGAACGAATGCGGCGCGGCAGGAGCGGTCGCATGCGCACAGCGTCAACGAAACCATTGCCGGTGGAACGGCAATCGTCGCCGACCTCGGCATCGACCGGCTGGTCTCCTACCGGATCGGTCAGGACGGGGGTCTGGTGAAGCTCGCCGAATCCGCACTGCCAGCGGGTGCCGGTCCGCGTCACATCGCCCTGCACCCGAACGGCCGCTTCGTCTTTGTCATGAACGAGTTGGATTCGACGATTGTCTCGATGGCACTCGACAATGCGACCGGCAGGTTGTCGATCATCGACATCAAGCCGGCGGTGCCGGACGAGGCGCGTGAGACCAACCACTGCGCCGATATCCAGATCTCGCCGGATGGCCGTTTTGTCTATGGCGGCAACCGCGGCCACGACAGCATCGTCATCATGGCGGTCGATCAGGAGACCGGCGGCTTGCGCCTTGTCGGCTATGTTCCTTGCGGGGGTGCCACGCCGCGCAACCTTGCGCTGACACCGTCGGGCGGTCATCTGTTCTCGGCCAACCAGAACGCCGACCGCATCTCGATCTTTGCCCGCGATGCCAGCACCGGCATGCTGACCGAAACCGGACGCGCCATCGAGATCGGCACGCCGATGTGCGTCAAGATCGTGGGTTGATCGCCAGCAGGCTCGCCGGACTCAAGCCTCTTGTATTGCCGAGAGCTTCCAGGTCGAGCCATTCTGGCGCGTGAACGTCCACAACTCTGTCGCCTCTGTCGGATGATCCTCGTCACCGTCGACGACCTTGCCGCTCGCCCGTTCGCGCGTCACGTCGCGAGACTCGTAGCGCAATGCGGCCGTGGCGTAGTCGCGGTCATCCTCGCGCCAGCTTTCCGCGATGTCGGCCTGCAGCAGGGTGACATCGGACACTTCGTTTCTGAGACCTTTCTGGGCATTGTCGGCCAGTTCTTCCGACAGATAGGACACCATCTCGGGCGTCACCGACCGGCGCAATGCGGCATGGTCTTCGCGGCCGAATGCTTCCTGGACCTCGGTCAACAACTGCTGGAAGGCGTCGAGGTCCGTCTGGGCCAGCGTGATCTCCTCGGATCCGGTGGCCTCATGGCCTCCGCCCGAACCGCCGCCAAAGCCGGGAATCGTGAAGGAACCCCCGGTTCCGGTCTCCTTCTGTGCCGTTGCGCGGTTCTCGAACCGCGAAGCCTGGGCATTGCCCATGCCGGCGAGCGCGGGCGCGGGACCACGCGCAGATTGCGACCGGAAGAACCGGATGGCCAGCATGATGGCGCCACCGATGAGCAGGGCCTGGAGCAGGAATCCGAACATGCCGGCGAGGCCGCCGAAGCCCTGGCCCACGAGCAGTCCGATCAGGCCGCCGAGCAGCAGGCCGCGCATCATCGTTCCGCCGAAGCCGCTCATGAAGCCAGGCCTCTGCGGGCCGGCCTGCGGCTGCCGGGCAGCATTGTTGACCCCGGTGTTGGGTGTCATCGAACGCTCGACCGGCGCGGTCGGCGCCGGCGCGGTCCTGGTCGGCGGTGCCGACAGGAAGGTGCGCGTGCCGCGACTGCCGAAGCTGCCGCCGCGCCGCGCCTCGGCATGATCGATCGCGACCATGGAGAAGGCGAGGAACAGTCCAGCGAAGAGGGCGGCAAATCGGCTTGTGCGGGAAGTCATCGGGGTGACCTTTATCGATGTGGTTTCGGAAATTTCAGCAAAACGTCGGCCGGGTGGCGGGCGTCATGCGATCAGTCGAACAACTCTTCGAAGAACGACTTCTTCCGCTTCGGATAGCGTTGGCCATGCGAGCGGGAATAGTCGTCATCGCGGTCCCGGCCATGGTGCGGCTGGGAGAATGCTGCCGGCTGTGGTTGCGGCGCGGGCGGCGCATCCCTGCCGGAGCGCTCGATGATCTTGTCGAGTTCGCCACGATCGAGCCAGACGCCGCGGCACTGCGGACAATAGTCGATCTCGATCCCCTGGCGTTCGCTCATTACGAGCGCGACGCGGCAGGAGGGGCAAACCATACCAAGCAGAGATGATGTCATCAGGGGCTCCGAACCAATGAAGGAATGAGCCCGCTCGACCGAAAAGAATGGAAAGGGGCCCGTTATAGCGGTCCGACATCACGGTCGCCGAAAAGCGACAGTCAGAGGGGCCCGGCCCGCATTCGGGATTTAGGAATGCGGGGCGGCGCCTTCAAGGGGTAATATTGCCGGTGAGAATGATTGCTGCTCAAACCGTCATGACGATCTTGCCGAACTGCTCGTTCGATTCGAGATAGCAATGCGCCTCGACGATCTGGTCGAAGGGAAACGTTCTGTCGATGATCGGCCTCAGCGTGCCGTCCTCAAGCCCTTGGAGGATGAACGCCTTGGCACCCTCCAACTTCTCCGGATTTCCGGTGATCTCGTGGACGAGATAACCGTGCAACGTCAGTGTCTTTCCTAGCACCGCAGGCAACGGGAACGGCGTCGGCTCGCGGCTGAGGCCACCGTATTCGATCAAAATGCCGCCCGACGACATGGACGCGGTCAACGGCTCGAAGATCGGCCCGGCGATCGGATCGAACACGACGCGTACGCCTTGCGGCCCGGCGATCTGGCCCAGTCTTTCCGCCAGTTCCTCTTCCTCGAGCACCACCACATACGCTGCGCCGGCGTCGAGAAGTGCTTGCCTCTTCGCTGACGTCCGCGTCACCGCGATCGCTGTCGCACCAACCCTGTTGGCGATCTGGATCGCGGCGAGCCCGACGCTGCTGGAGGCGGCGGTGATGACGACGAAGTCTTGTCCACCCAGCTTGGCGATCTCGATCAACGCACCATAGGCGGTGAGGTACGGCATCCAGATCGCCGCCGCCGTCCCCCAGTCGAGGGACGGCGGGTGTTTGACGATGAGCCCGGCGGGAAAGGTGACAAGCTCGCCATAAGCCGGCCAGCGAACCATCGATTGCGGCGGGATGACACTGACGGCATCGCCGGGGCTCAGCCCGGTCACGCCTTCGCCAATTGTCTCGATGACGCCTGCCGCTTCCAGCCCAAGCCCGGAGGGAAGCACGGGTGTCTCGATATAGCTGCCCGCGCGCAGCAGCGCCTCGGCGCGGTTGAGGCCGAGTGCCTTGACGCGGATTTGAACCTCATCCTGGCCCGGCGGGGGAAGATCGACCTCCTCGATGCGCAGGACCTCGGGACCACCATGCTGGTGGAAGCGGACGATACGGGTCATTTTGCTCACTCCAAATTATCTGAACCGAATGAGCTATGAGGCGAAGCCCGTTGGCGATAAATGGCTGTTTATATTGTGCAGTAGAAACCAGGAGTTTCGAAAATGGATAGGCTTGAAAGCATGGCCGTGTTTGTGAGGGCCGTTGATCTCGGTTCGTTCGCGGCGGCGGCTACCGTGCTCGATCTATCCGGACCGATGGTCGGCAAGCATGTCCGGTTTCTTGAGGACAGGCTTGGCGTGCGTCTCATCAACCGGACCACGCGCCGCCAGAGCCTGACCGATTTCGGCCGCGCCTATTATGAGCGGTGCCGGCTGGTGCTGGCCGAGGCCGAAGCCGCCGATGCGCTTGCTGCTGATCAGCTCTCGGAACCGCGGGGAAAATTGCGCGTCACCATGCCGGCGCATTTCGGTCGCCACTGCGTGACCCCTCTATTGCTGCAATTGGCGCGGCGGTATCCGATGCTGGAGCTCGACCTGTCGCTGAGCGACCGCTTCGCCGATCTCGCCGAGGATGGCTACGACCTCGCCATTCGGACCGGTGAACTGGACGACAAGGCAGGCGTGATTGCGCGCCGCGTTGCACGCCAGGACATGGTCGTCTGTGCCGCGCCTTCCTATCTGGAAATTCATGGCGAACCACGGCGGATCGAGGACCTCGCCGGTCATCAGGCGATTGTCTACCGCCGGCTCGGCATGATCGCTCAGCCCTGGCTGTTTCCGCGCGAGGGACAAGCCGCGCTCGAACTCATGCCAAACGGCCGGCTGCGGCTCGACGATCTCGATGCCATCGCCGATGCCGCCGTCGGCGGCATGGGCCTCGCGTGGCTGCCTCATTGGCTGGTTCGCGAACGAATCCAGGCCGGCGCGCTGGTGGCACTATTGCCGGACCAGCCGCGCTATCCCTACGACTGTCATGCGCTCTGGCTGCAGACGCCGCATCTGCTGCTCAAGGTCCGGCTGGCCGTCGACGCATTGGCGGCCGGCTTGCCGAAAATGATGGCGTGATCGCCAGCAGACGACTAGCCCTCTTTGAGGCGTCGCGTTCCGGTGCCATATGAAGATGGCTGGCGGAATGCGCGCATCGCAGGAGAGACGGTTGATGACCAAGGGTTCGGATCTGTTCGTGGCTGTCCTCGAGAATGAAGGGGTCGATCGGATTTTCGGCATTCCGGGCGAAGAGAATCTCGACATCGTCGAGTCCATCCGCGGCTCGTCGATCCAGCTCATCCTGACCCGCCACGAGCAGGCGGCCGCTTTCATGGCCGCCACCTATGGCAGGCTCACCGGCAAGCCGGGTGTGTGCATCACCACGCTTGGCCCCGGCGCGCTCAACCTGACGACCGGTGCGGCCTATGCGCTGCTCGCCGCCATGCCGATGATCATGCTCACCGGCCAGAAGGGCATCCTGTCGTCGCGGCAGGCGCGCTTCCAGATCGTCGACATCGTCGCGGCGATGAAGCCGCTGACCAAGCTGTCGCGCCAGATCGTCTCGCCCAGGATGATCCCTTCGCTGGTGCGCGAAGCTTTCCGCGTCGCGCAGGAGGAGCGCCCCGGCCCCGTGCATCTGGAGCTGCCGGAAGACATCGCGGCGGCGCAGTGCGAGCCGGTCGCGCTGGTGCCGACACACCCGGTCGACCTCCCCATAGCCAGCGCGGCCGCGCTCGATCGCGCCGCCCGCATGATCATCGAGGCCAAGCGTCCGCTGCTGATGTTCGGCGCGGCGGCGTCGCGCCCGCGCGTCACCCCTGACATCGCCCAATTCGTGCTGCGCACGCAGATCCCCTACTTCACCACTCAGATGGGCAAGGGCACCGTGCCCGGCGGCACCGAACTCTACATGGGAACGGCGGCACTCTCGGAACGCGACTATGTGCACGAAGCCATCGAGCAGGCCGATCTGATCATCACCATCGGCCACGACACGGTCGAGAAACCGCCCTTCATCATGGGCGCCAACGGACCGAAGGTCATCCATGTCGGCTACCACTCAGCCGACGTCGAGCAGGTCTATTTTCCGCAGGCCGAGATCGTCGGCGACCTCGGTCCGTCGCTGGCGCTGCTGGCGGACCGCGTCGAAGGCAAGATCCACAACGCGCAAGCTCTGCTGCCGCTGCGCGAAGGCATTCTGAGCCGCATCGCCGCGCGCGCCACCGAAGACCGCTTCACGCCACAGCGCATCGTGCACGACGTGCGCGCCGTGATGCCGGCCGAGGGGATCCTCGCGCTCGACAACGGCATGTACAAGATCTGGTTCGCGCGCAACTACCGCACGCGCATGGCAAACACGCTGCTGCTCGACAATGCGCTCGCCACCATGGGCGCTGGCCTGCCGTCGGCGATGATGGCGGCTTTGCTCTACCCCCAGCGCCGTGTCATGGCCATTTGCGGCGACGGCGGCTTCATGATGAACAGCCAGGAATTGGAGACCGCCGTCAGGCTCAAGCTCAACCTCGTCGTCCTGCTGCTCGAAGACCATGCTTATGGCATGATCCGCTGGAAGCAGGCGGTCGACGAGTTCCCGGATTTCGGCATGACCTTCGGCAATCCCGACTTCGTCAAATACGCCGAGGCCTATGGCGCCAAGGGGACCAGGGTTGGCGCGATAGCCGACCTGCAACCGACGCTGGAACAGGCCTTCACCGGTGGTGGGGTCCACCTCGTCGTCGTGCCGATCGACTATTCCGAAAACACCAGGGTGCTTGTCGACGAATTGCGCGAGCGCCTGCCGGCGCCAAAGGCGAGCTGACGGCAGCGGCACCACCGCCGTCAGACCGGGTGTGGCCTACAGCTTGCAGTAAGGCGTTACCGGCGCGATGGTGCCGAAATCCTTGGCGATCTCGTAGCCGATGCCGTCCGCCGCCGCCTTGCCGACATAGGAATGGCAAAGCGTGTGGTTGTTCGAGGCATCGACGCGGATCTTGCCTTGCGGTGCGTCGAACTCGATCGTCGGCAGCGCCTTCAGCACATCGTCGTCCTTCAGCGAGCCCGCTTTCTCGGCGGCCAGAGCGTAGAGATGCAGGCCGTTGTAGCCGGCTTCGCCGATGCCGTTGACCATTTTCTCCTGGCCGAACTTTTCGCGGAAGCTCGCGATGAACTTCTTGTTGACCGGATTGTCGAGCGCCATCCAGTAGGGCTGCGGCGCGTAGGTGCCGGCGGCGACACCGGGCGGCAGCGCGTCCTTGTTGAAGACCTCGTCGAGCGGCGCGATCACCGGCTGCTTGATGTCGAAGCTGCGGTACTGCTTGAGCTGGGTGACGGCGTCGTTGCCGACCACCATCGACCAGACGACATCGGGCTTCAGAGACTTGATCTTCTGGAACGCCGGGCCGAAATCGGTGGTACCGAACGGATAGTAGTCGGCGCCGATGATCTTGCCGCCGGCCTTTTCGTAAGCCAAGGTGATCGCCTCGGTCATCTTCTGCGGCCAGGCATAGTCGGAGGCCATGATGTAAATCGTCTTGCCGAGGTTGTCGGCCACCCATGGCATCATCGGGTCGACCTGCTGCATCGGGATCGGGCCGGTGGCGACGAAGTAGCGGTTGCATTCGCCACCTTCGAAATTGGTCGGGTAGAAGAACAGCTTCTTGGCTTTCGCGGTCACCGACAGCGTGGCGCTGCGCTCGGGCGAGATGATCGTGCCCATGATCACGTCGACCTTGTCCTCGTTGAGAAGCTTGCGCGCCTTGTCGATCGCCCCCTTCGTCGTGGTCTGGTTGTCTTCGATGAAGAGCTCGACCTGGCGGCCGCCGATGCCGTTGGCGGCGTTGAGCTCTGCGGCGGCGAGCTTGTAGCAATTGAGCAGCGTCTCGCCGAGGATCGCCTGCAGCCCGGTGATCGGGATCGACAGTCCGACCTTGACCGTATCGGCGGCACGCAGGATCGACGGCGCGCCGACCATGGCGAAGGCGGCGGCGGCGCCGCCGGATTTCAGGATAGTTCTTCTGCTTATCATTGTAGTGTTCCCTTCCAATCCCAGGCGCGCCCCATGCACGCCTTACAAAGCCAAGAGGTCCTTCAGCAGGGTCTCGTCGGCGAATGCTTCCGGCGTGCCCTCGTGCACGATCCTGCCTTTCTCCATCACCAGGCAGCGATCGGCGGCCTTGAGAACGAGATCGAGATTTTGTTCGACCAGAACGATGGCGATGCCGCGCTCGCGCGCGATGCGCGGCACCAGCTCGGCGATCGACTGCACGATGTTCGGCTGGATGCCTTCCGAGGGCTCGTCGAGCAGCAGCACCGACGGCAGGCCGCACAGCGCGCGGCCGATCGCCAGCATCTGCTGCTGGCCGCCCGAGAGTGTGCCGGCAACCTGCGTCTCGCGCTCGCGCAGGATGGGAAAATAGCCAAAAATGTCCGTTGGAATGTCGCCGTCGCCGCGGTCCTGGGCGGCACGGGTGCCGACCTCCAGGTTCTGCCGCACGGTCAGCTGGTTGAAGATGCCGCGGCCCTGCGGCACATGCGCGATGCCCGCCCGCGCTCGGCGGAAGGCCGAAGCATGGGTGAGATCCTGGTCGCCGAGAACCACAGCACCGCCGCTTGCCTTCAAGGCGCCGGCGATGACGCGCAGCAGCGTCGTCTTGCCGGCGCCGTTGCGGCCAAGCAGGCCGACGACTTCGCCGGATGCCACGCTGATATCGATGCCGTTCAGCACCGGAAGCAGGCCGTAGCCGGCAGAGACGGCAAGCGTGCGCAGCATGGTCAGCGCCTCCCCAGATAGACGTCGCGGACCATCTCGTCGGCCTCGATGTCGTGGAAGGGACCGCTTCGCAGCCGGCGCCCCTGATGCAGCACCAGCGTCTCGCAGTTCAGCGCCCGCACGAAGCGGATGTCGTGCTCGACGGCGACGATAGAAAACTCACCCTTCAGGCGCAGCAGCATTTCGGCTGTGGCAAGCGTCTCCTGCGGCGTCATGCCGGCCGTCGGCTCGTCGAGCAGCAGCAGCCGTGGCTCGATCGCCAGCGCCATGCCGATTTCCAGCCATTGCTTCTGGCCATGCGCCAGTTCGCCGGCCAATCTAGCCGCCCGATTGGTCAGCGCGACCAGCTCCATCAATTCACCGATTGGCCGGGCCGGCGATGGGGCGCCCCACCGTGCGACCTTGAGATTGTCCTCAACCGAGAGGCTGGGGAAGACCGACGGGATCTGAAATTTTCGGGCGATGCCGAGCCGGGCGATGCGGTGCAGCGGCAGGCCGGCAATGTCGTGGCCGAGGAAACGGACGCTGCCGCTGGTCGGGCGAAGCGTGCCGGTCAAAACGTTGAGGAAGGTGCTCTTGCCGGCGCCGTTCGGCCCAATGATGCAGCAGAGTTCCTTGTCGCGCACCGTCAGGTTCAACCCTTCCAGCGCTTGCAACCCGCCAAAGCGGATGCCGACATTTTCGGCCTGGAGCAGGACGTCGCTCATCGCGCGTGCCTCCGGCCTTTGAACAGGCTCTTCAGCCGCGCGTAGATCGACAGGATGCCGTCCGGCAGCACAAAGACGATGATGACGAAGACGCAGCCGAGCAGCAGCGGCCACAGGCTCGGATTGAAGCTGCTGATGGTCTGCTGCGCGCGCTGGATGGCGATGGCGCCCAGGACCGGGCCAAGCAGCGTGCCGCGCCCGCCGACCGCCACCCAGACGATGACTTCCGTCGACAGCAGCAGCCCGGAGAGATCTGGCGCCACAAGCCCCGCCATGCAGACATAGAGCGCGCCGGCAAGGCCGGCGATCGCCGCGGACAGGACGAAAGTGACAAGCAGCCGCAAGGGCGCATTGTGACCGAGTGCTGCCGCCCGGACCTCATTGTCCTGGATTGCGGTCAGCACCGTGCCCCAGCGGCCTCGGCTGATCGACCAGAGCGCCAGAACGGCCATCGCGACGATGGCCGCGACGAAGATGTAGCTCGGCAGGTCCTGGCTGAGGTCGACATGCAAGCCGCCGACATCGAACGCGATCGGCGGGATGCCGATCAAGCCGCTGTCGCCGCCGGTGACCGAACTCCAGGAGACCGCGGCCTGCTGGCAGATCACGCCCATGGCGAGTGTGACGATGGTGAAGTAGCTGCCGCGTATGCCGCCGAAGAACAGGAAGTAGCCGATGATGGCCGCGACGAAGGCCGCACCCGTGACCGCGCCCATGATGCCGAGCAGGCTGCCGAAAGGAATGGCGTCGTTGAGCGTGACCAGCGCCATGATGTAGCCGCCAATGCCGAAGAAGGCGGCGTGGCCGAAGCACAGGATTCCGGTGCGGCCCCAGAAGAAGTCGAGGCTGGCGGCGAACAGGCCGAAGATCAGCGCATCGCGGATCACTGTCAGCTGGTAGCCGTCGGCAAAGAAGGGATAGATGACGGCGAGTGCGGCGCAGACGGCAAAGACCAGCAGCCAGTTGCGGTCCCGGGCGATCATCGCGACGCTCCGTTGAACAGGCCGTTTGGCCGCAGCCGCACGGCAACGATGGCCGCGAGCAGCACGATCGCCTGCGCCAGCGATGGCGAGATCTGGTAGTTGAGGATGCTGGTCAGCCCGCCGACGAAGACGCTGCCGGCGACGAGGCCGCCGATCGAGCCGACACCGCCGACGATGACGACGAAGAAGGCGTTGGCGAGATAGTTCACCCCCATCTGCGGCAGTACGATCGCCAGCGGCGCGACCAGCCCGCCGGCCAGGCCCGCGATTGCCGCACCGAAGGTGAAGGCGATGGCGTAGGTGCGGCGCGTGTTGATGCCGACGCCCTCGGCCATTTCCCGGTTCTGGATGACGGTGCGGATGTCGAGCCCGAAGGATGTGCGGCTGATCAGCAGGATCACGCCGAGCAAGGTCAGCATGGCGATGCCGATCAGGATCAGCCGGTAGGCCGGATAGACGGTGAAGAACAGGTCGAACGTACCCTCGATCGGCGGCGTCACCGGCTTGGCGCCAAGCCCGAAGGTCAGCTCCAGCCCTTGCTGCAGAATCAGGCTGACACCCCAGGTGGCGAGCACGGTCGAGACCGGCCGCGAGTAAAGGTGGCGGATGATGGCGAATTCCAGGATGCAGCCGACCACCGCGCCGGCGATCGGGGCAGCAAGCAACCCCAGCCAGAAGGAGCCGCCGATGCTCTGGACGAAATAGACCGCGAAGGCACCGACAGTGACGAACTCGCCATGCGCCAGATTGGTCACGTTCATCAGGCCGAAGCTGATCGCCAGCCCGAGCCCGACCAGCATCAGGATGCTGATCAGCGTCAACGCGTTGAGCAGTGTGGTGACGACAAAGTCCATCGCGTCAGGCCGCGCTGGCGAGGCGTTGGCGCAGGCCCGCGAGCAGGCCTTCGGCGGCGTCGATTACCTTGGCTTGGTGTGGCTGCAGATCCTGCCCGGCCCATTCGTCGATATGCTCCGACAGGGGATCGACCACTTCGGTGCGATGATTGGCCAAGGTTTCGATGACGGCGTGGCCACAGAACGGCACGTAGCCTTCGGAGTAGCCGCCTTCATGCGTCATCATCAGGCGGCCGTTCGAGACTTCGGCGGCCAGCGCCACCATGCGCGCGGCAAGGCGCCGGAAGCATTCGCTGTTGAGCATCATGCGGCCGAGCGGGTCGAAGCCCGACGCGTCGAAGCCGGAAGCGACGATGACGAGGTCCGGTTTGTAGGCGCGCAGCGCCGGGGCGACGACGCGGTCGAAGCTCGCTTCATAGGCGCCGGTGCCGCTGCCGGCCGGCAGCGGGATGTTGATGTTGTAGCCTTCGCCTTCGCCCTTGCCGTTGTCGGCCAGCGCGCCGCGCCCGGTCGGATAGAGATTGTCCTGGTGCAGGGAAATCGTCAGCACCGACGGGTCGGAATAAAACACTGTCTCGGTGCCGTTGCCATGATGCACGTCCCAGTCGACCACCGCGGCGCGGCCGAGCAGGCCTTCATGCTGAAGCCGGCGCACCGACACGCCAATGTTGGAGAACAGGCAGTTGCCCATGGCCTGATCGGGTTCGGCATGGTGCCCTGGGGGACGCGCCAGCGCATAGGAATTGTCGACGCGGCCGGTCAGCACTGCGCGCATCGCCGCATAGGTGGTACCGGCGGACAGCAGGGCAATATCGAAGCTGTTGAGGCCGATCGGCGCTTGCGGCCCGGCGAAACCGGAACCGCGCTCGCTGAGCATGCGGATATCGTCGATATGGCGCTGCGTGTGCACGCGCAGCAGGTCCTCGACCGTCACTGGCTCGGCGATGATCGGCACCAGATGGCGCGACAGGCCACTCACCTGGATAAGGTTGTTCAGCCGGCGCTTCGAGCCAGGCGATTCCAGATGCCGGCCAGGCTCCACGAAACGGCCGGGCGGCATCATGTCGGCGCTGGAGCCGGTATCATGCCACATCAGCTGTTCGTGAAAGACGTAGCCTGTCGCCATCCGCGGCATCCTCCGAAAACCAGATGACGCTAGCAGGCTAACAATCGCCTGGCCCGACCCTAAAGAGGGGGCCATGTCTGCAATCTATGCCCCTCCTTTCGGAGGGGTGCGGACGTTTGTGGCGGCCTGCGCGGCGCGCACGGCCTGGACGCGGTTGGATACCGAGAGCTTGCCGAAAATGTTCTTCAAATGCCACTTCACCGTCGTTTCGCTCACCGACAGCGCAACGGCGATATCGCGGTTGGACATGCCTTCCGACAAGCAGTGCAGCAGCTCGGACTCGCGCTGGGTGAGCTGTTCCTTCTCGGCAACCGGGATGGCCGGCTTGCGCGTCGCCACCGGCGGTGTCTGCGCGGCATCGATGATGCGCGTTGCATAGGCCGACAATGCCGGGTCGGTCTTTGCCTGTGCCGCGCGCAGCCGCATCAATGCCTCGACGACGGGCCTGCCCTCATCGACGAAGGAGCGGATGAAGCCGGAGGGCTGGGCAAGGCGCAGTGCTTCGAGCAGATGCCGGTCGGCCTCGCGCTGGTCATGGCCGGCGCTCTTGGCGCGCAGGATCTGCGCCAGTATGTGCCGGCGCATGCGCCCGCTGCCTTTCGTTCGCTCCAGCAGCGCGTCGAAAATCGCCGCCCCCCCTGCGTAGGATTTCTCCGCCGTCAGCAGCCGGCCTTCGGCGAAGAACTCAAATTCGTTGGCGACAGTTGGGACGGTCTCGGCGCTTTCGCCGCGATGCTGGCTCAGCAATGCGCGTGCCTCGGCGACGCGGTTCTGGTCGAGCAGCAGCCGGATGCGATCATGCACCAGCACCGAAGCGAGGCGGCGGTAGACGGAGCCGCGCACGCGCTGGTAGACGCGCTCCAGCATGTCCAGGGCCGCGTCGCCCCGGCCGGTCAGCTGCAGCACGCGGGCATAGGTCGGCACGCTGGCCAGGGGATAGACAATGACCGCGGCACCCTCGATTAGCGGGCCGAGATTCTCGACCAGCGACAGCGCCTCACCGGACGCGTTGGTCTCGTAGGCGAGTTCGGCAAGCAGCGTACCGGCGAGCGCCTCGGCATAGGAGTTCGCGCCGATCCGCGTCCGCGCCTCGATGATCGCGTTGCGCAGCAGCCGTTCGGCGGCCGGCAGGCGGCCGGCCGAGCGCTCGATGACGGCCATGTAGCAATTGGCGATGGTGACGCCGAGCAGGCTGCCGCTTCGCTCATGCGCCTTGCGTGCAGCGTCCACCGCCGCGCGTGCCCCTTCGAGGTCGCCCAGCGCATAGAGATTATAGCCGATGACGTTCGCGGTCGCGCCTTCCATGAACCAGGCATCGGGCGCGATGATGCGCAGCGCGGCCAGCGCGGTGTCGCGTGCGTCCTCGAACTGTTCCAGCGTGCTGTGGACCGCAGCGGCAAGGACCTCGAGTTCGGCCTCGATCGTGGTGCCGGTCAGCGTGCCCGGGTCATTGCTGTCAGTCGGCCCGGTCTCGACCAGCTTGCGCGCGTTGGCGAGCGTCTGCTGGGCAATCTCGGGCTGGCTCGAGTGCACTGCCAACCACAGCACGACAAGCTGCAGCCGGATGCGCTGGTCGATCAGTTTCCTCGGCAGCAGCGCCAGCAGCTGGCGCACATAGAGCAACTGGCACTGGGCGATGAGTTCGAGCGCGTTGTTCTCGACGAACACCGCCGCGCGGGCCTGGTCGCCGGCGGCGAGCGCATGGCCGATGGCCTCGGTCAGCATCTTGCGTTCGCCGAACCATTCCGAAGCCGCCAGATGCAGCGGCGCGATCATCTCCGGTTCGCGCCGTTCCATCTCGCGGCTGAGAAAGTCATGGAACAAATGATGATAGCGGAACCAGCGCCGCTCCTCGTCGAGCGGCACGAGGAACAGGTTGCGGGTCTCGATCTCGGTGATAGCAGCCTCGGCGTCCGCCGCGCGTATCACCGCCCGGCAGGCCTCCGCGCTGAAACGTTCGAAGATCGAGGAGTAGAGCAGGAACTTCGCCAGTGCCGGCGGCAGTTCCAGGAACACTTCCCCCATCAGGAAGTCGGCGACATTGCGGTTGGCACCGGTGAAATTGCCGATGACGGTTTCGGGCGCATGGGCAGCGCTGAGCGACAGCGAGGCGAGCTGCAGGCCTGCGGCCCAGCCTTCGGTGCGCGAGCACAAGGTCTCCACCGTGCCACTGCCGATGGAGAGGCCAAGCTTGTCGTTGAAGAAGGCTTCGGCTTCGGACGAGGCGAAACGCAGATCGTCCGGGCCGATTTCAAAGACATCGCCGAGCACCCTGAGCTTGCCGAGCTGCAGGTCGGGCAGGTTGCGCGAACCGATGACGAAGGCAACGTTGGCGGGGGCCTGCCGCGTCAGGCGCTCCATGAACCGCTTCACCGCCGGTGCTTCGACAGCGTGATAATCGTCGAAGAACAGGGTGATGTCGGCATGGCGTGCCGCAAGACCCGCCACAAGGGCCGCCAGCACCACGTCAAGCTGCGGGATCGGGCTCGACTGGAAGGCAAGGTCGAGCTCGGCCGGGTTCTGCACGAGATGGCGCAGCGCCCCAACCAGATGCGACAGGAAGGCGCCTTCGTCATTGTCCGTCGCTTCGCAGGACAGCCATGCCGTCAGCCGTCCGTGGCGCGCGACCTCGGCTGCCCATTGCGCCATCGTCGTCGACTTGCCGAAGCCGGCGGGCGCGGCGAACAGCACGATGCGCGTGTCGACATGCCGCTCCAGCCTCGACAGGATGCGCTCGCGCCGTACCCACCTTCGGTGGTGGGGCGATGCCTGGCCCGCGGGTTGCGAAGACGGTCTCATCTGGCGCCGGGCACCCATTCCGTTTCGATCAGCGGAATTTGCGGCGCGCAATCGCGCGGCAAGGTTCCCTTGATCCGCGGATCGTCGGTGATCTCGAAGCCGGCCGCGAAGGGTTCAAATCCGCAAGCCCGGTAGAAGCCGATGACGCTGTGATGATCGATGCTGCTGGTGTGCAGCCAGATACGCCCCGGCTTTAGGCGCCATGCCTGATCGAGCGCACCCGCCATCAGCCGCTTGCCAAGGCCTCGGCCGGTCAAGGAAGGGAAGAGACCGAAATAGGTGATTTCGATCTCGTTGCCGTCGGCGACAGTGAATTCGGCCATGCCGACATGGCTGCCGCGTTCATCGTGACCGTAATAGAGATGCTGGCGCGGGTCGGCGAAATGCTCCGCGATGTCGGCGTCCGACATTTCGGCGGCGCGATCCCACAGCCAGGGAGCGCCAATCTCGAGAAAGACCGAACGGTAGAAGGCGGGCTCGAGGTTGGTGACGCGGGTCATCGCCAGCGGATGCGCGAGACCCTGCACCGGCGCGCGCGCTTCCATCCATGTCACGGCATTGACGATCTTGCCGGCCGGGATACGCCGGTAGCCGGACGCGAGATCGGTGATTTCATCCGGCAATGTGCCTTCGGTGACTTGCATCTGTCCTCGATCTTCCGTCGCGCAGCCTACCGGCATGTCAGGAAGCTGATGCCAATTCTGCGGCCGCCTGCCAAGAGGCTGCAGGGGTGGGCCATAATTTTGGCCGGCCTGTCTTCTTGCCTTTTCCAGAGATGGCATATGAGATATGATACACCATTCACAGCAAAGCGGAATATCATGCCTGAGCGAATAGCGGATGAGGCCATTTTGCGGGCGGTCGACGATGGTTTCGACCGTCAGCTCGCCTTTATGGCCGATCTCGTGCGCTTTCCCTCCCAACGCGGCGAGGAGCATGCCGCGCAATCCTTCATGGCGGCGGCTTATGAAGCCGATGGCTATGCGGTCGATATGTGGCGTGTCGATGTCGACGCGATCCGCGACCTGCCCGGATTTTCTCCCGTTGCGGTTTCCTATGACGACGCATTCAACGTCGTCGCCACTCACACGCCGAAAAACGCCACCGGCCGCTCGCTGATCCTCAACGGGCATATCGATGTCGTGCCGACGGGACCGCTCGATCGCTGGGTCCGCGACCCCTACGATCCGGTGATCGAGGATGGCTGGATGCATGGCCGTGGCGCCGGCGACATGAAGGCCGGCCTGTCGGCCTGCCTCTATGCGCTGGCCGCCTTGCGTGGCCTCGGCTACCAGCCGGCCGCGAAAGTGTTTCTGCAGTCGGTGGTCGAGGAGGAGTGCACCGGCAATGGCGCGCTCGCTTGCCTGCAGCGCGGCTACCGCGCCGACGCCGCCTTCATTCCCGAACCGCTGGAGCCAAGGCTGATGCGGGCGCAGGTCGGCCCGATCTGGTTCAGGGTCGAGGTCGATGGCGATCCGCAGCACGCGTCTGGCGCCTTCTCGGCCGGCGCCAATGCCATCGAAAAGGCCTTCCTCATCATCCAGGCGCTGAAGCAACTCGAAATCGTCTGGAATGCGAGGAAGGTCGACGACAGGCATTTCTGCGATCACCCGCACCCGATCCGCTTCAATCTCGGCAAGATCGAAGGCGGCGAGTGGACGTCCAGCGTTCCGGCGCGTTGCGTCTTCGAGATGCGTGTCGCGACCTATCCCGGCCAGAAGCTCGAGGACGCCAGGGCCGAGTTGGAAGCTTGCATCGCGAATGCGGCGCGCGCTGATCCGTTCCTCGCCAATCGTCCGCCAAGGATGACCTACAACGGCTTCATGGCCGAGGGTTACGTACTTGAGGGGGCCGACGAGATGGAAGCCGTGCTGCGGCGCAGCCACACCGCCGTGTGGGGTGAGCCGCTGACGGAACACGTCACCTCGGCCACCACCGATGCGCGCTTCTTCGGCCTTTATGCCGACACGCCCGCAATCGTCTACGGCCCGATCTGCCGCATGCCGCATGGCTATGACGAGGCCGTCGATCTCGACTCCGTGCGCAAGGTCACGCAGACCATTGCGCTCTTCATCGCCGACTGGTGCGGTCTTGAACCCATAAATGCCGAGGTCAGGCCATGAACGCAGCCGTATCGGATGCCTTCGGCGAGACGCTTGCGGAGGATGCGCCTGATGTCTCGATCGCCGAGGCGCTTGCCCTGTTGCGCCGGCACTATGGGCTCACCGGCAGCGCGCGCCCGCTGCCGGGCGAACGCGACCATAATTTCCATATCCAGACCGAAGGCGAGGGCGAGTTCGTCCTGAAGGTCTCGCATCCGGCTGAAGAGGCCGGCTTCACCGATTTCCAGAACAAGGCGCTCGACCACATTCTGACGGTCGACCCTTCCTTGCCAGTTCCTTCCGTGCGCAAGAGCGTCGAAGGCGAAGCACAGTTCATGGTAGGCGTCGGCGGATCGCCGCCGCGCATCGTCCGGCTGGTCAGCTATCTGCCCGGCCAGCTGCTTTCGCGCTCGCCCACGTCAGCGGCGCAGGACCGCAATCTTGGCATCTTCCTCGCCCGGCTTGGCCGGACACTGCGCGGCTTCTTCCATCCGGCCGCCGGCAGCGACCTTTTGTGGGACATTCGCAAGGTCGCCAAGACGCGGCCCATGCTGGCGCACATCGCCGATGCCGGCCATCGCGCCATGGTCGAGCGCGTCATCGACGCCTTCGAGGAACATGCGGCGCCGGTGATCCCCGGCCTGCGCGCCCAGATCGTCCACAACGACATGAACTCCTACAATGTGGTGATGGATGCCGCGCGGCCGGAAGTGGTGAGCGGCATCCTCGATTTCGGCGACATGATCCATTCGCCGCTGATCTGCGACCTCGCCATCGGTGCCGTCTACCGCTGGCCGGCTGAAGGTCACCCTCTGGCGCCCGCGGCCCGCTTCGTCGCCGGCTATCAGTCGGTGCAGCCGCTCGAAATCGAAGAGCTTGGCATCCTCTTCCACCTCATTCGTGCACGGCTTGCGCTCATCGCCAACATTGCCAGCTGGCAGGCCGGGCGGTTTCCGGCCAAACGCGACTATGTGCTTCGCCTCATCACCGAGGTCTGGACCTCGCTCGAACGGCTGGACGGTCTATCACCCGCTGACGCCCGCCGCTATTTTCTCGACCATTCCAAGCCGGAGTAGATGCCCGTGTCCCAGTCCTCGCCCGCAAGTGCCTCCGCCGACACCGGAGTTTCCGCACGAGAGCACGCCCTGCTCGAACGCCGCGCCAGATTGCTCGGGCCGACCTATCGCGCCTTCTACCGCAACCCGATCCATCTGGTGCGTGGCAGCGGTGTCTGGCTCTACGATGCCCAGGGCCGAAAATACCTCGACGCCTATAACAACGTCGCCTCGGTCGGACACTGCCATCCGCGCGTCGTCGAGGCATTGTCGGGACAGGCCGCCACGCTCAACACGCACACGCGCTACCTCAGCGAGATCATCCTCGATTACGCCGAAAAGCTGCTTGGCACGCTGCCGCCCCATCTCGGCCATGCCATGTTCACCTGCACCGGCAGCGAGGCCAACGATCTCGCCATCCGCATCGCCCAGCACTCCAGCGGCAACACCGGTGTGATCATCACCGAATTCGCCTATCACGGCGCCACCATCGCCACCGCGCAACTGTCGCCGGCTGCGGTCGGGGCCAAGGGCGTGCCCGCGCAACACCGGACCGTGGCGGCGCCGGATACGTTCCGCGACGGCGGCCGCGCCGCGCATGATTTCGCCAGAAATGTCGCCGCCGCCATCGAGGATATGCGCGCTCGAAACATCCGTCCGGCGGCGCTGCTTCTCGATTCCGCCTTTTCCAGCGACGGCATCTTCTTCCCCGCTGCTTCTGTCATGCGCGAGGCGGCCGATCATGTCAGGAAAGCGGGCGGCATCGTCATTGCCGATGAGGTCCAGTCCGGTTTCGGCCGGCTCGGCCAGGGCATGTGGGGCTTCGCCAATTATGGCCTCGAACCTGACATCGTCACCATGGGCAAGCCGATCGGCGACGGGCACCCAATGGGCGCGGTGATCGTGCGGCCGAAGCTGGTGAGCTCGTTCGGTTCGAACACCGGCTACTTCAACACTTTCGGCGGCAATCCGGTCGCGGCCGCCGTCGGCATCGCGGTGCTCGACGTGATCGAGGGCGAGGGGCTGATCGAGAACGCGCGCACGGTCGGCGCCTATACCGGAGAACTGCTGGACGCCTTGAAAAGCCGCCACGGCATGGTCGCCGATGTCAGGCACAACGGCCTCTATTTCGGCGTCGAGTTGACGGCGGAGGATGAGGCCACCGCTGCCAAGACCACATCCGTCGTTGAAGCCATGCGCGAGGATGGCGTGCTGATCTCGTCCTGCGGTCCGCGCGGCAATGTACTGAAGATCAGGCCGCCGCTGCCCTTTGCCAGGGACAATGCCGAGCAACTGGCCGAGACGCTCGATCGCGCGCTGTCGGCATGGTGAGCTGAGCGGGCGCATGCTGAAGCTCGAGCATCAAACCCTCAACGACCGCGCCTATGGCGCGCTCAAGCAGGAATTGATTTCAGGCGGTTTCAGCCCGGGCCAGACACTGGTCATCCGCAAGCTCGCGGAAACCTTTGGCATTTCGACCACCCCGATCCGCGAGGCGTTGCAAAGGCTGGTCGCCGAGCGGCTTCTGGAAATGCAGAACAACCGCTCGATCATCGTGCCCTTGCTGTCGGAGCCCGCCTTCGCGGAACTGACGCGCATCCGCATCGCCGTCGAGGGATTGGCGGGCGAGATGGCCGCCACGCGCATGAGTGAGAGCGCGCTGGCCGACATACAGGTCGCGCTCGCCGGCATGCAACGCGCCATCGAGGCGCAGGACGCCAGGACCTATCTTTCCCTGAACGAGGCCTTCCATTTTGCTATTTATGAGCACGCCGGCGCGCCGATCCTCCTGAACATGATCCGCGATCTCTGGGGGCGCGTCGGACCTTATCTGAAGCTCCTGATGCGGGCCGATCGCTACATTCCGCAGTCCAATGACGCACATCACAGGATTGTCGCCGCGCTCGAACGGCGCAACGGTCCGGCCGTTCGTGTATCCCTTGAACAGGACATCGCCGTGGCGGCCGCGGTTCTCTCCGAAAATCTTCGCACGACAAACTGATCGGACGGCAGGCCCGGTCGGCCTATGCTGTTTCGTCCATCCGGTCGCGCAGCATGCTCCAGCCTAGCAGCATGTTGGGTGCGTGCCGCAGCAGGGCGTGGAACGGGATCGGCGCCGGTGGCGCGAAAGGCAGTGGCAACTCGCGGGCGTCGGTTCCAGCGGCCCAGTCGGCCAGTACCTTGCCCATCGCCGTCGTCATGGCGATGCCGCGTCCATTGCAGGCGCGGCCGGCGATCAGGCCCGGGCCGAGGTCCAGGAGGTGCGGCAGGAAATCCGGCTCGACGGCGGCCATTCCCGACCAGCTATAGGCAAGCGGGGGCACGTCGGGCAGG
Organism: Mesorhizobium sp. M8A.F.Ca.ET.202.01.1.1; assembly: GCF_004791595.1. Classification (NCBI taxonomy): domain Bacteria; kingdom Pseudomonadati; phylum Pseudomonadota; class Alphaproteobacteria; order Hyphomicrobiales; family Phyllobacteriaceae; genus Mesorhizobium; species Mesorhizobium sp. M8A.F.Ca.ET.202.01.1.1. Next base: position 177,527 of record NZ_SRUN01000005.1, on the reverse strand, counting down.
TCGAGACGGGCGGCGAGCCGGCGCCAGATTGTTTGCGGTACGCGTCTGTCGGCACCGGCGCTCAGGATATGCATGCCGCCGCTGATCAGCCGGTTATCGGCATCGAAGCGGAAGGTGAAGAGATTGCGCCTGGTGTCACCGACGCCTTGCCCCCCGGGAAGCAGACGCTTGCGGATTTCGAGCGGTAGCGGCGCCGTGGCGATCTGGAAAACCTTCAGCGGAAAATAAGTCCGCTGCAGCGACGGATCGAGCGACCCGCCATAGGCGTTGGTGGCGATCAGCACCCTGGCGGCGCGCACCGAGCCCGATGGCGTTTTCAGCGCCCAGCCGTCGGCCACGCGATCAATCGACGTGACACGTGCCTGTTCGAAAATCCGCGCGCCGGCCTTTTCCGCCGCATCGGCCAATCCGCGTGCATAGGCGACCGGATTGAGTACGCCGCCGGAACGGTCCATCCAGCCGCCGAGATAGCCGCGCGCGCCGGTCAGCGTTGCGACATCCTGCCGATCCAGGGTGACGACAGGCCGTCCACGCTGCGCCCATTGTCCCGCGCGTGATTTGACCTTCTCCAGGGCCGCCGGCGAGTGCGCCGGCTGGATCCATCCGTTCTGCACCGCGTCGCAATCGATGCCGTGCTGCCGGATCAGGCCGAAGACGAGGTCGGCGCTGCCGGCGGCAAAATCGATGAGGCGTTCGCCGCGTTCCGGGCCGAGATGGGCAAGGATGCCGTCCGGGTCCATCTTGGCGAAGTTCGGCACGACGAAACCGGCATTCCGGCCGGTCGCGCCCCAGGCGATGATTTCGGCTTCGAGAACGGCGACGGAAAGTCCTTTTCCGGCGGCGTGCAGTGCGGTTGAAAGCCCGGAAAAACCGCCGCCGACAATGGCGAGGTCGACATCGAGGTCGCCATTCAGCGCAGGCCGCTCGCGACGATCGCGGCTGACGGCGTGCCAGAGCGAAGCGCCATGCGCCTCCTGCCTGACCATCGCATTCATCCGTTGGAACTGCTTTTGGCCGTGTCCAGTTTCGCCCGCTTGCCGAAGCGTGCCCGCCGCGGCCTGTCGCCGAACAGGCCGTTTGGCCTGATCAGAAGGATGACGCAGAGCATGACGCCGATGGCAACGATTTGCAGCGAGGCGGCGCGCGCCTGCTGCTCGGGCGGGAAGAACACGCTGGTCGCCGTGCCCGATCCGGCCCATATTCCCCAGACCAGCACGCTGCCGACGACGGCGCCGAGATTGCTGCCGGACCCGCCGACGATCAGCATGACCCAGACCTGGAAGGTCAGGATCGGCAGGTAATTGTCGGGTGCGATGAAGCCGGTGAAATGCGCCTGCAATGCCCCGGCCAGCGCCATGATGGCGCCGCCGACGGCAAAGGCCTGGACGCGGTAGAAACGCGCGCTCTTGCCGAGCGAGATCGCCGCACGCTCGTCCTCCCGCAGCGCCTTCAGCACGCGGCCCCAGGGACTGCGCGACAGATGCTCCAAGGCGAGATAGGCGATCAGCGTCACCACCGAGACGACGGCAAGGTTGGACAGGTTGAACAGCAGTGGCGTCTCCGCCAGGCCGCCGAAGGGGCGCGGGATGAAACCGATGCCGAATGGGCCACCCGTCAGCTTCTGCGCGTTGAGCGCGACCAGTTGCACGACCACGGCGACACCGAATGTGGTGATCGCCAGATAGTCGGATCGCAGACGCAATGTGGCCATGCCGGTAAGGGCTGCGGCCATACCGCCAACCACCATGGCGCCTGCCCAGCCGACAAGGATCGGCAGGCCGAAACCGCCCAGCCTCGCGGCGTCGTCCGGTGTCGTCAGCAGCGCCGATGTGTAGGCGCCGATGGCAACGAAGCCGGAGAGCCCGACATTGAACAGGCCAGTCAGCCCCCACTGCAGATTGAGCCCCAGCGTGACCAGCGAGAAGATCAGCGCCGTGGTCAGGAAGAAGGCGCCGTAGCCGACGAGATCGATCATCTTTCCCGAACTCCGAAAAGGCCGATCGGCCGCACGAACAGCACCGCCATCAGTATGATGAAGGAGACGGCGGCGCGCCATTCGGCACCGATCAATTGCACGGCGCCGGCTTCGGCGAGCCCGATGATCAGGCCGCCGAGCACCGCGCCCGGGATGCTGCCGATGCCGCCGAGGATGGCGGCGGCGAACATCGGTAGCAGCATGTCGAAGCCCATGAAGGGGCGGATCTGCACCAGGATGCCGATCATCACGCCGGCAACGCAGGCAAGCGCGCCGCCGACGATCCAGGTGACGCGCACCACCTTGGCGACGTCGATGCCGACGATCCGGGCCAGCGCCGCGTTCTGGCTCAGCGCCTGCATGGAACGCCCGGTCTGCGTACGTGTCATCAACAGATGCACGCCGAGCACGAGCACGGCGGTCAGCGCCAGCAAGGCGATCTGGTCGGGCGTGATGCGGATGCCGAAGCCGACCGGCATGGCGATCTGGATGGCTCGGCTGAAATAGGTTGGCCGTGAGGTGAAGGTGAACTCCAACAGGCTCCGCAGCGCCATCGAGGCGCCGAAGCTCGCCATCACGACGATGATCGCCTGGCCTTGCGAGCGCAGCCGCGAGAACAACACCTTGTCGAGCAGCAGCGCCAGCAGTGCGGTGAACGCCATGCCGACGACCAGGGCAACAAGGAGCGGCCATCCGAAGGACAGCGGCCCGATCGGCGCCACTTTGCCGAATGTCGCACCGATGGCGCTGACCACGGCCAGTGTCGCATAGGTGCCCCAGGCCATGAAGTCGCCATGGGCGAAGTTGGAGAAACGCAGGATCGAATAGGTGAGCGTCACGCCGATGGCGCCGAGGCCGATCATCGAGCCGGTCAGCAATCCGTCGACGATGAACTGCAGGCTCATGCAGCGCCTCCCTGCTGGCGCTGGGGACGCTGGCCGAGATAGAGTTCGGCGACGACCGGGTCGTTCCACAATTCCGAGGCGACGCCCTCATGCCGGTCCTTGCCTTCGACCAGAACATAGGCGCGGTCGCCGATGGCAAGCGCTGCCTTGGCGTTCTGCTCGACCAAAAGGATGGTGACTCCGGACTTGCGGATGCCGGCCAGCATCTCGAACACCGCCGAGACGAACTTTGGCGACAGGCCAGCCGACGGTTCGTCCAGCACCAGCACCTTGGGGTGGACGATCAGCGCACGTGCAACGGCGAGCATCTGCCGCTGTCCTCCGGACAGATTGCCGGCCGCGGTGCGGCGCTGGCGGACGAGGTCGGGGAAGGCGGCATACATCTCCTCGATGCGGGCCGGGATGTCGCGCCGCTCGAGGATGCCGCAGGCAACCCTGAGATTGTCCTCGACCGACATCAGCGGAAAGATATTCTCGGTCTGCGGCACGAAGGCGAGGCCAAGCCGCACCATGGTGTGGGCCGGTGCCGTGGTGATATCCTGGCCGTCCAGGAACACTGAACCGCCGGTGATCGGCACGAGGCCTGCGATCGCCTTGATGAAGCTCGACTTGCCGGCGCCGTTGGGACCGAGGACGACGACGATTTCACCTTTTCTGACCGTGATCGAGGCGCCGCGCACGATCGGCACGCCGGGTTCGTAACCGGCTTCGAGATTGTGGACATCGAGGACGGTCTCGCTCATGCGGCGCCCCCGAGATAGGCCTCGATGACGCGCGGGTCGCGAGCGACTTCTTCCGCCGTGCCTTCGCTGAGCAACTGGCCGCTCGCCATCACGAGGACGCGGTGGCAGAGCCGTGTCACCATGTCGATGTTGTGCTCGATGAGCAGGAAGGTGATGCCGCGCGCATTGATGTCGCGGATGCGGTCGATGATGACTTCGAGCAGCGTCGCGTTGACGCCGGCCGCTGGTTCATCGAGCAGGATGATGGCCGGATCGGCCATCATCACCCGGGCAAGTTCGAGCAGCTTGCGCTGGCCGCCGGAAAGCACGCGCGCCGGCTCATGCGCGAGGTGGGTGAGGGTGACCAGTTCCAGCAGTTCGAGCGCCTTTGCCCGGGCGGCTCTTTCCTGCGCCGCCACCCGCCACGGCGTGACGAAGTTGGCGAGCAGCCTTTCGCCCGCCTGGCCCTGTGCCGCCAGCATGATGTTCTCGATCAGCGTCAGGTTGGGGAGCGGGCGCGGGATCTGGAAGGTGCGGCCGAGACCTCGGCCGATGCGCAGGTGAGCGGCTTCGCCGGAGACGCGCACGCCGTTGAGCAGGATGTTGCCACTGGTGGGCAGGATACTGCCGGCCAGCAAGTCGAACATGGTCGTCTTGCCGGCGCCATTGGGTCCGATCAGGCCAAGGATTTCGCCCGCTTTGACGTCGAACGAGACATCGTTGACGGCGACAAGGCCGCCGAACCGCCTGACGACCTGGCTCGCCGTCAGAACCGGCACACGGGTCTCCCGCCCTTGGCGTTCCGCTACCTCGCTCATCGAACCCTCTGGCCGAAGACGATCGTTGCCGCCTCCTGATTATGATTTGTGATCACACTTGCTTTGATCACGCTATTCGGCTTTAATTTCATCCGCAAGCCGAAAACCCGCCGAGAACGGAATTCCATGCAAAAGGCTGCTGTCGGAAAGAACAACGAGGCGATCGCGGCCCAGCTCGCGCCGGTCGGCCGCGAAACGGTGCAGGATCGCGTCTATTCCGAACTGCGGCGCGCGCTGATCGGCGGCCTGTTCGAGCCAAGCCAGGTGCTGACGATCCGCGGTCTGGCCGATGCGCTGGTCACCTCGACGATGCCGGTGCGCGAAGCGCTAGGCCGGCTGATCACGGAGAAGGCGCTGGAGGCGCTGCCCAACCGCTCAGTGCGCGTGCCGCCGATCACGCTGGAACGTCTCGACGATCTCCTGCGTGCCCGCGTCCTGATCGAGGGCGAGGCGATCGCGCTGGCCGCGGCGCGCATGGGGCCCCGCCAGATAGCCGCCATCGAAACCATTCTGGCTGAATGGGACGAGATGCGGGCGCTGAAACACAAGAAGGATGTCGACCGCGAAGTGACGCTCAACCAGAGCTTTCACTTCGAGATCTACCGATCCTGCGGCTCGGCCGTGCTGATTCCGATGATCGAGAGCTTGTGGCTGCAATCGGGGCCATGCATCCGCGTCGCCATCTACGCCTTCTCGGAAGCCGGCGAGGTCGACACCGCCCAGTATCACCGCCGTATCGTCGAGGCGCTGACCACGCAGGACGCGCATGCGGCGCGCGAGGCGCTGGCCGCCGACATCAGCCGGCCCTTCACCTTCCTGCGGAACAAGCTGCAATCCGCCGCCGCGAAAGCCCAGACATGACCTCCATCAGGATCAGTGAGCCTCGTTCGAAGCTTTCCGTCACCGCGCTCCTGTTGCCCGGGAAAGCGCCGGAAAACGCCGCCTTTCTCACGGCGTATCTGGCCACGCCACGCGTCGTCCCCGGCATCCACGCGATGTGGACGGGACCGGAGATTTCCTGTCCGGTTCCCGCCGCCGATCTTGAAGGCCAAACCTATGCCAAGCCCTTGCCGGCGGAGAACGCGACGCTGACGCCGCAGCCGGGCGACATCGTGCTGTCCTACGTGCCGCCACGCATGTGGGGCGGCAATCCCAATGCCATCTTCGACATCGGCCTGTTCTACTGGCAGGGTGCTCGGCTTCTGTTCCCGATCGGCTGGCTGGCCGGCAGCGTGGTGGCGCAGGTGCTTGCCGAGGAGCGCGATCAATTCGCCGCCGCGTGTGGGGTGATCCGGCGTAACGGCGCCTGCGAAATCACCTTTAGCCTGGTGGAGGGTTGAATGGCTGAACGCGACGACAGTTTCGAGCTCTTCGATCTTCGCGTCGAGGCGGTCATCCCCGAGGGCAAACCGATCTACTGCGGCGCCAAGGCCGGCGATTATTTCGAGCTCAAGGGCGAGATGCTGTCGATGCCGGCGGGGCAGGGTTTTTCGATCTATTCGCTTGCCGCGGTGCTGCCGCTGCTGGCGGCGAAACAGCGCCCGACCCACCGGAACGACTGGATGACCTCGGACGCCGAGATCGCTTGTCCCGATCCCAATTGCGCCAGCCGGTTGCGGATCGTCAGGCTGGCCAAGCGGCGGTTCAGCCATGCCGAAACCACGGCCGTACCGCTGCCGAAGGAGAATGACCGGACATGACCGCCAAGGCCTTCGAGCTCAGCCCCGGCTATACCGTCTCACGTGTCATACGAGGCGGCTGGCAACTGGCCGGCGGCCATGGCGCCATTGATCGGAGCCAAGCGGTGACCGACCTGATCGCCACCTTCGATGCTGGGATTTGGACCTATGACTGCGCCGATATCTACACAGGCGTCGAGGAACTGATCGGCGCCGCGCGGTTGCGGCTGGCCAATGAACGCGGCCTCGATGCGGCGGCCAAAATGAAGGTGCACACCAAGCTGGTGCCCGACCTGGAACGGCTGGCCAACATCAGCCGCGATTATATCAGGGGCATCGTCGACCAGTCGCTGCGGCGGCTGAAGACCGAGCGGCTCGATCTCGTCCAGTTCCACTGGTGGGATTATGCGATGGCCGGCTACGTCGAGACGATGGGCTGGCTCGAGGAGCTTCGGCGCGAGGGCAAGGTGCGCAATCTCGGCACCACAAATTTCGACACGCCACGGCTCGCCGAAATCCTGGCCGCCGGCATTCCGCTGGTCAGCCAGCAGCTGCAATATTCGGTGCTCGACCAGCGTCCGGCGAACAGCCTCGCGGCACTTGCCGAGAAAAACGGTGTCAGTTTCCTGTGCTACGGATCTGTAGCCGGCGGCTTCCTTAGCGACAGATGGCTTGGCGTGGCCGAACCTGTCACGCCGCTCGAAAACCGCTCGCTGGTCAAATACAAGCTGATCATCGATGATTTCGGCGGCTGGGACCTGTTCCAGCAACTGCTCCAGGCACTCAAGGTCGTCGGCGACCGCCACGGCGTCGACATCGCCACGATAGCCAGCGCCTGGGTGCTGGAGCAGCCGCAAGTGGCCGCCGTCATCGTCGGCGCCCGCAACCAGGCGCACGCGCTGGCCAATGCGGAGATCATGGATGTCGTGCTCGACGCCGATGACCGGGCACGGATTGCCGCCGCCATCGCGCGGGGCACCGGCCTTGAGGGGGACGTCTACACGCTGGAGCGTGACCGCCACGGCCGCCACGGCTCGATCATGCATTACAATCTGAACGCGGGCCGGGTGTGAAACCATGGACGACGACAGGCTGTTTTCGCAGGCCAGCGCCGAGATCATCGACCTGCACCGCTTTTTCGTCGACTGGTTCGTCGCCGCGCGGGCCGACAAAGTGGATTTCGGCCGCTTCGAAGCCGTCATGGGCGAAGGCTTGACCATGATCGCACCAGGCGGCCAGATCCTCGACCGCGATGCCGTGATCGACCATGTGCACTCCAGCCGCGCCACTTGCGACGACGGCTTCGCCATCTCGATCGAGGACATCAAGCCCGGATGGCAGGATGGCGATACGATCGTCGTCCTCTACGTCGAGGCGCAGTCGCGTGGCGGCAGGCATAGCCGCCGCCAGTCTAGTGCCGTTTTCACCACCAGTTCATCGGCGCCCAATGGCGTTCAATGGCGGCATCTGCATGAAACCTGGCTGCAGGTGCCGGAACACTGAGACTTTCCAGACGTCAAATCAGTTCGTGTAACTCAAGGGGAACAACAATGAGAAAGACGATACTCCAACTCACCACCGCGCTTGCTCTTGTCACGATTGCCGGTGCTGCGCAGGCCGCCGACTGCAAGATCACCGTCGGCCTCGTCATGGAACTGACCGGTCCGGCCGGCGAATATGGCCAGGCCGGCGCCAAGTCGGTCGAAATGGCCTTCCGCGACATCAACGATGCCGGCGGGGTGCGCGGCTGCGATCTCGTCACCGATACCCGTGACAGCCAGAGCCAGGGCAACATCGCGGTCGACGCCGCGACCCAGCTGGTCCAGGTCAAGAAGGTGCCGGTCATCATCGGCGGTATCATTTCCTCGGTGTCGATTCCGATCCTGACCTCGGTCACCGCTCCGGCCAAGATCGTCCAGGTCTCGCCGGCGTCATCCTCGCCGACGCTGACGACACTCGGTCGCGACGGCAAGACCAACGGCATCTTCTTCCGCACCATCACCTCGGATGCGCTGCAGGGCGTGGCCGCCGCCAAATACGCCATCGACAAGGGCTTCAAGAAGCTGGCGATCATCCACGTCAACAACGACTTCGGCGTCAACATGGTGGCAGAATTCTCGCGTGCCTACAAAGCGCTAGGCGGCACCATCGTCTCCGACACGCCCTACAATGAGAAGCAATCGAGCTATGCGTCCGAGGTCACCGCGGCGATGGGAGGCGAGCCGGACGGTCTCTATCTCGTCAGCACGCCGGTCGATGGCGCCACCGTTGCCCGCACCTGGATTTCCCAGGGCGGCGTGCAGAAGTTCCTGCTCAATGACGGCATGAACAGCCCTGACTTCATCGACTCCGTCGGCGCTGATTATCTGAAGGATGCCTATGGCACGTCCTCCGGCACCAGCCCGACCGCCTCGACCGAGTATTTCACAAAGAACTACAAGGCATTCTCCGGCATCGAACCGTCGAACCCGGCGGCCGACCGTTCCTATGATGCCGGCGCCATCGTCGGCCTGGCCATCGCCATTGCCGGCTCCGAGGATCCAGCCAAGATCAAGGATGCCATGTACAAGGCGGTCGACCCTGCCGGCACGCCGATCTATGCCGGCAAGGAGGAGTTCGCCAAGGCGCTCGGCCTGATCAAGGATGGCAAGCCGATCCGTTACGAAGGCGTCATCGGCCCTGTCGCCTTCGACAAGTTCGGCGACATCACCGGCCCGTTCCGGCTGTGGAAGATCGTCGACGGCAAGGTGACCACCGACGGTGAAATGACCACCGACGATGTCAACGCCCTGCAGGCCAAGCTTCGGTGAGCTGGACAGTACTTCCGGCATCAACCGCGTTTCTTCGCGATTGATGCCGGCATCGCCTGGCCAATATCGCTTGCACGGCGCGCCATCACGAATAGGATCGGCCGGCTGCAATTGAAGGATGCGAGCGTGTTGGACAAGGGTACCCATCGGGCCGTCCGGTCGGTGTATGCGGATGACGCGTTTTGCCACACGGGCGCCTGAGCCCGATGTCGCCTGAAACACAACGACTTCTGTCCGCGCTTGGCGATCGGCTGGGCGCGGGCGGCGTGCTCGCCGGCTCTGATGTCGACCAGCGCTACCGTGACGATCCCGACGGCAAGCTTGGCTCGCTGCCCGAAGTGGTGCTGCGTCCGCGCGATACCGTTGGTGTGGCGGCAGCACTCGCTGGCTGCAACGCTCTCGGTCAGTCGGTCGTCATCCAGGGCGGGCGCACCGGACTGGCCGGTGGCACACGTGTGCAGCCGGGCGAGATCGTGCTGTCGCTGGAGCGGATGACCGGGCTTGCCGCCCCGGACATCCAAGCCGCCAGCATTATCGCCGAAGCCGGCGCCACGCTGCAGGCGGTGCAGGAGGCGGCCGACAACGCCGGGCTGATGTTCGGCGTCGATATCGGCGCGCGCGGTTCGGCCACGGTCGGCGGCAACATCGCCACCAATGCCGGCGGCATCCGCGTGCTGCGTTATGGCATGTACCGGGCGCAGGTGCTGGGGCTGGAAGCGGTGCTGGCCGATGGCAGTGTGCTGTCCTCGCTGAAGGGCCTGTCCAAGGACAATTCCGGCTATGATCTAAGCCAGCTCTTCATCGGCGCGGAAGGGACGCTTGGCGTCGTCACCCGCGCCGCGCTCAGGTTGCATCCGAAGCCTGCCTCCGAGGTGAACGCCTTCTGCGCGCTGCCTTCGCTCGATGCAGCGATCGCCTTGCTTGCGCTGCTGCGGCAAAAGCTCGGCCCGCTTTTGTCCGCCTATGAGGTCAACTTCGCGCCGCTCTACGACGTCATGGTTGCCAGCATGGCCATGCCGGCGCCGCTGCCGGCTGGCTCACCCGTCTATGTGCTGGCCGAAATCCAGGGCAGCGAGCCGGATCGCGACAGTGAGCGCTTCGCCGAAGTCTTGATGCAGGCGGTCGAGGACGGCGTCGTTGACGATGTGGTCGTCTCGCAATCGCCGCGCGAATTCCGCACGCTGTGGGATGTGCGCGAAGACGCCAACCGCGTCCTGTTTTCGATCAAGGGCCTGATCGGCGTCGACATCAGCATCCCGCTGGCGCGCATGGGAGCGTTCCTGCAGGAAGCGGATGCCGCCATCCATGCCGTCGATCCCGGCGCCGACATCTATGTCTTCGGCCATCTCGGCGACGGCAACCTGCACTATCAGGTCCTGACGATGGATCCGGCGGCGGCCTATGGAATCATCTATCGCGGCGTGGCGGCGGCCGGAGGCGGCGTGTCGGCCGAGCATGGCATCGGCCTCGACAAGAAGCAGTGGCTGCATCTGGTGCGCAGCGACGCCGAAATCACTGCGATGCGGCGGCTGAAGTCGGCACTTGATCCGAAGAACATCCTCAATCCAGGACGAGTCTTCGATCTCGGCCCGGCTGCTTCTGCCGGATGATCATCCTGGCTTAAACCTCAATTCCGTTCCGTCGCCATCTGCCTGGGAATGAGAAAACGGGCGGCGAGCACGCAGAGCAGGACAGTGAACATCAGGATCAGCGCCACCAGCGCGTTGATGTCGGGCGAGAAGCCAAGCCGCATCATCGCCCACAGCCTGACCGGCAGCGTGCTTTGCGTGCCGGTGACCAGGATGGTGATCATCGTCTCGTCGAACGACAGAGCGAAGGCCAGGATGGCGCCGCCGACCATGGCGCTCGACAGGTTCGGCAGGATGACGCGCCAGAAGGTCTGCCAGCCGCTGGCGCCGAGATCGTAGGAGGCCTCGACCAGCGTGCGGCTCATCGACTGCAGCCGCATCAGCACGGTGCGATAGACGATCGCCAGCACGAAGACCGTGTGGCCGATGACGACGGTCAGCAGCGACCGTTCGAGGCCGATCTCGCGGAAGAAGATCAGCAGCGCCAGGCCGCTGATGATCGGCGGCATCAGGAACGGCAGGAAGATGATGAATTGCAGAACCGAACGGCCTGAGCGGCGGCCGTGGTAGTAGAGCGCCAGCAGCGTCCCGCTGACCACCGACAGGATTACGGTGCAGACGCCGACGATCATCGTGGTGCGCAGGGCGGCCAGGATGTCGTGGTTACCCGCCAGCGCCACATAGGTCGAAAGGGTCGGCGACGACCAGTCGACATTGCCATGTGAAACGACGAAGAACGACGACACGATCGGCACGAACAGCGGGCTGTAGAGCAGAACCGCGACCAGTGACGTGATCGCAGCCAGGAAGATGGTGGAAGGCCGGGGCAGCGCACTCATACCGACGTCCCCCGGCTGCGTCCGAACCGTTCGCCGATGAGGATGGCGGCGATCACCACGATCGCAAGCGCCACCGACAGCGCCGCGCCGAACGGCCAGTTATAGGCGGTGCCAAACTGGCTGTAGAGGATGCGGCCGAAGGTGAAGCCGCTGATTCCGCCGACCATCTGCGGCGTCAGGAAATCGCCGATCGCTAGCACGAAGACGAAACTCGCCGCCGAGGCGACGCCGGGCAGGCTGAGCGGCAAGGTGATGCGCAGGAACGTCTGCAGGCTGCTGGCGCCCAGATCGTCCGAGGCACGTAGCAAGGTCTGCGGAATCCGCTCCAGCGAGAGGAAGATCGGCAGGATGGCGAAGGGGATCAAGAGCAGGCTCAGCGTCAAAAGGATAGCGTTCATGTTGAAGACAAAAAGCGTTGACGGCTGATCCAGGATGCCGAGCGCCACCAGCGCCTTGTTGAGGAAGCCGTTGAGGCCGAGGATGCTGCGGATCGCATAGATCTTGATGACGTAGCTCATCAGCAGCGGCACCAGGAGCAGCATCAGCAAGGCGTAACGCCACCGTCCTTTCAGCGTCGTCAGGAAATAGGCGGCGGGATAGGCGAGCAGGATGCAGATCACCGCCACCGACACGCACAGCACGATGGTGTTCCAGAACACCGGCAGAAAGATCGGATCGGTGAAGAACCTGACATAGTTGCCGAGCGTCGGAGAATGGACGATCGTGCCCTGGTCGACGCTGAAGAAACTGTAGACCAGGAAGATCGCCAGCGGCACGAGGACGAAGACCACCGGCAAGGCGAAGGCCAGCACCGTCACCAACTGCGACAATCGCCGTTCCGCCGCGTGTGTCGACCCGGCTCCGCTCATGCCAGCACCAGATGGCCTTCATGCGGCGCAAAGCAAAGCGAGACCGTCTCGCCTGATTTCAAAATACTGCCGTCGATCCGACTCGGCATGCGCAGCCGCAGGCGCTGCGCGGCGTTGTCCGCGCCCGCCATGATCGTGGCGACCGTCGACGAGCCGGCAAAGGCCAGATCGGCGATGATACCGGAAAAGCGGTTGTCGTCATCATTGGCATCAGCAAGACGCAAGGCTTCGGGACGGAACGCCGCGAAGGCGCTGGCGCCGTCGGCGGCGGCCTTGAGATGCGGCTGACCGCTGATCGAGCAAACCAGGCGGCCAAGCGCGGTCTCGATCGGCCGCTGCTTGCCCTGCACGGGACCGAGCTTTCCGGCCACCAGATTGTTCTCGCCGAAGAAGCGCGCCACGAACTCGCAGTTCGGCTTGTAGTAGAGCTCGTGCGGCGTGCCGAGCTGGCGGATATGGCCGGCCTGCATGACGCAGATCCGATCGGCCATGCCGATCGCTTCTTCCTGGTCGTGGGTGACGAACAGGAAGGTGGTCTTGATCTCGCGCTGGATGGATTTCAGGAACTCCTGCATCTGCCGGCGCAGTTCGAGATCGAGTGCCGCCAACGGCTCGTCGAGCAGGATCAGGCGCGGCTGGCAGATCAGCGCCCGGGCGAGCGCGACGCGCTGGCGCTGGCCGCCGGAAAGCTGCGCCGGAAAGCGGTCGGCGAAACGTCCGAGCTGCACCAGTTCGAGGGCTTGCGCTACACGGCTCGCGATCTCCTTGCGCTTGATATGGCGCACCGAAAGCCCGTAGCCGACATTGCCGGAAACGGTCATATGCGGGAACAGCGCATAGTCCTGGAACACGGTGTTGAACGGCCGCTTGTTGATCGGCATGCGGCTGATCTCCTGGCCGTCCAGCCGGATTTCGCCCGCGGTCAGCGGCTCCAGCCCGCCGATCAGCCGCAGGACCGTGGTCTTGCCCGAACCTGACGGCCCAAGAACGGTGAGGAACTCACCGTCCCGGATCGACAGGTCGATGTCGTGCAGCACGGGAACCGTGCCGTAGGATTTCGAGACGGACCGCAGCGTCAAGAGGTCGGTGTTCTGGTTCATGGAATATTCTCGCATACGCTTCGGCGGTCCGGAACGTCCGGACCGCCGGGTCCTTCGAGGTCAGGCGCGGAAAAGATCAGGGCGTCGCCTTGACCTCATTCCACATGTCCGAACGCTTGAGCGGGTCCTCGACATTGTTGAGCCAGACCAGCTTGTCGTTGCCGCCGGCGCTGCTCGACTCGACCACGGTGTTGCCGAAGCCGGTACGCTCGGAAAGCTCGCCGCCGATCTTCTTGCTCAGCATGAAGTCGATCCACTTCTCGGCCGCCGCATTGTCGCGGACGCCCTTGGAGATCACCCAGTTGTCGAGCCAGGCAAGCGCGCCTTCGCTCGGGTTGACGTAGGCGACATGGGCGCCGATCTTCTGCAGCGCCTTGATCTGCTGCTGGCCGTAATTGGCCCAGATCAGGGCGACGTCATTGTTCTGGTAGATCTGCTGGGCCTCGTCGGCGGTGGTGTAGAAGCTCAGCACATTGCGCTTGAGTTCGACCAGCTTGGCCTTGACCGCCGCCATCTGTTTTTCGTCGAGATTGAACGGATCCTTGTAGCCGAGCGTCAGTGCGGTGAACGAAAAATTGTGCTCGCCATTGTCATAGGCGAGGATCTTGCCCTTGTAGGCCGGATCCCACAGCACCGACATCGAGGTCGGCGCCGGCTTGACCTTGTCGGTGTCGTAGATCAGCCCGATGGAATCGAAGCAGAACGGAATGCCGTAGACCTTGCCGTCCTTGGTGTCGCCGCTGACCTGCGACAGGTCGCGGAAGCGCGGCAGCACGTCCTTCTGGTTCGGCAGTTTCGCGATGTCGATCGGCGATACCAGATCGGCCTTGATGTAGCGCTGCAGCTGGGCGGTGTTGACGGCGAAGACATCGAAGTCCTGCCCTTCGCTGCCCTTGATCTTGGCCCAGATCTCGTCATCGCTGCCGATGAAGACGACGTCCACGCCGATGCCGGTGGCGGCGGTGAAGTCCTTCACCCAGTCCGGGTCGGCATAGCCGTCCCAGGCCAGCACGCGAAGGTTCGCGGCCAGCGCCGCCGATGTCATCAGGCCGATGCCAAGCCCAATCGTCGCTAATTTCAGAAATGCTTTCTTCAGTCCCATTTTTAATCTCCCATTGTCGTTCTGGTGGACCGTAATTTCCGGGGCTTTTGCCGTCACAGCTGGGTGACGGCGACCAGTCCCTCGTCCGGCACCGACACCATCCGGTTGCGCAGCGGCTTGCCGAATGCCTGTGCCTGGATTTCATACTCGTCGCCGGAAGCCGTCTTGATACCGGAGGCGTAGCTCATCACCGCCGCCCCGAAGAAATAGGCGTGCAGGTCGCCCGCCCTGCGGTGCATGGGGTAGCGGAAATGGAAATGTTCGAGATTGGCGATCGAGTGCGACATGTGCGCTTCGCCCGACAGGAATTCCTGTTCCCAGATGACCGCGCCGTCGCGCAGGATGCGGGAATGGCCGCGCACTTCTTCGGGCAGGTCGCCGATCAAGAGCTCCGGACCGATCGAGCAGGAGCGGAGTTTCGAATGGGCGAGATAGAGGTAGTTCTCGGCCTCCGTCACATGGTCGGAATATTCATTGCCGAGCGCATAGCCGATGCGATAGGGGCGGCCATCAGGCCCATTGAGGTAGAGCCCGACGATCTCGGCCTCCTCGGCACCGGCGCGTGCGAAAGCCGGCATGGGCAGATCGGCGCCGGGCGGCACGACACAGGTGCCGACACCCTTGAAGAACCATTCGGGCTGGATTCCGATCTTGCCGGCGCCGGGCTTGCCGCCTTCCAGGCCCATGCGGAAGATCTTCAGCGAATCCGATTCCTCGGCGTCCTCGCCATGGGTCAGCACATGCATCTTGTCGCGCGCGGCGGCACTTCCGGTATGGGTCAGGCCGGTGCCGGTGACCAGGAACCGCGCCGGCTCCGGGTGGTCGACGGGGGCGAGCACGCGGCCATCGCGCAGCAGTTCGCCATAGTCGACCGTGGCCGCACCCGTCCGCTTCTCGACCAGGGCCGTGATCGATGCACCCTGGGCAATCGCCGCTTCGGCGAGTTCCAGCACGGTGCTGGTTTTGTCGAGCGGATGCAGGCGGTTGCCGTCATCGGAAACCCGGCCGACCCGCCTGCCGCCATCGGGCGTTGTGTACTGTACCAGACGCATGAAATACCCTTCTTCCTTTGAGGCTGTACCGGTCACACCCAGCCAGCATCGACGATGAACTGCTGGCTCGTGCACATGCGGCTGTCGTCGGCGGCGAGGAACAGCGCCATGCGCGCGATGTCGGAAGGCTGCAGCCGGTCGGGCAGGCACTGCCTCTCGTCGATCTGGCGTTCGCCGGCCGGGTTCAGCCACAGGCTCATCTGGCGCTCGGTCATCACCCAGCCCGGCACCATGCAGTTGACGCGGATGCGCTCGGGGCCGAGTTCGCGGGCCAGCGCCCGCGTCATGCCGTACACCGCCGCCTTGGCGGTCACATAGGCGGGGCAATCGGGATCGCCGACCATCCAGGTGATGGAGCCGAAATTGATGATCGAGCCGCCGCCCTGCGCGCTCATCTGCGGGCGCACTGCCTGGGCCGCGAAGAACTGGTGGCGCAGATTGACCGCCATGCGGTCGTCCCAATACGCCACCGTCACGTCCTTGGTCTGGTGGCGGTCGTCATTGCCGGCATTGTTGCAAAGCACCTGGATCGGGCCGTTGTGCTGCATCGCCTCCGCGGTCGCCGCCTGCAACTGCTCGACATTGCGCAGGTCGCAGGGAATGAACAGCGGCGCGGCATGCCTCTCGGTCACGATCGCATCGACCAGGCGCCGCGAAGGCTCCTCGGCCAGATCGGCGAAGGCGACGCGGCTGCCTTGCGCACAGAAATGGCGCACCAGGCTTTCGCCGATGCCGCTTCCGCCGCCGGTAATGAACACGCTGCGGCCCTTGAGGCTGGGATAGGTCGCGTAGCTGCCGATCTGATCCGTCATCGCGCGCCTCTCTAGTGGGAATGCCGGGGGACGCCGGCATCGCGCCGGCCGACGAGAAAGTCGAAGTCGCAGCCCTTGTCGGCCTGCAGCACGCGCTCGACATAGAGGCTCTGGTAGCCGCCCAGCGGTGGCGTCGGGGGCTTCCAGTCACGGCGGCGGATGGCCAGTTCTTCATCCGACACCAAAAGCTCGAGACGACGGCCGGCAACGTCGAGCTCGATGAGATCACCGTCACGCACCAGGGCAAGCGTGCCACCTGCCGCGGCTTCGGGCGCCACATGCAGCACCACCGTACCGTAGGCCGTGCCGCTCATGCGCGCGTCCGAAATGCGCACCATGTCGGAGACGCCTTCTCTAAGCAGCTTGGCCGGCAGCGGCATGTTGCCGACCTCGGCCATCCCGGGATAGCCGCGCGGCCCGCAGTTCTTCAGCACCATCACCGAGGAGGCATCGATATCCAGTTCCGGATCGTCGATGCGGGCGTAGTAGTGCTCGATATTCTCGAAGACGACGGCCTTGCCACGATGCTGCATCAGCTCGGGCGTTGCCGCGGACGGCTTGATGACCGCTCCGTTGGGCGCCAGATTGCCGCGCAGGATCGAAATGCCTCCCTCCTTGGTCAGCGGCTCGCTCAGGGGCCGGATGACCTCACGGTTGTAGTTGGGCGCACCGTCGATCAGTTCACCGATGGTCTTGGCGCTGACGGTCATGGCGTCGCGATGAAGAAGCCCCACTTCATCAAGCGACGCCATGACCGCAGCTAGCCCCCCGGCATAGTAGAAATCTTCCATCAGGAACCGGCCCGACGGCATCAGGTCGACAATGGTCGGAACGTCGCGGCCAAGGCGGTCCCAGTCATCGAGGCTGAGATCGACACCAACCCGGTTGGCGATGGCGATCAGATGCAGCACCGCATTGGTCGAGCCGCCGATCGCGCCATTGACGCGGATGGCGTTCTCGAAGGCCTGCCTGGTGAGGATCTGCGAAATCGTCACGTCGCGGCGGACGAGATCGACGATCTGGCGTCCGGCCAGCTGGGCGAGCACGCCACGGCGCGAATCCACGGCGGGGATCGCGGCGTTGTCCGGCATGCCGATGCCGAGCGCTTCCACCATGCTTGCCATGGTCGAAGCGGTGCCCATCGTCATACAGCTGCCCGCCGACCGGCTCTGGCCCTGCTCGGCGGCGAGGAAGTCGGCGACCGGCATGCGGCCGGCCTTGACCTCCTCGGCGAATTTCCAGACATGCGTGCCGGAGCCGATATCCTGTCCACGGAACTTGCCGTTGAGCATGGGTCCGCCTGACACGGCGATGGTCGGCAGGTTGCACGAGGCAGCCCCCATCAAGAGCGCCGGCGTGGTCTTGTCGCAGCCGACCAGCAGGATGACGCCATCGATCGGATTGCCACGGATGGATTCCTCGACATCCATGCTGGCGAGGTTGCGAAACAGCATGGCGGTCGGGCGCATGTTGCTTTCGCCCAGCGACATGACCGGGAATTCCAGCGGCAGGCCGCCGGCCTCGTAGACGCCACGTTTGACGTGGTCTGCCAGCGCCCGCAAATGCGCATTGCACGGGGTCAGTTCCGACCAGGTGTTGCAGATGCCGATCACCGGGCGGCCGTCGAAAGCGTCTGCGGGAATGCCCTGATTCTTCATCCAGCTGCGGTGCATGAAGGCATTCTTGCCCTCACCGCCGAACCAGGCTTCGGACCGCAGTTTGCGTTTGGTTTCGGTCACGATTGCTGGCCCCGGTCGTTGCGGCGTTTGTTGCGGTTCTCGACGCTGCGGCGCACGTCGTCCTCCGCATTGTCGATGAGCACCAGCAGCGCCTTTTGCGCGCCGGCGGCGTCGCCGGCGGCAATCTTCTCGGCCACTTCCCGGTGCAGCGGCAAGGAATGGCGCTGGCCTTCCGGATTGTCGTTGGAAAGGCGAAAGCTCATTACCAATGCGGTCTCGACCAGCGCCGCCAGCGAGCCGATCAACTCGTTGCCGGTCATGCGCAGGATGGTCTGGTGGAACACCAAATCGGGCTTGGCGAAGCGGTCGCCATCGTCGCTGACTGCTTCCATTTCGGCCAGTGCCGCATGGATCTCGGCGATCTGCGCCTCCGTTGCACGCTGCGCGGCGAGGGCTGCCGACATCGGCTCGATGGCGCGGCGCAATTCGAACAACGCCCGCACATCCTCGGCGCTGACACCGCCGGCATAGCGCCAGGACAGGACGTCGGGGTCGAGGAAATTCCAGTCGGCGCGAGGCCGCACCCGCGTGCCGGTCTTTGGCCGCGATTCGACCAGCCCCTTGCCGGCCAGCACCTTGATCGCCTCGCGCAGCACCGTGCGGCTGACCCCCAGCATCTCGCTGGAATCGTCGGCATTGGGCAGGGCCTCGCCGGGGAGGAAGTCGCCTTGCACGATCCGCAAGCCGATCTGCTCGACAACGGTGGCGTGCAGCGCGGTGGAGCCGCTGGAAACCGCCACGGCAACCCGTGACGTGCGTGCCGTGCTGAACGATTTTCTATTCTTCATACTATTCATATGATATGTCTTATCGCCATGGCGATTGGAGTCAAGGGATTGGGGAGTGCCAATGACAAAGAATTCCGCTGTGGCCGTCGCGCAGCGCACGGAGCTGGTCTCGATCAGTGACGGCATCGCGACGGTCGAGATTGCTCCGGCAGCCGGCGGAGCGCTGGCGTCGTATCGGTGGTGGCAGGATGGTTCAGCCGTGGATTGGCTGCGCCCGGCCGATCCAGTGGCGATCAGCCGTCGCGATGCTGGCGCCATGGCTTGCTTTCCGCTCGTTCCCTACTCCAACCGTATCAGGGGTGGCCGCTTCGAATTCGCGGGGCGTTCGATCCAATTGCCCAGCCAGCCTGACGATCCGCACTACGAGCATGGCCATGGCTGGCGTCGCCCATGGACGGTCGTCAGTCACCAAGCCAGCATGATCGTCCTGCGCTGTCGGCACACCGCCGATACCTGGCCATGGAGCTATGAAGCCGAGCAAGCGATCTCGCTGGCCGACGGCAGGCTTTGCATGACCATTGCGGTGCGCAACCTGTCGGACGCGCCGATGCCGGTGGGCTTCGGCCTCCATCCGTATTTCCCGTCGACACCGTGGACGCATGTCCAGGCCCGGGTATCAGGCATGTGGGAAACCGATGCGGAGGTCCTGCCCATCCGGCATGTCCCGCCGCCTGCTGGGGCCGATCCATCCATCGGCTTTGACGTATCGGAGGTCGACTTCGACACGGTCTTCACGGGATGGACGCGCCGCGCCCGAATCTCCTGGCCCGAACACGAACGGCAGCTGGACATCGAGGCGGAGGCGCCGCTCGATTTCCTCGTCCTCTACACGCCGCCGGGCGAACCGTTCTTTTGCGCCGAGCCGGTCAGCAACATCACCGACGCTTTCAACCGGATGGATGACGAGAAGATCCATACCGGCTGCATCGTACTGGCGCCTGGCCAGAAGCAATCCGCCAGTATTCGCTTCACACCGTCGCTGGCTGTTTGACGGTCAGCCGTCCAAAGCAGTCCGGTCAGAACGGATAATGCTGGCCAGGGTCCTCGATCGTCACCCAGCGCAAATCGGTGAATTCGGCGATCGAGGCCTTGCCGCCGAAACGGCCATAGCCGGAGCCCTTGACGCCGCCGAACGGCATCTGCGCCTCATCGCCGACCGTCGGTCCGTTGATATGGCAGATGCCAGCTTCGATGCGGGCGGCGACGGCAAACGCACGTTTGATGTCGCGGCTGAAGACGGCTGACGACAGGCCATATTCGGTGTCGTTGGCGACCCGCACGGCCTCGTCCTCGCCCTTGACGCGGATCACCGGCTTGACCGGTCCGAAGGATTCTTCCGAATAGACGCGCATCGTCGGCGTCACGTGATCGAGCAGCGTTGCCTCGACCACGGTACCGCTGCGCTTGCCACCGGCGACAAGCTTGGCGCCCTTGGCCACGGCATCGGCGACAAGTTCTTCCATCTTGTCGGCCGCCTGGCTGCTGATCAGCGAGCCCAGCACGACATGGCCGCGCGGATCGCCCGCCGGCAGCTTCGAGGCGCGGGCGGCGAGCTTGGCGACGAACTCGTCGGCGATCGTTTCGTCGACGATCAGCCGCTCGGTCGACATGCAGATCTGGCCCTGATGCATGAAGGCGCCGAAGGTCGCGGCATTGACCGCCGCGTCGATGTCGGCATCGTCCAGCACAACCAGCGGCGCCTTGCCGCCGAGTTCGAGAAGCGCGGGCTTCAGGTGCCGGCCGGCGAGCTCGGCGATGATCCGGCCGACCTTGGTCGAGCCGGTAAAGTTGACGCGTTTCACCGCGGGATGCGCGACCAGCGCTTCAACGATACCGGCAGCGTCTTTAGGATCGTTGGTGACGACGTTAATGACGCCCTTGGGCAGCCCTGCCTCGACCAGCACCTGGCCGATCAGCCGATGCGTGCCCGGGCACATTTCGGAGGCTTTCAGCACCACGGTGTTGCCGCAGGCGATCGGCATGGCCACGGCGCGTGTCCCGAGAATGACCGGCGCATTCCAGGGTGCGATGCCGAGGCATACACCGGCCGGCTGGCGGATCGCCATGGCGAGCGTGCCCGGTTTGTCGGACGGAATGATCTCACCCGAAATCTGCGTCGTCATGGCCGCAGCCTCGCGCAGCATGTTGGCTGCCAGCATGACGTTGAAGCCGGCCCAGGGGCCGGTGGCGCCGGTCTCTTCCATCATCAGCCTGGTGAATTCACCGACCTTGGTGGCCATCACATCGGCCGCTCTGGAGAGCAGTGCCCGGCGCTCGCCGGGCCCGGTCTTCGACCAGGCGGAAAAGGCAGCGGCGGCTGCTTCGACGGCGGCGTTGGCATCGGCCACGCTTGCCGCCGCCGCGCGCGTCGCCAATTTGCCGGTGAACGGGTCCATGCGCTCGTAGGAAGCCTTCCCTGTTGCCGCCTTTTCGTCGCCGTCGATCAGAAGTCCGATATCCATTGTTCTTTCCCTCGCTCTCGATGGAGCTTCACAGATTAGAAGCCGAGCACTTCGGCATTGATCGATGCTTCGAGGCCACCGTCAACCGGCACATTGGCGCCATTGACCCAGCGCGCGCCGTCCGAGCACAGGAACAGCACGACAGGCGCGATGTCACCCGAAGTGCCGGTACGTCCGACCCGGGCGATATCGCTGTCGACGCGGGCATCGCCAAGCACGCTGCGGAACTGTTTCAGGATCGGTGTTTCGACCGGGCCAGGGCTCACCGCATTGACGCGGATGCCACGGTTCCTGAACAGCTCCTGATGTGCCGCGCGCATCGTCCACAGGAGCAGCAGTTCCTTGGACACGGGGTAGCCTTCCTCGTTCTTCATCGCGTGGTCGGCGACCACTTTGGCGACATCGGGGAAACCTTCGATGCCGACCATCGAGACGGCGCGGTTGAGATTGGCGCGCCAGCCATAACCGGCGATCGAGGCGACGTTGACGATGGCGCCGCCTTCGCGAAGGCTGGGCGCAAGCCCTTCCGAGAGCGCACGCAGACCGAAGAAGTTGACGGCCAGCGTCGAGGCCGCACCGGTGTTGCCGGAGAGGCCGGCGACGTTGCAGAGTGCATCGATGCGCTGCGGCAGGCGCGCGATGAGCTCATCGACGCCCGCCTTCGACGAGATGTCGGCTTTGACGAAACTGCCAACCGCTGCGGCCGGCTCGCGCACATCGGCGCCGATCACGTCGGCGCCGAGCTGGCCGGCAAGCTCCGCCGTGCGTGCGCCGATGCCGGAGGCAGCCCCGGTGATGAGGATGGTCTTGCCGAAAAGCATGCTCATGCCTTCTCCTGATATGTTGTGGCTTGCTGCGACGGGATCATGCCGCCGTCGGCGACGTTCGCCGGCAGCTTGACGCGGTAGCCGACCGGCAGCAGGCGCAGCCCAAAGCGCTCCTCGATCGTTCCCCACAGGCCGCGCGGCAGGAAAAGCGAAAACAGCACGGCGGTGGCGCCGAGGCCGATCAGGTACCAGACGCCGGCGCCGCCGAACCAGGTCTCGATGAGGAAGAAGACCAGCGCGCCGAGAATGGCGCCCTCGAACGTGCCGATGCCACCGACCAGAACCATGAAGATCATGTAGGCTGTCCACTGCACGTTGAAGTAGGTTTTCGGCTGGAAGGTGATGGAGGTCGCCAGCCACAATGCGCCGGCAATGCCGATGCCGAAGGCGGCAAGCACGAACAGCAGCCGCTTGGTGCCGGTGACGCGCACGCCGACCGAAGCGGCCGCATCCTCATTGTCGCGAATGGCGCGGATGGCGACGCCCGTGCTGCCGCGCAGCAGGCCGAAGAGGGCAGCGAGCAGGGCCGTCATCGAGGCCAGCGCCAGCCAGTAGATGGTCACCCGCCTTATCGAGGCATCGTAGACGTTGAGCGAGATCAGCGAGGTGCCGGTTTCGCCCTGCACCAGCCGGTCGAGATTGACCAGCAGATGGGTGAGCGCCGCGATCACCCACATGCCGATGGCGAACTCACCGTTCTTGAGCCGCAGCATGAAGAGCGACAGCGGCCAGGAAACCGCGCCGACGATAATTCCCGATGCAAAGAGCGCCAGGAAAGGATTGAGACCGGCATCGGCAAGACGGATGGCGAAATATGCGCCAAGCCCGAAGAACACCTGCTGGCCGACCGAGACCAGCCCGCCGAAACCGGCCAGCGCGTTCCACATCGCCGCCAGGATCACATAGATGAACAGCGCCGTCATGCGGTCGACCGCGCCGGCCGAGAGGAATTGCGGCGCGATGGCGAGCAGCGCGATGACGATGGCCACGGCGATAGCCGCGATGCGCGAGGTCGCGGTACCACGCTCGATCATGGGCGAAGTCGGACCGACGCTCATGGTGCGCTCCGGGAAGGCAGGTGCAACAGTCCGCGCAGGCCAAGGCCGGATGCCGAAAGCCGCACGAACAGCACGACAAGGAACACGGCATGGCCGCCGATCAGAAATCCCTGCGGATGCACTTGCGCGCCGAGCGTCTGGGCCAGCGCCAGTGCGATGCCGCCCATCAGCGTTCCCCACAGCGACCCGGCGCCGCCGATCACCGCCGCCTCGAAGGCGAACAGCAATTGCGGCGCGCCGGCATAGGGATCGAAGGTCGCGCGCATGCCGAGGAACGCGCCGGCAAGGCCGACGGTGACCATGGCGATGGCGGCAGCAACGGCGTTGGCACGCCGTGCATCGACGCCGACCAGGCCGGCGGTGTCGGGGTCTTCCGAGGTGGCGCGGATCGAGCGGCCAAGCCGGGTGCGGGTCAGGAATAGCTGCAGCCCGCCAAGCAGGACCACGGCGGTGGTGAACATGATCACCGCGAGCTTGCCGACATAGATGCTGCCCGGCCATTCCCAGGAATCATAGGACAGGCTGCCGATGAAGGGCGCCAGCGAACGGGTGTCGGCGCCGAACTGTTGGAACAGCATGTTGTCGATGACGATGGCGAGGCCGAACGTGGTCAGGATCGGCAGCAGGGCGCCGCCGCGCGCGCTGCGCTCGAGCAGGAAGCGCTGCAGCGCCCAGCCGATCGCGGCCATCACTGGCAAGACGATGAGCAGGCCGAGAAACGGCGGGATGTGGAACCGCGAGGCCAAAAACCACAGCGCATAGGCGGCGAACACGGCAAGGCTGCCATGGGCGAGGTTGATGATGCGCATCACCGAAAACATGAAGGACAGGCCGCAGGCGATCAGCGCGTAATAGCCGCCGAGCAGGATGCCCTGGATGATCTGGTTGCTCATGCGGGAACGCTCCCGGTGCCCTTCCGGTGCAGGCCGAAATAGGCTTTCGTCACCGCGTCGCGCGAAACGCTCCTGCTCGGCCCTTCGAGCGCGATGCGCCCCTCCAGCATGCAGATGACCTTGTCCGAAACCGACAGCGCCCGATTGAGGTCCTGTTCGACGAGGATGATTGTCGTGCCCGAAGCGATCAGCCCCTGAAGTGCCGCATAGACACGGTCGACGATCAGCGGCGAAAGACCAAGCGAAACCTCGTCGAGCAGCAGCACGTCGGGATTGCTCATCAGCGCCCGGCCGATCGCCGTCGCCTGCTGCTCGCCGCCGGAGAGATGACCGGTCTTGGCGTGTCGGCGCGGCTTCAGATTGGGAAACATGTCCAGCACTCTGTCGACGCTCCAGTCGCCCGGCCGCCCAGTGGTCTTGCCCAGCAGCAGGTTCTCCTCGACCGTCATCCGCACGAAAAGTTTTCGCCCTTCCGGCACCAGCGCTATGCCCATGCCGACGCGTCTGTGCGACGGCACGCTGGTGAGATCGGCGCCATCCAGAAGCACACGGCCGGCCGCCGGCTGGTGCGCGCCGGCGATGGCCCTGAGCAGCGTCGTCTTGCCGGCGCCATTGGCGCCGACCAGCGCCAGCGTTTCGCCGCGCTTGACGCCGAAGCTGACGCCGCGCACCGCCTGCAGCAGGCCGTGCCGGACAACCAGGTTCTCGACCGACAGCAGGCTCATTTCGGGCCTCCGCCGAGATAGGCGCGCACGACCTCCGGGTCGGCCATCACCGTTTGCGGCTCGCCATCGGCGATGATCCTTCCCGCGTCCATGCAGATCAGCCGTTCGGCCACCTGCAAGAGGATGTGCACGATATGCTCGATCCAGACGATGCCGATCTTGCGCCGGCGCAATTCCTTGATCGTGTCGACAAGCTCGCCGGCTTCGCCATCGGTCAGGCCGCCGCCGATCTCGTCCAGCAGCAGCAGCGTTGGCCGGGCCGCCAATGCGCGTGCCAATTCCAGACGTTTCCGGTCGAGCAGGCCGAGCGTCTCGGCGCGCCGGTTGGCGACCCCAAGCATGCCGCACAGCTTCAGCGAGCCGAGCGCCTCCTCATAGGCCTCGTCGCGGCCGAGCCCCGCGCCATGTGACGCGGCAACAAAAACATTCTCGAAGGTGGTCATGCCGCTGAATGGTTTCGGCACCTGATGCGTGCGCACCAGGCCCAGCCGGCAGCGCGCCGTGGCCGGCAGCGCTGTTACATCGCCGCCCTTGAAGGAGACCGAGCCGGCGCTCGGAGGAAAGGCGCCTGAAAGCACGCTGAGCAGCGTGGTCTTGCCGGCACCGTTCGGGCCGACAATGCCGACCGCCTCGTCGGCGGCCATAGCGAAGTCGACGGCCTCCAGCACCACGAGCGCGCCGAAGCGCTTGTGGATGCCGGCGGCGGCGAGAACAGCCTGTTGTTGCGGATGGGTCACCAGGTGGTCCTCGTCAGCGGTCCATCAGCCGTTGTAAGGCAGAAGCTTGGCTTCGACCGGAACGTTCGGATCGGTGGCGTTCTCGGTCACGACGTAGTCGAGCGGGAACTTGCTGCCTTCCTTGGCGGCAATCCATTGCGTGCCGATGATCGGGCCGGGCGACACGTTGGCCACCGGGCCGCCGGTGAAGTCGACCTTGCCGATCATGGTTTCGGTCTTGAGCGTGCTCAGCGCCTTGGCGACCGCCGCCTTGTCCTTGGCATTGGAGCTCGCTTTCAGCGCCTCGAAGCCGGCGTCGAGCAGCGACATCGAGGCGCCGAGCTGCTGCGTCCATTGTTTGCCGCTCGCCGCCTCGTAGCCGTCGGCAAGCTCGGTCCCCGAGACGCCGGTCAGCGGCGACTTGTATGGAAAGGCCTTATGCCAGTAGGCGGCGCTCGAAATCTTCATGCCGAGGTCGCCGAGCGCCTCGATGTCGGAGGGAAACAGCCCGGTCTTGGCGACCTGGCAGATCTTGATCTGCTTGATCAGGCCTTGCTGGGCCGCCTGACGCCAGAAGGCGGCGAAGTCAGGCGGGATCGGGAACGAGTTGAAGATCTCGACGCCTTCCTGCTTGAACAGCGCGATCTGCGAGGAATAATCGGTGGTGCCGGTCTCATAGGCGCCCGGGTCGACGATGGTGAAACCCTGCTTGGCCAGCAACGGCGCGAGATGAGCTCGGATGGCGTTGCCGTCGGCGTCGTTCGGATACATGACGCCGACCTTCTTGTTGGTCTCGATCAGGTTCCACTGCGAGACGTAGGCCCTGAAGAATTCGTCGACCCCGAAGCCGAAATGATAGGTCCATTTGAACGGCGAGGGCGCGCCGGGCTTGGCGCCGCGGCCGAAATACCAGGCTTCCCACGGCATGACCGTCGACAGGCACGGCACGCCGGCGGCTTCGCAGGCATCGGCCACCGGGTTGATCACCTCGGGCGTCGATACCGCGAGCATCAGGTCGATGGCCTGGTTGTTGATCAGGTCCTTGGCGAGCTGGCCCGCGCGGGAGGGATCCGATTGCGTGTCCTGGTCGAGGATTTCCACGCTGTATTTCTTGCCGCCGAGCTCGATGCCGCCGGCCAGCGCCTTGCGGGCTAGGTCGAGCACATAGCCGTCGGTCTCGCCGAAGCCACCGAGCGGTCCGGTGCGCGGGCTGACGAAGCCGACCTTCAGCGTGTTCTCAGCCTGGGCGAAGGCCTTGCCGCCACCAAGCGCGAGTGCCGCGCCGCCAGCCATCGAGGTGGCGAGAAACTGGCGCCGCGACACGCCACGAATACTGGATCTGCTACTGCTAGCGTAGGTCATGCATTCCTCCCTCTGTGGTCCTCCATCGGTACAGTGCACCAGTGATTTGGTTCGGTAAAATGATATTTTGCGGTGTTTCATTAACCCTGGGGTTAGCGGATTCCTGAGGGAAGACGGAGCCCGTCTGACCAGTCGATGCCTTAGCTGCCCGATCTGGCCGCCTCGCGAATGGTTTGCAGCAGAATGGTGAAGGCCGGCGAGGGGGCGGTGTCGGTGCGCATCGTCAGGCCGACCGGCCCCTTGGTCTCGTCGGTGTCGACCGGCAGGGAGACGAAGGCGCCGTTGGCGATCTCGTTGGCGACCACGCCGGCCGAAATGATCCACACCGCATTGCTCTGCCGCATGAAGGCGCGGCCGAACGAATCCGAGACCGTCTCGATCTCGGTGGCCGGCGCGGTCATGCCGTTGGTTATGAACAGGCGATCGACAAAGGGCCGGATGACGGATTCCCGGGTCGGCATCAGCACCGGAAATTCGTCGAGGCTGGCGAAGATGTCGGCCCCCGGCTCCAGTAGCGGATGTCCGGCCCGCACCACGAACAGCACTTGTTCGGAGTAGAGATGTTCGAAGAAAAAGCCGGTCATGTTCTCGGGCGCCGCCAGCCGTCCGACGACGAGGTCGAGCGCGCCGGTGCGCAACTGTTCGAGCAGAACGGCGTTTTCGCCTGTGACGATCTTGAGCGCGGCGCCGGTATTTTCCCGCAGGAACAGGCTCATGGCTCGCGGCATGACCTTCGCCGACACGGTCGGCAGCGCGCCGATGCGGATCGGATGGCGATTGACGGCGCCGTCCTGGCGGACGGAATCGACACCGCGCTTGAGAGCCGTAATCGCCGAACCGGCATGGCCGAGGAAGATCTCGCCAAGCCTCGTGACGCGGATGCCGCGCCCGTCACGCTCGACGACGGCGACACCCAGCGCGTCTTCCAGTTCACGCAGCGTCTTGGTCACCGCCGGCGCGCTGACATGCAGAAAATCGGCGGCGCGGGCCACGCTGCCTTGTCGCGCGACTTCCAGGAATGCCTGCAGGTGACGGAACCGGATGCGGCTCTCGGACATGAATTTGATAACCCCTGAGTTAATGAAACGGCGCAAAATATCATTTTACCGAACCAAACGCCTTGTGCAATGTGGAGATGGAGGATTGAAATCGTGCCATTCGTCACCCTTGGCGGCATCACGCTGCATCACCGATATGTCGAGGCGAACGGCAGGACGCCACCGGTGGTGTTCATCAATTCGCTGGGCACCGACTTTCGCATCTGGGACGAAACTGTCTCGGCGCTTGAGGGGGAAATGCCCTTGCTGGTCTACGACAAGCGCGGCCACGGACTGTCCGACATCGGTGACATCAGGTCGATCGACGATCATGTCGACGATCTCTCGGCGCTCATCGATCATTTCGGGTTGGAGAAGGTCGTGCTGTGCGGCCTGTCGGTCGGTGGCATGATCGCGCAAGGGCTCTATGCCAGGCGGCCCGAAATCGTCGAGGCCATGATCCTGTGCGACACGGCCCACAAGATCGGTACGACGGACAGCTGGAACACACGCATTGCGACGGTCGAAAGCAAGGGCATTCAGGCCGTTGCCGATGGCGTCCTCAAAGTGTGGTTCACCCCTGCCTTTCACGCGGCGCGGGTGGCCGAGCTTGACGGCTACTGGAACATGATGACCCGGCAATCGCCCGCCGGCTATATCGGGACTTGCGCGGCGGTTCGCGACGCGGATTTCACCGATGCCGCACGCCGCATCGCGGTGCCGACGCTCTGTATCGCCGGCGACCAGGATGGCTCGACACCACCCGATCTCGTCCGTTCGCTGGCCGCCCTGATCCCCGGTGCGCGTTTCGAGATCATCCGCGACGCCGGGCACATTCCCTGCGTCGAACAACCCGAGGCGCTCACCGCCCTGATCCGCGATTTCATCGCATCGCTTGCCCCTGGAGTACAAACCCATGGATGAAGTCCCCGGCAACGCAGCCAGGTATCGCACCGGCCTTGCGGTGCGGCGCGCCGTGCTCGGCGATCCGCATGTCGACCGGGCCGAGGTCGCTGCCACCGATTTCGACCAGCCTTTCCAGGAACTGATCACCGAGGCTGCCTGGGGAACGGTGTGGGCCAGACCAGGCTTCAGCAAGCGCGAACGCTCGATCGTCACGCTGGCGCTGCTGGCCGCACTCGGCCATGATGAAGAGGTCGCCTTGCATGTGCGCGCCACCGCCAACACCGGTGCGACGCGCGAGGATATTTGCGAGGCCTTCCTGCATGTCGCGATCTATGCCGGCGTGCCGGCGGCCAACCGCGCCTTCAGGATTGCCAAGGAGGTGTTTGCGGAAATGGACGCAGACAAGGCTGCCCATGGCTGAGCCCGGCTCCAACCGGACGCCGGAAACCGGCGCCTTCTTCCAGCGCGACCGCCAATGGCACCCGCCGGCGTTCACGCCGAGTTACAAGAGTTCTGTGCTGCGTTCTCCACAGAAGGCATTGCTGTCATTCGACAACACGCTGTCGGAACTGACCGGCCCGGTGTTTGGCCATGCCATGATCGGTGAACGCGACAACGACCTGATCCACAATTTCGCCAGGCCGGGCGAGAGCGCCATCGGCGAGCGCATCATCGTCCATGGACGGGTGCTCGACGAGCGCGGCGTCGGCGTCCCCGGTGCACTGCTTGAGTTCTGGCAGGCCAATGCCGGCGGCCGCTATCGCCATAAGAAGGACGGCTATCTGGCGCCGCTCGATCCGAATTTCGGCGGATGCGGCCGCACCCTCACCGGCGAGGACGGCGCCTATGCCTTTCGCACAGTCCGGCCCGGTCCTTATCCCTGGCCGAACGGCCCGAACGATTGGCGGCCGGCGCACATCCATTTCTCGGTTTTCGGCCACGGCTTCGCGCAGCGGCTGATCACGCAGATGTATTTCGAGGGCGATCCGCTGATCTGGCGCTGTCCGATCGTCGGCGGCATTCGCGACAAGGCGGCCGTCGAAGCGCTGATTGCCGCGCTCGACATGCAATCGACAATCCCGATGGACGCGCTTGCCTACAAATTCGATATCGTGCTGCGCGGGCGCCGCTCGACGCTGTTCGAAAACAGACCGGAGGGCAATTGATGGCGCAGCCGCTCGACCGGCCGAAGGAGAGCCCTTCGCAGACCGCCGGACCCTATGTCCATATCGGGCTGACGCCGAATTTCTGCGGCATCGGCGGCGTCTATGAGGACGATCTTGGCTCGGCCATGGTCAATGAGCGGACCAAGGGCGAGCGCATCGAGCTGCGCATTCGCGTGCTCGACGGCACCGGCACGCCGTTGAAGGACGCGCTGATCGAGATCTGGCAGGCGGATGCCGACGGGCTCTACAATTCGCCGGCCGAGATGCGCGGTGCCGCCGATCCGAACTTCTTCGGCTGGGGCCGTTGCCCGACCGACATGGAAACCGGGCTCTGCGCGTTCGAGACGATCAAACCAGGCCGCGTGCCGTTCCGCGACGCTCGCCTGATGGCGCCGCACATCACGCTCTGGATCGTCGCGCGCGGCATCAACCTCGGTCTGCATACACGGCTCTATTTTTCCGACGAGGAAGAGGCCAATGGCGAGGATCCGATCCTGGCGCGTATCGAGCACCGCGTTCGCGTGCCGACGCTGATCGCCGAGCGCCAGGGCGACGCCTATATCTTCGATATCCATCTCCAGGGGGAGAAGGAAACCGTCTTCTTCGACAGTTGATGGACGCAACGAGCAGGACATGACCGTATCGCCCTTCGACCATCCGCTGCTTTCGGGCCTGCTCGGCGACGAGGAGGCGGCGCGGCATTTTTCGGTGGAAGCCGACATTGCCGCGATGCTGGATTTCGAACGTGCCTTGGCCGAGGCCGAGGCCGACTACGGCATCATCCCCAGGGAGGCCGCGGCGGCGATCGTCAAGGCGCTTGCCTCGTTCCGGCCGGATACCGGCAAGTTGCGAGCCGGCGTCACCAAGGATGGCGTCGTGGTGCCGGAGCTGGTGCGCCAGATCAAACTGGCCGTCGGCGAACCGCATGGCGGTTCGGTCCATTTCGGCGCGACCAGCCAGGACGTCGTCGACACCAGCCTTGTGCTCCGGCTGAAATCCGTCGTCGAGCATCTCGGCCTGCTGCTGACCGAGACAATCATACGGCTCGCCTCCCTGGAGGAGCGCTTCGGGGAAAGGGCGCTGACCGGGGTGACCCGCATGCAGCCGGCGATCCCGATCACCGTGGCGGATCGCGTGACGGCGTGGCGGGCGCCGCTGCAGCGGCACCAGGATAGGCTGTCGCAACAGTCGGGGCGCCTGCTCGTCCTGCAGTTCGGCGGCGCCGCCGGCACGCTGGAAAAGCTTGGCGACAAGGGGCCGGCGGTGCGCGCCGCGCTTGCCGCCAGGCTCGGCCTCGGCGATGCGCCGCAATGGCAGAGCCAGCGTGACGCGCTCGCCGATCTTGCCGGCCTGATGTCGCTGATAACGGGAAGTCTCGGCAAGTTCGGCCAGGACATCGCGCTGCTGGCGCAAGGCGGCACCGACATCGAGCTATCGGGCGGTGGCGGCTCGTCGGCGATGCCGCACAAGCAGAACCCGGTGAAGGCCGAGGCGCTGGTGACGCTTGCCCGTTTCAACGCCACGCAACTTTCCGGCATGCATCAGGCGCTGGTGCATGAGCAGGAGCGTTCGGGTTCCGCCTGGACGCTGGAATGGCTGCTGCTGCCGCAGATGGTCGTCGCGACGGCCGCATCCCTGCGCCTTGCCGCCGAACTGGCCGCGCAGGTCGAAAGCCTCGGCCACTGATGCGCACCCAGGTCGTCATCGTCGGCTCGGGACCGTCCGGCCTGCTGCTCGGCCAGTTGCTCGCCACCATCGGCGTCGAGACCGTCATCCTCGAGCGGTCGAGCCGCGAGCACGTGCTTGGCCGCGTGCGGGCCGGCGTGCTCGAACAGGGCACGGTCGACCTGCTTAGGGAGGCTGGTGCTGCTGAAAGGCTGCATGCCGAAGGCCTTCCGCACTCCGGCATCTCGCTTGCTTTCGACGGACGGCTGCACCGCATCGATCTCACTGCACTCACCGGTGGCAAGCATGTCACCGTCTATGGCCAGACCGAGGTGACACATGATTTGATGGACAAGCGCGAAGCGGCGGGACTGGTCACCGTCTATGAAGCAGCCGATGTCGCGCTGCACGATTTCGACGGTGCCGCGCCTTTCGTCACCTATGAGAGGGATGGCGTCAGCCATCGCATCGACTGCGACTTTATCGCCGGCTGTGACGGCTATCACGGTGTCTCCCGCAAATCGGCACCAGCGCGGGCGCTGAAAACCTTCGAGCGGCAATATCCGTTCGGCTGGCTGGGCGTGCTGGCGGAAGTGCCGCCGGCCGATCATGAACTGGTCTATGCCAATCATGAGCGAGGCTTCGCGCTGTGCTCGATGCGGTCGACGCACCGCAGCCGCTACTACGTGCAGTGCCCTCAGGACGACCGGGTCGAGGCATGGTCCGACGACCGCTTCTGGGACGAGCTGCGCCGCCGCTTGCCGGAGCGGACGGCAGCAGGCGTCACCACCGGACCGTCCTTCGAAAAGTCGATCGCGCCGCTGCGCTCCTTCGTCGCCGAACCCATGCGCTTCGGACGGCTGTTCCTGGTCGGCGATGCCGCCCACATCGTGCCGCCGACCGGCGCCAAGGGTCTCAACCTCGCCGCCAGCGACGTGCGCTATCTCTTTGCCGGTTTGCGCGACTTCTACCGCGAGAAATCCATGGCCGGCATCGACGCCTATTCGCAAAAGGCATTGGCGCGGGTGTGGAAGGCGGTGCGCTTTTCCTGGTGGATGACGACGATGCTGCATCGCTTTCCCGATACCGGCGACTTCGGCCAGCGCATCCAGGAGGCCGAACTCGACTATCTCGTGCACTCGCGCGCAGCGTCGACCGCGCTTGCCGAGAACTACGTCGGCCTTCCTTACTGAGGACGGCTAACCCTTGATCGCCGAGCCGACGATGGAATCGACGAAGAAGCGCTGCAGGAAGACGAACAGGATGAGAGGCGGCAGCACGGCCAGCGTCGCGCCGGCCATCACCAGTCCGGTGTTGACCGCGCCCCTGTTGTAGCTCAACAGCCGGCTGAGGCTGATGACGATCGGATAGGCGTCGGCGTTGCCCTGCAGCACCGTCAGCGGCCACAGATAGCTGTTCCAGTGATAGACGAAGGCGAACAGCGCCAGTGCGGCGATCGCGGGCGCCACGCTCGGCGCCACGATCTTGAACAGGATCAAAAGTTCCGAGGCACCGTCCATGCGCGCGGCGTCGATCAGGTCGTCGGGCACCCCGGCGATGAACTGGCGCATCAGGAAAATGCCGAAGGCATTGGCGAGGTTGGGCACGATGATGCCGGCAAGGCTGGCATTGAGGCCGATCGAGCCGACAAGACGATAGAGCGGGATCAGCGTCACGATCGGCGGCAGGAACATGGTGGCGATCAGCACCGAAAACAAAAGCGAGCGGCCGGGGAAGTGGTATTTGGCGAAGGCGTAGCCGGCCATCATGCTGGTGACCAGCACGCCGCCCGTGGTGATTGAGGCGATCACCAGCGAGTTCCACATCGACCGGCCGACATTGACCACACCCGAAACTTTTTCATAGGCCTCGAGGCTCGGCGCATGCGGTATCCAGACCGGTGGCACCTGCATGCTCTCGGCCGGCGTTTTCAGGCTCGACAGCACCATCCACACCAGCGGGAAGGCGGATGCGACGGCGGCCAGCAGCATCAGCGTCGCCAGCAGCGCCTTGCGGCCGGAGGGGCGTCCGCGCGGAAGCCAGCTCGACGTTCCCGCGCTCATTCCTGGTTCTTCCGGTTGGCGAGTGCGAAGAGCGCACAGACAACGACGATCAGCGACAGCATCAGCATGACAGCCATGGCCGAGCCCAGTCCGCCCTGCGCGCGTTCGATGCCGACACGGCGGATGTGATAGGTCAAGACATTGGTCGAGCCAACCGGCCCGCCCTGTGTGATCAGCGCCACCGGCTCGAACACTTGCACTGCGTTGATGATGGCGATGACGGCGCTGAACAAAAGCGTGCGCCGCATCAGCGGCAAGGTGATGAAGCGGAACTGCTCGAATCGGTTGGCGCCGTCGAGCTTCGCCGCCTCGTAGAGGCTGCCCGGAATCTGCGTTAGCCCTGCGATTGCCAGCACGGTGAAATAGCCGACCTGCTGCCAGACGTTGAGGAAGACGATCGAGATCAGCGCCGAGCGCGGCGACGACAAGAAGGGCTGCGGTCCGACGCCGATCAGGCCGAGCATCTGGTTGAGCGGCCCCTCGCTCGGCGAATAGAGTTTCGACCAGACCAGCGCCACCGCGATCATCGGCACCATATAGGTGGAGAACAGCACCGTCCTCAGCGCCGTGCCGCCGGCGACATCGTGCTGGTAAACCATCAGGCCGAAAGCCACCGACAGCGGCAGGATCAGGACGACGGACAGTGCGGTATAAATGGCGGTGTTGGTCAGCGCGCCCTTGAAGTCGCGCCCGACCGAGGTCGGCCCGAAGATCTCGCGGAAATTGTCAAGGCCGATGAAGCTGGCGCTGGAAAACGATGTCTGCGTCGACCAGTCCTGGAAGGACAGCCAGACGGTGAGCAGCATCGGCAGCAGGATGAAGATGCCGATCAGCGTCACGGCGGGCATAAGCATGATGCCCGCCGAGGCACGGTACCTCTGGATCATTACGGTCTGATCATTATTTGGCGGCGCGCTCCAGGATCGAGGTGGCGTCGGCCTGCGCTGTCGCCTGCGCATCCTTGGCCGAGACCTGGCCATACTGCAACGCCTCGATCGTCTGCTGCAGGGATTCCGAGAATTCCTGTCCGCCGGGCACCACCGGGAAGGGCTTTGCGTCGGCGAGCACGCTGACATAGCCGGACAGGAATTCCGAGCCGAGCTTGTCCTTGTGCGCCTCGATGTCGGAGGTGCGCGACGGCAGGATGCCCATCGACATCAGGATGTCGGACATGGCCGACGCGCCGTTCTTGCCGGACTTCGGATTGTTGAGCCAGGCCAGGAAATCCCATGCCGCCTTCTGCTCGGCCTGGCCCGCATTGGCGTTGACCACGGTCATCCAGGAATAGGAGATCGCATGCGGCTTGTCGCCGCTCGGGCCGACGGGGATGGGGGCCGTGGCGATGTCGGTGAACTTGTCGCCCATGCCGGTCTTCAGCGCACTCTCCCACCAGTTGGCCATGATGATCATGCCGGTCTTGCCGGAGACGAAATTGTCGAGGAACGGGCCGGTCGTGTTGGCGTCGGCGGTCGCCATGGCCGGCACGCTGGCGCCGGACTTGATGAGGTCTTCATAAAGCTGGAACGTCTCGCCGGCCTGCTTGCTGTCCAGCACCGGCTTGCCCTCCCTAACCAACTCGCCGCCATTGGAAACCAGCAGTGACGCGAAGGGATGGACGACGCCCGCGGCCCATGAATTGATCATGCCAAAACCCTGTTGGCCGGCGTCCTTGTTGGTCAGTTTCCGCGCCGCGTCCTTGAACTCGTCCCACGTCTTTGGCGGAGCGGCGATGCCGGCCTGCTTGAACAGCGCCTTGTTGTAGTTGAGCGCGTAGACGTCGATCTCGTTAGGTATGCCGTAGAGCTTGTCGCCGACCGAAGCGGCGCTGACGACGCCCGCCGGCCAGGCGACCTTGACCTCGCTCGCCACCGCATCGGGGGCAGGAGCGACGAGCTTGTCGCGGGCGAGTTCCGGCAGCCAGAGATCGTAGATGCCACCGATTGTCGGACCGTCCGCACCGCCGCCTTGGGAGCGAAGCGTGGTCAGGAGATCGCCGAAAGGAACGGCGCGCACGGTGACGCTGATGTCGGGATTGGTCTTGGCGTAATCCTTGGCCGCCGCTTCCAGCAGCGCCACCGTCTCGGGCGACCAGTGCGTCAGGTAGGAGATGTTGACCGATTGCGCCCAGCCGCTGGCGGGCAGGATGGCAAGACCCGCGGCCAGTGCCAGTTTCGACGTCCAGGCAAACGACATCCCTCATCCTCCACTTGAGCATAGCGATCACGATGACGTTATGACAACATGAAGCGATCGCGCAAGGCCCGTTTGCGAAAAAGCTGCATGCAGAAACTGGCGCCATCTTTCCATGGCCACCACAGTGAGATATTTAGTTATTGAAAAACAATAAGTTAATAGAATTTATTGAATCAGATCATTCGACGATGCCGTTCTGAGGGAAAATGACACCTCTTGCGAACAACGCTATGTCGTTATAATGACTTAGGCCGAGCGAATGACTCTCGCGCGGCATCGAAGTGTCGCGGGACGCCAAGGACAGAGAAAAACGGGAGAACTGGCAATGAGCATGCTTTCAATTCACCGGCGCGCCGCGCTAGGGCTGATCGGCGGCCTTGCCGCCGCCTGCGCGGGCATCTTCACGACTCTGCCGGCCAGGGCCGACAGCACGGTGACATTGTGGAGCTGGCGCACCGAGGACGAGGCGGCGATGCGCCGCATCTTCGACGCCTTCGAGGCCAAGAACCCCGGCATCAAGGTCAACATCCAGTTCACCCCGGATGCCGACTACCAGAACCGGCTGAGCACGGCGCTGCGCGGCGGCCGCGGGCCTGATATCGCCCAGCTTAAGGCCTATGGCGAGTTGCAGCCCTTCGTCGATGCCGGCTATCTCGACGTGCTCGACGACAGCGTGCCGGAATTGAAGAACATGCCGGACGCAGCCCTTGGCGGCGCGCGCGGCCGCACCGACGGCAAGGTCTACGGCGTGCCTTATTCGGTGCCGATGATGGGGGTGTTCTACAACCAGGATATCTTTGCCGCGCAAGGCATCGAGATCCCCAAGACCTACAAGGATTTCGTCGCCGCCTGCGAGAAGCTGAAGGCGGCCGGCATCACCCCGATCGCCACCGGCGGCGCCAATGGCTCCGCCTGGGAACTGGAGATCGGCGTCGGCGTCATCGGCCCGACCGTCTACGGTCCTGATTTCTACGACGAGATGATGACCGGCAAGGCGACCTTCGAGGACCCCCGCTATGTCGCGGCACTGAAGCGCTTCGCCGAGCTGAAGCCCTATTTCCCCGACGGCTTCGCCGGCATCGACTACACCACGGCCACGCAGCAGTTCATCGGCGGCAAGGCGGCGATGTTCCTCGGCGGGTCCTTTGAGAACGGCAGTTTCAAGGCGCAGAACCCGAAGCTGAAGTTCTCCATCTTCCCATTCCCAGCCGACGAAGCCGGGGCAAAGCTCTATACCTCGGCCTTCTCGGACGGCTCCTATGGTCTTGTCTCCGAGAGTCAGAACAAGGAGGACGCCACCAAGGTGCTGGGCTTCATGGCCTCGGCCGAATTCGCCCAGCTGTTCGCCGACGAGCTCGGCTGGCCGCCGGCCCGCGCTGATGTGACGGTGAAGGACCCTGTACTGGCGCAGATGATGGAAATGTCGAAGAACTCGACACCCTATCTGACGCTGGTCGGCTTTCGCTGGCAGTCGCCGACGGCCTCCTCGGTCTTGCAATCGGAGATCATCGACATGGTCGAAGGCAACATCGCACCCGAGAAGCTGGCCGCCGATATTCAGGCCGCCGTCGCCACCTGGTTCAAGCCGAAGCAGTGAGGAGCCGGGCCGGTCGCATCGCGGCCGGCCTCTCGCCGGACAGAACGTATGGCCAACCTTCACCGCACAAGCAGCCTGAAACGCACGCAGCAGCGCATGGCCGTGCTTTTCATCCTGCCGGCGCTGGCCGTCTATGCGCTCTTCGTCCTCTATCCCCTGGCGATGTCGCTGTGGGGCAGCTTCTTCATCTGGAAGGGGCTGCGCATGGTCGAGTTTGCCGGTTTGTCGAATTTCTCGCGGCTGTTCGTCTTCCCGAGCGGCGAGCGGCTCTACGGCGCGCTCTGGCACAACACCGCCTGGTTCTTCGGCATCATGGTCTTCCAGAACGGCATCGGTCTTTTGTTCGCCTGGCTGCTGTTCCTGCGCGACAGGGGCGCGGCCTTCTTCCAGTCGGTGTTTTTCTTTCCGGCGGTGCTGAGCCCGGTCATCGTCGGTGCGCTGTGGCGGCTGCTCCTGGCGCCCGGCGGCGTCGTCGAATGGGCGCTGAACGGGCTTGGCCTGCATGAGGGCAGCCTCACCGTGCTCGGCAACAGCCACACGGCGCTCGGAATGCTGATCGTCGTCGACGCCTGGAACTGGATGGGCTTGCCGGTGCTGATCTACACGGCCGGCCTGCGGCAGATTTCCGGCCAGATCTTCGAGGCGGCCAAGCTCGACGGCGCCGGCAATGCACGCATGCTGTTTTCGATCGCGCTGCCGCTTTTGATGCCGGCGCTCGGCACGCTGACGACGCTGTCGTTTATCAACACCTTCAACCAGTTCGACATCGTCTATGTCATGCAGGGCGTGCAGGGCAATCCGAGCTACGCGACCGACACGCTGGTGACCTATTTCTACCGGCTGGCCTTTGGCGCCGAGGGCGCTGTCGGCATCACGGATATCGGGCTGGCGCTGGCCTTGGGCACCGTACTGTTCCTGATCCTCAGCATCGGCACGCTTCTGATGCTGCGCTTCTTCGATCGCCGCACGGTGCAGCTATGAGCGCGCTGGCGATCCCGCACAGGACCTTCTCGCCGAGACTGGCGCGGCTGCCCGGCTGGACGGTGCTGGTCTTCTGGGCGGCCGCGGTTCTGCTGCCGCTCTACATCCTCGTCGTCTCCTGCTTCAAGACGACCGCCGAGATCTATGACAATCGGCTCGGCCTGCCGCAAAGCTGGGCCTTCGACAATTTCGTCCGGGCGTGGACGCGCGCCGATCTCGGCCACAATTTCATCAACAGCCTGATCGTCACCGGCGGCGCGGTCATTCTCACCATCGTCGTCTCGGCGATGGCCGCCTATCCGCTCAGCCGCTACCGGCTCGGCTGGAACGCCATCATGCTCGGCCTGTTCCTGTCGGGCATCATGCTGCCGATCAGGCTGGCCTCGGTCGAACTGTTTACCTTGATGCGCAATCTCGGCCTGCTCGATTCGCTGACCGGGCTGATCCTCGTCTATTCGGCGATCCGCATTCCCTTCGCCGTCTTCATCTTCGCCAACTTCATGCGCGTGTTGCCCTCCGAACTCGACGAGGCGGCGCGCATGGATGGCGCCGGCGAGGCCCGCATCCTGTTCCAGATTATCCTGCCGATGGTGAAGCCGGCGGTGTCGATCGTCGCCATCTTCACGGCGATCGCCGTGTGGAACGACTTCTTCTTCCCGCTGATCTTCATCTTCGACGACCGCTACAAGACCGTGCCGCTGGCGATCAGCGTCTTCGTCGGCCAGTTCCGCACCGACTGGGGCCTGGTCTTCGCCTCGCTGGCGATCTCCATGGCGCCCATCCTGATCATGTATTGTCTGCTCGCCCGCCAGATTCGCGAAGGTGTCGGCGCCGGGGGAGGCATGAAATGATCGAAGACAGGATCTACGCCGCAAGCTCCATCCTGGTCGTCGGCGCGCACGCCTTCGATGCCGAGGTGATCGCTGGGCCGCTGGCCGCCGCCGCCGTTAAACGCGGCGCTTCGGTGACCTTCCTGCACCTGACCATGGGCGAGCAGGGGCATCCCTGCCTCATCCCCGCGCATTATT
This sequence comes from Mesorhizobium sp. M8A.F.Ca.ET.202.01.1.1, assembly GCF_004791595.1. Classification (NCBI taxonomy): domain Bacteria; kingdom Pseudomonadati; phylum Pseudomonadota; class Alphaproteobacteria; order Hyphomicrobiales; family Phyllobacteriaceae; genus Mesorhizobium; species Mesorhizobium sp. M8A.F.Ca.ET.202.01.1.1. Next base: position 138,049 of record NZ_SRUN01000005.1, on the reverse strand, counting down.
GCGTGCAGAAGGAAGAGGAAGCGGGCAGGGCCGCCGAGCGGCTTGGTGTCAAGGTGCGCAGCCTCGGCCTGCGCGACGCCTTCCTACCGTCGGACGACGAGACGGCGCTCGAGGTATGCGACATCATTCGCGAACTCAAACCCGAGATCGTCATCACTCATTGGCACGGCAGCTGGCACAAGGACCATCGCGCCGCCGCGCATCTGACGCAAACCGGCATCTTCTACGCCGCCCTGCCGACGGTAGCCAGCGACAACCCGGCGCACACGCCGCAACTGCTCCTGTTCGGCGAGAACTGGGAGGATGATGACGGTTTTCGGCCCGAACATCTCGTCGATGTCAGCGACGGCTTCGAGGCCTGGAGCGAGGCGGTCAAGGAGTACGAGTTGGCGCGGGGCCTGAGCAGCTTTCCCTATGTCGATTACTACAGCGCGCTCTACCGGTTGCGCGGCTGCCTGCGCGGTACGCGTTACGCACAAGCCTTCGCGGCGGCGTCGCATTCGTGGAATGCCGGCAGCGGCCTGTTCGCGCCGCCGTTCGGCAAGGGGCCCGGCCGATGACGCGGGTTCTGGCCATCGATCTCGGCGGCACCAATCTGCGCGCCGCCGTCTTCACCGGCGATGTCGGCGCGCTGGACATGCCGAGCCGCGAGCCGGCTCCGGCAAGCCTTGATGCGTTCGTCGCCCGCACCCAGGCGCTGCGCGCTGGAGCCGGGGCGGTCGAGGCGCTCGGCATCGCGGTGCCCGGGCTCGTCGAAGGTGTCGTCTGCCGCTGGATCCCGAACCTGCCGTTTCTCGACGGCGTCGACGTCCAGGCCCTGTTTCCAGGCCTGCCCGTGGCGCTCGGCAACGACGCGCAGATCGCGCTGCTGGCGGAAGCCGTCGAGGGTGCGGCAAAAGGCATGTCGGATGCGATCCTGCTCGCCATTGGCACCGGCATCGGCTCGGCGGTGCTGGCCAACGGCCGCATCGTTGCCGGCGCGCATGGCGGCGCCTGCTCGTTCGGCTGGGCTTGCGCCGACATCAAGGATCATGGCGAGGAGCGCAGCGGCTGGCTGGAGCGCGTCGCCTCGGGCCGGGCGCTCGATGCGCTTGCCGGCCAGATCGGCCTCACCGATGGCCGCCAACTGATCGCCGCCGCTCAGGCAGGCGAACTCGCAGCGCAGACCTTGCTGGAAGTGCCGGCGCGGCGGCTCGGCACGGCGCTGGCCGGGGCCGTGGCGCTTCTCGATCCGCAGGCGGTTTTGATTTCGGGGGGACTGGCCGAGGCGCTGGAGGTGATGCGGCCGCCGCTGCTTGCCGCGCTGCGGCGTCAGTTGCCGGCGCATCTGCGTGGCATCGATGTCCGGCCCGGCCGGTTCGGTCCGGGTGCCGGTCTTGTCGGCGCGGCGCTGGCTGGTCGCGCCGGGAAAGAGTGGAGACAGGTGCGATGAGCGAAGCGAGCTTTCAGCAGCCGGACCGCAGACGCCCGGAGCCGCTCTGGTATCAGGTCGAGGAGGCTATCCGCGCCATCGTCAAGAGCGGCGAATGGGCGACCGGCGACCAGATCCCGGCGGAAGACCGGCTGTGCGCTCTGTTTGGCGTCAGCCGCATCACCTTGCGCCATGCTCTGCGCAATCTGGAGGAAGGCGGGCTGCTGCGGCGCGAGCATGGCCGCGGCACCTTCGTGCGCTCGACCACGCTGGTGGCCGGCACGCGCGAGCTGACCAGCTTCACCCAGGAAATGGGCAATATGGGCGTGGTCGCCGGCTCGCGCCTGCTCGATTGCAGCCTGACGACGGCCAATGCTGCGGCGGCCGGCGCGCTGGAGATCGAGGAAGGCGATCCGGTGGTGCGCATCCGGCGTCTCAGGTTGGGCAACAACGAGCCGATCGGCATCCAGACGGCGCAGCTTTCGGCGGCGCGCGTGCCGGGGTTCCTCGACGCCGGCCTGCTGCAAGGCTCGCTCTACGAAGCGCTCGAGCGTCACTACGGCATCGTGCCGGTGGCCGCGCGGGAAAACTACCGCGTCGGTGCCATTGGCGCGGCGGACGCCGAGCTGCTCGACCTGCCCGCCGGCAGCCCCGCCTTCATCGTCGAACGCATCACCACCGACGAGCGCGGGCCTTTCGAATTCACCGTCTCCATCATGCGCGGCGACCGCTACGAAATCCGCTCGACACTGCGCGCCGGGCGCGTCCCTTCGAACCCGCGAAGCTGATCCACCCTCCCAAGCAGACACTTAAACAGGAGTACCCACGTGTCCGATCTCTACATCCACCGTCTCGCCGCTCTCATCGACAAGGCAGCGAAAACCAACGAAGAGGCCTTCGGCGAGGCCTCCACCCGCTTCGCCGATTCGCTTGAAGGCGGCGGTCTGGTCCATCTCTACGGATCGGGCCATTCGGTGCTGCCGGTGCAGGAAGTGTTCCCGCGCTACGGCAGCTATGTCGGCTTCAATCCGCTGACCGACCCGCGCGTGATGTGGCACAACGTGCTCGGCGCCGGCGGCGTGCGCGAGCTTCTGTGGCTGGAGCGGACCGAGAAATACGCCGAGAAGTTCCTCGATCACCAGCCGCTCAACAAGGGCGATTCCATCATCATCTTCGGCCATAGCGGCCGCAATTCGTCGGGCATCGACACCGCGCTCTACGCGAAAAAACGCGGCATCTTCGTCGTCGCGGTGACCAGCAAGAACAATCTCGACAAGCCTGCCACGCATTCCTCCGGCAAGCGGCTGGCGGATGCGGCCGATCTCGTCATCGACACCTGCTCGCCGATCGAGGACGCCATCGTGCCGGTCGAGGGCTGGAGTCGTCCGGTGTCCGGTTCGTCGACGGTGCTCGCCATGATCCTGGCGCATGAGCTGATTGCCCGCACCGCCGAGCAGCTCGCCAAGCGCGGCATCGAACTGCCGGTCTTTGCCTCGCCGACGATCGCGGGCGTCACGCTGCACGACACCGACGTCATCTACGGTGTCTACCGCGAACGCATGCTGGAAGCGCAGAAGAAGCACCTGCCGACTTTCCAGGCAACGATGCGCGGCGAGTGATACTAGGGGCGGGGGAGGCGCTGCCGCGCCTTCCCGGCGCGATCACCGCCCCAAAAGATTGCGCTCGACGGTTTTCAGATGCGCCAGCATGGCCTGGCTGGCGCTCTCCGGATCGCGGCGCAGCAGCGCGTCGAGAACCGTCTGGTGTTCGCTGCAATAGATGCCGCGGCGCTCCTCGGAAAAGGAGCGCTTCTTCATTTCGAACCACGGTGCCTGATTGCGCAGGATGCGCATCAGATTGTGGATCTCCTTGAGGAATTCGTTGCGCGAGCAGGCGAAGATGCGGTGGTGGAACTCCGCGTCCCAGTGTTCGAAGGTCGGCATGTCCTGCGCTTCGCAGGCGATCTTGTGCGCCTCGCGCACCGCGTTGAGTTCCATGGCGCTGGCATTGGTGGCGGCGAACGATGCCGCCGCCGGTTCCAGCAACTGCCGGATCTCCATCATATCGGCAGGGCTGGTGCCTTCCATCCGGCCGACAACCGCCGCCATCGAGGCCGGATTGGTGGCGGTCAGGAAAGTTCCGCGCCCGACATGGCGCACCACCGTGCCGTCCTCCTCGAGGAAGGAAACGGCGCGCCGCACCGTGTTGCGCGCGACGCCGAACTCACTCGCCAGATCGCGCTCCGGCGGCATGCGGCCATTCTCGATCCACTCGCCCGAGGAGATGCGTTTTTTCAGGACGGTGGCGATATCGTTGGCGACGAGCTTCGGCATGTCTGGCAACTTTTATCTGATCCGATACTGAACCACGCATATCAGCTTCTTGCACCGCCGTCCATTACGCAGCACCGGAGCGTTTCCGCTGAAACTGGCATATCGCGGTCGGATACTTTTGGTGCGCTCAGCCGAGATTCCACTTGCGGCCTAAACCAATCGGCGATAGCGTGTAGCGAAAGAGCAAAAAATTGGCTCAATATTGGTTCAGGGAGGAACTGGATGCGGGTCGCGACTTTTTCGATATCAGGCGAACGTCGCGTCGGTCTTGTCGACCTCGATGCCCAGACTATCGCGCCTTTCGATTTTTCGGTCGACCAGGCCAGGTCCGGCATCTTGGCGCTGGTCGAGCGCAACGGCGCCGGCATCCCGCGTACCTTGTCGCCGATCCCGCTTGCGCAGGTCGAGATCGAGGCGCCGATCCCCCAGCCGCGCCGCAACATTTTCTGTGTTGGCAAGAACTATCACGAGCACGCGCATGAGTTCGCCCGCTCGGGCTTTGATTCCAGTGCCGGCGCCGGCGCGATCCCGAAGCACCCGATCATCTTTTCCAAAGTGCCGGAATCGGTGGTCGCCAACCATGCCAGCGTGCTGATCGATCCCTCCGTCTCGACGGCTATCGACTACGAGGCGGAACTCGCCGTCATCATCGGCAAAGGTGGACGCGGCATTTCCAGGGAGAACGCGCTCGATCACGTCTGGGGCTACACCATCGTCAATGACGTCACCGCGCGCGACCTGCAGGGCAAGTACAGCCAGTGGCTGATCGGCAAGTCGCAGGACACGTTCTGCCCGATGGGCCCCTGGGCGGTGACCAGGGACGAACTCGACCTGGCGACCGCCGGAATAAGGTGTTTCGTCAACGAGGATCTGCGCCAGGATTCCAGGATATCGCTGCTGATCTTCGATATTCCCACCATCATCGCCACCCTGTCGCAGGGCATCACGCTGAAGTCCGGCGACATCATCGCCACCGGCACGCCGGTCGGCGTCGGCATCGGCTTCGATCCACCGAAATACCTGAAGGCTGGCGACGTTGTGCGCATCGAAATCGACGGCATCGGCACGCTGGAAAACCGCTTCGCGGAGCATGCTCAATGACGACGGTGACGGTTGGCCAGGTCGTTGCCGAAACTGTCGGCGAGGGGGCTGCCGTGGCGATGATCCACGGCCTTGGCGGCACCTCGAACATGTTCCAGCCGCAGATGGCGGCATTGTCCGCCTATCGCGTCATCCGGCTCGATTTGCCGGGCTCCGGCCGTTCGCCGCGTCCGATCGAGCCGCTGACCATCGAAGGCATGAGCGAGGCGGTGATCCGCGCCTTGGCCGGCATGGGGGTCACGTCAGCCCATTTCGTCGGCCATTCGATGGGCACCATCGTCTGTCAGCAGATCGCGGCGGCGCAGCCTTCGCTGGTTAGGTCGCTCGCCCTGTTTGGGGCCTTGGCCGAGCCGACCGAAGCGACACGGCAAGGGCTCGGCAAGCGGGCGCAACTGGCGCGCTCGGGCGGCATGGCCGACATAGCCGACCAGATCGTCGCCAACGCGATCTCGGCACACAGCAGGGAAACCTCGCCGGCGGCAGTCGCCTTCGTGCGGGAATCGATCACGAGGCAGGATCCCGAATCCTATGCCCGCACCTGCGAGGTGCTGGCCAAGGCGACCGCCGTCGATGTGCGCCGGATCTCGGCGCCGACACTGCTGGTCACCGGCGATGCCGACACGGTCAATCCGCCCGGCGTCGCCCAGGCGCTTGCCGATAGAATCAAGGGCGCCGTATTCTCATCGCTGGATCGGTGCGGACATTGGGCAACGGTCGAGAGCCCGCGCGAAAGCACCCAAAAGCTCGCTGATTTTTTGAGACGGGTTGATAGGTGAGGAATTCCGATCGGGCGTAAACTTATGCGCTCGGCAAGTTGGGAGGCTTGTGATGGCAGACGACAGCTGGAACGGCAACGGCTCGGGCAGCACGCTGTTCACCAATGTGCGCGTGCTCGACGCAACTGGTGAATATCCCTACACCGGCGAGGTGCTGGTGCAGGGCAACCGCATCAAGCAGATCACCAAGGGTTCGTCGCGCTTCGGCTCGTCCTCGTCGTCCTCCTACAGCGGTGGTGCGGCGGGGGGAGCAACTATCATCGACGGCATGGGCGCGACGCTTATGCCCGGCATGATCGACGCGCATCTGCACCTGTCCTGGAACAACGCGCCCGGCATCGATCCCATCCAGATGATGGAGGTCGAGGAACACATGCTGGTCACCATGGAGATGGCCAAGCTGGTGCTCGACGCCGGCTTCACCGCCGGCCGGGGCGCTGCCGCTGCCAAGCCGCGCCTCGATGTCGTGGCCAAGAAATTCATCAACCAGGGCCGTTTCCCCGGACCGCGCTATCTCGCGGCGGGTCCCGAGATCACCACCGTCGGCGGTCTCGGCGATTCAGCGCCATCGCACATTCCGCATGAGGGGCTGAACCTCGGCCTCGTCGTCTCCGGCCCCGAGGAAATCCGCCGCACCGTCCGCCAGCTGATCAAATACGGCGTCGATTCCATCAAGCTCAATTTGTCCGGCGAGAGCATCACCGGCATGGGCGCCGAGGAGACGCCGATGTCGGAGGAGGAGGTCGCCATGGCCGCCTCGGAAGCCCGCTGTCGCAACAAGGTCCTGTCGGCACATGCGCGCTCGTCCGGCTCGGTCAAGCAGTGCGTGCGCCACGGCATCCAGAACATCTATCACGCCTCCTTCGCCGACGAGGAGGCGCTCGACATGCTCGAGGCGGTCAAGGACAAGCACTTCGTCGCGCCCGGCATTGCCTGGCTGATCAACACCGCTCGCCATGCCGAGCAATGGGGCATCAAGCCCGGCTCGCCGCTCTCGCTCGAATATGAGCGCGAACTCGAAATGTGCGTCGACACGATGAAGAAGATGCATCGGCGCGGCATTCGTGTGTGCATCGGCGGCGACTACGGCTTTGCCTGGACGCCGCAAGGCACCAACGCCAAGGACATTCAGACCTTCGTCGAGATGCTCGGCTTCTCGCCGATGGAAGCGATCCAGGCCGGCACCAAATATGGCGGCCAGATCATGAACATGGGCGACGAGCTCGGTCTGATCAAGGAAGGCTACCTCGCCGATATCCTGCTCATCGACGGCGATCCGATCTCGGATGTGCGCATCCTGCAGGACAAGAACCGCATCCTCGCCATCATGAAGGACGGCAAGTTTCACAAGGCGCCGCGCATGAACGAGCAGCGCCGGCGGCTGACGGCATGAGCCTGCTCGACCAGCCATCCTCGTCGTCCGAGCTGTCCCCGGGCGATGGCATGACACGCGGGCAAGCGTGGGGCCTTGTTGGCCTGCTCGCCGCCGCTGTCATCGCATGGCTGGTCTTTGCCGTCTGGCCTGATTGGCTGAACGCCATCCTGATCTCGAAGAAGGCTTTCGTCAGCGCCATCCTCAACGGCATTACGCTTGCCGGCCTCTATTTCCTCGTCGCCTCGGGCTTCACTCTGATCTTCGGCCTGATGCGCAACGTCAATCTGGCACATGGCTCGCTCTATCTGCTCGGCGCCTATATCGGCTACGAGGTCACCAACCGCACCGGCTACTGGCTGCTCGGCGTCGCCGCCGGCTTCGCGGTGCTGGCCATCGTCGGCGTCGTCATGCAGGTCTTCGTCTTCCGTCGCCTCGAAGGCGACGACCTGCGGCAGACCCTGGTGTCGATCGGCATTTCGATCGTCGCCGCCGACCTGATGCTGGCGGTGTGGGCCGGCGGCACTTACCAGATCACGACGCCGGAATGGCTCGACGGCGCCTTGACCTTGCCTGTCATCACGGCGGTGCGTTCCAACGGCGCCTCGGTCTTCCTCACCTATCCGCTCTACCGCGTCGTCGTGCTGGCGGCGGCGATCGTCATCGGCGTCGGCCTCTGGCTGATGCTGCACAAGACCCGCGTCGGCATGATGATCCGCGCCGGCGTCGACGACCGCGCCATGCTGCAGGCCTCCGGCGTCAACGTGCACGCGGTGTTCGCCATCGTCTTCGCGGTTGGCGCAGGTCTTGCCGGTTTTGCCGGCGTCGTCGGAGGGTCGGCACTGTCGGTCGCGCCCGGCGAGGACGTGCGCTACCTCCTGGCATCGCTGGTCGTGGTCATCGTGGGCGGCATGGGCTCGATCACTGGCGCGGCCATCGGCGCGCTGCTGATCGGGCTGGCCGAACAGATCGGCCTCGTTTATTTCCCGACCTATGGCATCGTGCTCACCTTCGTCATCATGGTGGTGACGCTGGCGGTCAGGCCGCAAGGCATCATGGGGAAGGCAAGATGAGCCTCGCCATCGCCACCGACAGCACCACCACACAGCGGGACTGGCTGGAGAAGCTTGGCGCCGGCAACATCATCCTTGCCGTCGCACTGGTACTTTATCCATTGGTCGCGTCCGATTTCTTTCTGACGCAGATCGGCGGCTATTCGCTGATCTTCGGCATGCTCGGCCTGTCGCTGATGCTGCTCGCCGGCTATGGCGGCATGGTCAGCCTGGCGCAGATCACCGTTGCCGGCATATCGGCCTATGCCATCGCCATCCTCGGCAACAACAATTCCAATATCCTCGGTTTCGGCTGGCCGTGGTGGTTGGCGGTGCCATTCGCCGTGCTCGCGGCGGCGCTGGCATCGGCGCTGATCGGCTGGATCTCGGTGCGCACCGAGGGCATCTACACGATCATGATCACGCTGGCGATCGCCACCGCGACCTACTATTTCGCCCAGCAGAACTACGCCATCTTCAACGGCCATTCCGGCTATGCCGGCATCCGCGCGCCGGCCTTCTGGGGCATCGGCTGGCGCGACGCCAGGCCCTTCTATTACCTTTGCCTCGGCCTGGCGGCGCTGTGCTACGCGGCGGTGCTCTACGGATCACGCTCGACCTTCGGCATGACCTTGCAGGCGATCCGCGACAATCCGCGCCGCATGCGCGCGCTTGGCTACCATGTCACCGCGCACAAGGTCTTCGCCTGGCTGCTCTCCGGCGTCATTGCCGGTCTGGCGGGCGTGCTGCTGGTCTGGTTCAACGGCCGCGTCTCGCCCGGCACTATCGGCGTTGATGCCGCGATCGATGTGCTGATCATCGCCGTCATCGGCGGCCTGCGCCATCCGATCGGGCCGTTCCTCGGCGCGCTCGTCGTCGTCCTGATGCAGACCTTCGCCATCGACATCGTCGGCGCTGAGCGGTTCAACACGCTGATCGGCCTTGTGTTCCTGGTGATCGTCTTCGTCTCACCGGACGGAATTCTTGGGTTGTGGGGGAGGATCAAGCCACATCTTGCCCAGGAGTCCTTGCGTTCCGGCGCCTAGCGACCGGGATGGAATGAACCACTGCAAAACGAAATCAACGGGAGGAAAAAACATGAGGATGCATAGACGTACCTTACTGGCGCTCGCGGTGTTCACCGGGCTGACCGCGCCGTCGATGGCGCTGGCCGCCGACGACACCGTCAAGATCGGCCTGCTCGCCACCTTCGAGGGGCCGTTCACGGTGCTTGGCGAGGACGGCGAACGCGGCGCCATGACCGCGGTCGAAGAGATGAAGGGCATGGTCGCCGGCAAGAAGATCGAGATCGTCAAGGGCTCGTCCGACGCCTCGCCCGACAGCGCGGTGCGCGCGGCGCGCAAGCTGGTCGAGCAGGACGGCGTCAAGGTCCTGGTCGGCCCGCTTTCGGGCGACGAAGGCATCGCCGTCAAGGACTACGCCAAGACGCAGCCGAACGTGACCTTCATAAACGGTACGTCGGCCGCGCAGGACACCACTTTGCGCAATCCGGCGGAAAACTTCTTCCGTTTCTCCACCGACGGCGCGCAGTGGATGGCCGGCCTTGGCACCTATGCCTTCAAGGACAAGGGCTACAAGAAGGTCGCCACCGTCGCCGAGGACTATTCCTTCCCCTACACGCAGGTGTTCGGCTTCATGGCCGAGTTCTGCAAGGCCGGCGGCCATGTGCCGTCGAAGTCGTGGGTGCCGATCGGCAACAAGGATTTTTCGTCGGTCATCGCAGCCATTCCCGAGGACGTCGATGCGATCTATGTCGCGCTCGGCGGCGCCGACGCCGTCAACTTCCTGACCCAGTACCAGCAGGGCGGCGGCACCGCGCCGCTGATCGGCGGTTCGATCACCGTCGATCAGACGGTGCTGACTTCGAAGGGCAAGCTGAAGGACGTGCTCAAGGGCACGCCATCGGCCGGACCGACCGCCGACACCAATGACGCGCCGGCGTGGAAGGCGTTCGTCGAGGCCTACAAGAAGCAGCCTGGCGCCTTTCCGTCGCCCTCGCTCTTCGCCCATGGCTATTATGTCGACATGAAGGCGACATTGCTCGGCCTCGACCAGGTCGGCGGCGATGTCTCCGACGGCGGCAAGAAGCTGCGCGACGCGCTGTCGAAGCTCTCCTTCGACACGCCGACCGGCAAGGTGTCGCTCGACAAGAACCGCAACGCCATCGCCGACATCTTCCTGACCGAGGTCACCGAAGGTGCCGACGGCAATCTCCTCAACAAGCTGGTCAAGGTCGTGCCGCAGGTCAACCAGACGCTCGGCATTCCCGAAGACGAGTTCATGAAGCTCGGCGCGGTCAACCGCGACAATCCGAGCTGCCCGTAACAGCCAATATCGAATGCAGCCGCCAGTGACCGAAAGCCTCGCAGCAAACCGCCTCCAGAGCACCGGTGCCTATGCGCTGGAGCTCGATGGCGTGGCGCGGCATTTCGGGGCGCTGGTGGCGCTCTCGGGCATCACCATGAGGATCGCGGCCGGAGAACGGCGCGCGGTCCTCGGCTCCAACGGCGCCGGCAAGACCACGCTGTTCAACGCCGTGACCGGCGACTTCATGCCGACGTCAGGGCGCATACGCTTCTTCGGCGAGGACATCACCGACCTGCCGCCGCATGAGCGCATCCGGCGCGGCCTGCGGCGCACCTATCAGATATCGCAATTGTTCAAGGGCCTGTCGGTTCTCGATTCCATCTTCCTTGCCTGTCGCGGCGTCTCGAGGCGGCGCTTCTCGCTGCTGCGGCCGGCCGCGTCGGACGTCAACATGGTGCAGGCGGAATCGATCCTCAACGCCGTGCATCTGGAAACCTATCGCGACACGCTGGTGGCGACGCTGAGCCATGGCCAGCAGCGCCAGCTGGAGATCGCCCTGGCGCTGGCTGGTGCGCCGCGCTTCATCCTCTTCGACGAGCCGGCGGCTGGCCTGTCGCCAACCGAGCGCCGCGACCTCGTCGCCATCCTCAACGCACTGCCCAGGCATATCGGCTACATCATCATCGAGCACGATCTCGACGTCGCGCTGCGCGTCTCGGAATATGTCTCGATGATGCACAATGGCCGCCTGTTCAAGGAAGGCACGCCGCAGGAGATCGAAGCCGACCCGGAAGTCCAGGAGATCTATCTCGGGGGCAAGCATGGCTGAGCGTGCCGGGAAGACCGCCAAGGCAATGCTGCGCATAGAAGACCTCCAGGTCTTTTATGGCGAAAGCCATGCCTTGCAGGGCGTTTCGCTGACGCTGGAAAGCGGCGTGCTGTCGGTGGTCGGCCGCAACGGCATGGGCAAGTCGACGCTCTGCAACACCATTGTCGGCCTGAAGCGCGCGAAGTCCGGCTCGATCCGCCTCGACGGCCGCGAAATCACCTCGCTTGAGCCGCACGAGATTCACCGTCTCGGCGTCGGCTATGTGCCGCAAGGCCGCCGCGTCTGGCCGAGCCTGACGGTCGACGAGCATCTGCGCCTCGCGGCCGGCAACAGGCGCGACGCCTCCTGGACGGTCGAACGGGTCTACCAGACCTTTCCGCGTCTGGCCGAACGCCGGACAAATGGCGGCTCGCAGCTTTCGGGCGGCGAGCAGCAGATGCTGGCGATTTCGCGTGCGCTGCTCAGCGATCCCAAGCTGTTGGTGATGGACGAGCCGACCGAAGGGCTGGCGCCGGTCATCGTTGACCAGGTCGAAAAAATGCTGGTCGATCTCGCCGCCGAGGGCGAGATGGCGGTGCTGGTCATCGAGCAGAACATCGGCGTGGCGACCTCGGTGTCGAACCAGGTCGCCATCATGGTCAACGGCCGCATCAACCGGCTGATGGACGCCAAGGCGCTGGCCGCCGACCGCGAACTGCAGCAGCGGCTGCTTGGCGTCGGCCGCCACGCCGAGGAAGCGCCCGTCACGCTGGCCGAAGCCGCGCAGGCCAGGGAGCAACTGGCGAAAGTCTATCGCGTCGACCGTACCGGCACCGCATCGGGCGAGCCGATGCCTCAAGACGGCGTCTACCGACCGGTCGTCGAACTGCCCAACCGCTGGAACGTCCCGGTCACCGAATTGCGCCAGGCGGCGGTCGACAAAACCGCCCCGCAGGACGATCCGAAAAAAATCTTCGCCATCCCCTTTGCCGAGCGCATCGGCAGGACCGTGCTGGTTGTCGGCACCTTCGATACCAAGGGCAAGGAATTGCGCTTCATGGCCGACCGGCTGAAGGCGCTGGGCCTGCCGGCGCGTACGGTCGACCTGTCGACCTCGGGAAAACCGACCAGCGCCGACGTTCCGGCCATGCAGGTCGCCGGCATGCATGTGCGCGGATCCTCCGCCGTCTTCACCAATGACCGCGGCGGTTCGGTCAGCGCCATGGCGGACGCCTTCGCACGCTGGATCGAGCGCGAGCCGCGCATCGGCGGCGTGATTTCCGCCGGCGGCTCCGGCGGCACAACGCTGGCCACCGCAGGCATGCGCGTGCTGCCCGTCGGCATTCCCAAGCTGATGGTGTCGACGGTGGCGGCCGGCGATGTCGCCAAATATGTCGGCGGCGCCGACATCATGATGTTCCATTCCGTGGCCGATGTGCAGGGGCTGAACTCGATTACCGAACAGGTGCTCTCCAATGCCGCGCACGCCATGGCCGGCATGGTCGCGCAACTGCCCGATGCCGAGGCCTGGGAAGCCAAGCGCAAGCTGGCGCGGCCGGCGGTCGGCATCACCATGTTCGGCGTCACCACGCCTGCCGTGCAGGCGGTGACCAGACGACTCGAAGCCGACTATGACTGCCTCGTCTTCCACGCCACCGGCATAGGCGGGCGGGCGATGGAAAACCTCGGCGATTCCCGGCTGCTGTCAGCCTTCATCGATCTCACCACGACCGAAGTGGCCGACATGATTGTCGGGGGCGTCTTCCCGGCGACGCAGGATCGCTTTGGCGCGGCGATCCGCACCGGACTGCCCTATGTCGGCTCGGCCGGCGCGCTCGACATGGTCAATTTCGGCCCGCGCGACAGCGTGCCGGACAAATTCCGCAGCCGCAAATTCGTCATCCACAATCCCAACGTCACACTGATGCGCACGACGCGTGACGAGAACCGCGCCTTCGGCGAATGGATCGGCGCGCGGCTCAACGCCATGAACGGCCCGGTGCGGTTCCTGCTGCCCGAGGGCGGCGTTTCCATGCTCGGTGCGCCCAGCCAGCCCTTTCATGATCCCGAGGCTGACAACGCTTTGTTCGAAGCGATCGAGAGGACCGTTCGCCAGACGCCGCAGCGCAACGTCGAGCGGGTGCCGGCCAACATCAATGACCCGGCCTTTGTCGACGCGGTGATCTCAGCGTTCCACGCCATCACGCCGAAGCTGCAGAGGCGGGCATGAAGAATTGGACTTCGCCGCCCGACGGGTGGATGTTTGAAAATACTGCCGGTCGCCTCGCGCCGACCGCATTGTCTTGGGGAGGATAGATCATGGACGCGCAGACCTTTGGCGCTTTCCTGTTGTGGCTGATCATTGCGGCGATCGTCGTCGTGATCGCCGTCTACATCTTGCGCTGGCTCTATCGCCGCTCGACCAAGGAGACGGCGTTCGTGCGCACCGGCTTCATGGGCGAGAAGGTGGTGGTGAATGGCGGCGCTTTCGTCATTCCGGTGCTGCATGAGATCACCCCGGTCAACATGAACGTGCTGCGCATCGAGGTGCGCCGCGAGGACGCGCTGGCGCTGATCACCCGCAACCGCATGCGCGTCGACCTGATCGCTGAGTTCTTCGTCCGCGTCGGCGCGCATCGCGAACTGGTGGCCGCCGCCGCGCAGACGCTCGGCCGCCGCACGCTGCAGCCCGACAGCCTGCGCGAATTGCTGGAAGGCAAATTCGCCGGCGCGCTGCGCACCGTCGCCGCCCAGATGACGCTGGAAGAAATGCATGAACTGCGCGGCGACTACGCCGCCAAGGTGCGCCGGTTGGCGGAGGAGTCGCTCGCCGCCAACGGGCTCGAGCTCGAAAGCGTCGCCATCGTCGATCTCGACCAGACCAGTCTTGAATATTTCGACCCGTCCAACGCCTTCGACGCCGAGGGCCTGACGCAACTGACCGAATCGATCGAGACCCGGCGCCGCATGCGCAACGAGATCGAGCAACGCACGCTGGTCGATATCCGCAACCAGAACCTCGACACCCAGCGCAAAGTGCTGGAGATTGACCGCGACACCGAATATGCGCGCCTCGAACAGGAGCGCGAGGTCGAGATCCGCCGCGCCGCGCAGCGTTCCGAACTCGCCATAGAGCGCGCATTGCGCGACCAGGAGTCCGAACAGGCGCAGCTTTCCTCGCGCGAGGCGGTCGAGAAATCGCGCCTCAATCAGGAGCGCAACATCACGCAGGAGCGCATCAACAGCGAGGAAGAGACGCAGCGCCGTGAGATCGCCCGCCGCCGCTCGCTCGACGAGACCGAGATGAAGATGCGCGAACTGACCGAGCGCGAGCAGATCGCACTCGAATTGTCGCTGGAGAAAGCCCGCATCGAACGCGAAGGCGCGCAGCGTGAACTCGAAATCCAGCGCAAGAAATTGCTCGAGGTGGCCGAACTGGAGCGGCAGATCGCACTCGCCGAAAAGGCGCTCGAGGTGACGAAGGCGGAAGCTGAGAAGCGCCGCGCCGAAATTTCCGAGAACCAGGCGACCGAGACCGCACGCATCGCGCAGGAGCGTGCGGTTGATGAAGTGCGGATCGCCAGGGAGCGGCATCTCGAAGCGCTTCAGATCGCCAAGCGGCAGGCCTTCGAGGAGGCCGAGATTTCGGCCGGAGAGGAGGTCGAACGGGCCCGCATCACCACCGAGCGCGGCATCGAGGAAGCGCGGCTGATCAAGGAACGCGACATCCGCCAGCTTGGCGTCGACCGCGACCAGAAGATCGAAATCGCCGAAATCCAGAAGGCGATCGACATCGCCAAGAAGACGCAGGAGCGTTCTTCCGCGATCGCGGCGTCCGAAGCCGTGCGCGCCAAGGCCATCCAGGCCGAGGAACAGGCCTTCACTGCCCGCGAACGTGAAATCGCCGAGCGCCGCAAGCTGACCGACCTGATCGGCGCGCAGCGCGAGGCCGAGCGCGAGGCGCTGCGAGTCACATCCGCTGCCGACGCCGAGATGAAGGCGGCCAAGAGTCTGGCGGAAGCGCAGAAGATCGCGGCGCTGGCATCGGCCGAAGCGGAGAAGATCCATGCCCTTGCCGCGGCACAGCGTTACGAAGTCGACGCCGCCGGCAACCGCCAGCTCAATGAGGCCGAGAACCTGTTGTCCAGCGAGGCACGCGCCGGCCGCCTGCGCGGCAAGCTGCTCGACCACATGGAAGGCATCATCCGCGAAAGCGTCAAGCCGATGGAGAAGATCGACGGCATCAAGATCCTGCATGTCGATGGCATCAATGGCGGGCAGGGCGGTAACCGCAACGTCACCGACGAGGTCATCGACTCCGCGCTGCGTTATCGGGTGCAGGCGCCGATGATCGACAATCTGATGAAGGAGATCGGCATCGAGGGCGGCTCGCTCGGCCGCATGACCGACGTGCTGCGCGACGCCAAGGACATTTCCAGCCTGACCCGCGACAAGAAGGGCAAGGGCAAGGGCGCCAAGGACGACGATGACGACCGCGATCATTGAGGTGAACATCTGCGCTGCCCCTCACCTGCCTGCCGGCATCCTCTCCCCGTATAGTGACGGGGAGAGGGGCGCCGTCATCGACGGTTTCGCCAGCAGCCAGCGTTGCAAGGTGGGCGCCGAGGTAGCGGCCAGCCTCTTTCTCCCCGTCACTATACGGGGAGAAATGTCCGGCAGGACAATGAGGGTCGGCGCTGACATCAACAGGGAGGGCACACCCAAGCTCGGCCTCCATCGTTCCACTCTCGGCCAGCAAGCATGACCAAGGTCTATGTCTCTTCGGTCATTCCCGCACCGGCGGCGGAGGTCTGGAAGATCGTGCGCAATTTCAACGGTCTGGCAGGCTGGGCGCCGTTCGTCGCCGAAAGCCGCATCGAACAGAATGCGCAGGCCGACCAGATCGGCTGCATCAGGAATTTCACGCTCAAGGACGGCGGTCGCATCCGTGAAAGGCTGCTGGCGCTGTCGGATTACGACCTGTCCTGCAGCTATGCGATTCTGGAAAGCCCGATGGCGGTGGAGAACTATGTCGCCACGCTATCGTTGACGCCGATCACCGACGGCAATCTGACGCTCGCCGAATGGCAGGCGGAGTTCGACTGCGCTGACGATCGCGAGGCGGCACTCATGCAACAGATCGGCAATGGCGTGTTCCAGACCGCGTTCACCGCGTTAAAGCACCGGTTCGGGCGCTGACGCCGGCCGATGGTCAGGGTTTGCCAGAGCACGATCATCGATGCACCGATCGACGAGGTCTGGGCGATCCTGCGCGATTTCAACGGCCATGATCGCTGGCACCCGGCGATCGCCTTCAGCGAGATCGAAGGCAGCGAGCCGGTCGATGCCGTCGGCTCGGTGCGCCATTTCAGGCTGAACGACGGCGGCGAATTGCGCGAGCAATTGCTGGCGCTGTCCGACAAGGACCGGCGGCTGAGTTACTGCCTGCTCGAAGCGCCGCTGCCGCTGATGGGCTATGTCGCCTCGCTGCGGCTGAAGCCGGTGACCGACGGCGACGCCACCTTCTGGGAATGGCGCTCCGAGTTCAACCCGCCAGCGCATCGCCGCGACGAGCTGGTCAAGCTGGTCACCGAAGGCATTTATCAGGCCGGCTTCGCCGCCGTGCGCGCTCTTCTGCGGCGAAACGCCGGCGCGCCGTTGGAGGCGCGATCATCGCCAGCGATCGTCCCGCCGGCCTCATCCGCAAGCGCGCCGCTCGTCACCTCAAGGGCTGCCGCGAGCCATGCCGAAACGACCCACGCGATCGTCGTCGAGCGCTATGGCGGACCGGAGGAGTTGCAACTCAGGGACTTCGCCTTGCCTCTGCCCGCGCCGGACGAGGTGCGGATCCGTCACACGGTGATCGGTGTCAATTTCATCGACGTCTACTGCCGCACCGGGTTCTTCGACCTGCTGCAACCACCTGGCGTCCCGGGCATGGAAGCCGCCGGCGTCATCGAGGCGGTTGGTCCGGCGGTATCGGGTTTCTCAATCGGCGACCGGGTCGCCTATGCCTGTCCGCCGGTCGGCGCCTACAGCGAGCGGCGCAACATGGCGCCCGAACTGCTGGTTCGTCTTTCCGACGATATTTCGGACGAGACCGCGGCTGCCGGCCTGCTCAAGGGGGTCGCCGCGAGTTTCCTGCTGCACGATGTTCATGCCGTGAAGACGGGGGACATCGTGCTCATCCATGCGGCGGCAGGCGGCATTGGCCAGTTGCTGGTACAGTGGGCGCGCCATCTCGGCGCGACAGTCATCGCCACCGTGTCGAGCGACGACAAGGCGCGCATCGTCGAGCGGCTCGGCGCCCACCATGTAATCGTCTATTCCCGCGACAACTTTGCCGAGGCGGTCATGCGGCTGACTGGTGGCAGGGGCGCGAATGTCGCCTACGACGCGGTCGGCAACGACACGTTTGCCGGCTCGCTGGCGGCGCTTGCCGTGCGCGGCCATCTCGTCAGCTTCGGCCAGGCTTCGGGGCCGGTAGGCAATTGGGACATCGGCCGCTTCGCCTCGAAATCGATCACCGTTTCACGCCCCAACTATGCCCACTACACCGACACGTCGGAAAAGCTCGGCACCCATGTCACCAGGTTTTTTCAGGCGCTGCGCCAGGGTGTGATCAGGGTCGAGATGCCGACGCACTACGATCTTGCCGATGCCGCTCGCGCGCATCGCGATCTGGAGGATCGTCGCACGACGGGTGCCCTCGTTCTGGTGCCACGGGCATGACTGTCGGGATCAGCCGGTTGCGCTGGCGTAGATGTCGAGAACATCCGTCACGGCTGCGATCAGGAGTTCCCTGGCCTTTGGGGCGACGGATCCGCTCGCTACCGCGCCGTCGAGGCGGCCGAGATACTGGCTGATCAGCGGCGAGGGGATGTCGCGCTCGCCCAGCGCCTGCATCAGCGCGTCCACTGCCTGCCGCGCCGCCTGCGCCGGCCAGTAGTAGCGGATACGGTCACTGTAGGAAAAATGCCGCTCGCTCCGCTGCTCGGCTTCGCTGCCGTGATAGTAATTCTTCCAGTTGCCGGGCGCCTCCAGCATGACGCGCTCCATCGCCGCCGGCAGGCTTTCCCGAGCCGGGTCGGGAGCAAGAATGTCGGCGATGTGGCTCAAACCGTAGAGCGCTTCGCGCAGCGCGAAGGTCAGCCAAGGTCCGACTTTCAGGATGGCGAAGCCATCGTCGACAAGTGCCGTCAGGGCCGCGACCGGCTGGTAGTCGGTCGAATGCGCCTCGAAGACGAATTGCGGCAGGTCCCGCAGCGTGCCGGCCAGCGCCCGGGCGCGTTCGGGCCGGTAGGTGATGACCTCGGCATTGCCGAATTCGACGCCGGGCTGGACGACGACGCCAATCGCCCGCGAGAAGGCATGGTCGAGGCCACGCTGGTGGAAGGCCTGCTGGTGGATGCGCACCGTCTCGCCAGCCGCTTCCGGTGTCGTCACAGCCAGATGGTCCATCGCTTCCAGGGCACCGCCCGGCACCGGCACTTCCGTGCCGATCACATAGACAGGCTTGGCGCCGGCTGTTCGTTCAACCGCGGCCTCCGCCACCTCGGCCAGTTCGGCGGCGCGCGCGGCGATCGTCGCGTCGGGTGGTGCGGCACCTTCGCCGGCACAGCCCATGCTGGCGTCCAGGTGGATCTTGGTGAAGCCGGCCTCGGCATAGGCGTCCACCATGCGCGCTGCCTTTTCCATCGCCTCGGGCGCCGGCAGGTGCTTCCAGGGATTGGGGCCGAGATGGTCGCCGCCGAGCACAAGCCTGTCCAGGGGAAACCCGGCCTTGCCGGCGATCGTCTCGACGAAGCGGCGGAAATCGCCCGGCGTCATGCCAGTATAGCCGCCTTCGTGGTTGACCTGGTTGCAGGTGGCCTCGATCAGCACATCGGCGCCGCGCGCCTTGCCGTGGCGCAGCGCCGCTTCGATGACCAACGGATGGGCCGAGCAGATCGAGGCAATGCCGGCGCGCTCGCCGGCCGTACGACGCTTTGCTATGGCGGCCAGCCTGTCGGTCGCCTGGCTCATGCCGGTGCTCCGGTCCTGGCGGTCGCGACGAACGCCTCGACAGTGGCCAGCGAGGCGATGCCTTCCATCGGGCCCTTTTTCGTCACCGCCAGCGCGCCGCAGCCATTGGCGATCTCGAGCGCCCTCCTAGGTGCTTCTCCACGCAGCCAGAAGGAGACGAAGGCCGCCGCAAAACAATCTCCGGCGCCGGTCGGGTCGATTTCCTCGACGACGAAGCCGGGTGAAGCGATGCGCCCCGACCGGTCGTAGTGAACGGCGCCCTGCGCGCCCTTCTTGACGACCACGGCGGAGATGCCGCGGTCCAGCATTTCGCGCGCCGCGCTCTCCTCGTCGGTTGCCTCGGCGAAGGTGAAGAGTTCCGGCCCGCTCGGCAGAAAAACATCAGTCTTGGAGAGCACGAAATGCAAGGCGTCGCGCATGCCCGGCAGATCGAGCATCTCCTTGCGGATGTTGGGGTCAAAGGAAACCGTTCCGGCGCGCGTCTTGACGGCTTCGATCCCGTCGCGGACAACCTCGATCACCTCGGGCGAGAACAGCGATGTTCCCATGACGTGAAAATGGTCGGCGCCAGAGAGCAGCGCGCGCGCTTCCGCACCGATCTCGATCAGTCCGGCGGCACTCTGTTTGATGTTGTAGACGAAGTGCCGGCTGCCATCGGTCTCATAGGTGACGAAGGCGGTTCCGGTCGCGGCACCTCGATGGACGGTGATGGCCGAGATGTCGGCGCCGTCGGCGCGCAGGCGCTCTATGTTCAAATGGCCGAAATCGTCGTCGCCCACTGCCGCGATCAGCCCCGCCGGCTGACCGAGCCGCGCCGCCTGGTCGATGAAGATGGCGGGAGCGCCTGACGGAAACGGGCCGACCAGCGGGCCGGCGGTGCGAAAACTCTGGCCGATCCGCTCGGCCATGATCTCGACCAGGAGCTCGCCGGCGCAAACCAGTTTCTTCATGTCCTCACCATCTGCCGGACTCTGGTTGCCGTACGCTCCCCCCATGTCCGTGCGAGTTCAAAACCTAAGTTGTTGTTTTCAGAGCGTCAATAAATAATTTGACGTGCGCAATACTTTTGCGTTGTACTGGAAACGTGGAAATTTGACTGAATAAGTTCGGTCAAGCAATGCTGCCTCATCGCGACGGTCGCAAGGCTGATTCTGGCCAGAGCGCGAAGGGCGGCTTTGAGGTAAAGGGCTAAATATAGATGGCGGAGAAGACCCACCGGACGATGGATGATTTCGCCAGGGCGTCCGGCGTGTCGCGGCCGACCCTGTCGAAGTATTTCGACGATCCGGCCAGCGTGAAGCCGGCGACACGGGCGCGCATCGAGGCCGCACTTCGTTCCTCGGACTATCAGCCGAATGTTTTCGCCCGCAATCTCAACCGCAAGCGCACCCGCAATGTCGGCATCGTCGTGCCGACGATCACCGATCCGTTCTACGCCGAGATGGTCAGCCGCATCGAACTGCGCTGCCGCGACGAAGGGTTTTGGCCGATCGTCATTTCCTCGCACGGTTCGCCGAAGCTGGAGGCGGAATCGGTCAGGACGCTGATGTCGCTGAAGGTTGCCGGCGCCATCGTCGCTCCTTTGGGACGGGTCTCCGAACCTGGCGTCTTCGAGCGGATGAGCGAGGACATCCCGATCGTCTATTTCGACACTTACATCGAAGGCGACACGCCGTTCGTCGGCAATGACAACCACCAGAGCACCTCGACGATCGTCGATTATCTCTGCCGGTCCGGCGAACCGCCGGTCTATGTCGACATTCCGCATGTCAACCACAATTCGGGCGAACGTCTGCAGAGCTATGTCGACACGATGCACGCCGCAGGCCTGGAGCCCACCGTTCTCAAGGCGGCGGGCGACTACAGCTGGGACTTCGAGCGCATCGGTCACGAATGGATGGACAGGACGCTCGAGAAAGGCGGCCTGCCGGCCCGCACGCTGCTCTGCGCCAATGACCGTCTCGCCTTCGGCGTCATGTCGGCCGCCTTTTCGCGCGGGCTGAAGATCGGCCGCCGCGCCGATTGCGATTTTCGCGTCGCCGCCCACGATGATCATCCGCTGAGCCGCTACACCTGTCCCGCGCTGACCACCATGGCGCAGGACTTCGCTGCCATGGCTGGCCGCAGCGTCGAGATCCTGCTGGCGTTGTTGGACGAGGCCGATCCGCCCGGCCACGACATGGCGCGCAACGTCAAGCTCGGCGCGACCCTGGTGATGCGTCAGTCGGCCTGAGCACGCGTCTGCAGTTGAAGCCAGGCCGCCGCCTCGCTCACCGCTTGCCGCGCGGCCAGGATGTGGCGGCCCATGGAGACGAAGCCATGGATCTGGCCCGGCCAGTGCCGCAACACCAGCGGCACTCCGTCGGCGCGCAGGCGCTCGGCATAGGCCGTGCCTTCGTCGGCAAGGATGTCGTGGCCGGCGATCGCGACGAAGGCCGACGGTGCGCCGGCAAGGCTGGAGGCCAGAAGCGGCGAAACACGCCAGTCCGCGATGTCGTCAGGCGTTCGCACATAGCGGTCGCGGAACCAGGCCATGGTGGCGGCGGTGAGCCCGAAGCCGTCGCCGAAACGCCGGTAGCTGTCCGCCGTCTGGCGGGCATCGGTGTTGGGATAGATCAGAATCTGGGCGGCAAGCGGCGGCGCCAGTCCGTCGCGGGCAAGCAGCGCCAGAACGGCGGCAAGGTTGCCGCCGGCACTGTCGCCGGCGACGGCAATGCGGATTGGATCGATGCCGAGGTCTCCGGCATTCCCAGCCATGAAGCGCAGCGCTGCCGCGCAGTCCTCGAGCCCGGCGGGAAACTTGTGCTCCGGCGCCAGCCGGTAGTCGGGACAGATGACGACCGCGTTGCCGAGATTGGCCAGCCAGCGGCAGATCTCGTCATGTGAATCGAGATTGCCGATGACCCAGCCGCCGCCATGCAGATAGAGCACGGCGCGCGCCCCCATCCGCGCCGCGCCGATACCGCGATGGATGCGGATCGTCACCGGGCCGTTCGGCCCGTCGATCTGCCGTTGCTCGGTTGCCGCGACCGGCTCGCGGTCGCCCTGCTGGGTTGGGAACGAAGCGATATAAGCTGCCCGCGCCGCCGCCACGCTGCCATTCTCGAACGGCTCGCCGCCGGCGGCCCGGCCGATTTCGAGGGCACGCTGTGCATCCGGATCAAGTGTCATCGTGATCTCCGCTGGAGGTCAGGCGAGCAGGCCGCGCGCCTCGTCTTCGCTGAGCAGGGCCGGCTGGACGACGTCACCGGCAATGGCGACCGAGCTTTTCGTCTCGCCCGACCGCAGGATCGCTTCCATGATCTCCAGCACATGCAGCGCCAGATTGCCGGACGCGCGCGGCGCCGCGCCTGCCTTCAGCGAACGTGCGAGATCGGCGACGCCGAGCATGCGGTAATTGGCGCGGTCGGGCGCTGCGTAAGGCCAGTTGCGGGCGCCGTAGAGTTCGCCTTCGCTGGCGAAATCCTTCCACTCCGCGCCGCGTTCGGACAGCGAGACGGTGCCGCCGAACGTGTCCGGGTCGGGCAGGCGCAGCGAGCCTTCCGTGCCGTGCAGTTCGATCGGATGGTTGGAATGCCTGAAGACGTCCCACGATGCGCCGAAGGTGACGGTGGCGCCGGAGCGGAATTCGAGCAGCGACAGCACATTGGTCGGGGTGCCCACCTTGAACGTCGTGTTCTTGAACGGCCCTTCGGCCGATATCAAACGTTTCTCCTGGCCCTTCGTCGCCATCGCCATAACGCGCGCTACCGGACCGAGCAGGTTGACCAGCATGGTCAGGTAGTAGGGCCCCATGTCGAACACCGGGCCGCCGCCAGGCTGGTAGTAGAATTGCGGGTTGGGATGCCAGTGTTCCATGCCGCGTCCCATCATGAAGGCGGTGCCGCAGACCGGGCGGCCGATCGCGCCCTCATCCATCAGACGGCGCGCCCGGCGGCCGGCCGCACCAAGGAAGGTGTCGGGGGCCGAGCCGAGCAGCACGCCGCGCTTCGCCGCCTCCGCCACCAGGCGGCGCCCGTCATTGGCCGACGTCGCCAGCGGCTTTTCGGTGAAGACATGCTTTCCCGCCGACAGGGCTGAAATCGAAATGTCGAAATGCGCCGCCGGAATGGTCAGGTTGAGGACGAGGTCGATCTCGGGATCGGCCAGCAGCGCATCGACGCCAAGGGCACGGATGCCATATTCCTTGGCTCGCAGCGCCGCCATTTCGGCCGAGATGTCGGCGCAGGCACGAAGCTCGACCCCGCCAAACAGCGCGGCGTTGCGCAGATAGGTCATCGATATGTTGCCGCATCCGATGACGCCGATGCCGAGTTTGGCCTGTGAGTTTGCCTGCATTTTCTGTTCTGCCTCCCAATACGGTCACGCTCTGCCAGATCCGTCGCGCTGCCGGATCGTTTTCGAAATCGCTATACAACATTTTAAATATTGACGCGCGTAAAATTTTTATAGAACATGCGGAAATGCTGGCGGGGTCGGGAGGCTGCCGGCGCTTGGGAGGAGAAGATGACAGGCAAAAATCGGCCGGGCACCGACCCGAATCTGGTGGGCCAGACGCGCATTGAATCCCGGCCTCGCGGCCGTGGATCGCGACGGTTTCAGGCATAGATCACCTTGGCCACGGTCCTATCGAGCTGGCTGCGTATCGGACCGGACAGGCCATCGTCGGTGATCACCACATCGACGCCCGACAGCGAAAAAGCCTTGGAGGTTCCGCTGACGCCCCATTTGCTCGAATCCGCAAGCAGAACCACGCGCCGGGCCATGCGCACCAGGTTTCGCTTCGTTCGCGCCATGTCTTCATTCACGTCGACCACATCCAATGAGGAGTCGATCGCATGCGCTCCGACAAAGACCTGATGCGCCACCAAGCCGCCGAGAGCCGTGTCGGCATCGGTGATCAGCGTGCTCACCGTGTCTGGATAGACCCGGCCACCGATCATGTGAACGTCGAGCCCGGGCCGATGCATCAGATGCTGCACGATATTCATCGCCGTGGCCGCGACCACGACATTGCTGAGCGGCGGTAACTGCATGGCAACCAGCATCAACGTCGAGCCGCCGTCGAAGATGACCGACTGGTTGTCCTCGAACAGTTCCACCGCCGCCCGGGCGATGCGTTTCTTTGCCTCGATGTTGGTTTGCATGCGCCGCGCGAACGCGGCCGTGGTCGAATCCGTGGTCCGGGTCACCGCGCCGCCACGGGTCTTGGTCAGCAGTCCCTTGCGGTCCAGTATCTCGAGGTCGGAGCGCACCGTGACTTCCGACACGCCGAAATCGTCGGACAGGTCCTTGATGCGAACCTGTCCGCTGCGTTGCACCTCGCCCAGGATCGCTTGGCGTCTCTGCTCTGACAACATTGCCCCGTCCTTGCCTCCACGCGCCAGGCGATCGCCATGGCCTCGGTTCGTCACACCCAAAATACGCAAATTCGAAAGCTTTCGAAAGATTGATTTTGTGATTTCTTTCGCAAACACTGCGTTTGGGATTTTGAAATCAACCGATTGGAGAATTTTGCAGTCATGAGTCTCGGAACCAAGGTGCGCCTTGCGCGCCTCTTCTCGCATCCATCGGGGAACCTTTTTGGCGGCGCGGTCGACCACTTCGTCGGCTATGGCGACGTGCGCAAAGGCGGCCTTGCCGACCTGCCGGGCGCGCTCGCTCGCGTCATGGAAGGTAAGCCCGACTACGTCAGCATCCAGCCCGGCACCGCGCGCCATCTGTGGCCGCAATACGCGGGCAAGGCTTCCCTGGTCATCCAGGCCGGCTGCTTCACCCCGGACGATCGCATCAGCGAACTGATTGCGACGCCCGAGGACGCGGTGCGGGCTGGCGCCGACGCGCTGGCCGTTGCCATTCCGGTGCGCGGCGCGACCGAGGGCAAGTACATTCGCTGGCTGACAGATTCGGTGAACGCGGCGGCCCGTTATGGCATGCCTGTTGTGGCGCATATCTACCCTCGCGATTTCACCGACGGGGCAAAGATCGTCTTCACCCCCGACGAGATCGCCTATGCGGCGCGCATCGGCTACGAGTCCGGCGTCGACGTGATCAAGATCGGTTACACCGGCGATTTCGAGTCGTTTCGAGAGACCGTCCGGACCTGCCCGGTGCCGGTTGTCATCGCCGGCGGCCCGAAGACCGATACGCTGCTCGGCGCCCTTCAGCAGACGGCGGACGCCATCCGTGCCGGCGCGCGCGGCGCCGTGGTCGGCCGCAATCTCTGGGGGCATGGCGATCCTCAGAAGGCGGCGACCGCTTTCCGGGGCGTCATCCATGACGGGCTCTCGGCGCAGGACGCCCTGGCCAAGGCGGGTGCCTGAACCATGCCCACCGTTCCCTCAATCCTCGGCTTCGGAGCGATCTCGATCGACGACATCGTCTATGTCGATCAGCCGTTGTCGGCGGGCAAGGGGAAGGTTCTGCAAAGTGCCCGGGCTTTCGGAGGAAATGTCGCGACGGCCCTTGCCGCCGTCGCGCGGCTCGGCGGAAGCGCCGGGTTCATCGGATGGCTTGGCAGTGCCGTGGACGACGCCGTGCTGTGCGATCTCGTTGCGAGCGGCGTTGAAACCGCGTTCGCGCCGCGCCACGCCGATGCGCGCCCGGTGCGCTCACGGATCACGGTCGGTTCGGATGGAGACCGGTTCATCGCCTATGACGACGAAGCGATGCTGGGCACCGCACCGGACTTTCCGGACGAGGTCCTCAGCCGCGCGACCGTCCTGATCGTCGACAGTTATGCGATCGGGTCGCTGGATGTCGTGGCGCGGGCTCGCGACCTCGGCCTTGCGATCCTCGGCGACGTCGAATGGAACGGCGGCCCAGCCACCGAAAGGCTGATCGCGCTCTGCGACCATCTCATTCTTCCCCTCGGCTTTGCGCGGACCGCCACGGGCCGCCGATCGCCGGCCGAGATACTCGATGCATTGTGGTTGCCGTCGCGGTCCGCCGTGGTTCTGACGGATGGCGGCAGGGGCGTCTACTATCGCGGACGCGACGAAGCCGGGCTGTGGCACCTGCCTCCGCACCGGGTTGAAGTCGTCGACTCGACCGGCGCCGGCGACTGCTTTCATGGCGCCTACGCCCTTGCATTGACGCGCGGCGCCGACACCGCGGGCCGGGTCGCATTCGCGGCCGCTGCTGCGGCTCTTTCGATAACGGGACGGGGCGGGCGCGAGGCGCTTCCGACCGACGATCAGGTGACGGAACTCCTGGCATCGACGAACGCGCCGTCGGCAGCCGAACTGAAGCATGCGCGGCTCGATACCGCAACAGAGCCCGAACTATCCTAGGAAATATCTCGCAGGTGAACTCAAGCCGAGGATAATTATAAAAATCAGTGGCTTGGACTTGTGGAGGGAGGAAGATGGCAGAAGTCGTTCTTGAGAATATCTGCAAGACGTACGGGAACAATTTTCACGCAATCGACCAGTTGAATCTGTCGGTCGAGGACGGCGAGTTCTTGATTCTCGTCGGGCCGTCCGGCTGCGGCAAATCCACCGCGTTGCGGATGATCGCGGGATTGGAGGACGTCACCAGCGGCAGCCTTCGGATCGGCGGTATCGACGTCGTCGACATGCCGCCTAAGGACCGCGACATCGCGATGGTCTTCCAGAGCTACGCGCTCTACCCGCATATGACGGTGTTCGAAAACATCGCCTTTTCGATGCGGCTGGCCGGCAAGCCGAAGGCCGAGCGCAAGAAGCGCGTCGACGAGATCGCCAAAACCCTTCAACTGACGTCTCTGCTGGACAGCAAACCCGCGAACCTTTCGGGCGGACAGCGTCAACGGGTTGCGATGGGTCGCGCCATGGTGCGCGAGCCGGCCGCCTTTCTCATGGACGAACCGCTTTCCAATCTGGACGCGAAACTGCGCGTGCAAATGCGCGCCGAAATCACCAGCCTGCAAAAGCAGCTCGGCGTAACGACCATATACGTGACCCACGATCAAACCGAAGCGATGACGATGGGGGACAGGGTCGCGGTGTTGAAAGGCGGCGTGCTGCAGCAGGTCGACACCCCCAAGAGGCTCTATGAATCGCCGGTGAACGCTTTCGTTGCGGGCTTCATCGGGTCTCCTTCGATGAACCTTTTCGAGGCGACCCTGACGGGCGACGAACTGACGTCCGGCGCCTTGGCTATCCGTTTGCAGGATGCGGCCTTCGTCCGCAAGCCGGGCTTGAAGTCCTATGCGGGGCGCAAGGTCGTGTTCGGGATCCGACCCGAGGATCTCTATGACAGCAACCTCGAATCGGGCCGCAAATATCAGACGATACCGGCAAAGGTGACCTCGATCGAAGAACTCGGATCCGAACACATCGTCCATCTCAACATCGATGCGGTCCGGGTGGACTCCGGCGACCCGGACGCGGTGCAGGATTTCGGCCTGGCGTCGAACGCGGTGGCGAGATTCGAACCGGCCAGCACGGTCCGCGCCGGCTCGGAAATCCGCTTGGCCCTGGATGACGCCAAGCTCCATTTCTTCGATCCCGAGACGCATCTGGCGATCTGAAGACCCGCGGCAAGGCCCGCAGGTGAGGGTGAGGCGCCTGCGTAAGAAGACTTCTGAATAACCAGACGGTCGTCCGCATTGTGCGGTCGATCCCCAAAGAAGGAGGAGAAAATGACGTTTCGTATTAAACCCGCGGTGCTGAAAATAGCCGCGGCCGCATGGTTGCTCGGCGCAACCGGCGCCCTGGCGGACACGACGCTGGAATTCACCCAATGGTGGGAGCCCGAATTGCCGGCTGGCTCGCTCAGGTCAATCATGGATGAGTTCGAGGCCGCAAACCCCGGCGTAAAGGTGACGCTGGTCAGCGGTCCCTACGCGACCACGCGAGACCAGATCTCGGTTGGTGCTGCGACCGGAACGCTCAGCGACGTTGTCGGTCTCGACGGTGCCTGGGTGAACAATTTGAATGCGCAGAACGCGCTCGCCGACATGAACCCGATGATGGATGCGAGCAAGTTCGACAAGAGCCAGGTCGCCGACATCATCAAGGTCGACGGCAAGGCGGTGATGTTTCCCGTGGCATCCTTCGTCTATCCGGTCTTCGTCAATTTGGACCTCGCCGCCAAGGCCGGCGTGACCAAGCTGCCGTCGACCCGCGCGGAATTTCTCGACGCCGCCAAAAAGATGACCGACGCCAACAAGAACCAGTATGGCTGGGTGCTGCCGCTGTCGCTGCAGTCTCCCGGCGGAGTCCAGAACGATCTGATGTCGTGGGTCTGGGCTTCGGGCCAGTCGATGATGGCGGACGGCAAGCCCGCCCTCGAGGGCAAGCCGGTGGTCGATATGCTCTCCTTCGTCAAATCGCTCAATGACGCCGGCACCATCTCGCCCGGCATCGCCACCAAGACCGAGCAGGAAAAGGTCGAGGAATTCG
This sequence comes from Mesorhizobium sp. M8A.F.Ca.ET.202.01.1.1, assembly GCF_004791595.1. Classification (NCBI taxonomy): domain Bacteria; kingdom Pseudomonadati; phylum Pseudomonadota; class Alphaproteobacteria; order Hyphomicrobiales; family Phyllobacteriaceae; genus Mesorhizobium; species Mesorhizobium sp. M8A.F.Ca.ET.202.01.1.1. The sequence goes on along the minus strand of NZ_SRUN01000005.1, from coordinate 109,457 downwards.
TCAACGACCGCGTCGGGATGATGATCGACTCGCTCGCGCATGTGAACCTCATCCGCAAGCGCAATCCGAAGCTGAACTTCGACCTGATCCCGGTCCCGGTCGTGGAAAACTATACCGGCAAGCGCGGCCTTCCCTATGCGTCCTGGGGCATCGGCATCTCCGCCGCCTCGAAACATCAGGAGGAGGCCTGGAAACTCGTCCAGTATCTGATGAGCGAAAAGGTGAACGCCAAGCTGGTCTCGCTTGCAAACGCCTTCCCGGGCAACGTCAACGCCAAACCCGACTTCGTGACGTCCGACAAGGCTTTCGGCAAGGCCTTCGAGATCTTCAAGACCGGCTATCTCGCCAACGAGTTCACGGGCCTGCCGGTGGCCGAAGACCTGATGACCCAGTTCGACGTGCAAGCCCAGAAGATGCTTGCCGGCGAGCAGACACCGGAAGAGGCGGCCGCTGCCGCGCAAAAGGGCTGGATGGCGAAATTCTGATCGGCCTGTTCCCCTTTGCTATCTTCGACCGGGTGGCCCGGCTTCGGGCAGGCCACCCGGCAACAACGGATCGGCAATTTGAGATGGACCTGTTTTTGAAGCTTACCTTCTCTTGAAGGCGTATCCCAAGGTTGGCACATGACCCGGCAAAAGCGCTCCCACCACAAGCTGAAACGAGCGGTCGCACCCTACCTCTATCTGTCGCCCTCGCTCATCATCATCGGCCTTCTGATGCTGTTGCCGATGGTGACGGTGATTGCCTATTCGTTCCAGAACAGCGCCGTGCTGCGTCGTGACCCATCCTTTGCCGGACTGAAGCACTACCAGGCGATCTTCGACGACCCGGTGTTCTGGGCGTCGCTTTGGCATACGCTTTACTTCACATGCATGAGCGTCATTTTCCACATGACCATCGGCATGATCTTCGCCCTCATGCTGAACAGCGACCGCATCAATCCGACGCTGCGCAACATTCTGCGCGTGCTCTATATCTTGCCCTGGCTGTTTACCGCGGTGATCATCGCCGTGATCTGGCGCCTGCTGCTCGAGCCGAATGGCGTGGTGAACAGCATTCTCATGCAGATCGGCATCATCGGTTCCAAGGTCGAGTGGTTTTCCTCGCCGCAGACCGCGCTGCACGCCGTCACCTTCGCCAATATCTGGGCGGGCTATCCGCTGTTCATGGTCAGCCTGCTCGCGGGCCTGCAAGGCATTCCCAAGGATTTCTACGAGGCCGCCGATATCGACGGGGCGAAGGCCTACCAGAAGCTGATCTTCATCACCATCCCGCAGCTGATGCCGATCATCATCAGCATCTCGCTGCTCGATTTCATCTGGACCATGCAGGTCTTCCCGTTGATCTGGATAACCACGGGCGGCGGTCCGATCTACGCGACCGAGGTCCTCAGCACCTACACCTACAAGCTGGCGTTCTCGAGCTACAACCTGTCTCAAGCGTCGGCGAGCGCCGTGGTCATCCTGCTGATCTCGCTTGGCCTGACGCTGTTCTATATCCGTTATCAGAAGGCTCGGTAGTCACCATGAGGAAACGAAACTCTGGCAAAGACAAGCTGATCACCGTCGCGCTGCATGTCGCTCTTGCGGCAGGGCTGTTCTTCGCGGCCTTCCCGATCTACTGGATGCTGAGCAGCTCGTTCAAGTCGAACACCGAAATCTTTGCCCTGCCGCCAACCATCCTGCCGAAGGCTTTCACGCTGGAAGCGTATGCCGCCATCCTTGGCGACCCGGTAAAGCTGCGCTTCTTCTTCAACAGCTACTTCGTGGCGGGAGCGGTGACCGTGCTGACGGTGCTGATCGCCTTGCTGGCGGCCTATGGGTTCAGCCGCTTCAACTTCCGCGGCAAGGGCAGCCTGAATACAATCATCATCAGCACGCAGACGATCCCGCCGATCACACTTTTGATCCCTTTCTTCGGGCTTGTCGTCTCGTACGGCATCTTCGACACCTATGTCGCGCTGATCCTGACTTACCTCGTTTTCACGCTGCCCTACGCCATCCTTTTGATGACGGGCTATCTGAACACCTTGCCGCGCGATCTCGATGAAGCGGTGGCCGTCGACGGCGGCAGCAGTTGGACGGCGCTCTGGCGCGTGATCGTCCCGATCTCGCTGCCCGGTATCGTGGCGACCTCGGTCTATACTTTCCTGTTGTGCTGGAACGAATTTCTCTTTGCCCTGACGCTGACCAAGTCGACGTCCATGCGCACGGTCCCGATCGGCATCCAGCTGTTGATGGGGCAGCACGCCTTCGAATGGAACCAGATGATGGCGATGAGCGTGCTCGGCTCGCTGCCGCTCTTGCTCATCTACCTCGTTGCCCAGAGGTACTTCCTCGCCGGCATGACCGCGGGCTCGGTCAAGTAGGATGTCCATCCCCAGGAGAACTGACCCGCGTATTGCAATCGATGATTGGACCTTGTCTGCTGGCAGGCGATATCGCCGCGGCCTCGTCCGTCATCACCGCTCCGCTACTCGTGTTGTTCTTCTAGCGCCACATCATCGCGGGGCGGCATCAAGAGTAAGCGGTATCAAGGAATGAAAGGATGAACGTGAAAGACCTCAAAGTCGGCTGCCAGACCTTCACCTGGGAAATGCTGGGAGACCGGTTTACCGGCGGTCCCGACGATCTGTTGAAGGCGATCGCCGATGGCGGCTATGCAGGCATCGAGATCACCGACACCATGATCGGCCGCTATGCCGGCAAGCCGGCCGAGTTCGCCGCTGCCCTGAAGTCGTCTGGGCTGACGCTCGTCTCCTTCGCCTTCGGCTCACGCAGCGGCTTCACGCTGAAGGATCAGATCGGCACCGATCTCGAAACCGCCAAACGCTGGATCGACTTCGTCGCCGCCTTTCCTGGCGCGCTAGTGTCGATGGGCTCGGCGACCCTCGTCTCCGACGGGCCGCGCGACGGCAAATTCGCTATTGCCGCCGAGGTGTACAACAAGGCCGGCGAGCTCGGCCGCAAGGCTGGCGTCCAGGTGGCGGTGCATCCGAGTTCGCACCACAACACGCTGCTGTTCGACCGCGCCGACTACGACGCGATTTTTGCCTTGCTCGATCCCGACCTGGTCGGCTGGGTGCCGGACACCGGTCACATCCTGCGCGGCCACAAGGACATGGCCGACACGCTCACCACCTACCGCGACCGCATCCGCTACATCCATCTGAAGGACGTCGACGCCAGCGGCACCTGGGCGATGCTGGGCGAAGGCGTCTGCGACACACCTCAAGTCATCGAAATCGCCGGTACCGCGCCGCACTTCAACGGCTGGCTGGTGCTGGAAGAAGAATCCGACACGGCCGCCGCCGATCCGGCCGCGGCGGTCAAGACCAACCGCCAGACCATGCGCGGCTACGGGGCCTGAGCGATGATCAAGAAACAGGACAGACGCCTCAGGGTCGGCGTGCTCGGCTGCGGACCGATCGCGCAGTTCGCGCATCTGGAATCCTGCGTCAAGGCCGGCAATGCCGACCTCTACGCCATCTGCGACGCGGCCCCCGATCTGCTCGCCCGCATGGGCGCCACCTACGAACCGCAGAAGATGTATGCCGACTATGACGCCATGCTCGCCGATCCGGAGCTGGAAGCGGTGATCGTCGCCACGTCGGATGCCTATCACGTGCCGATGTCGATCAAGGCGCTCGATGCCGGCAAGCATGTTCTCTGCGAAAAGCCGATCGGCACCTCGGTGGAGGAAGGCGAGGCGCTGGCGGCGGCGGTCAGGCGCTCCGGCAAGGTGCTGCAGGTCGGCCACATGAAGCGCTTCGACCCGGCGCTGGAGGCCGCGCGCGACTTCGTCCGCGACGAGATGGGCGAGGTGCTGGCGCTGAAGGCCTGGTATTGCGATTCCACCCACCGCTACACCAACACCGATGCCGTGCAGCCGCTGCCCGTCACCAGCAAGCTGGCGAAAAAGCCGGCGGGAAATCCCAAGGCCGATCTCAGGCAATATTTTATGCTGGCGCACGGATCGCATCTGGTCGACACGGCCCGCTTCCTCTGTGGCGACATCGTCGCCGTGCGCGCCCGCCTCAACGAGCGCTTCGGCGCCTATTGCTGGTTTGTCGAGACTGAATTCGCCAGCGGCGCGCTCGGCCATCTCGATCTGACCGTCGCCGTGCGCATGGATTGGCACGAGGGCTTCCAGCTCTATGGCGAGAATGGCTCGGTCATCGCCAAGACCTTCAACCCCTGGTACTTCCGCGCCAGCGAGGTGGACATCTTCCATGAGAAGGACGCGACCTCGCGCAAACCGCTCGGCGCCGACGGCCATTTCTTCCGCCGCCAGCTCGAAGGCCTTGCCGACACCGTGCTCACTGGCGCGCCGATGCGCGGCGCCAATGTCGAGGACGGCATCGCCTCGATCCGCACCATGGTGGCCATTGCCCGCTCTGTTGTATCAGGCGAACGGGTTGAGCTCGCCTCGGTTTCGGGTGCCGTCTGATGCGCCTCGGCATCTTCGCCAAGACTTTTCCCGGCACCGACCCGGCCGTCGTGCTGGCCGCGGTCAAGCAGGCCGGATATGAGACGACGCAGTTCAATCTCGCCTGCGCCGGCCTGCCGTCGATGCCGGATGCGGTGCCGGCGGATGCCGTCGCTGCCATCCGCGCCGCCGTGCGGTCGTCAGGCGTTTCGCTCGCCGCGCTGTCGGGCACCTACAACATGGCGCATCCCGACAGGACGGTCCGCGACGAGGGCTTGAGGCGCTTGGGGGTGGTCATCGACACTGCCGCCGCCCTTGCCATCCCGTTGGTCACGCTCTGCACCGGCTCGCGCAATGCAGCCGACCAGTGGGCATATCATCCCGACAACGCCACACCGGCCGCCTGGTCCGACATGGCCGCCGAGATGGAAAAGGCGCTGGCGCTGGCCGAGACCGCAGGCGTGGATCTCGGCATCGAGCCCGAGCAGGCCAACATAGTCACTTCGGCGAGTGATGCGATGCGCCTGATCGCCGAGATGGGCTCGAAGCACCTGAAGATCGTGCTCGACCCGGCAAACCTGTTCGAGCACGCGACGCCGGACGAGGCGCGCACCATCGTCGCCGCCGCGATCGATGAAGCCGCCGGCCACATCGCCATGGCGCATGCCAAGGACCGGCACGGTGACGGCCGCTTTGCCACCGCAGGGCAAGGCGTTGTCGACTTCCCGGATTTCGTCGCGCGGCTGAAGGGCGTGGGTTTCGATGGCGCGCTCGTCACGCACGGCTTGTCCGCCGACGAGGCTGCCGGCGTCGCCGCCTTCCTGCGAGGGTTGCTCTGATGGGCGCGGCGCCGACGATCATGCTGTGCGACGATGCAGCGCTCCGTGTCTTCGATACGGGGCAGGGCCTTCCCATCGTCTTCCAGCACGGTCTCGGCGGCGATGCCGCGCAGGTGGCTTTGAACTTTCCCGACAGCCCTTCGCGCCGGCGGCTGACCGTCGAATGCCGCGCGCAAGGCGGCGCCAGTGCCGGCAGCAAGCGTCCGTTCTCGATCGCGATGTTCGCCGATGATGTAATGAACGCGGCCGACGCAGCCGGAATGGAGCGTTTCGTCGCGGGCGGCATCTCGATGGGAGCGGCGATTGCGTTGCACCTGGCGGCCCGCCACCCGGATCGCGTCTCTGGTCTCGTGCTGGTGCGCCCCGCCTGGACCTTCGACGTGGCCCCCCAGAATATGCAGCCTTACGTCGAAGTGGCGGAACTCATCCGGCGGCTTCCGTTGGCTGAGGCGCGCGCGGCCTTCGCCTCCTCCGCGACCGCTGCCCACTTTCGCGACGAGGCGCCGGACAATCTCGCCTCGCTGCTCAGCTTCTTCGCGCGCGAAAACGCAACCGTTTTTGCCGAGGTGATGCAGGCGATCGCCAATGATGGACCCGGCGTGACGCGGGCCGAAGCTGCCGGCCTTGCGATGCCCACGCTCGTTATCGGCAGCGGCATCGATCTCGTCCATCCCCTGGCGACTGCCCGCGAACTCGCCCAAACCATCCCGAACGCAGCCTTCGCCGAGGTGAGCCCGAAGGCCACCGACAAGGATCGCCACTTCGCCGAAATCCGTGCCGCCATCGGCGGCTTCCTCGATAGAAATTTCAACAACCAGGACCAGTCATGATCTCGAAACCTTTGTCAGGCCCGGCCGCCATCGCCGCATTGCCGCGCGACCGTCTGGTCGCCGAATTCTCGTCATGGTCGGCCAATCTGGCCAATTTCGAGAGCGACTTGAAGCGCATCGAGCCCTATGTCGATCTGCACCACATCGACGTCGCGGACGGCCATTTCGCTCCGTCCTTCCTGTTTTTCCCCGATCTCGTCGCCCGCATTGCCACGCTGACGGCCAAGCCCATCCATGTCCATCTGATGGTCGATGGGGCAATCGTCGAAGAACAGACGCGTCAGTTCATCGAGGCCGGCGCCGACATGATCAGCGTCCATGCCGAGAACGGCGAGGCGGGCCTGCGCGCGGTGCGGCTGGCGCGCGAACTCGGCGCCGAGGCCGGCGTCGTGCTGAGGCTGGAGACCCCGGTCGAGGCGGTGACGCCTTTCGTATCCGAGGTCGCTTTCGTAACGCTTCTCGGCACCGCGATCGGCGTCAAGGGCCAGGGCCTGTCGGAGAAAGCCTGTGACAGGCTGGGTGAGGCCCGCGCCATCCTGCGAAAGGCCGGCCGCGAGGCGGCGGTGGTGCTCGCCGCCGACGGCGGCATCCGCCACGAAACCGTGCCGTTGCTGCGCGCCGCCGGCGCCGAGACGGTGGTTCTGGGTTCGCTCGCTTTCGGCGACAAGGATCTCGCCGGCCGCATCGGCTGGCTGCATGGTTTGAAGGTCGCGGCATGAACATCGAAGCCGCCCTCGCGATCGATCTTGGCGGCACGGAGCTTCGTGCCGCTTTGGTCGACCGTGACGGCAAGATCCTGGCCTTCGCGGCGGTGCCGACGCAGGCGCAGGCCGGCCCCGACGTGGTGATCGGCCAGATCGAGGCGCTGGCCGCGACCATCCATGCCGAGGCGCCGGCACTGTCGATCCTAGGCGTCGGCGTCGGCGCGCCGGGTCCGCTCGATCCGCTCGCCGGCATCGCGGTCGGACCGCCGACGCTGGCCGGCTGGCAGGACGTGCCGCTGGCCGACATACTCGAGCGCCGGCTCGGCCTGCCGGTACGGCTGGAGAACGACGCCAATGCGGCAGCGCTCGGCGAATGGCGTTTCGGCGCCGGCCACGGCGGTCGCTCGCTGGTCTTCGTCACCGTCTCGACCGGGATCGGCGGCGGTGTCGTTGCCGACGGCCGCATCCTGCACGGCCGCCGCGGCCTTGCCGCCGAGATCGGCCACATGACCATTACCAACGAAGGCGAGCGCTGCGTGTGCGGCGTCGTCGGCTGCTTCGAGGCCATTGCCTCGGGTACAGCGCTCGGCCGCCGCGCCAACGCGGCGACGTCGCCCCTGGACGGCTCGACGCTGCGCCGCCTCTCGGCAAACGCCGAGGTGACCGGCCGCCACGTGGTCGAGGCGGCACGGCTGCAGGACGACCTCGCTGTGGCGCTGCTCGAGGAGGAAGCTCGCTGGCTGGGCGTCGGCTTCACCAACCTGTTGCATCTCTATTCGCCCGATGTGCTGGTCGTCGGCGGTGGCATCGCCAATGGCCTCGACCTGATGGCACCCGTCATCGGGGCGACCATCCGCCAGCGCGCCATGCGCGCCTATCGCGACGTGCCGGTGGTCCAGGCCCAGCTCGGCCGCCACGCCGGACTGGTCGGCGCGGCCAGCCTCGTCCTGTTCGACGATGGCGGCACATTGGCGGCTCCCATGCCTGCCGGCCCAAGCACATATCCGGAGAGGAGGAGGGACTTCAATGGCTGAGCTCAAGCTGCGCGGCCCTGTCTCGCGGCAAGCCGATCCGTCGCGCTGCGATCTTTTCGCTGCCGATGGCAAGGCCCTGCCACTCCCGCGCAAAGCCGTCTGACAGCGATGACACATGAAAATGGCCGCAAGCGGCGTGCTTGCGGCCATGGTCCTTGGCATGAAGCCGTGGATCACTCGGCGGGAACGATGGCCGCCGGCAGGCTGTCGTCGGCCGTGCCAGCCAGTGCCCGGGCCAGCTTGGCTTCGTCGAGCTCGCCTTCCCAGCGCGCCACGACCAGCGTGGCCACCGCATTGCCGACGAAGTTGGTCAGCGCCCGGCATTCCGACATGAAGCGGTCGACGCCGAGGATCAGCGCCATGCCGGCGACCGGCACGGAGGGAACCACCGAAAGCGTGGCGGCAAGGGTAATGAAGCCGGCCCCGGTGATGCCGGCGGCACCCTTCGAGGATAGCATCGCCACCAGCAGCAGCAGGATCTGATCCGATATCGACAGATGGATGTTCGTCGCCTGGGCGATGAACAGCGCCGCCAGCGTCATGTAGATGTTGGTGCCGTCGAGATTGAAGGAATAGCCGGTCGGGATGACCAGCCCGACCACCGAGCGCTTGGCGCCGGCCTTTTCCATCTTCTCCATCAGCGAGGGCAGGGCGGCTTCCGAGGACGATGTTCCGAGCACCAGCAGCAGCTCTTCCTTGATGTAGCGGATGAGCGACAGGATCGAGAAGCCGTTGTAGCGGCAGACCGCACCCAGCACGACGAAGACGAACAGGAACGAGGTCGCGTAGAAAGTGCCGACCAGCATGGCGAGGTTGATGACCGAGCCGATGCCGTATTTGCCGATGGTGAAGGCCATGGCGCCGAACGCGCCGATCGGGGCTGCCTTCATCAGCACGCTGACCAGCTTGAACATCGGCGCCATCAGTGCCTGCAGGAAGTTGAGCACCGGCGCACCCCGGTCGCCGACCAGCGCCAGCGCGATGCCGAACAGCACCGAGAAGAACAGCACCTGCAGGATGTCGCCATCGGCGAAGGCGCCGACGATCGTGCCGGGGATGATGTTCATCAGGAAGCCGGTGACAGACTGGTCATGTGCCTTGGCGGCGTAGGTGTTGACGGTCGACGCGTCGAGCGTCGCCGGGTCGATGTTGAAGCCGGCGCCCGGCTGCACGACATTGGCCACGACAAGGCCGATGATCAGCGCCAGCGTCGAGAAGGTGAGGAAGTAAAGCATCGCCTTGCCGGCGACGCGGCCGACCTTCTGCAGGTCGCTCATGCCGGCGATGCCGGTTGCGACCGTCAGGAAGATGACCGGCGCGATGATCATCTTGACCAGCTTGATGAAGGCGTCGCCGAGCGGCTTCATGCTCTCCCCGATCGACGGATAGTAGTGGCCAAGCAGGATGCCGACGGTGATCGCCACCAGCACCTGGACGTAAAGCTGGGCATAGAGGGGCTTGCGCTGCGCGGCGGGCGCGGCGGATTGGTCTGCGATATGCATCGAACTCTCCCTGGCCGGAAGGGACGGACATGCGCCGTCCTGCGTGACTTCTCCCATCGCGGCGCTCCGGTTGCCCGCCGCTGGAAGAACTTTTGCAAGCGCCGTGCCAAATCGGAGGAAGGCCGGAATCCCCGGGTTTCGGCCGTTCCTGCCCCCGCTTTCGACGGAGACGTGTGCGGATTTCCGCACACGTCTTGTTTGCCCTGGCGGAATTTCGCATTAGACTGGGGGCCAAAGCCGTGCAGGGAAGGGAGAGGGCCGACGCCGCGACAGCGCATCGATAGCGAAACCCCTGGGTTTGCCGGCCGCGACCTGTTGCGCGAAGCGGTAGCGCGCCTGCGTGATGGGCGTTGGCTGCTTGCGGCAATCGCGCTCGCGGTGCTGGCCGGCGCGGTTGCCATTGCCGGCCGCATCGCCGCGGGCCAGGCGGCCGGCGAGCTGCGCGATGGGGCACTGGCCGCCTTGCCCCTGGCGGCGGGAACCTTGACCGGCGAAATCGAAAAGCAGCGTCTCGTGCCGCTGGTGCTGGCGCGCGACGATGCGGTGCGCGATGCGCTGCGCCGCGCCGGGAAGGTCGAGGAAACGGCTCTCGACGCCAAGCTGAAGGCGATAGCCGGCGATGCATTGGCCTCGGCCATCTATGTCATCGACACTGCGGGCATCGCGATATCGGCCAGCAATGCCGGCCAGCCGGACAGCTTTGTCGGCATCGACTATAATTTTCGCCACTATTTCACCGATGCGATGGCCAAGGGCGCTGCCAGTCAGTACGGCCTCGGCACGATCAGCGGCAAGCCGGGACTCTACCTCGCCGGCCGTGTCGACGATGCCGGCAAACCGCTTGGCGTCGCGGTCCTGAAGGTCGAACTCGGCGGTGTCGAAGCCAATTGGCGCGCAAGCGGCTTTCGCGTTTTCGTCACCGACGAACGCGGAGTCGTTCTGGCCACCAGCCAGCCCGACTGGCGGTTCCATGCGCTGGCGCCGCTCTCCGCCGCGGATGCAGCCGCCGCGCATGCCCAGCTTCAGTTGGACGCAGCCTTCGAACCGCTGCCGATACGGCGTGGCGCCGGTGATGGCCTGGCGACAATCGAGGAGGCTGGAAAATCGCGCCGGTTCGTCGAGGTGGTGCAGGACTTGCCTGGTGCCGTCCCCGGTTGGCGCCTATGGTTGCTGACGCCCGCCGATGCCGCCCTGACCGCCGCCGCCAACACGGCGCGCCTGACGACGCTGCTCGGGCTGTTGTTGACGGGCTTGCTTGCCTATGTGCTCACCCGGCGCCGCCGCACAAGCCGGCTGCGGCAGGAGGCGCTGGCCCGCATGAACATCGAGCTGGAGAGCCGGGTCAGCACAAGGACGGCCGAATTGACGCGATCGAATACGGCGCTTGCCGGCGAAATCGCCGAGCGCGAAAACGCCGAGGCCAAGGTCCGCCGGCTCCGCGACGATCTCGCCCAGGCCAACAGGCTCTCCATCCTCGGCCAGATCGCCGCCGGCGTCGCGCATGAAATCAACCAGCCGGTCGCCGCCATCCGTACCTATGCCGAGAATGCCGGCCGCTTTCTCGACGCCGGCAAGACCGAACCGGCGAGCGGCAATCTGACGTCGATCGTCTCGATGACCGAACGCATCGGCGCCATCACCAGCACCTTGCGCAGTTTCGCCCGCCGGCCCGGCGTTGCGGCATCGCCACTGCCGGTGCGCGAGGCGATCGAAGGTGCGCTGTCGCTTCTGTCCGGCCGCATCCGCGATTCCGGCGTCACCATCGTCAAGCCGCACGGCACCGCCTCGCCATTGGTGATGGCGAGCCGCATCCGGCTGGAGCAGATCCTCGTCAACCTGTTGCAGAACGCGCTGGACGCCATGAAGGACCGGCCCGATCCCCGCATCGAGATCGACCTCGCCGAACGTGACGACCGGGTGCTGATTTCGGTGCGCGACAATGGTCCCGGCCTCGGGCCGGAAGCCGCCGGAAATCTGTTCATGCCGTTCCAGACCACCAAGGAGAAGGGGCTTGGCCTCGGCCTGGTGATCTCGCAAGAGATCGCCCAGGAATTGGGCGGCACGCTGCGGCTCGACCCCGACACCGCCGGCGGCGCATCCTTCACCATCGACTTGAGGCGGATCGAATGACCGAGGGATCAGGGCTGGTGGCGCTCGTCGATGACGATGCGGACCTGCTGCATGCCACCACGCAACTGCTCGAACTTGCCGGTTTCACAGTAATTGCGCTGAAGGCCGCCGAAGCGGCGCTCGGCGTTGTCGACGAGAGTTTCGAAGGCGTGGTGGTCAGCGACATCCGCATGCCCGGCATGAACGGTCTGCAGCTCTTCGACCGCGTCAAGGCAGTTGACGCCGACTTGCCGGTGATCCTGGTTACCGGGCATGGCGATGTCGATCTTGCGGTCGCCGCGCTCAAGGATGGCGTCTACGATTTCATCCCGAAACCCTATGCGGCGGAGCGCTTGGTCGAGGCGCTGAAACGGGCATCGGAGAAGCGGCGGCTGGTGATGGAAAACCGGCGGCTGCGCGAAGCCGCGGCACTTGCCGCCGACGGTATGCCGTTGATCGGCGAGGCGCCCGCCATCCGCCGATTGCGCGAGACCTTGCGCCAGATCGCCGACATGGATGTCGACGTGCTGGTGGAAGGCGAGACGGGAACCGGCAAGGAAGTGGTGGCCGACCTCCTGCACAGATGGGGCAGGCGCCGTGCAAAGCCCTTCGTGGCGCTGAACTGCGGCGCCCTGCCGGAGACCGTCATCGAGAGCGAACTGTTCGGTCACGAGGCCGGCGCGTTCACCGGCGCGCAGCGGCGACGCATCGGCCGCGTCGAGCACTCCAGCGGCGGCACGCTGTTTCTCGACGAGATCGAATCCATGCCGCCGGCCCTGCAGGTCAAGCTCTTGCGGGTGCTGGAAACGCGCAGCCTCACCCCCCTCGGCTCGAACGAGACACGGCGCCTCGATCTCAGGGTCGTCGCGGCGACCAAGGTCGATCTCGGCCGGCCGGATCAACGCGGCGATTTCCGCGAGGACCTCTATTTCCGCCTCAACGTGGTGACGCTGCGCATCCCGCCCCTGCGCGAGCGGCGCGGCGATATCCCGATGCTGTTCGGGCATTTCCTCGGCAAGGCCGCGGAACGCTTCGGCCGGCCTGTCGGCAAGGTGAATGCCGCCGTGAGCGATTATCTCCAGTCGCACGACTGGCCGGGCAATGTGCGTGAACTGGCGCATTTCGCCGATCGTGTCGCGCTCGGCCTTGGGCCCGATGACGAGGCCGGCGCGAGCCCCGCGCGGCCGGGGCCTGCCGCCGCGCTGCCCGAAAGGGTTGGGCAGTACGAGGCGCAGCTCATCCGCGACGCGCTACGCGACCATGGCGGCGACGTGCGCGGCGCCATCGACGCGCTCGGCGTGCCGCGCAAGACGTTCTACGACAAGCTCAAGCGCTATGGCATCGCCGCATCCGACTTCCGCCCCTCTTGATGCTTCCAACCCCGCAATCCGGAAAAGCCATGAACACCACGCTCGAAACGACCGCCAATCCCCGCCCGGAAGAACTCGCCTTTCTCGGTGAACGGCTGACGGCGTTCAACGATAGCGATGTCGGCGCTTCCCAGAGGAAGGCACTGGCCGTTTTCGTCCGCGACGAGGCCGGTGCGATCGTCGCCGGGATCTCCGGCTATACCGCCTGGGGCTGGCTCTATGTGCAATGGCTGTGGGTCGATGAAAGGCTGCGCGGCCGGCACATGGCTGGCCAGATGCTCGAGGCGGCCGAACAGGAAGCCGTGGCGCGCGGCTGCCACGGCGCGTTGATCGACACCTTCAACCCGAACGCCGACAAGGTCTACCAGCGCCAGGGCTATCAGCCGTTCGGCACCCTTGCCGATTTCCCCGTCGGCCGCAGCCGTATCTTCCTGCAGAAAAGGCTGGTTGCGTGATCAGCCTGCCAGTTTGCCGCCGCGCATCGGCTGCGGCGCACCCGTCGTGCTCGGGAAACTGATCGGCAGGCCACGCAGGACGCGGACCGCGAGGAAGGCGAAACACTCCGCCTCCACCGCGTCGCCACTCCAGCCGAGGCTTTCGGCCAGCACCACCTCGACGCCGGCGCGGCTGGCGAGCATGGCCATCATCGTCGGGTTGTGGCGGCCGCCGCCGCTGACGACCAGCTTCTTCGGCCGGCTGGGCAGGAGGTCGAGCGCCTTGCCTACGGCGCCGGCTGTGAAGGCGGTGAGCAGGGCGGCACCATCCTCGGCATCGAGGCCATCGGCCATGGCGGCGCCGAAGTCGAAACGATCCAGCGATTTCGGATAGGGCTTGCTCAGATAGGGATGAAGCAACAGCCTGGCGAGCCGGGCTTCGTCCACCTTGCCCGCGCCGCCCAGCGCGCCGTCGCGGTCCATTTCGCCGAGCCCTTTCGACTTGATGAAATCGTTGAGCGGCGCGTTGGCGGGGCCGGTGTCGAAGGCGATGACATTGTCGGCGCCGTCCCACCAGGTGATGTTGGCGACGCCGCCGAGATTGAGCACGGCCACTTCGCCACTGGCGCCGGCGCTGCGCATCAGCGCGGTGTGATAGGCCGCGGCCAGTGGCGCGCCCTGTCCGCCGGCGCGCATGTCGGCCGAGCGGAAGTCGTAGGCGACCTTGGTGCCCAATATCTCATGCATCAGTTCACCATCGCCGAGCTGCCGGGTCTGGCCGAGCCGCCCGACCTGCGGCGCCCGATGCAGCACGGTCTGGCCGTGGAAGCCGACGACGCCAATCTCGGCCATCGTCATGCCGTGGCCCTCGACCAGTTCCTTGACCGCCGCCGACTGGGCGCGCGTCAGCGCCTCTTCGGCCTTGCGGAAGATCGCCGGTTCTGGCCCGGTGAAATTCCAGGCCCTGGCCGCCGTCAGCGTCTCTTCCAGCAAGGAGCGGATCGATTGGGGATAGGGCATCAGCCGGTAGGTGCCGAAATCGTCGATCCGCTCGCCGTCGGTCTTGATCAGCGCCACGTCGATGTTGCCGTCAAGTACGGTGCCGGTCATCAGGCCGACGGCCCAGATTGGTTCCATGGTCCTAGTCCCTGTTGATGAGATCGCCGACCGCCTGCCGCAGCGAAACGATGCCGCTGTCGAAATGACGTTTCGGATGAATGCGGTTGGTGAGCAAGGTCCATGCCTTGCCTCTGTCGAAGTCGATCCACAGCCCGGTGCCGGTAAAGCCGGTATGGCCGATCGTTCCCGGACCGCACAGCGCACCGCCGGACCACCCTTCATAAGGGCATTCCCAGCCATGGGTGCGGGTGGCCGACAAGGGCATACGCATCAACGCGATCGAACGCTCAGATGCGCCGGTGCCGTCCAGCAGCGCTTGCGCGAAATCGAGCACCGAAGCGGCCGTGCCGAACAGGCCGGCATGACCCGCACCTTGCAGGGCCGAGCAATTGTCGTCGTGCACCTCGCCCGACAGCACGCGATGGCGCCAGGTGCAGTCCTCGGTCGCGGCGGCGGCATCGGGTTCAGCGAACCAGGCAAAACCCGGCCCGGGCTCCATGTCGCGGATGCTCTTGCCCGACAGCCGCTCTAGCGCGAAGCCGAGCAGTATGAAGTTGATGTCGGAATAGACGGGATCACGGGCGCGCCATTCGCGCTGCAGGATGAAGGCGCGCAGCAGTTCGGGATCGCGTCCATAGGTGTAAATCGGCTCGACGGCAGGGAAGGGCGTCTGGTGGCCGAGGCACTGGCGGAAGGTCACCTTCCGCTCCCAGGCGTTCGCGTCATACTGGCGAAGGTCGGGAAGCAGGGTGATCAGCGGCGCGTCGAGATCGATGGTGCCGTCCTGCGCCAGCGTCAGGATGCGTGGCGTGGTGAAGATCACCTTGGTCAGGGACGCCAGGTCGAACCAGGTGTTTTCCCGCATCGGCCTGACCTTGGGCACGAGCTGTGCCGAGCCAATTGCGCGGACGATGCGTTCGCCACTTTTGTCGGCAATGCCGAGCACGCCGCCGGGGATACACTTGGCCGAGACGGCCGTTGCCAAGGGCGCGAATGCGCGATCGAAGATCTGGGCGAGGTCGGTCAATGCCGGCCTCCTTCGGAGAGGTGGCGTCCTACGGCGCCCCCCTCTGTCCTGCCGGACATCTCCCCCTCAAGGGGGGAGATTGGCAGTTCGTGCGCGGCGCCAGCCCTCAGACGTTGAAGATTGGCGAAGGCCAATGTGACATCCGATCTCCCCCCTAGAGGGGGAGATGCCCGGCAGGGCAGAGGGGGGCGCTGTCCCGCTAACATGTCTAGGTCTCCACCCTCGCCATATGATCCCCGCCGAACCGCTCCCATCTCGCCGGCGCCGGCTCAAATCCCTGCGGCCTGACCAGAGAAGGCACCTGACGCGTGTCGATCTCGAAATGCTCGTGCCGCCGATCGATGGCCGGAACGGCTGATATCAGCTTCTTCGTATAGGAATGCCTCGGCTGCGATAGCACGGACTGCGCGTCGCCGATCTCGACGATCTGGCCGGCATAAATGACGGCGATGCGGTGCGCGATCCGTTCGACCACCGCCATGTCGTGCGAGATGAACAGATAAGCCAGCCCAAACTCGCGCTGCAGGTCGACCAGCAGCTCCAGCACCTTCGCCTGCACCGAGACATCGAGCGCCGAAACCGCTTCATCGAGAACGACCACGGACGGGTTGAGCATCAGTGCGCGGGCAATACATAGCCTTTGCCGCTGGCCGCCGGAGAATTCATGCGGGTAGCGCTCGAGGCTGTTCTTGGGCAGGCCGACGCGTTCGAGCAGGCGTGCCATCCTAGCCTTCGCCTCGGTATCCACCCGCCCACTGGTTGCGATCACCGGTTCGGCCAGGATGCTCTCGATGTTGAGCCTCGGGTTGAGCGATGCGTACGGGTTCTGGAACACCATCTGCACGGGCTTGGCGCTGCGCTCCGCCGACGCCATTCGGCTGGCGACGGAGAAATTGCCACGCGTCGACCGCACCAGCCCCAACACCGCCTTGGCGGTGGTGGATTTGCCCGAGCCGCTCTCGCCGACGATGGCCAGCGTCTCGCCTTGCATGAGGTCGAAGTCGACGCCGTCGACGGCATGCACCGCGCCGGTCGCGCGACTGAAGAAACTGCTCTTGAGCGGAAACCGCACCACGAGCCCATCGACCTTCAAGGCCGGTTGCGTGTTCGCGCCCTTGTCGCGCAGCCCGTCCGCGCGCGTGGACCGACCGCTGGCGAAATGCGGCACGTCCTGCAGCAGATGCTGCGTGTAGGGATGCTGGGGGCTGTCGAGGATCTGGTTCAGTTCGCCGTGTTCCACGGCCTGGCCGTTCTGCATCACCATCACCTTGTCGGCGATGCCGGCGACCAGGCCGATATCGTGCGTGATGAAGATCATTGACATGCCGCTTTC
Source organism: Mesorhizobium sp. M8A.F.Ca.ET.202.01.1.1 (assembly GCF_004791595.1). Taxonomy (NCBI): domain Bacteria; kingdom Pseudomonadati; phylum Pseudomonadota; class Alphaproteobacteria; order Hyphomicrobiales; family Phyllobacteriaceae; genus Mesorhizobium; species Mesorhizobium sp. M8A.F.Ca.ET.202.01.1.1. The sequence goes on along the minus strand of NZ_SRUN01000005.1, from coordinate 92,728 downwards.
GCGCTTCAGCTCGGCCAGCAGCGCCATGATCTGTGCCTGCACCGTCACGTCGAGCGCCGTCGTCGGCTCGTCGGCGATCAGCAGGCGCGGATTGCAGGCGAGCGCAATGGCAATCATCACCCTTTGCAGCATGCCGCCGGACAGCTGGTTGGGCGTGTATTTCAGCCGTCGCGCGGCATCGGGAATGCGCACGCGGTCGAGCGCGTCCCTGGCTGCCGCCGTGGCTTGCCGGCCCGTCAGCCCGCGATGCAGCCGGAACGATTCCTCGATCTGCGTGCCGATGGTCAGCACCGGGTTGAGCGACGTCATCGGTTCCTGGAAGATCATGCCGATTTCGGCGCCGCGAATGCCGGTCAGTTGTGGCTCGGTTGCGGTCGCCAACTCGAAGATGGTCCCATCGGCCCGCTTGAGCTTCATCGAGCCGCCGGTGATGCGGCCGCCGCCGAAGTCGACGAGCCGGTTGATCGACAGCGCGGTGACGGATTTGCCCGAGCCGCTCTCGCCGACAATGGCCAGCGTCTCGCCGTCGGCGACATCGAAACTGACGCCGCGCACCACTTCGTTGGCCTGGGGATTGCGGCCGAAGCCGACGCGCAGGTCTAAAACCGAGAGGAGCGGGGTCATGCCAACGCCCTTCGCATCTTCGGGTCGAGAATGTCGCGCAAGGCGTCGCCCAGCAGGTTGAAGCCGAGGATGCTGATCATGATCGCCAGGCCGGGGAAGATCATCAGCCAGGGCGCGGTCTCCATCAAATTGCGACTGTCGCTCAGCATCAGGCCGAGCGAGGCGGCGGGCGGCTGCGTGCCGAGGCCAAGGAAACTCAAGCCGGCTTCCGTCAGCAGCGCCCAGGCGAGCGCCAGCGTCACCTGCACGGTCAAGGGCGCCACAAGGTTGAGCAGCAGATGCCGCGTCACGATGTAGGACGAGCTGCTGCCGAAGGTACGCGCCGCATCGACGAACTCGCGTGTCTTGAGCGACAGCGCGGGGCCGCGAACCACTCGCGTGAAGATCGGCGTGTAGACGATGCCGATGGCCACCACGCTGGTCCAGGTGCCCGGCCCGGCAACGGTAACGATGAGCAGCGCCAGCAGGATCGCCGGGAAGGCCAGCAGCACATCCATGACCCGCATCACCACGCCGTCCCAGCGGCGGCCGAGCCAGGCGGCGGCAAGCCCCAGCACCGTGCCGGCAAGGGTGGCGAAGGCAACCGAGAAGAAGGCGACCGTGAAGGACTGGCCGATGCCCGCCATCAGCCGGCTGGCGACGTCGCGGCCGAACAGGTCCGTGCCCATCCAGTAGCCGGCGCTCGGCGCGTGCAGCCGGTCGATGCGGTATTGCGTGATCGGATTGTGCGGCGTCAGCCCGAGCAGGCCAAGGATGGCGAGCAGCAGATAGACGCAGACGATGCCGCCGCCAATGCGGCCGCTGCCATGCCGGAAGACGGCGCGCAGGATGCGCATCACTGTTCCCCAAGCCGGATGCGCGGATCGAGCGCGACATAGGCGAGGTCGACCAGGAGATTGACGATCATGAAGTTGAAGGCGATGAACAGCACGCTTCCCTGCACCAGCGCGTAGTCGCGCTGCAGGATGGCGTCGAGCACCATGCGCCCGAGGCCGGGCAGGGCGTAGATCTGCTCGACGATGACCGCGCCTCCCAGCAGATAGCCGAACTCGATGCCGCTCAGTGTCACCACCGGGATCAGCGCGTTGGGCAAGGCATGCCGCCAGATGACGCTGCGCGCCGAGGCGCCCTTGCTGCGCGCGGTTCGCACATAATCGTCGCTCAGCACGTCGAGCATGGCGGAACGGGCTATGCGGGTGACGGACGCCGCGAAGGCGAAGCCGAGCGTGATGGCGGGCAGGATCAACTGGCTGAGATTGCGCAAGGGATCCTGCCAGAGCGGCGCGAATTCGCCCATCGCCGGCAGTACGCCGAAGCCTGCCGAAAGCGTGTAAATGATCAGCAGTCCAAGCACGAAGCTCGGCGTCGACTGGCCGATCATGGCGACGATGCGCACCCCGAGATCGGACGGTTTTTCATTGTGCGTGGCGGCGTAGATGCCTGCCGGCATGCCGACCAGGAGCGCGATGATCATGGAGAGCACAGCTAGCTCCAGCGTCAGCGGAAAGCGCTCGAGGATGACGTCGAGAACGGGCCTGCCATAGGTGACGGAGATGCCGAAATTACCGTGCAGGATGCCGCCGATCCAGCGCCAGTACTGGATGAACCAGGGCTGGTCGATGCCGAAATAGGCGGCAAGCGAATCCCGCTGTGCCGGCGTCAGCAGGCCGGCTTCGGTGCCCAGCATCGCCGTGATCGAATCGCCGGGCACCATCCTGATCGCGACGAAGACCAGGATGGACACGCCAAGCAGGACGAGAGGAAACGTCGCCAGCCGTCGCAAGAGATAGTCCACGCGAAGAAGTCCTCTCGTCCAATGCCTCCGGCGGCTACTGCTGGATGGTAACCTTGCTCAGGCTGAACAGCGTGCCGGTCGGCGTCGGCACGAATCCGGCGATGTTCTTCTGCTGCGCCGTGTAGCTGTAGGACGTGTAGAGCCAGATCCAAGGCGACATCTCGGCGAGATGCTTCTCGAACGCGGCGAAGATCGCCTTGCGTTTGGCCGGGTCGGTCTCGGCGCGGCCCTGCTGCATCTGGCTGTCGAGCGTGTCGTCGATGTAGTTCGACACCTTTTGCAGATTGCCAGCCTTGGTCCAGTAGCGGTTGTACATGGTGTAGGGGTCGGCACGGCCGCCATTGAGCGCGATCGCCATGTCGAAATCGCCCTTCAGCCAGGCGTCGACATAGACGTTGAGCTCCATCATCTTGATGTCGAGCTTGACGCCGATTTCAGCGAGCTGCGACTGGATGACCTGGGCTTCCGCCGCCGCCGTCGGCGGCTCGCCGGTGGCCCCGATCACGGTCGCCGAAAAGCCGTCGGCAAAGCCGGCCTCGGCCATCAGCTTCTTGGCCTTCTCGACATCGCGCTTGTAGCAGAACAACTGGGTCGGATCGGTGGCGAGCGCCGGGATGGTCAGCGGCCCGGTGACTTTGCCTTCGCCGAGCGAAGCGGTGTCCAGCACCTCCTGCCGGTCGATGGCGCATGAGATCGCCTGGCGCACCTTGAGCTCCGTCATCGGCTTGCGCGACGGATTGAGCTGCAGAACGTGATAGGCCAGCACCGGCACGCGGTTGAGCTGCAGGGTGGGTTCTTTCGGCACCAGCGTGGCGACGAGCGGATCATTGAGCAGGGCAAAATCGATTTGCTTGGTACGCATGGCGGCGAGGATCGCCGCTTCGTCCGGCAGTACGCTGATCTCGATGCCGTCGACGCCGGTAGCACCCCCGGCCCAGTCCTTGTTGGCGCTCAGAACTTCCTTGGCGTTGGGGTCCCATTTGTCGAGCTTGAATGGACCGGAACCGACCGCCTTGGTGCCGATCGAACCGGCCTTGATCTCGGTCGCCGGAACGATGGCCGCGTTGACGTCGCTCATCGCCGTCAGGATCGGCACGTCGGGCTGCGAGAGATGGAACACTACGGTCGCCGCATCCGGCGTGTCGATGCTCGCGATAGACAGGAAGTTGGCGCGGGCGGCGGCACCCGTCTTCTCGTCGAGGATGCGCTCGAAGGAGGCCTTGACGTCGGCGGAGGTCACGGCCGTGCCGTCCTGGAATTTCGCCTTGGGATCGAGCTTGAAGGTCAGCTCCTTGCCGTCCTTGGAGAACTCCCAGGAGCTGGCGATGGCGGGGATGATCTGCAGGCTGGCATCGACCCGCACCAGCGGCTCGTAGATCAGCTCCAAAAGCCGCAGCGACGAGAACGCCGTCTGCTTGTGCGGGTCAAGCCCGGTGGCGTCCTGCGACCATGCCATGTGCAGCGTCGCCGCCTGCGTCGAAACCGTCGCGATGCCCAGCATCGCGCCAAGGGTAATGCCCGAAAGCAGCCTTCTTGTAAGATGAACCATTCTCGTCTCCCACTATTGAACTCGATGCCTTGCAGTTTCCGTCGGCCGCTTCCATGGCACACATGCTTTGGAGTATCGGCCCAGTCTATGCGGCTTGACGCCGTCTTGTCCCATGCGGCTTCTTGCCGTCATGTCTAAAGCGGCTTTCAGCCGTCATGTCCCGGGCGGCCTCAGGCCGCTTCGTCGCCGATCGCCTTTCGCAGGAACCCTCCGGCCTTGAACAGCGCGGCCCGCGCCGCTTCGACGTCGAGGCCGGTAATGGTCACCAGGATCGCCAGCTTGACGTCATTGCCGGTCCGGTCGAGCGCCTGTCGCGCCTGCGGCGCGGTGCAGCCGGTCGTCTGCATGACGATCCTGATCGCCCGGGCGACCAGCTTACGGTTCGACGGGTTAAGGTCGACCATCAGATTCTGGTAGCTTTTGCCGATGCGGATCATCGAAGCCGTGGTCAGCATGTTGAGCACCAGCTTCTGCGCGGTTCCCGATTTCAGCCGCGTCGAGCCGGTGAGCACTTCGGGGCCGACGACGGGCGAGATGGCGATGTCGGCGATGCCGGCAATGGTCGATGCCGGATTGCAGGACAGCGCGACCGTCGCCGCGCCCAACTGCTTGGCATAGGTCAGGCCGCCGATCACATAGGGCGTGCGCCCGCTGACCGCGATGCCGACCACCACGTCATCGGGTGTGAGCCCGATGTCCTGCAAGGCCTTGGCGCCCATCTTCGGGTCATCTTCGGCGCCTTCCAGCGAGCGCACCAGCGCGTCGGATCCACCGGCGATCAGGCCGACGACCATGCCTTCGGGTACGCCGAAGGTCGGCGGGCATTCCGAAGCGTCGAGCACGCCAAGCCGGCCGCTGGTGCCGGCGCCGATGTAGATCAGCCGCGCGCCTTTCTGGAAGGCGAGCACGATGCGATCCACCGCGGCGGCGATTTCCGGCATGACCTTTTCGACGGCCGCCGGGACAAGCCTGTCCTCGTCATTGATCCTGCGCAGGACGTCGATGGTCGGCAACAGGTCGATGTCGACGGTCCTTGGGTTCCGGCCTTCGGAAACCAGCCGGTCCAGCTCAGACATCAACCCTTGCTCGGTCATTCCAGCGCTTTCAAAATCATGCTGCACGGCGTCCGGCACCGCTCGACGGGCGGAGCGCGTCCGGATCCTGGGTCCGTCATCGCAGTTTTCTTTGTTAACTTTTTAGAATTCAATATTCACATCGTCAATCGAATTTTGGAATATTTTATTCCTATCTTGTCGACCTATCCTCCGCCAACCGACCTCTTGGCAAGAATGATCGCGCCGGACACGGCGTCGCCGTCGGCGGGCTTCAGGCGGCGGCGCACGTCAGGGGAGAGCCAGGGTTCGAGGGGGCTGGCGAGGCCGCCGAGCAAGGTCACGCGCGGCGCGCCTTTTTCGAACAGCACCCGCACCAGTGTGTCGATCTGTTCGGCGGCGCTTTGCACGATGCGGCGTCCGACAGGGTCGCCCTGGTCGGCATGGCGCATCACCATGGGTGCAAGCGCGGCATAGTCCGTCGCGCTGGCGCGGTCCATCCAGGCGACGGCCTCCATCGGGTCGCCGGCGAAGCGCTGCATGACCTCCGCCAGCAACGCGGTCCGTTCGTGCCGGCCGTCATGGGCGCGCAATGCCAATTGCACGGCTTTCAGTCCGAGGTCGGCGCCGCTGCCCTCGTCGGAGATCGGAAATCCATAGCCGCCGGCGCGCAGGTCGCGGCCCTCGACAAAGCCAAGGCCGATCGAGCCTGTCCCGGCAATGACGATGGCGCCGTCCTTGCCGGAGTGCGCGCCAAGGCAGGCGCCGACGCCGTCGCTGACGAAATCGGTGCTGGCAAAGGGATGCGCGATTGCCCGCAGCGCCTCCAGCGCGCCCTTGCGGCCGATACCGGCAAGGCCGATGCCGGCATGGATCCGGGCGGTCTCGGCTGGCGCGAAACCTGCTTCCTCGACCGCTGCGCCGAAGGCTTTCGCGATCGAGGCCCAGGCTGCCTCGATACCGAGCCGCGTCGTCGCCGGGCCGGACAGGCCCTGTCCCAGCACCACGCCTTGCGCGTCCTCGAGGCGGGCGCGGCAACCGCTGCCGCCACCATCGACGCCGAGGAAATAATGCGCCTCGGTATTCATGCGCCCAGCCGCTCGATGTCGGCGCCGCAAAGGCGCAGCTTGCGATCCAGTTGCTCATAGCCGCGGTCGAGGTGATAGACGCGGTTGATTGTTGTCTCGCCTTCACTGACCAGCGCCGCCAGCACCAGCGACACCGAAGCGCGCAGGTCGGTGGCCATCACCTGCGCGCCATGGAGCTTCGCGCCGCCGCGCACCAGCGCCATGGTGCCTTGCAGCTTGATGTTGGCGCCGAGCCGCATCAGTTCGGGCACATGCATGAAACGATTCTCGAAGATGGTCTCGCGCAGCAGCGACGCACCCTCCGCACAGCACATCAGCGCCATGAACTGCGCCTGCAGGTCGGTCGGAAAACCGGGATAGGGTTCGGTCGTCAGGTCGGCGGCCTTGAGCGGCCGGTCGCGCGACACGATCAGGCCGCGATCGCCCGGCCAGACGCTGACCCCCGTCGCTTCCAGCAATTGCACCACCGAGGCCATGTGTTCGAGCCGGGCATGGGTGAGTTCGAGCTGACCGCCGGTGATCGCCGCGGCGATCGCATAGGTGCCGGCCTCGATGCGGTCGGGGATGATGTCGTGCCTGGCCGGGCGCCAGCTGGTTTCGCCCGCGATCAGGATGCGGTGCGTGCCGGCGCCATCGATGCGCGCACCCATGGCGTTGAGGCAAGCCGCGAGATCGGCCACTTCGGGTTCGCGCGCGGCGTTGAGGATTTCGGTTTCGCCCTTGGCCGTGGTCGCCGCCATCATGGCGGTTTCCGTCGCTCCGACCGATGGCGAGGGGAGCACGATGCGGGTGCCGGTCAATCCGTTCGGCGCCGAGGCAACGATCAGGCCGTTCTCGATGGCGATCCTGGCGCCGAGTGCGGCGAGTGCGGCGACATGCATGTCGACCGGCCGCGCGCCGATCGCGCAGCCGCCCGGCAGCGAAACCCGCGCATGGCCGAACCGCGCCAGCAACGGCGCCAGGACGAGCACCGTCGCCCGCATCTTCCGCACCGTGTCGTAGGACGTCTCCTTGGAGACGGCGGCACTGGTGTCGATGGTCGCGGCATGGGCGGACCGCGTCACGTCGGCGCCGTGAAGCCGTACCACGCCGAGCATGTTTTCGACGTCGGTTACGTCAGGCAGGTTGGTCAGTTCGAGCGGATAGGGGCTGAGCAGCGAAGCCGCGATCTGCGGCAAGGCGGCATTCTTGGCGCCCGATATGGTGACCGCGCCTTGCAGTCTCTGTCCGCCGACGATCCGCAATCTGTCCATGGCTGAAACCTTGACGATGAGGGCCACACTGGCGACCTGCTCCGAATCCCGCACTTTGATCCGGGTCGAGTTGAGAATTAATTCTGCATTCTTGGCTGTCAATCGAAATTGGAATAATTTATTCCTCGTCTTGCAAGTCTGAACAGCGAGGAATTCCCGTGTCCGTCCTAAGCAGGATCAATGCGAAGCTCGACGGCATGGCGCCCGGCGATCGCGAGATCGGCCGGTACATCGTCGACAATCCCGACCAGATGCTGCGCCTGTCGACTGCGGCGCTCGCGGCCGAGATCGGCCGCAGCCAGTCGAGCGTCGTCAAGTTCAGCCAGAAGCTCGGCTATGCCAGCTATCAGGAGCTCAAGCTCGCCGTCAGCGAGGCCAAGGCGCAGGATTGGCAGGTGCCGGCCGGCGTCATCCACGGTTCGATCGAGGTCGGCGATGGCTTTGCGGTCATCCTGAAGAAGCTGATCGGCAGCAAGCTGCTGTCGATGCAGCAGACCGTCGCCGCCAACAGCGAGCGCGTCATCTCCAGGACGCTCGATCTGCTGGATGGCGCGCGCCGCATCCATCTGGTCGGCGTCGGCGCCTCCTCGCTGGTGGCGCGGGACTTCTCCTACAAGCTGATGAAGCTCGGTCGCAATGTGCTGCACGACAGCGACAGTCACATCCAGATGGCCAACGCCTCGACGTTGGGGCCCGACGATGTGCTGTTCGCGCTCTCCTATTCCGGCGCCAGCATCGAAACCCTACGCATCGCCGAGCTTGCAGCCAAGCGCGGAACAATGGTGATCGCCGTCACCGGCCTGCACGACAATCCGCTGAGCCGGGTCGCCGACATCCGCCTCTACACCATCGCCGACGAGGAGCGAGCGCGCTCCTCCTCCATCACCGCGCGCGACGCCCAGCTGACGCTGACCGACCTGTTGTTCATCCTGTTGGTGCAGAGGCAGCCCGACGCCAACGACTATGTCCACAACAGCGAGGCGGCGGTCTCGGTGCTGAAGGCCGGATGATCGCCGTAAACACTCAGACGCTTTCGAGATAGGTCTCGATCTCGAAGTCGCTGACATTGAGGGCAAAGGTGTTCAACTCCTGGCGTTTGCAGGCGACAAAAGAGTCACGCAGGATCGCCGGGAAGATCTCCGCCACATGCGTTCCACCTTCGAAAGTGGCGATCGCGGAGGCCCAGTCCGGCGGTAGCTTGGCTGGCGCCGCGCCTTGGCCATCGCTCCCGGTAGGCTCGCCCGGCGACATCTGTCTTTCGATGCCGATCAGGGCTGCTCCCAATATGGCGGCAAGCACCAGATAGGGATTGGCATCCGCCCCCGACACGCGATGCTCGATGCGGCGCGCCCCGGTCGGGCCGCCGGGAATGCGGATCGCGACCATGCGGTTCTCGTAACCCCAGGCGACCGCGGTCGGTGCATAGGAGCGCGGGCGAAGGCGGCGATACGAATTGAAGTGCGGTGCGAAGACCAGCGTGCTCTCGGCCATCGCCGCCAGCAGCCCGCCGACCGCGTTGCGCATGGTTTCGGAGCCCTGATCGGTGCCGTCGTCGAACACGTTGCGACCGTCGGCGTCGACCAGGCTGAAATGGACGTGAAAGCCGTTGCCGGCGCGGTCGCCATAGGGCTTGGCCATGAAGCAGGCGGCAAAGCCATGCTTGCGGGCAATGCCTTTCACCGTGCGTTTGAACAACACCGCATCGTCGGCGGCCCGCAGGGCGTCCGCGACATGGTTGAGGTTGATCTCGAACTGGCCGACGCCGTTTTCGGCAATCGCCGTGTCGACGGGAATGCCTTGCGCCCGGCAGGCCTCGTAGACGTCGTGGATGAAGGCCTCGAAATCGTCGATCTCGTCGATCGACAATGCCGCGTCGGAATCGAGACGCCGCCCGGTGACCGGCGAGACAGGTCCGACCGGCCGCTGCGACTGCGGATCAACCAGATAGAATTCAAGTTCTGTCGCCGCGACCGGGGTCAGGCCGAGCGCCTTGTAACGGTCGAGGATACGGGCCAGCGCGCGCCGGGGATCGCCGAGATAGGGCGCTCCGCTCTCGTCGGCCAGCCAGAGCGGGACAAGCGCGGTCGGATGCGCGGTCCAGTCCACCGGCAGGATGCCGCGTCCCGTCCATTGGCAAAGGCCGTCGGCATCGCCGGTGGAGAAAACCAGCGTGTTGCCTTCGATATCCTCGCCCCAGATGTCGAGCCCGATCAGCGAGTAGGGCATGCGCAGCTTGCCTTCGAGCGCCTTGCGGGCCTGCTCTACCGGGATGCGTTTTCCCCGCATGACGCCGTTGAGGTCGCACACCGCCGCCCTCAGGCTCTGGATGTCGTTTCTGCTTTCAAGCCAGCTCAGAACGTCCGCAATTGCATCGCTCAATTTCCGTTACCTCTGGTTCCCTGCGGTGCCGCGCCTGAGGCGGCCACCCTATTTAACGACAAGACAGCTGATGAGTTCATGAAGGCATCTCCGACATCAGTCGGAAGAATTTCCTTCATTTTTTCAGATAATTAGCCGGGATGTCAGGAGGCATTTCAGGAACCAATTGCGCGATTTGCGATCGCAACATAGCGGCAAGGCAAGGGAAAGCCAAGTGGCATCTGGTGACGGGTCCAGGAGACCCTGGTCTAGCTCCTCGCTTCCGGAAACCTGGCCTGCCGCAGGATATGCGCGGCGCCCTCGTCGATGTCGCGAACGATGGCCGCGCGCGCCCGCGCGCCGTCCTGTGCCTCGATCGCCGCGACGACTTCCTCGTGATAGTCGATGTCCAGAATGGAGGAGAGGTCGTCCTCGAACCCCATGGCGAGGTTTCTGAGAAACGGGCCGACCTGCATCCACACCGTCTCGATCAGGAAGACCATCTGCTCGTTGCCGCAATGACGGTAGATCGAGAATTTGAAATCGTGGTTCTTCCTGAGATAGTCGCCGATGTCGCCCTTGCGGGCGGCCAGGGTCAATTCCGCGCAATGGCGTCGGATCGCCCGCAGATTGTTGCCGTTGATCAGTTTTGTCGCAAGCTCGGTCGCCGGGCCTTCGAGGATCGTGCGCACGGCGGTCAACTGCGAGAACCTTTCGGCCGAGATCACCGGCACCTCGACGCTGCCGTTCGGCATCGGGCTCAGCGCCCGCAAGGCCTGCAACCGCATGAAGGCACTGCGCACCGGCATGTCGCTGGTGCCCAGTTCCCTGGCAAGCTTGCGCGAGGTCAGCTTCTGGCCGGGCAGGAATTGCCCTGACATCAAAGCCCGCACGAGCTCCAGATAGACCTTCTCGTGCAAGGGCACGGTGTCGACGGCGGTCAAACCGAAATGTGTTCTGTCGGCCATTGGCGGGGGCGTTGCTTCATGCGTTCTGAAATTGACCTGACGACACGCGCCGCGGACAAACCTTGAGCCGGGCACGGCGGGAACACCCAAGCCGCCGATTGATCATGCATGATAGACGCTTCGGTCGTTGCGCGGCAAGCCAACTGCCCCAACCGGCGCGGTGCGGTGGGTTGCCTTCCTTTCCGGGCTATCGATCCCCGGCCTGCCGGCTCTTTTCCGCCGCCAGATGCGTCAGCAAATTCTTGGTGATCCGGCCGACGTCGTTCATGGCATCGCCCGCCGGCAAGGCGCCGCACCAGGCGACCGAACTCGCGCAGAAGATCAGGCCGCCCGAAGACAGATGGCGCAGCGTCATCTCCGCGCAGCGGCGGCCGTCGCGCTCGCTGTCACCTCCCTCGTACCAACGGGTGGCATCATGGACGAAGCTGTCCGGGAAGCCGGTCGCGCGGGCAATGACCATGGTGTCGGGGGACGTGCCCAGATGCGGATCGGTGGCATCGACTTCGTAGCCGGCGGCGCCGCCAAGCACGATGCCCTCGTCGCCGAAGGTCTCGCTGGTGACGCCGTCGAACAACCACGCGGCCGAGGGTTGATGGCTTTCCGGCGTGCGTGTGAAGGGTCGCGCGCCGTCAAAACCCATCAGCGAGATCGCGACGCCGGTCAGCGAGAATTCACCGCGCCCACTGGCGCGCAGATAGCCGCCCGGCTGGTTGGTGATCGACAGTGACTGTTCGGCGATGGGGCCGTCCCAGGTCCGGCCCGCCTCGAGCGGCGAGCGGCGCAGTTCCATCAGATCGTCCTTGAATGCGACCTTGCCGGCAAAGCCATTGCCGCCGAGATAGGCGATGCTGCCGCCCGCCGCCGCGAACTGGCGCAGCGCATGCTCCATCTCGACCGACATATATTCGGGATGGCTGCCGGTGATGACAGCCTGATAATCCTGCAGGCCGGCAAGGCCCCGCTCATGCAGGTCGCGGTCGGTGATGAGATCGAAGGCAATGCCGTTGCTGTGGCAGAAACGCAGAAAGTGCAGGTCGACCGGCAGATTGTGCGGGCAACCGCACAGCGGATAATTGTAGTCGTCGCGCAGCGTCGCCTTCGGCTTCCTGGTGGAACAGATAGACACGCCGCTGAGATCACTGTGGTAGTCGTAGAGCGACTTCAGATTGTTGTCGATCGCGAAGCGCTGGCCGCGATCCTCGCACATCCATTCGTAGAGATGCGCCGGCAGGAATTCATCGGCATAGGCGAGATAGGTGGCCGTCGGCACCAGGAACAACAGCGGCGCCCGGCGCACCGACGAAGTGATGAAGAAGACGACGCGCTCCGATCCTTCATCGTGACCGACCTCGAAGGCATAGACCCCGGACGGCGTCTCGGCGGGAACCTGTAACTGGTGGGAGGCGGGCCACTGCAGCGCGCCCATGTCGTCGTCGTGGCAATGCACGGCGTCGTAATGCGACGGCACCAGGCGGGGGTCGAAACTCGACCCGTCCCAGCGGCGCGAGGTCATGCAGAAAGCAGGCTGGTTGACCGTTTCCAGCAAGAGGACGCGATCGGCGCCTGTCGAAGAGAGCGGGCCGCTCGGCAGCAGAGTAGGAAACGCCCAAGCGATGCGACCGGCCGCGGTTCGCAGCGCGATTGCCGAGAACTTGGCGTTGAGAGACCTGAGGTCGTTTGCCGCGCTGGTCCCGAAGACCATGTCTCCGGACAGGGGCCGCCAGGGGAGGTCGAATTGACGATGCAGGCGAAACGGCGACAGGAGATCGTCCGATTCGATGCGCAGCACGGTCACGCCGTCGTTTGCCGAAATCTCGACCTTGAGCCAGGTCTTTGCCGGCAAGGCCAAGTCGGTTTCGAGCGGCTTGCCGTCGTGGCCTGACGTCAGCCGCCCGTCCTGCAAGCCGAGGCGCAGGTTTCCGCTCTCGAACAGCACGCGGGCGCCATCGTTGCGCGTCAAATACACTTCGAAGGCGACGCCTTCGATCTCGGTGGCCTTGGCCAGTTCCGCCGCCGCGATCTTCAGGAAGGATCCATGATCGAAATCGCGGTGGGACACCCCATTTCCCGTCGGCTCGACGCGCCAGTCCATCGGCTCGGCCGCGGGCGTGTCGAGCCGCACGACCTGCACGTCGCGTAGCTGCCGCGACGACGAGACATGAAGGGCGACCGGTGTTCCGGCCGCTGTATGCCAGGGAACGGTGTAGCCTGAGACGGCCATGGCGCCGTGATCGACGGGGCGTTTCATCGCCGCGAAAGTCCGCGCCGCAATCCCGGCTGACGCAATCTCATGGCTGGCAAACTGGACAACTCTTTCATGCCTTTTTGGGTTCTGGAAGGGAGATATACCCCTCCAGCTTTGATTGATGTCGAACTCCGCGGAGATCCCGTCCTGGCCATTGAGACGATTGGCAAAGGCGGGTTCCGCCCGGCCATCGCCAGGCATCCGTCGTGGCGCCTGATCCGCGACGACAGTATCGCGATCACCCGGGACCGGACAATCGCGTTCTCGCAGGTCGGCCTCTTCATCACAAAACTTGACCTTCACACACTTGCACGTGCGGCCGCTCTCTGGCTTTTTGGGGTACCCATCCGAACGGACTGATTCGCGTCACGCCGCTCGATTGCAATGTCTTACCGGCAGTCTGCTTGTGGGTCGTGAAGCGCGCGCAATTGGCGAAGGAGAAGCAGGCATGGCCGAGTTCAAGAAGCCGGAAATCTCCGAGATGAGACCCAAGATCACCGTTATCGGCGTCGGCGGCGGTGGCGGCAACGCGATCAACAACATGATCGTGGAACAGCTTCAGGGAACCGAGTTCATTGCCGCCAACACCGATGCGCAGGCGCTGACCATGTCGAAGGCGACGCGGCTGATCCAGCTTGGCGCGCACGTCACGGAAGGCCTTGGCGCCGGCTCGTTGCCCGAGATTGGGCGTGCCGCGGCCGAGGAATCGCTTGACGAGATCATGGATCATCTGGCCGGCACCCATATGTGTTTCGTCACCGCCGGCATGGGCGGCGGCACCGGAACCGGTGCTGCTCCTATCATCGCCCAGGCGGCGCGCAAGGCCGGCATCCTCACGGTCGGCGTCGTCACCAAGCCGTTCACCTTCGAGGGCAGGCGCCGCATGCAGATGGCCGAAGAGGGCATCGAGCGGCTGCGCGAGGCCGCCGACACGGTGATCGTGATTCCCAACCAGAACCTGTTCCGCATCGCCGATGCCAAGACCACCTTCGCCGACGCTTTCGTGATCGCCGACCGGGTGCTTTATTCCGGCGTCAGCTGCATCACCGACCTCATCGTCAAGGAAGGCCTGATCAACCTCGACTTCGCCGACGTCAAATCGGTGATGCGCGGCATGGGCCGCGCCATGATGGGAACCGGCGAGGCGTCCGGCGACGGACGGGCGATGAAGGCGGCGGAAGCCGCGATCGCCAACCCGCTGCTCGACGAAATGTCCATGAAGGGCGCCAAGGGCGTCCTGGTGTCGATATCGGGCGGCAGGGACATGACCCTGTTCGAGGTCGACGAGGCGGCCACCCGCATTCGCGAGGAAGTCTACGAGGACGCCGACATCATCGTCGGTGCCATCTTCGACAAGAGCATGGAAGGCCGGTTCAGGGTCTCAGTGGTGGCGACGGGGCTCGATCGTTCGCTGGCCGAGGGGGAGGTCCATGCCGATATGGCGCGGGATCCAGGCCACGCGCCCACACGAATCCTCCAATAGGATTTATTGGCGGGCCTCGCCAATATCGCCTTTTTGCGTGCGCAGCGGGCTGGTAGGGACAATCGGCACGCAGCGCCTGTATTGATCTCCAGTCCGCCGCTGCTACAAGAATCCGTCACAGACGGCCATCTATACTGGCAACTGGCATTCGTTCTGGCGACCAGAGGCGCGGCTTGGAATTTGACTTGAAAACGATCGAGGCGCTTGCCCCTGACCAGGCATCGCTGAGCGCCGCTTCCAAGCTGACCAAACGATCGAACTGGCCACGCCTCGAAAAGAACGAAGCGCTGGCCCTTATGTGGGGCGAGTGTCAGGGATCCGGCTCCAATCCCTATCGTGTGGTCGTCGACACCGGCGATCATGGCTATAAATGCACGTGCCCGTCGCGAAAATTCCCCTGCAAGCACAGCCTGGCCTTGATGTGGATCGCCGCCACGGTGCCGACCAGCTTTACCCCCGCCGATTCGACGCCGGAGTGGGTGAATGATTGGCTTGGCCGCCGCAGGAAGACCACGCCGCCGCCCACGCAACAGGCCTCGGGTGCCGGCGGCAAGAGCATCGGTGAAGCCGCGCGGAACGACGAGAACACCGAGGTGGAAGACGCGGCGGCCGTGGAACGCCGCGAAGCAGCACAGCGCAAGCGGGCCGAGGAGACACGATCTTCGGTGTCGGCGGCGCTGGACGAGATGGACCAGTGGATATCGGATCAGTTGCGGCTTGGTCTTGCCGGATTTGTCGACAACAGCAGCGACCGTTGCCGCCGGATTGCCGCGCGGCTGGTCGACATGAAGGCGACGGCTCTTGCCGGCCGTCTCGATGAGATTCCGTCGCGGTTGATGTCGCTGCGCAGCGAAGAACGGCCCGATGCGGCGATCCGCGAACTTGGCAAGCTGGTGCTGCTGGCCAAGGCCTGGCGTGCCGCGCCCGACGATCCCGAACTGAAGCGGTTGGTGTCGACTTCCGAAACGCGCGAGCAGGTTCTGGCCAGCCCCCACGCGGTCCAGGTCGAAAGTGCATGGGAGGTTCTCGGCGAGAAGATCGAAAACCGCCGCGATGGCCTCGTCAGCCATTCGACCTGGCTGCTCGATATCAGGAGTGCCGCTCCGCAATTCGCGCTTCTGCTCGATTATTTCCCTGCTTCGGCCGGCCGCCGGTCCAACGCCTTCACGCCAGGCGACCGCTTCGACGCGCGGCTGATCTTCTATCCGTCACGCCAGCCGCTGCGTGCCCTGGTGATGGACCGCAAGGGGGAGGTTTCGTCGGGCGAATGGCCTGCTGTCGCATCGAGCGAACCGGATCCGCTCGCTACGCATCTTGCCTGTCAGGACGCCGCGCCGTGGCTCACCGATTGTCCTGTCATGCTGCCGCCAGGTGCGATCCTGCTCGACGACCGGCGCGCGCCCTGGTGGCAGGCGGCTGGCGACCCGAACGGCATCGCCTTGCCGATCAACGAGGCTGTCAGTCCAACCCTGCTCGGCATCGATCTCGCGGCCACGGTCGCGCTTTGGAATGGCAGCCGGCTCGACCTCCTGGCGGCGCGGAGCAGTTTCGGGAGGCTTGACCTGTCGTGAACGAGCTTGAGCAGATAGGCTTGGCGACGATGCGTGACTGCTGGATCACCGGCGGAGCGAGCTTCGACCTGGCCCCGGTGGCGTGGCAGCAAATCGCCGGCGGTTCGGACCCCGACGAGAAGGAGCGCCGGCTGCTGGCGATCGCCGCGCAGGCGCTTGAAATCGCCTTGCGGCCCGCCGCGCCATCGGCGCTGAAACGCCGCCCTCCGTTACCAGAACTCGCTTTGCCGATGTTGCCCGACCGGCTGCGGCCGCTTGTCAGAGCCGCACTCAAACAGGCGGCCGACACAAGGGGCAAGGCACGGGTGGTGACGCTTGTCGCCAGCCATGGCCTGGTGCTGCATCCGATGGACTGGATGCCGGGCGCGTCGGATCAGGACAGTCCTGATGTCTATGCTCCCTGGGTCGACTGGCAGGCGGGCGTCGAAGGGCAGAGCCATATCAGCCAAGACAGGCTGACGGCGCAAAACTGGGATGATTTCTACCCCGCGGCGCGGCGTACGGCACTGGCCGAGATGCGCCGCCGCGAACCGGCTTTGGCTCGACTGCTGATCGAGGCCAAGGGATCAGGCGAGCCTGCGGAGATCAGGCTTGCCCTTATCCAACTCATGCATTTCGGGCTGGGGCCGGATGACGTGCCGTTTCTGAAGGGCCTCTCCGCCGATCGCTCAGGCAAGGTGCGCGAACTCGCCGGCCGGCTGTTGGCAAGGTTGGGGCAGCACGGCCTTCCAGGTGAGGGCGGAGGCGAAGATCCGGTCACCGAACTTGCGGCCTTCATCAGCGCGGGCAAATCCGGGTTCATCCGCCGTCGCACGACCTACACGCCGGTGAAACCAAAATCCCCGGCGCAGGACCAGCGCCGCGCCGAATTGTTCGGCGCCTGCAATCTCGTTGATCTCGCCACACGCTTTGGCGTTGGCGAAACCGAATTCATCGCCGGTTGGCAGTTCGGCGCCGACAACAATGCCGATATCTTTTTCGCGCGAATGGTGGCCGCCTCGGGCAGCGATGGCGCGGTGGCGCAGATGGCCGACACGCTTGTCGCGGAAGGCGGCAAGCCGGCGCTTTTCGTGCTCCAGTTGATGCCGCGCCTGGATACCGGAAGAAAACAGGCCCTCATCCGGCTGATCTTGAAAGACGCGGCATATCTCGCCTCGCTCAGCCTGCTCGAAGCCGCCGAGGCGGGCTGGGTGGAGTGGGGCGACCTTGGGCAGGTCCTGCAGGCGCTGCGTCCGGCCGTTGGCGGAAGCGATGACGCCGCCAGGCGGACCGCCGACAACGTCCTCGAAATGCTTGGCTTTCTTGCCACGTCAGCCACGGCAAAGCGGCTGATCGACGAGATGGTAACAGCCGGCATGCCGCCGGCAGCCCCTTCGCTCGGCTTGCTGCGCCTCAACGCGGCGCTGGCCGAATATCAGTCCGAATCTCGAAAATGATCAAATCCGGAGAACAGCAAATGAACGCAGTCATCCGTCTTCCGGTCGAGCAGGCCTATGCCGGCGAGTTGCAGGCGCTGGCGCGTAACGACGATCGGCAAAAGCCCGCCGGCTGGAGCCTGTCGCCAAAGGCGGTGCTGACCTATCTGCTTGGCGGAAAAGCCGACGACGGCACGCCGATTACGCCGAAATATGTCGGCCGTCGCCGATTGATGGAAACCGCGGTGGCGACGCTCGCAACCGACCGCGCCCTGCTGCTGCTTGGTGTTCCCGGTACCGCCAAATCCTGGGTGTCGGAGCATCTCGCCGCCGCCATCATGGGCGACTCGACGCTGATTGTGCAGTGCACAGCCGGCACCGACGAAAACCAGATCCGCTATGGCTGGAACTACGCACAGCTTCTGGCCAAGGGCCCGAGTGAGGAGGCGCTGGTGCCGACACCGCTCTATCGCTCCATGCAAGGCGGCAAGCTCTGCCGCCTCGAGGAACTGACGCGCATGGGTTCGGACGTGCAGGATACGCTGATCACCGTGCTGTCCGAAAAGATGATGCCGATCCCCGAGCTCAACACCTCGATCTACGCGCAACGCGGCTTCAACATCATCGCCACCGCCAACAACCGCGACAAGGGCGTCAACGAATTGTCCTCGGCGCTGAAGCGCCGCTTCAACGTCGTCGTGCTGCCCTTGCCCGAAGACATGGCGGAGGAGGTGGCGATCGTCTCCAAGCGAGTCGGCGAGATGGCCGGCGGTCTCGACCTGCCGGTGCCGAAGAATGTCGGCGACGAGATCGCTCGCGTGCTGACCATTTTCCGCGAGCTTCGCTCGGGCGCGACATCGGACGGCAAGGTGACGTTGAAGACGCCATCCGGGTCGCTGTCCACGGCCGAGGCGATCGCGACCATGGTCGGAGGGCTTAGCCAGGCGGCATGGTTCGACGGCGGCAAGCTCGGCGCCGAAGGCCTGGCCGCCAGCCTCGTCGGCGCGATCGTGAAAGATCCGGTGCAGGACAAGCTCGTGCTGGAGGAATATCTGGAGACGGTGCTGAAGAAGCGGCCCGACTATGCCGGTTATTACGCGGCCTTGAACGCAGCGATCTGACGCCATTGCGCAGGGCGAGGTTTCCTATTTCGGCATACGCCATCACGGGCCCGGCTCCGCCGACAGCCTGGTGCAGGCGTTGCAGGACTTGAAACCGGTCGCCGTGCTGATCGAGGGGCCCGCGGATGCTTCCGCGCTGCTGCCGTTGCTCGCCCGCCCCGAAATGCAGCCGCCGGTGGCGCTGCTGTGCTATCCCGAAGACGATCCGGCTTCGACAAGCTTCTGGCCGTTCGCCGAGTTCTCGCCGGAATACCAGGCGGCCCTGTGGGCCGTTGGCAACAACGCGGCATTGCGCTTCATCGACCTGCCGTCATCAGCCCGGGTAGCACCGCTTGACGATGCGCAGGAAGCTGCCGCCGACGAAACGGAAGCCAAGGTCGAGAGCGAAACGGCGCCGCATCTGCGTGACCCGATCGGCGCGCTGGCACAAGCCGCCGGCTACGAGGATGGCGAAAGCTGGTGGGCAGACATCATCGAGCAGAACCCGGAGCCGGGGCCGATCTTCGCGGCCATAGCCGATGCGATGACGACACTGCGCGAAGGCGAAGGTCCGCTTGCCGAATTCGAGGCCAAACGCGAAGCGCATATGCGGCTTGAGATCGCCGCCGCGCGCAAGGAATTCGACGGGCCGATCGCTGTCGTCTGCGGCGCCTTCCATGTGCCGGCACTGCAGGCGACACGTCCGCAAAAAGAGGATCAGGCCCTCCTGAAAGGGCTAGCCCGGCGCAAGAGCACGATGACCTGGGCGCCTTGGACCGGACCGCGTCTGGCGCTTGGCTTCGGCTATGGCGCCGGCGTTGTCGCACCGGGCTGGTGCAAGCATCTGTGGCGCACCCGCGGCCGGCATGACGCGGCGACCTTGTGGCTCGCCATGATCGCCGCGGTGCTGAGGGCGAAGGGGCATATGGTCTCGACCGCCTCGCTGATCGAAGCCGAAAGGCTGGCCCGCGCGCTGGCTGTGATCCGCGAACGGCCAAAGCCCGGCTTCGAGGAATTGCGCGACGCCGCGATCGCCGCCTTGTTCAACGGCGAAGCCATCCTGTGGGCGCTGGTCGAGGCCGAACTGCTGTTGGGTGCGGATGTCGGCGAAATTCCGCCCGATACCCCGTTGGCGCCGCTGATCGAGGACCTGCAGCGCAACCAGAAGGCGGCGCGGCTGAAGCCCGAGGCGCTGGAGCGCGAATTGTCGGTCGACCTGCGCAGCGAAAGCGGGCTGTTTCGGTCGACCTTGCTGCACCGGCTGAACGTGCTTGGCGTGCATTGGGGCAAGCTGACCGACGCAGGCCGCAGCCGCGGCACCTTCCGCGAGCGCTGGACCCTGTCATGGGAGCCAGAATATGCCGTTCGCCTGGTCGAGAACCTGGTCCATGGCCCAACCATCGAAAAGGCCGCCAACGGCCGGCTGATCCAGATGATTTCCGCGGCAGCATCCCTCGATGCCTTGGCGGCACTCGTACAAGGCGCCATCACGGCAAACCTGTCGGAAGCCTCGACCGTCGGTCTCGCGACGCTGGAGGAACGCGCGGCGCACAGCAGCGAATGCCTGGAAATCCTGGCATCGGTTCCGCCGCTCGCCGACATCATCCGCTACGGCGAAGCCCGCAAGACTGAAACCGCCCGCCTGTCCGGTCTTCTGGCGCGACTGATTGTCGAAGGCGGGATCGCACTCCCTTATGCCGCCCGTGATCTCGATGCGCAGGCTTCCTCCGCCCTGGTCGGCGCCATGCGCAAGGCCGACGAGGCGATCAAGCTGGTCGAACCGGAACAGGACGTCCTGGATGCCTGGCGCAACGGACTGGCTGCCGTGCTCGACGGATCGCGCTCGACGGCGCTGGTGGCGGGATGTGCCGCGCATCTGCTCTACGAGGCCGGCCATCTATCGGCTGAAGCAGCGGCGGGCTTGATCGCGCGGCGCCTGTCGCCGGGCACGGCGGTCACCGAGGCCGCGGGGTTCTTCGAGGGCTTCTTCAGCACTGCCGGCCAGCGGCTCATTTACGACGAAGGTTTGCGCGGTGCGGTGGACGCCTGGCTCAAATCGCTCGACGAGGAGGCATTCGTCGCGCATTTGCCGCTGTTGCGCCGGGTCTTTTCGCACCTCGACTCGATGGAGCGGCGGCGGCTGATCGAAGCGGTGCTCGGCCGCGCCAGACGCCTGCCGGCCGGGCTGACACCAACACCTGATGGCGGCGAGGCGTGGCGCCGGCATCTCGATCGGCTCGCGCCGTTGCTCAGGGGCGAGAATGACCATGGATGACGGGATCGACATGAGCGAATCCGGCCAGGCGGGCGACGAGCGCGAGCGCCGCTGGCGCCTGGCGATCGGCGCCGATGATCCGTCATCGGCAGCGCTTTCCGAGACCGACAAGCGGCTTTCGGCGGCACTCGATGCGCTCTATGGCGACGGCGCGGGCGATGCTGGTGCCGATCCGCGCAAGCGGCGCGGCGGGCTGGGGCGATCGGCGCCGAAAGTCGCGCAATGGATGGGCGATATCAGGTCGTTCTTTCCAGCGCAGGTGGTGCAGATCGTCCAGAAGGATGCCTTCGAACGGCTCAATTTGAAGCAGATGCTGATGGAGCCGGAATTCCTCAAGGCGATCGAGGCGGATGTCAATCTGGTCGCCGATCTGATCTCGCTGCGTTCGGTCATGCCGGCCAAGACCAAGGACGTCGCCCGCACGATCATCGCCGACATCGTCGCCAAGCTGATGCAACGGCTGGAGCAGAAGACCGCCGAGGCGATACGCGGTGCGCTCGACCGCTCGCGCCGCACCAACCGCCCGCGCCAGCGCGACATAGATTGGCCGCGCACCATTTCGGCCAACCTTCGCCACTATCAGCCCGAGCACAAGACCATCGTGCCGGAAAGATTGATCGGCTTCATGCGCCAGCAACGTCGGATGGTCGACCTGGACGAGGTTGTGCTGTGCGTCGACCAGTCCGGGTCGATGGCCAGTTCGGTGATCTATGCCTCGATATTCGCCGCCGTGATGGCCTCCTTGCCGGTGGTGCGGACCAAGCTGGTCTGCTTCGACACGGCGATCGTCGACCTGACCGAGGAGCTCAGCGATCCGGTCGAGGTGCTGTTCGGCGTGCAACTTGGTGGCGGCACCGACATCAACCAGGCGGTCGCCTATTGCGCCGACCGCATCGAACGGCCGACCAAGTCGCATATGGTGCTGATCACCGACCTCTATGAAGGCGGCAATGGCCAGGAATTGCTGCAGCGGCTGGCGGCACTCGTTCGCTCGGGCGTCAATGTGGTCGTGCTCCTGGCGCTGACCGATCAGGGCAGGCCGGGTTATGACCCCAAAATGGCCGGGTCGGTTGCGGCACTCGGCATTCCCGTCTTTGCCTGCACGCCGGATCTGTTTCCCGACATGATGGCCGCGGCACTGCGTCGCGAGGATATCGGCGCCTGGGCTGCCGGGGCCGATATCAAGCTGGTCCGCGCCGAGGCCGATGATACCATGGCTGACGCCTGAGGCGCGACTATCTTCGCCGCCAGAAGCCCGCTTGGCATCGCCAGAGCGGCAACCAAAAGCAACGTTGAAACGCCCGCGGTGCTGACAGGCACGGCGCAAGGGCCGCTTCGCATCACCACGCGCTGACATCGCCAAAGGGCCGGCCGACGCCCGCCCTGGCCATCATGTCGTGAATTGCGCGCAGCGGTCGCTTGACTCTGATCGAGCCATGTGAAAAATTTTGCAGCAACTGATAAAAATATCACCGGGACGGAAACGTGGTTGGTTTTGGAAATGGCCTCTTGCGCGACGATGACGCCAGCATGGCGGCGCGCGCCGCATGGCTTCACTACGCCGGCGGCCTGACCCAGTCAGAGGTTGCCAAGCGGCTGGGGCTGACCAGCCTCAAAGCCCACCGCCTCATCACCAAGGCCAACCAGGAAGGGCTGGTGAAGGTCTATATCGACGGTGAAGTGTCGGAATGCGTCGAGCTCGAGGACGATTTGTCCCGCCGCTACGGCCTCGACTATTGCGAGGTGGTTCCGGATTTCGATTCCGAGGACCTGCCGCTCAAGGCGCTCGGCATTGCCGGCGCGCAGTTCCTCAAGCGCGAGATCGAGCGCGGCGAGCAGGCGCTGATCGGCGTCGGCCACGGCCGCACGCTCGCCGCCTGCGTCGAATATCTGCCGCGCACCACCACCGACCGGATCCGCTTCGTTTCGCTGCTCGGCGGCCTGACGCGGAAATTCTCGGCCAATCCGCATGACGTCATCCATCGTCTCGCCGAACGCACCGGCGCCGAAGCCTATGTGATGCCGGTTCCGATGTTCGCCAACACGGCGGAGGACCGCATCGTGCTGCTGGGCCAGAAGGGCATCAACGAGGTCTTCGATCTCGCGCGGTCCGCCGATCTGTTGTTCGCCGGCATCGGTACCGCCGAACGCGAGGCGTCGCTGGTCGCCACCGGCATGATCGAGAAGGGCGAGATGGAAGAGATCCGCCGCAATGGCGGCGTCGGCGAATTGCTTGGCCATTTCTTCGACGAGGCCGGCAAGGCGGTGGCGGCGACCGTCTCCAACCGGGCGCTGGCGCTGGCGCGCGAGGATATCGCCAGCCGCCGGATCGTCGCCGTCGCCGGCGGCAGGATCAAGGTTCGTGCCATCAAGTCGGTGCTGGAGGGGCGCTATCTCAAGGGCCTGATAACGGACGAGCGGACGGCGCGATCGCTCGTGGAAGAGACGCCGGTCGGGTAGCCGGCAACAGTTCAGTTGAAACTACCCTGTGGAGGAGAAGACGAAATGCATGAGAAAGAGAAAGACCTCATAGACGCCTTCCTGCGCGGACAAGTCGACCGTCGCGGACTGATCAAGGGCCTGGGTGCGATGGGCCTCGCCGCCGGCACCGCCGGCACGCTGCTCAACCTGGGCCAGACGCGCGCGCTTGCCGCGGACTTTGACTGGCAGGCGCACAAGGGCAAGACCATCAAGCTCCTGCTCAACAAGCATCCCTATGCCGACGCCATGATCGCAGACCTCGAGAACTTCAAGAAGCTGACCGGCATGAACGTCGTCTATGACGTCTTCCCCGAAGACGTCTATTTCGACAAGGTGACGGCGGCACTGTCGGCGAGCTCGCCCGAATACGACGCCTTCATGACCGGCGCCTACATGACCTGGACCTACGGCCCAGCCGGCTGGATCACCGACCTCAACGAATGGATCAAGGATCCGGCCAAGACCAACCCGAACTATGCCTGGGACGACTTCCTGCCCGGCGTCAAGAATTCCTGCGCCTGGAATGGCAAGCCGGGCGGCGCGTTGGGTTCGGATGATGCCAAGCAGTGGTGCATTCCGTGGGGGTTCGAGCAGAACAACATCACCTACAACAAGGCCATGTTCGACAAGGCGGGCGTCAAGATCCCCGGCAACATGGACGAGATGGTGGCCGCGGCCGCCAAGCTCACCAAGGATGTCGGTGGTGGCGTCTATGGTATCGGCGTGCGCGGTTCGCGCTCCTGGGCGACCATCCATCCCGGCTTCCTGTCGGCCTACGCCAATTTCGATCAGAAGGACCTGAACGTCTCGGCCGATGGCAAATTGTCGGCCGCGATGAACACCGCCCAGTCCAAGGCTTTCCACAAGCAATGGGTTCAGATGATCCAGGAGAGCGGCCCCAAGGACTGGTCGACCTATACCTGGTATCAGGTCGGCACCGATCTCGGCGCCGGCGCCTCGGCCATGATCTTCGACGCCGACATCCTCGGTTACTTCATGAATGGCGGCGACAACAAGATGGCCGGCAAGCTCGCTTTTGCTAGCTTCAAGGCCAACCCGGCAGCCAAGGCGGCGACACCGAACATCTGGATCTGGTCGCTGGCGATGTCCAACTTCTCGAAGGACAAGGACGCCACCTGGTACTTCATGCAATGGGCCTCCGGGCCGGAGCATGGGCTGTTCGGCGCTACCAAGATGGACTTCGTCAATCCGGTCCGCCAATCGGTGTGGAAGGACGAGATGTTCCGTGAGAAGCTGAACAAGAGCTATCCCGGCTATGTCGAGATGTTCGACGCCTCGGCGCCGGGCGCCTCGATCAAGTTCACCGCGCAGCCGCTGTTCTTCGACCTCACCACCGAATGGGCGGCGACGCTGCAGAAGATGGTGGCCAAGGAAGTGCCGGTCGACGAGGGCCTCGACAAGCTCGCCGAAAGCATCAACGGCCAGCTCAAGGAAGCCGGTCTCGGTTAAGTCGCAATGAGGGCCGGCCTGCTTGACGGGTCGGCCCTCGTCAAACCTTTTCATGTTTGCGATGCGGTGCCGAAAGGTGACCGCCATTTCGCCCGACCGGCCGCCTTGCTCCCTTGGGCGGCCGGCAGGGCGAAGCGACAGCAACAACGGAGCAGCTCGATGACCGCGGTGGTATCGCAAAGGCTCAAGCCATCCGGCTTCAGGATCAGCAAGCGGGTGCTGCCCTATGTGCTCAGCCTGCCGGCTCTGCTGGTCTGCATCGGCATCCTCATCCCGTTCCTGACCTCGGTGGTCTATTCGTTCCAACGCTACCGGCTGAGCCAGCCCTGGGCGCGGCAGTTCAACTGGGGCGACAACTACATCTCCTTCTTCACCGATCCGAAGTTCTGGAACACGTTGAAGATCTCGCTGCTCTATGCCGGCACCACGGTCGTGCTGGAACTGCTTTTGGGCCTCGCCATCGCGCTGCTGCTGCAGAAGCGCTCGACGCTTAACAACTTCATCTCGATCATGCTGTTGATGCCGCTGATGACGGCGCCCGCACTGGCGGCGCTGATGTGGAAGCTGATGACCAATCCCGGCTTCGGCGTGCTGAGCTATCTCGCCAGCCTCATCGGGCTGCAGGACTTCCGCTGGGCCTCGTCGCCGTCGACGGCGCTGTTCACCGTGGTGCTGGTCGACATCTGGGTCTACACGCCCTTCATCATGATCCTGCTGCTTGCCGGCCTGCGCAGCCTGCCGACCCAGCCTTTCGAGGCGGCGGCCCTCGACGGCGTGCCGAGGAGCTTCGTCTTCTTCCGCATCACGCTGCCGATGCTGACGCCTTACATCCTGACGGCGACTTTGTTCCGCCTGCTCGATTCCATCCAGCAGTTCGACATCATCTACGCGATGACCCAGGGCGGGCCGGGCGACACGCTGACCGTCTTCCAGGTCGAGGCCTATCTCAACTTCTTCCAGTCGACCAATGTCGGCCGCTCGGCGGCGCTGATGATCATCCTGTGGGCGATCACCTATTTCCTCTCCAACATCTTCATCAAGAACTGGCTCCGGCTGCGCGAACGCGCCCGTGGCCAGGCATAGGAGGCGGCCATGGAACACACCTCCTTGCTCGAACGCATCCTGCGCGGCGCGGCGCTGACGCTGGTCGTGATTTTCTTCATGTTCCCGATCGTCTGGATCTTCATGATGTCGTTCCAGACCAACGAGACCATCCTGCGCATCCCGCCGCAGCTCATCTTCGAGCCTACGCTCGCCAATTACACGGCGCTGATTACCGGCAAGCTGATGACCGCCGCCGGCACGCTCGACATCGCCTTCATGCGCAACCTTTGGAATTCGGTGTTCCTGTCGGTGACCTCGGTTGCGGTGTCGCTGCTGCTCGGCGTGCCGGCCGCCTACGCCTTCGCGCGCCACAAGTTCCGTGGCTCGGAGGACATCGCCTTCACGTTGCTGTCGTTCAAGTTCGCGCCGGCGCTGCTGGTGCTGTTGCCGCTGACGCTCTATTTCCAGAAACTCGGCCTCGCCAACACCTATATCGGGCTGATCTGGGTCTACCAGCTGATCTGCCTGCCGCTGATCCTGTGGATCGTGCGCGGCTATTTCGAGGACATTCCGGCCGACATCGAATACGCCTATCGCATCGGCGGCCATTCCTGGTTCGCCACCTTCCGCAAGATCGCGCTGCCGCTCGCCGGTCCGGGCATCGCGGCGGCCGGCCTGCTCGCCTTCATTTTCGCCTGGAACAATTTCGTCTTCGCGCTGGTGCTGGCTTCGGCCGACAAGCAGCCGGTGACTGTCGGTGCGCTCGCCTTCATCACCTCGTCAGGCATCCAGTACGGCCAGATCTCGGCGGCCATCGTGCTCTCGATCACGCCGACGCTGGCGCTCGCCCTCTACGCACAGCGCTATCTGGTCGAAGGCCTGTCGCTCGGCGCGGTGAAAGGATAGACATGGCCAGCCTCGAACTCAGAAATATCGTCAAGCGCTACAAGAGTCAGACCGTCCTCGACAATCTGTCGCTGACCGTCGCCGACGGCGAGACGCTGGTGCTGTTCGGGCCTTCCGGCGCCGGCAAGACGGTGCTGCTGCGCCTCGTCGCCGGCGTCATCGACCCCGAGGAAGGCAAAATATTCATCGGCGGCGAGGACATGACCGATGTCGACGCGGAATTCCGTGGCGTCGGCATGGCGTTCCAGAATTTCGCGCTGTTTCCGCATATGAGCGCGTTCGACAACATCGCCACGCCGCTGGAGGCCAAGCGTTCCTCGCAAGGCGCGATCAAGGCCGGCGTCGAGAGCGTCGCCAAGCTGTTGAAAATCGGCCATGTGCTCTCCCACAAGCCGCGCGCGCTCTCCAACGGCCAGAAGCAACGCACGGCCCTTGCCCGTGCCCTTGTCGGTTCGCCGCCGCTTTTGCTGCTCGATGATCCCTTGCGCAATGTCGATGCTAAGCTACGTTTCGAGATGCGGCTCGAACTGCCGCGGCTGCTCGCCGATCGCGGGGCCACCGTCGTCTACGTCACCCAGGACTACAAGGAAGCCATGGCGCTCGGCGACCGCATCGCGGTCATGTCGCAAGGCGTCATCCGGCAGCTCGGCACGCCCGAGCAGATCTATCGCGAGCCGGCCAACATCGAGATCGCGCGGCTGTTCGGCGACCCGACCATCAACCTGCTCGACGTCAAGCCCGCGCGGGATGCCAGGGGGGTCTATGTCGGCCTGTCCAATGTCCAGGTCCATCTCACCGATGCTCCCGAGACCGCCATCGGCCGCGACTGCATCATCGGGCTGCGGCCCGAGGCACTGCATTTCGTTGGCGACAACGAGCCCGGCGCCATTCCGGTGACAGTCGAGGCCGAGACGCCGCTCAACGAGAAGATCGTCACCTTGGTGCGCACCGTGCGCGGCCGTGAAATCCTGGTCTCGCGTCCGGCCGGAACGCCGGGCCGCAGCGAGGGCAAGGCCCATATCGCCGTCGACGGCAAGAGCGCCTTGCTGTTCGATCACGCCAGTGGCGAGCGCATCGGCGCCAAGAACATCGTCAATCTGCGCAGCGGAGAAGCGGCATGAGCGCCAGCGCACTCACCATTTCAGGCGTCGACAAATTCTATGGTCCGATCGACAGGGGCGTTCACGCCGTCAAGAGCCTGACTATGGAGATCGGCAAGGGCGAGATCGTGGCACTGCTCGGCTCGTCCGGCTGCGGCAAGACCTCGACCTTGCGCATGATCGCCGGCTTCGAGGAGGTCTCGCGCGGCGCGATCGCGGTCGCCGGTCGCCAGGTCCACACCTTGCCGCCGGTCAAACGCAATGTGGCGATGGCCTTCGAGGGCTACTCTCTCTATCCGCCGCTGACGGTGCGCGAGAACATGGCCTTTGCCCTCAAGGCCGCAAGGTTGCCCAGGAGCGAGGTCGACGCCAAGGTCGCCAGCATCGCCAAGCTGCTGGAGATCGAGGACATATTGGAGCGCTATCCCAGCTCTATTTCCGGCGGCCAGCAGCAGCGTGCCAGTCTTGGGCGGGCGTTGATCCGGGAAGCCGACCTGCATCTGCTCGACGAGCCGATGGGGCAACTCGAGCCGCAGCTTCGCGCCGTGCTGCGCGGCCGTATCAAGCACTTCATCAAGGAGCGCGGCCTGACCGCGATCCTGGTCACCCACGACCAGACCGAGGCCAATGCGCTCGCCGACCGCATCGCGGTGATGGAGGGCGGCGTGCTGCAGCAGTTCGACACGCCGGACCGGATCAAGGAGCGTCCGGCGAACCTGTTCACCGGCACCTTCGTCGGCGAGCCGCCGATGAACGTCTTCGAGGCCTTTGTCGGGACCGGCGCCGGCCGCATCAACCTGCGGCTGCCCGACGGGCTGTCGCTCGACTATGACAAGGACGCCTTCAGCGCTCCGGTGCGCGACCAGTTGCTCAGCCGCGAACGGGTGGTCATCGGCATCAGGCCCTACGCGGTTCGGCGCTCGAAGGAAGGTGTCCCGGCCACGGTCTCGGCCAACCAGTGGCTCGGCGACCAGACCCACATCGCAGCCGATTTCGCCGGCGGCTCGCTGGTCCTGGTCGAGCATGACCGCACCCGGCTCGACCTCGGCGCGCCCATCAATGTCAGCATCGATCCGAAAAACCTGCACGTCTTCGACCAGGCGAGCGGCAAGGCCATCTCGCACGGCATGGAGCTCGCGTGATGCGCGACATATTCATCGGCATCGACGCCGGCACCTCCGTCATCAAGTCCATCGCCTTCGACACGAAGGGCCGCCAGATCGCGGCGGCGGCGACGCCGAACCATTATGAGACGCTGCCGGGCGGCGGCGCCGAACAGGATCTGGCGCGCACCTGGGCCGATGCCGCCACGACCCTGCGCCAGCTCGCCGACAAGGTGCCCGATCTCGCCAGCCGGACCGTCGCCATTGCGGTCACCGGGCAGGGCGACGGCACTTGGCTGATCGACGGCAAGGGCGAGCCGGTGGCGAAGGGCTGGCTCTGGCTCGACGCGCGCGCCGCCGGCGTCGTCGAGGAAATCCGCGCGCGGCCCGATGACCGGCTCCGTTTCGAAAAGACCGGCAGCGGGCTCGCCGCCTGCCAGCAGGGCTCGCAGTTCGTCTTCATGAAGCGCACCATGCCTGAAATGCTCGGCAAGGCGGCCACCGCCTTTCACTGCAAGGACTGGCTCTATTTCAAGCTGACCGGCGAGCGCGCCACCGATCCGTCCGAAGGGACTTTCACCTTCGGCGACTTCCGCACCCGCGATTATAGCGACGATGTGCTCGACGTCCTCGGCGTCGCCGATCTCAGGCACCTGCTGCCGCCGATCGTCGACGGCACCAGGCACAGCACCGGACTGTCGCCGGCCGCCGCGGCCGTCACCGGCATGCTCGCCGGGACACCTGTCGTGCTCGGTTATGTCGACGTCGTCTGCACCGCGCTCGGCGCCGGCCTTCTCGACCGCGAGCGCAAGCCTGGCTGCTCGATCATCGGTTCCACCGGCATGCATATGCGGCTGGCCGAGACGCCCGACGATGTGCAGCTCAACGAGGCGGCGACCGGCTACACCATGGCGATGCCGGCGCCCGGCGTGTTCGCACAGATGCAGTCCAACATGGCGGCGACGCTCAACATCGACTGGGTGCTCGGGCTTGCCTCGGGCATTCTCGCCTCGCAAGGCATAACCCGCAGCAATGGCGAGATGATCGCGCTGGTCGACGCCTGGATCGCGGCCTCGCGGCCGGCTTCGCTGCTCTACCAGCCTTACGTGTCGGAAGCCGGCGAGCGGGGACCGTTCGTCGATGCCAATGCCAGGGCCGGTTTCGTCGGCATTTCCTCGCGGCACGGCTACGCCGATCTGGTGCGCGCCGTTTTCGAAGGCTTGGCCTTCGCGGCGCGCGACTGCTACGCCGCCATGGGGCCGCTGCCACGCGAAATCCGCCTGACCGGCGGCGCCGCCAGAAGCCCGGCGCTCCGCAAGATACTGGGCGCGGCCATCGGCGCCGACACGCGCACCAGCGCGCGTGAGGAGGCCGGTGCGGCCGGTGCGGCAATGATCGCCGCGGTCTGCGTCGGCCAATACGCCTCCATGGACGAATGCGTCGGCGAATGGGTGACGCCGTTGCTCGGCGAGGCCGAGCCGAGCGACCCGGCCCTCGCAGCGATCTACGACAGGATGACTCCGTCCTACATGCTGGCGCACCAGGCCCTGCGGCCGGTCTGGCGTGCCATGGCCACATCGCAGGAAAATTGAGAAGTCGAGTATGCGTAAAAAGATAGCGATCATTGGCGACAACTTCATGCTGCCGGAGGTGTTTCGCGCCAAAATCGAGAAGGTCGCCAGCGGCGACCTCGATATCAGGACATTGCAGACGGCTTGGCCCGACGAGCCCATGGAGTTCGGCAATCCGGCACTCGGCCTCGACAAGGTCAAGGAGTACTTCGGCCATCCCGACGAGGTCGTCGATTTCATCGGCGATGCCGAAGTCCTCGTCACCCAGCTCGCGCCCTTGTCGGAAAGCATGATGCGGCGCCTGCCTGATCTCAAGTTGGTGGCGGTGTCGCGCGGCGGGCCGATCAACATCGACATGGAAGCGGCCAGGGCGCAGGACATCACCGTGGTCAACGTGCCTGGCCGCAATGCCACCGCCGTGGCTGAGTTCACCATCGGCGCCATCCTGGCCGAAACGCGGCTGATCCGTGTCGGCCACGAAGCCCTGCGCAAGGGGGAATGGCGCGGCGATCTCTACCGTGCCGACCGCACCGGTCGCGAACTCGGCGAAATGACGGTCGGCGTCGTCGGCTACGGCAATATCGGCACGAAAGTGGTGCGCCTGCTGCGCGCCTTCGGCTGCCATGTTCTGGTCAGCGATCCCTATGTGCAGTTGAGCGCCGAGGACCGCAACGCCGGCGTCGAACTGGTTGCGCTCGACGATCTCCTGTCGCGCTCCGACGTGGTGACGCTGCATTCGCGGGTGACGCAGGAGACACGCGGCCTGATCGGCAAGGACACAATCGGGCGGATGAAGCCTGGCGTGATCTTCGTCAACACCGCGCGCGGTCCGCTGGTCGACTATGACGCGCTCTACGAGGCGCTTGTTTCGGGGCAGATCGCCAGCGCCATGCTGGAAACCTTCGCGGTCGAGCCGGTGCCATCGGACTGGCCATTGCTGCAGCTGCCCAACGTGACGCTGACGCCGCATATCGCCGGCGCTTCGGTGCGCACGGTGACCTATGCCGCCGAGCAGGCCGCCGAGGAGGTGCGCCGCTACCTGGCCGGCCTGCCTCCGGTCAATCCGTGCTGAGAGCGACGGCGATGGAGCGCAAACCCGGCATGGACACGAGATGAGCGGCGGCCCTGACATCGTCGACCTTTTCGTCATCGGCGGCGGCGTCAACGGCGCCGGCATCGCGCGCGATGCCGCCGGCCGCGGGCTTTCGGTCATCCTGTGCGAAAAGGACGATCTCGCCCAAGGCACCAGTTCGAGATCAGGCAAGCTCGTCCATGGTGGCCTGCGCTATCTCGAATATTACGAATTCCGCCTGGTGCGCGAGGCGCTGATCGAGCGCGAGGTCCTGCTGGAATCGGCGCCGCACATCATCTGGCCGATGCGCTTCGTGCTGCCGCACAGCCCGGACGACCGGCCGGCATGGCTGGTGCGGCTCGGCCTGTTCCTCTACGACCATCTCGGCGGCCGCAAGCGGCTGCCCGCCACCCGCACGCTTGACCTGCGCACCGCGCCCGAGGGCGCGCCGATCAGGGACAGTTTCAAGCGCGGCTTCGAATATTCCGACTGCTGGGTCGACGATGCCCGCCTCGTCGTCATCAACGCGCTCGACGCGGCCGAACGGGGAGCGAAGGTCTTCACCCGCACCGCCTGCACCGCCGCCCGCCGCGAGGGCGGCCTCTGGGTCGTCGAAATGCGCGACGTCAGGACCGGTATCAAGACCAGTGTGCGGGCGCGCGCGCTGATCAATGCCGCCGGTCCCTGGGTCAACGACATCGTCAACCGCGTTGCCGGCCAGAACTCGAGGCGCAATGTCCGCCTGGTCAAGGGCAGCCATATCGTCGTGCCCAAGTTCTGGGAGGGCCGGCAGGCCTATCTCGTCCAGAACAGCGACAAGCGCGTCATCTTCATCAATCCCTACCAGAACGATCTCGCGCTGATCGGAACCACCGACATTCCCTACGAAGGCCGGCCCGAGGACGTGACCGCGGATGAGAGCGAGATCGATTACCTCATCAGAGTGGTCAACCGCTATTTCAAGCGCGGCCTTGCGCGCAACGACGTGGTCTATTCCTTCTCCGGCGTCAGGCCGCTCTATGACGACAACGCCGACAATCCGAGTGCGGTGACCCGCGACTATATTTTCGAGCTCGACGCGCCGGAGGCGCAGGCGCCGCTGCTCTCCGTCTTCGGCGGCAAGATCACCACCTTCCGCAAACTGGCCGAGCATGCGCTGGACAGGATCGCACCGTTCTTTCCGAAGATGGGCAAGCCCTGGACAGCGAAGGCGCATTTGCCCGGCGGCGACATCGCCAATGCCGACTTCGAGCAGTTTCTCGGCGACCTCGCAAATGAGTATCCATGGATGCCGGCATCGCTGCTCAAGCATTACGGCCGGCTCTACGGCACCAGAACGCCGTCCGTAGTTGGCGGCGCCCGTTCGCTCGCCGCCCTGGGCCGGTGCTTCGGCAAGGATTTCTTTGAGCGCGAGGCGAACTACCTCTTCGAACAGGAATGGGCGCAAGACGCGGCCGATATTCTCGAACGGCGCACCAAGCACGGCCTGCATCTGTCCGCCGAGGAGAAGTCGGCCTTCGAGCATTGGTGCGCGAGCCGGCAGGCGAGGGCAGGCTGATGGCGCTCATGGCCCCTGTTCGGCGACGGCGTTGAAGGGATAGCGACCTTGGCCTTCACGCTCTCCCTCAACACCAATCCGCTGGTCAACCGCTTCGCGGAGCCGGACGATCTGATCGAGACTATTGCCTACGGCATCGGTATCAGGGACATTCAGCTCACGCATGAATTCGTCAATCCAGGCTGGCCGGCGGCGACGATCGTCAAATTCGTCCGCCTGTTCCGCAACGCCTTGAACCGCACCGGCGTGCGCGTCACCTCAGGCATGACGGGCCCCTATGGCCGACTCAACCATTTCGGCCATCCCGATGCTGACGTGCGCCGCTACTATGTCGAGTGGTTCAAGACCTTCGCCGATGTCTCGGCCGAGCTTGGCGCCGGCGGCATGGGCACGCAGTTCGCCATCTTCACGCATCGCGACTTCGACGATCCCGACCGTCGCGCGCGCCTGTTCGACATCGCGCTGGACTGCTGGCGCGAGGTCGCCGACCACGCCCGGGCGGCGGGCCTGACCTACCTGTTCTGGGAGCCGATGTCGGTCGGCCGCGAGTTCGGCCACACCATCGAAAACTGCCGCATGCTGCAGGATGCCATCGATGCGGCCGGAATGGCCATTCCGCTTGAGATGATGGTCGACATCGACCATGGTGACGTGACCTCCTCCAACCCGGCCGACATCGATCCCTATGCCTGGGCCGAAGCCTTCCCCCTGAAGTCGCCGATCATCCACATCAAGCAATCCTCGATGAACAAGGGCGGCCACTGGCCGTTCACCGCAGCCCACAACAAGGACGGCCGCATCACGCCTGAAAAGCTGCTGGAAACGGTGCGGCGCGGCGGCGGCACCGACAACGAAATCTGCCTCGAACTGTCGTTCCGCGAGCGCGAGCCGGTCGACCATCAGGTGGTCGCCATGATCCGCGAGTCGGTCGACTATTGGGCGCCCTTCATCGAGACCGGCAGGGCTGACCTGCTGCCGGACGCTGGATAGAAATGGACAGGAGCCGGTAGAGCTCCTGCCCGTAAAATGCAGATGGATCGAACTTAGCCGAACTTCGGGTCGAGGCTGCCCGACTTGTAGCGCTTGGCCATTTCCGAGACCGGCAGCGGCTTGATCTTCGGCGCATTGCCGGCGGTGCCGAACTGTTCGAAGCGCTCCTTGCAGAGCTTCCTCATCGCCGCCATCGCCGGTGTCAGGTATTTGCGCGGGTCGAACTCGCTGGGGTTCTCGGTCAGCACCTTGCGGATCGCGCCGGTCAGCGCCATGCGGTTATCGGTGTCGATGTTGATCTTGCGCACGCCATGCTTGATGCCGCGCTGGATCTCTTCCACCGGCACGCCCCAGGTCGGCTTCATCTGGCCGCCATATTTGTTGATGATCTCCTGCAGGTCCTCCGGCACGGAGGACGATCCGTGCATGACCAGGTGCATGTTCGGCAGGCGGCGGTGGATCTCCTCGATGACGTTCATCGCCAGCACCGCGCCGTCGGGCTTGCGCGAGAATTTATAGGCGCCGTGGCTGGTGCCCATGGCCACCGCCAGCGCATCGACATGGGTGTCGCGCACGAACTGTTCGGCCTGCACCGGATCGGTCAAGAGCTGGTCGTGGCTGATCGCGCCTTCGACGCCGTGGCCGTCTTCCTGCTCGCCGCCGCCGCTCTCCAGCGAACCCAGAACGCCGATCTCGCCTTCCACGGAGACGCCGCCCCAATGCGCCATGTCGACGACGCGCTTGGTGATGCCGGAATTATAGGCATAGTCGGCCGGCGACTTGCCGTCTTCCTTGAGCGAACCGTCCATCATCACCGAGGTGAAGCCGTATTGGATGGCTGTGACGCAGGTGGCTTCGTTGTTGCCATGGTCGAGATGCATGCAGACCGGGATGTCCGGGTGGATTTCCACCAGCGCGTCGATCAGCTTGGCCAGCACCACGTCATTGGCATAGGCGCGCGCGCCGCGGCTTGCCTGCAGGATGACCGGCGACTTGGTCTCCTCCGCGGCCTCCATGATGGCGAGGCCTTGTTCCATGTTGTTCATGTTGAAGGCCGGCACGCCATAGCCGTATTCGGCGGCGTGATCGAGCAATTGTCTCAGTGTGATGCGAGCCAACGATTAGTCTCCCGTATCTGGTTTCAAACCTGTGGTTGCGGGCTGTCCGCGCATCGTTCAGCCCACCGATGCTTCTGGCCGGAATTCCGCGCAACCGCAACCGTGACAGACCGTCCCGGCCGCAATTCTTGTTACAGCGGCGCGATAAAAGCCGGCGAAATATCCCATGGAAATATCTCATTATAACAAAAATTGTGATACATGCGCGACGATGTCTGTTATATCTGGGCTCGATCAAGCAGCCGGAGTTCTGCGTTGGCGAGTCGGCGACAATGAAGAGCGACAACAGACGGCAAGGCATCATGGATTTCCTGGTGGATGCCGGCGCGGCGAGCGTCGACGACCTCGCTTCACGTTTTGGCGTCTCCAGGATGACCGTGCATCGCGACCTGGACGAGCTCGAGGAGAGCGGCTTCCTGCGCAAGGTGCGCGGCGGCGCCTCGATCCAGCCGAGCAGCCTGTTTGAAAGCGATTTTCGCTACCGGCAGAAGCAGGCGATCGGGGAAAAGCAGCGCCTTGCGGCGGCCGCCGTGGCCGTGATCGAACCCGGCCAGACGGTCATCATCGACGACGGCTCGACGGCGGGCGGCATCGCGCGGCATCTCGCCGATCTCAGGCCGCTGACGGTGATCACCAACAACTTCGCCGTCATCCAGGATCTGGCCGGTGCCGGAGGCATCAACCTGATCGCGCTCGGCGGCCAGTACTCGAAGAAATTCCATGGCTTCTTCGGCCTGCTCGCAGAGGCGTCGCTGCGGTCGCTGCGCGCCGACGTCGCCTTCCTGTCCTCATCCGCCATCCATGGCGCCTCCGCCTTCCATCAAGATCAGGAAGTGGTGCAGGCCAAGCGGCTGATGATGGCCGCGGCGACCCGCAAATACCTGCTGGTCGATCACGGCAAGTTTGGCCGCAGCGCACTGCATTTCCTGACCGATCTCAGCGCATTCGACGCCGTCTTCACCGGGCGCGAGCCAGAGCCCGGGATGCGCGCGACGCTGGATGCGGCGGGGGTTTCGCTGACGGTCGTCGCCGACAAGGATTGAGGGTCAAGGAGAGTACGCGTGGTTTACTGGGTCGGTACAAGCTGGAAGATGAACAAGACGCTGGCCGAGGCGCTTGATTTTGCCGGGGCACTGGCCGGCTTCGTGCCGGGTTTCGACGATCGCATCCAGCCTTTCGTCATCCCGCCCTTCACGGCGGTGCGCGAGGTCAAGCGGGCGCTGTCGGCAACGCGCATCAAGGTCGGCGCGCAGAACATGCATTGGGTCGATGCCGGCGCCTGGACCGGCGAGATCTCGCCGGTAATGCTGAACGATTGCGGCCTCGACCTGGTCGAACTCGGCCACAGCGAGCGGCGCGAACATTTCGGCGAGACCGACCGTACGGTCGGGCTGAAGACGGCGGCGGCGGTCAGGCATGGACTGATACCGCTGATCTGTGTCGGCGAAACGCTGGCCGAGCGCGAAAGCGGCAAGGCCGATGCGGTGCTGACCGCTCAGGTCGAGGGTGCATTGCAATTCCTCGACGACGAGGCGAGGGGAGCAGAGATCCTGTTCGCCTACGAGCCGGTCTGGGCGATCGGCGACAAGGGCGTCCCGGCCAGTTCCGACTATGCCGACAGGCAGCAAGCGCTGATCAAGCAGGTCGCCGCCGGCCTGCTGCCGTCCGTTCCGCCGGTGCTCTATGGCGGCAGCGTCAATCCCGGCAATGCCGCCGAGCTGATCGGCCAGCCCAACATTGACGGCCTGTTCATCGGCCGTTCCGCCTGGCAGGCCGAGGGCTATATCGACATCCTGCGCCGCGCCTCGGCCGCGATCTGAACCAATCGAAAAACGCATTCAGTCAGAAAGGACATCACCATGAAAATAGCCATCGGAGCCGACAGCGCCGGCAAGCCGCTGCTCGACGTCATCGCCGCGCATCTGGCGACCAAGCCCGGCCTCACCGTCAGCGACCTCAGCCAGGCCGGCTTCTATGCCGACCTGTCGCAGAAACTCGCCCGGACGATCGTCGAAGGCGAGAACGACCGTGGCATCCTGTTCTGCGGCACCGGCATCGGCGTCTCGATCTCGGCCAACAAGGTGCCGGGCATCCGCGCCGCGCTTACCCACGACACCTACTCGGCCGAGCGCGCGGCGAAATCCAACAATGCCCAGATCATCACCATGGGCGCGCGCGTCATCGGGCCGGAACTGGCCAAGGCCATTGTCGATAGGTGGCTGGCCTCGGAGTTCGACGAGAAGGGGCCGTCGGCCGGCAACGTCCAGGCGATCAACAAGCTCGACGCGGCGAAGGCCTAAGCCAGGCTCCGCGTCATCGCGCCGATGACGGTGACGGCTGAGGCCGCGCCCGGGTCCATGTGCCCGAGCGACCGTTCGCCGAGCCGCGACGAGCGGCCCTTGGCGGCGATCATGTCCTTGGTCGATTCAGCACCGCGCTTGGCAGCGGCAAGGGCTGCCTGCAGACTGTCGGCAAGGCTCTTTCCCCCTGCATTGCTGGCGCCAGCCGCTTCCGCCGCCGGTTGCCAGGCATCGACCATGGTCTTTTCGCCGATCTCGGCCTTGCCGCGATCCTTGATGCCTTGCGCCATGGCCTGCAGCAGGGCGATGAATTCGGCATCCGCCAGCGTCGCCTTGCCCTTGACTGCGGCGGCTGCACGCATGAAGGCCGTGGCATAGAGCGGGCCGCAGGACGCGCCGACGGCATTGAGGAACGATTTCGCCGCCGTGTTGAGGAGCGCGGTCGGCTCGGTCGCCGCAAGGTCGAGCGATGCCAGCGCATCGCGCACGGCGTTGAACCCGAGCGCCATGGCAATACCGTGGTCGGCGTCGCCGATGACGCCGTCGAGCTGGCAAAGCCGGTCCCTGTCGGCCTCGATCGCCACCGCGATCGCGTCGAACATTCTTTTCAGGTCGGAGGCACCGATGGTCATGGGGCGCTCCTCAGCCGGCACGGAACATGGCGCAGTCGCAGGGGTGGTCGAGCATCGCCTGCAATTCTTCGTCGAGATGGAAAAGCGTCACCGAGGCACCGGCCATTTCCAGGGACGTGCAGTAATTGCCGACCCAGGTGGCATGGATGGAAACGCCGATTGCGTCCAATCTCTGCTTGACCCGTCGGTTCATGATGTAGAGTTCCATCAGCGGCGTCGAGCCCAGTGAATTGACCAGCACCGCGACCTTGTCGCCGCGCTTCGGCGCCATCTCGGCGAAAATCTTGTCGAGCATCTCGTCGGTAATTTCGTCGGCGGTCCCGAGCTTGCCGCGCGCGATGCCGGGTTCGCCATGGATGCCCATGCCGATCTCCATCTCGTCCGCGCCGATCTCGAAATTCGGCCGCCGCGTCTGCGGCAGCGAGCAGGGCGACAGCGCCACGCCCATGGTGAAGGTGTGGTCGTTGGCCTTGCGCGCGATGCGCTCGACCTCGTCCAGGGACAGCATCCGGTCGCAGGCGGCTCCGGCAGCCTTGAAGATAAAGAAATTGCCGGCGACACCACGGCGCTTGTGCCGCTGGTCGCGCGGCGCCGAGGCGACGTCGTCGGTGGTGAGCACCGTGCGCACATCGATGTCGTCCATGCCGGCCATCTCGGCCGCCATGTCGAAATTCATCACGTCACCGGCATAGTTGCCGTACATGAACAAGACGCCAGTGCCGCCGCTGACCGCCTTGGCGCATTCCAGGATCGGATCCGGTGGCGGCGAGGCAAAGACGTTGCCGATTGCCGCCGCGTCCGCCAGCCCCTTGCCGACAAAGCCGAGAAAGGTCGGCTCGTGGCCGGAACCGCCGCCGATCACCAGCCCGACCTTGCCGGGCCGTGGCCCGTCGCGGGCGATGATCGAGCGCGGGCTGCCGTCCACGCTTGCGAGATGGCGAGGATGCGCGGCCAGGATCCCTTCGAGCATTTCGTCGACGGCACGGTTGCCGTCATTGATGATCTTCTTGGTCTGCACCGGCATCCTCCCGAACTCGGTATTTTCGCAAATACTACCGGGTGTTATCGCGATTTCCACCCGGCCGGGAAGATTTCATGCCGCGATCTTTTCCCGCGCCGCGAGAATCTGCACGCAGGCGTTGGCCGCTTCCTTGCCCTTGACCGAGAAGTGCTCGAAGAAGAAGCGGTGATGCTCGGCGCTGTCGTGAAAATTGTGCGGCGTGAGCACCGCCGAAAGCACCGGCACCCCGGTCGAAAGTTGCACGTTCATCATGCCGTCTATGACGGCGCTGGCGACGAAGTCGTGCCGGTAGATGCCGCCATTGACGACGAACGCAGTGCCGAGGATCGCGGCGTAGCGGCCGGTGCCGGCGAGCGTCTTGGCATGCAGCGGGATTTCATAGGCGCCGGGCACGTCGAAGATGTCGACGGCAAAGCGCCCGCTGCCCATCTCGGCCAGTTCGGCCTCGAACGCCTTCACGCACTGGTCGACAATGTCGGCGTGCCAGCGCGCCCTGATGACGGCGATGCGGATTGTTTCATAGTCTTTGTGGGAATGCTGATTCATGGGTCCATCCTTCCGTTTCGAACCAGAATCAGGACGCACGATACGAAATCCGACCCGCCGGGGCGGTTCGTTTTCCGTTTCGTTCTCTTCCATCCGGACTTTAACCGTCGGCTCCGGAATCACACCGGATCTGCTGACCCTTCCAACTGCTGGAAGGCGCTCGCGGGCTTGGGTCCCGCGCATGACCCCGAAAACCGGAAACGGTTTTCGGAAAAGCCTCATGCGCAACTGGGAGTCCTTACCGCCGGTGGGGACTTTCACCCCGCCCTGAGAACATTAACGGCTTTGTATGGAAGGGCAGGGGTGCCGCTGTCAACGCGCCAAGGGCTGGTGGCCAATCACGTTCTGTCGACTGGAGCAATGCGATGAGACGCTGGCTCTACCGGCTGCGCCACGCTGCGGCCGAGGCGGCAATCAGCATGAGCACCGCCGCGACCATCGCGCAGGCGGCAAAGCCGAAGCCGGAATAGAGCGGCCCGAAGCCGGTGGTGCCGACAAACACCGCGAGGTAGGTCACCGCGCTGTTCAGGCCCATTATCGTGCCCCGCCGTGACGGATCGAGCGCCGACAGGCGCATCACCAGCACGTTCAGCCCGAAATGATTGGCGAGCCCCCAGGCCGCGACCATGGCGAGCGTCAGGCCATAGCTGTCGCTGGTTGCGGCGATCGCCACGTAGACCATGGCGACGAGCAGATAGGCGAAAGGCATGACACGCCTTGCGCCAAGGCGATCGATGATGCCGTCGAAGAGCGCCGCCGTGCCGAAGCCCGCCCCGTATGCGAGCGCGGCCAGGCCGTTGGCGCTGACCGGCTGCCCCAGTCCGCTGTGAAGGTGATCGCCAAGATAGCCATAGACACCGTAGAAGGCGGTCATGAAGGCGCCGCAGGCAATCAGAAGCGGCACAATGCCGGGAATGTTCAGCGCCGCGAGCGGGGCGGGCGCCGGTCCGGCCTTCCTGACATCCGGCAGCGACGATGCGGTGAGGCCGCCGAGCGCCAGCGCGGCCAGCACGGCGACAGCGGCGAAGACGGCACGCCAGTGAACGAGATCGGCAAGCACCGCCGACAGGGAAACGCCGGCCACCATGCTGAGCGTCCATCCGGTCAGCACCACGCCGATCGTGCCGCTTTCGCGGCCGGGCGGAGCGATGGCCGCGGCACTGGCGTAGATTGCCGGCATGGCGACGCCGGCGGCAATGCCGGCGACAAGCTGTGCCGCAACCAGCGCTGTCACGGTAGGCGCGGCGGCGCTGGCGACCAAGGCCAATGCCAGCAGCAGCAGGGCCGCCTGCAGCATCCGGCGCGCGCCGACCCGGTCGATATGGCGTGCCAGGAACACGGCGCTCGCCGACGTGCCGAGGCCGAAGGCAGCCGCTGCCATCATCACCATGGGAACGCTGGTCGAGAACGATACGGACACCGCCGGAGCGATCGGGCCCAGCACCAGCGAATTCGAGCCGATCACGGCGATGCATCCGGTCAGCAGATAGGCGAGGGCCGGGATGGGCGGTCTGGTGTCCGCGCCCAAGGCTGCGGCTTGATCGTTGTTCGACATATCATCATAATGGCCGCATTAAATTCCGTGACAATCGGGAATATCGATATGGATGAAGAAACAGATGGCATTCCGCGGAACAGGCCGGCGGCCCGGGATGTCGACGCGACCGACCGAAAAATATTAGGCGTTCTGGTCGACGACGCGACGGTCACCTATGCCGAGCTTGGCGATCGCGTCGGCCTGTCGCCGCCGGCAGCGCATGAGCGGGTCAAGCGGCTCCGGCGCAGCGGCGCCATCCGCAACACGGCCGCCATCATCGATCCCAACGCGGTGCGGAAGCCGCTGCTCACCTTCGTCCACATCGACACCAGTGGCTGGGGCAAGACCCCGGAACTGATGGCGATCTCGGAATATCCCGAGGTCGAGGAGATCCATACCGTCGCCGGCGATACCTGCGTATTGCTCAAGGTGCGTACCGAGGACACCAAGGCACTCGAAGGCCTGCTGTTGCGTCTCTACGAGACACCCGGAGTCACTTCGACGCGCAGCTACGTGGTTCTGGCGACTTACCTCGAACGGCCGGTGCAGCCCGGCATCACGGCGCAGTGGCCGACGCCGAAACACCTGGGCAAGCCGCTGTATTAGCTCCCCAGCCGGATGGTCTCGAAATAGGCGTCGGTGCCGACCTGGCCGCCCTTCAGCGCGATCTCAAGGCCGTCTATCGCGCCGCCGCCATGGGCGACGCAGAGCGGCGACCCCGGTGACTGCGGCAACGGCATGCGCACGGTCAGCGCGTCGATGGCCAATTGTCCGAGCGCGTGGCTGGAGGTGTCGCCGCCGGCAATCACGGCGCGCTTGAGTTTCTGCTCGGCGATCAGCCTGCGCAGGATGGTTCCCAGCGCCCGTCCGAGTGTGTTCCGGGCGCCCTCGATCCGGTCGATCTCAGCACCGCGATCGGCCTGTGGACCAAGCGCGGAGTAGAGGATGACGCTGCGGCCCTTGGCCAGGCTCGCCAACCCGGCCGCGACCGCCTGCTCGGTCGCTTCGCCGGCGCCTTCGCAGACCAGTCGCATCGCATCCATCTCGACGCCGTCGAACCCGTGAGCAAGCGCGTGGCGGATCTGTTTTTCCGTGGTAGGGGAGACGCTGCCCGACACCACGGCGAGCCGATCCACGGGGCCGGGCGGTGCGAATGCGGCATGCCCCGATACGATGCCCTTGGCCGCCCATTCGGCCAGCAAGGCATATTCGGCGCCCGAGGATCCGACGACGAAACCATGGCCCTTCCCGTGGATACGCCAGAGTTGTTCGCCGACGCGTTTCTGCGTCTGGTGGCTGTCGACGTCGAACAGGACGATATCCTTGTCTTGCAGGACTTGGTCGACCGTCCGCGCGAGATCGTCCGCCTGCAACGTTGCCAGGTCGACTAGGCCGGAACTAAGGCTGGTCTGGCGCGAAAGGTGGACGAGCAAGTCGGCCTCGTCCATCGGCGTCACCGGATGCCTGCTCATCACCGGATGCCGGTCGATGCGGAAATATGCGCCGCGGAACGCCGCGAAGAGGTTGCCGAAGGCAGTGTAGCGCTTGAGCTGTGGCGCGCCGACCACCATCGGCACGCTTGCCGCCTCGAAAATGCGCCTGCCGATCTCGGTGGCGCGGCCGATGCTGCCGACCGCCGGGCTGGAATCGAAGGTCGAACAGATCTTGTAATGGCAGACCGCCCCCCCGAGGCCTTTCAGCCATTCGAAGGCCGGCGTCAGGTTTTCCTCCATCCATTGCGGCGTTTCGCTTCGGCTGATGCCCGCCAGGCCAACCGCGCGGCAATGCGAAAATCGCGCCAGCAGGGACTGGTCGGGCTGGCGCATGAACAGCACGGTCGGCACGCCGCCGAGTTCGAGCGCCTCCATGACGTCGGTCGACCCGGTGAGGTCGTCGCCGTAATAACTGAGGAGCAGGTTTTGCACGGCCATGCTCATGCCGCCCTGCCGTCGCCGAATTTCTCGATCGATCGCGCCAGTTCGACGTGATCGCGGGCATAGTCCGTCAGCGCGATGCCCTCGACCGCCGCCTGCCAGGCCTGCAGCACGGCCCGTACGCCGGCGCCGGGCCCGTCCGGATGGCTGACGATGCCGCCGCCGCAGAGGTAGAGGAGATCGAGCGTGCGGCCAGTGCGCCGATAGGTTTCGGGCGCCTGGCCGCCCCACTGGCCGGAGCAGGCCACGGGCAGCGCGCAATCGTCTGATGAGAACAGCGGCGTCGTCACCGCCTCGAACGAGCGGATGAAAGAATCGTCCGGCTCCCAATATTTCGAGCCGATGCCGTTGATCTGGAACTGGTCGACGCCGAGCAGCCGCCAGAATTGCTGCCAGACGCTGAAATCCATGCCGAGGCCGGGATGGCGTGTGAGGATATCCCAGCCATTGCGGTGGGCATGCAGCACCAGCCCGGAACGCTTTCTCAGATATGCCATGCCGCCGAAGCCGATGGAATTGATGTTGACGACGGCGCAATTGCCGCCGGCTTCGAGCACGAGATCGTGGTTGCGCATCATCTCGTCGGGATCGGCATGCGAGATGCCGAAGGCGTACATCACCTTCTTGCCGGTCTTCTGCTCTTGGTCGAGGATCAGCGGCATAATCGCCTTCACCCGCTCGCCCAGCGGCGAATAGGCCGGGCTCATCAACTTCTCGTCGTCCTTGATGAAATCGACGCCGGCCTCGATCAGTTCGCCCACCATTTCGGCCGTCTCATGCGGCCTGAGCCCCAGCGCCGGCTTGACGATGGTGCCGATGATCGGTCGGCCCTCGACCCCGGTCAGCCTGCGGCTGCCGGTCAAGCCGAACTGCGGGCCCGGATGGGCGCCCCGGTATTGTTCCGGCAGCTTCATGTCGATGACGCGGATGCCGGACAGGCCCCTGATCGAATAGGTGCCGCCGATGGCGATGGTCATCAGCGCCGACAGGTCGGTGCCGATCGCGTCGAATGGGAAGCCGATGTCAACATCGGCGCGCCGGAATGGCCCGCTGCCGGACCCGGGCAGCGATGGTTGCTCAGCATCGGCCAGATGCCGGATCGCCAGCACGCGCGCCGCCACGCGCGCCTTCAACTCCTCGGTCTCGCCCGGCAGCGCGACGAAGGTGCCGGTCGACTGGTCGCTGGCGATCTTGGCCGCCAGCGCCTCGATGCTGCCAGGGGTTTCGATGCGATAGGTAAGTGTGATCATGGTCGACCGGCCGCTCGAAAAGGGTTCGAAAAAAGTTTTGTCGCGCAGGAAATCTGGTATAATGAGTACATAAGTATTGCAAGAAATATCCGAGTCTCGGCAAGAGCGGGCGGGCTAGGGCAATTCCAGGAAAACCGTGCAACGGTTTTCTGTCCGGAATTGCGTAAAAGCTGGAGCGTCCCCGCTCCAGGTGCGGGCATTCCGGTAATCCTGCCGGGAATGCTAAACAAGAACCGAGCCAGGGAGTGATTCGTCACGATGAACCGTTCGGAGCCGATCGTCCGGCGCAAACTTTCCGACGAAGTCTTTGCAAGG
Organism: Mesorhizobium sp. M8A.F.Ca.ET.202.01.1.1; assembly: GCF_004791595.1. Lineage (NCBI taxonomy): Bacteria > Pseudomonadati > Pseudomonadota > Alphaproteobacteria > Hyphomicrobiales > Phyllobacteriaceae > Mesorhizobium > Mesorhizobium sp. M8A.F.Ca.ET.202.01.1.1. The sequence continues at coordinate 48,004 of NZ_SRUN01000005.1, read as the reverse complement.
CTGAAGCGGCTGATCACCAGCGGCGAACTGCAGCCCGGCGACGACATGCCGTCCGAGCGCGAGTTGATGGAGCGCTTCGAGGTCGGCCGGCCGGCGATCCGTGAAGCCATGCAGGCGCTGAGCAATATGGGGCTGGTCGCCATCTCGCATGGCGAGCGCGCCAAGGTGCTGCAACTGACCGCCAAGTCGATCATCAAGCAGGTCGACGGCGCGGCCAAGATCATCCTGTCCTCGTCCAGGGACACGCTGGAGCACTTGAAGACCGCGCGCATCTTCTTCGAGCGCGGCATGGTCAGGGAAGCCGCGGAAAAAGCCACATCACAGGATGTGCAACTGCTGAAGGCAACCGTGGCCGAGCAGCGCGCCGCGCGCGGCGATTCCGAAGCTTTCATCTCCGCCGATATGAAGTTCCACACCCAGATCGCGTCCATTTCAGGCAATCCGATCTATGTCGCCGTCAGCGAAGCCACGCTGGGCTGGCTGAAGGAATACCACACCGAAATGCTGATCTGGACCGGCAAGGAAAAATACACGCTGACGGAGCATGAAGAGATCATCGACCGCATAGAGCACAGGGATGCCGACGGTGCCGAGAAGGCGATGATCAAACACCTCGAACGCTCGCGTGCTCTCTATGTGATGAATTCCGAGAAGTGACGCTCTAGCCGACACGCATAATGGCGTAGGGCGACATCACGAGATGGTCCTGGCCAAGCGTCGAAACATCGATCGGGACATTATTCGCCGTCAGGTTCGCCAGCCAGACGATGGTTTCCCTGGAGGCAGCGCGGCCGGCCAGCGCCAGAACTCGCGTCTCGTCACTGGTCGTAGCGGAAACATGCGTCAGTCCAGCCAACTCACAAAGCCCTTCGATGGCCCGGAGGATCGGCCGCGGCGTTCCTTGCGCGACGGGTTCGCCTGATCCGGCAACCACGCCGAACGGTCCGGCGAAGCTGGACAGTGTCAGCATCTCCAGTCCCGCAGGCGCGACGCGCGCGGCATAGCCGATCGTCCATGCGGCGGCGAATTGCGCGGCATGGCGGGGGTCGCGGTTCGCCATGGCGATGCGCTGTCCCCGCGAATTGTCCTTGGTCGCCCCACCATAGGGGTTCTGGCGCATGGCAATCGTCGATGGCCCGATGCGATACGGCTTTGTCCCGAAGATCGCCCGGGTGGACCGGGTGATGAAGGGAAGCGTCTCCAGCGACTGCATGACGCTGAGATCGTCGGCGGCATGCACGATCGGACAGGTGCAGTGGGTGATGAAATCGAGCTGGTCGGCGGGAACGCGCTTGCGGTTGAGCTCGGTGAAATAGCTGAACATGCCGCCGCCGAGACGGAGGCCGGGAAAGGCGCGGCGGGCGGCCGCGTAGACGTCCTCGAGCTGCGGACATGCCGGCCAGGGGCTGCCCGGCGGCGTCGACTGGCGGTCGACCGCGGGCGATACCGCGATGGCGTCCACCCGCAGGCCTACCTGGCGCAGCATATTGGCGACGTCGGAAAGTTCGGCGTCGAGGTCGCCGGTGCAGGCGGCCACGCATTCCAGCGTCGTCGAAGCGGGATAGGCGGCGGCGAGTCGGGCATGGGCGCGCAGCGCGTCGAGACCGTGGCCGCGCGTCGGATCGAAATGGAAAATCAGCTGCCGGGGACCGAGCCTTCCCAGCAGCGGTAAATCGGCAAGTGCCGCCTCCACATCCTCGGGATAGATGACGACGCCGATGTCAGGCAGCTTCGCGCCGGCTTGCCCAAGCTCGACGCGGACCGGCTCGGCCGGCACGGCCGAGGCGGGCAGATTGGCGTCGCCTGCGATGCTCAGGCTGATGGTCTGACGAAGGGATTGCCTGGCCGGCAGCACATAGGGCCATGGCAGCGCCAGCGGCCGCACATAGGTCTTGTAGGAGGCATCAGACCAGTTGCGCTGGTCTTCCATCTCGAATGTGTCGCCTTCCATCCGGCATTGCGCGACAACGCCGGGCCGCACCTGATGCGTGATGGCGCGCAAATCCTTGAACGGCTGCCACGGGTCGATCAGATCGGGCAGTTCCGTCTCTTCCACGCTGCCGTCGGTGTGCTCCACCGTCACCGCGCTGCCGGCGAGGCCGGCGATCGGATGCAGGATGCAGAAGCCGCATCGGTTGGTCTCGAAATCGCTCTCCGGCAATGCGGTCACATCGAAGACCAGCCTGCCGTCGGCGGTGCCTTCGATCGTGGCGTGGAAGCCGAGCCGGCCGCCGCCCGGGGCGAGGCAGCTTGCCGCGTAGCTGACGGAGAAACGGTCATCCGTCTGGTCGATGGTCAGGTCCTCCAGGTCAGGCTCATAGGTGCCCCAGTCGCGGTCGCGTACGATATAGGCGATGGCGCGCAGCACTTCGGTGCCGCCATGGCGGATGGTGCGCAGGTTGCCGTTGACCAGCTCCGCGCTGAGCGCGCCGGCCTGCAGCAGGATAGGCGCCGCTTCGGCCGTCCCGGTGCCGTAGAGATGGAAAGCGTCGGCCGTCATTTCAGCAGGTCGTCGATCTGTACCGGCGCGCGGCTTTCGGCGCCGGCATAGGCTGCTTCGACGAGGGCGAACGTCCTCAGATTGTCGGCTCCCGAGGTTGCCGGCTCCTTGCCGGATACGAGGCTGTCGACCCAGTGCTTCTGGATCGCCAGCACGCTTTCCTGGATGTTGTGCCATGGCCGCGAGGCCCAGGGCAGCAGCGGCGGCGAGACGTCCTTGACCGTGGTGCCGTTCTTGCCGGTGACGGTAAGCTGGTAGCCCTGCGCCAGCCGGATCGTGCCGTCGCTGCCGTCGAGTTCGACCAGTGTTTCCGGGAACGGCTCGGTGGCAAGCCTGGTGGCATAGCTGCAATCGACCACGGACGTCGCGCCGCCGGCGTGGTCCATGAGCATCGTCGCGACATCCTCGCCGGCGATCTTGGGATTGATGCGTGTGGTCCGCGCGGTCAGGCTCGTCACGTCGCCGAGCAGGAAACGGGCGATGTCGAGGATGTGGATGCCGAGATCCTCAATGATGAAGCGTTTGCCCGTCGCCAGATAAGGCTGGCCGGAAAACACGTCATAGCCGGAGCGGAAGGAGATGCGTCCGAAGAACGGCGTGCCGATCTCGCCGCTGTCGAGCACGGCGCGCACCGCCTGGATCGGCGACTGCCAGCGAAAATTCTCATGCACCATCAGCGGCACGCCGGCGTCCGTGCAGGCCTTCACCATCGCCTTGGCATCAGCGAGCGTCGGCGCGAAGGGTTTCTGGCAGATGACAGGGACGCGGTTCTCGGCCGCCATCTCGACCAGCGGCCGATGGCTGCCCACGGTGGTGGCGATGTCTACGAAGTCGAGCTTTTCGGCCGCGAACATCGCCGCCGCGTCCGCATAGCGCCGCGCTACGCCGAACTGATCGCCGACGATGCGCAGCCGTTCCGGATCGCGGTCGCAGATGGCGACGATCGAGGCGCCCTCGATGTCGCGCCAGGCATGCATCTGGTTGACGGCGAAGAAGCCGCAGCCGATCAGCGCTCCTCGCAACTCCGCCATGATCAGCCCGCCTTTGCCATCTGCATCAGGGTAACACGCTGCTGAAGCCGGCGCTGCGCCTGGTCGACGACGACGGCGACGATGATGACGAGGCCCTTGATCACCATTTGCCAAAACGAGCTCACCCCCATCATCACCAGCCCGTCCGACAGGATGCCGATGACGAAGGCGCCGACGATGGTGCCGCCGATCGTGCCGCGGCCGCCAGACATGGAGGTGCCGCCGAGCACCGCTGCCGCGATCGCGTTCAGTTCGAAGCTCTCGCCCGTCGCCGGGTGCGAAGCCATCAGCTCCGACGAGATGATCAGGCCGACGATCGCGGCGCAGAAGCCGGAAAACATGTAGACGAACATCTTGACCATGTTGACGCGCACGCCCGAGATCCGGGCTGCGCGCTCATTGCCGCCGACGGCGAAGATGTGGCGACCGAGCGGGGTGTAGCGGGCGAGGTAGGCGGCCCCCAGCGCCGCCACGACCAGGATCCAGATCGACACCGGCAGGCCGAGGAGCCGGCCAGCGCCGAGGAAGCCGAAGCCGGTGGTGCCCAATTCCGGCTTGCCGACCAGGTTGGGAAAGGTGCGGCCGTCGGAGGACAGCAGCGCGAAACCGCGCGCCACATAGAGCACGCCCAGCGTGGCGATGAAGGGCGCGACGTTGAGCCTGGTGATCAGCAGGCCGTTGACGGCGCCGATCGTTATGCCGACCAGAAGCGTGATCAGGATGATCTCGAAGACGTTGAAATAGACGGTGTAGCCGATCTGCAGGTCGATGCCGTTCAGCACGAGATAGCCGGCCACCATGCCGCACAGGCCGACGATCGAGCCGACCGAAAGGTCGATGCCGCCGGTGATGATGACGAAGGTCATGCCCATGGCGAGGAAGGCGTTGAGCGCGACGTGCTTGGCCATTAGGATCAGGTTCGCCGCCGACAGGAAGTTCGGCGCGGCGATCGAGAAGAACACCAGCACCGCGATCAGCGCGATGAAGGTCCGAAGCTTCATCAGCGTCAGCAACGCGGAGCCGCTGGAGGTGGAAGGAGCGGCCGCCTTGGCCGGAATGTCAGTCATCAGCGTTGCTCTCCATGTGCGGGGGCAAGTTGTGCGGTGGGTCCGTGGCCCAGCGCCGATGCCGCGACGATCGCTGCTTCCGTCGCCTCGGCGCGGTCGAACATGCCGGTCAGTCTGCCATTGCTCATCACCGCGATGCGGTCGGACAGCGCCATCACCTCGTCGAGATCGGAGGTGGCGAACAGGATGCCGAGACCATCGCGCGACAGCTTGCGCATGGTGCGGAAGACGTCGGCCTTGGCGCCGACATCGATGCCGCGGCTGGGTTCGTCCATCAAAAGCACCTTCGGTCCGGTGAGCAGCGCCTTGCCAATCACCACCTTCTGCTGGTTGCCGCCCGACAGCGACGAGACTTCCTGCGCCGGATCGGCGACCTTGATCGCCAGTTCCCGCACCATCTGCACAACGGCCTGCCGTTCGGCGCCGCCCCGGATATGGAACAGGCGTACGAAGCGCGACAGGCTCGCCAGCGTCAGATTGCTGGCGACCGAGAGGATCGACACCAGCCCCTCGCGCTGACGGTCCTCCGGTATCAATGCCAGCCCGCGCTGGATGCGGCGCGTCGTGTCGCGCTCCTTCACTTGCTTGCCGGCGATGAAGATATTGCCGCTGGCATGGCCGTGACGGCCCATGATGCAGTCGAACAACTCGCTGCGCCCGGCGCCCATCAACCCATATATGCCAAGGATCTCGCCGGCGCGCAGCGCCAGCGAGACATGGTCGACCGCCAGCCCGCCAGTCACGCGCGGCAGGCAGATCTCCTCGGCGCGGAAGATTTCCGCGCCGGGCTGATGGCCGTCGGCTTTGGCGAAATCCTTGGCGTCCGAGCCGATCATCTGCCGCACGATCCACTGCGTATCGACGTTCCTCATCTCCTCTTGGCCGGTGATACGGCCGTCGCGCAGCACGGTAACGGTGTCGCCGATGCGGATCAGTTCTTCCAGGCGGTGCGAGATGTAGACGATGGCGACGCCGCGCGCCTTGAGGTCGGCGATCACCTTGAACAGGATTTCGACTTCAGCCGCGCTCAGCGCCGAGGTCGGCTCGTCCATGATCAGGATCTTGGCGTCGAGCGAAACCGCCTTGGCGATCTCGACCAGCTGCTGCTGGCCGATGCGCAAATCCTCGACCAGCATGTCGGGCCGGATGCCGGCCTCGAGCCGGTCGAGGAATTCGCCCGCCCGCTTTTCCTGCGCCTTGCGGTCGATCTTGCCCAGCCGGTTGGTGATCTCGCGGGTGGCGAAGATATTCTCGGCGACGGTCATGTTGCCGAACAGGTTCAGCTCCTGGAACACCATGCCGATGCCGCGCGCCACCGCATCTCCCGACGAGGAGAAGGAAACCTCTTCGCCTTCGAGCAGGATGCGGCCGGCGGTCGGCTGCTCGACGCCGGCGATGATCTTCATCAGCGTCGACTTGCCGGCGCCGTTTTCACCGACCAGCACGTTGACGGCACCCTTGCGCACCTCGAAGTTCGCCTGCTTGACCGCGACAGTGCCGGCATAGACCTTCGAGACGTCCTCCAGCTTCAGGATGACGTCGTGAGCGGGGCTCATGGCCTCGGCCCGATCTCGGCCTCCGCCGGCGTCACAAGGGGCAGGTCCTGGCCGCCTTCGATCGTATAGGCGCCGAGCACCTTGGCGGTCCGGCCCTCAAGTGCCTCGCGCGGCAGTTTGGACAGCACGGTCTTGTCGGCATAGGCGTTGAAGGCCTTCCCGAACTGGGCGAAGTCGATCTGGTTGGTGAAGTCGTTGAACTGGACGAAATCGAGGCTGTCCCGCAACGCCGTGCCGCGCATGGCCGGCCCGATCTGGACGCGCGCATCGGCCTTGCCGTCGCCGTCCACGTCGATATCCATCGTGCCCGCCCGCGACTGCGTGTTGGCAGTGATGATCTTGCCCTCGACTCGGACCGCGAAGGTCCATGGCGAATTCGTCTGCTTCCTGGGATTGCCGTATTTGGCGCCGGCCGCCGCCGGATCGGTTTTCGCCAGCGCCTGGACTTCGGCCAACGGTCCGGCCTTCTGGACGAGATAGGGGATGACCTTCGAGGCCCAGATGTCCTCGACCATCTTGTCTGGGTTGAAGGCAGGCGCACTATTTTCGCTCCGCGCCATTGGCGTCGGCAGGATCTTGCAGCCGCTCAGGCCAAGGCCAGCGAGCGCGGCGAGAGTTAGCCAGGTCAATGTCTTCGGCATGGCGATCAAAAGCACCCGGAACGTGAATGGAGGCGAGGGGCGAACCTGGGTCCGCCCCTCGCAATTATAGCGCGCCGGCTCAGTTCTTCAGCGCGAAGGTTTCGAGCTTGGCGGCATTGTCGCCGTTGATGAGCACGCAGTCCATCAACTGCTTTTCCTTCTCGGGCGACTTCTTGTTCTTGATGAAGTCGCTGGCCTGTTCGACCGCCATCTGCGCCTGGGCGTAGGCCGGCTGCAGCACGGTCGCCTTGATGCCGCCGGAGGTGATGGAATCGCGCACGTCGTTCGAACCGTCGAAGCCGACGACGATGACATCCTTGCGGTTCGCGGCCGCGAGCGCCGCATAGGCGCCCATCGCCATCGTGTCGTTGCCGGAGATGACGCCCTTGATGTCGGGATTGGCCTGGAGGATCGATTCCATCTTGGAATAGGCCTCGGTCTGGCTCCAGTTGGCCGACTGCTGCGCGACCATCTTCAGGTCCGGATAGTCGTCGATGACATCATGATAGCCCTTGGAGCGGATGCCGGCATTGGTGTCGGATTCCTTGCCGACCAGCTCGACGAAATTGCCCTTCTCGCCCATTAGCTTGACGAACTCCTGCGCGCCGAGCTGCGCGCCCTGGTAATTGTTAGAGACGATCTGCGCCACGGCGACGCCGGTGGCGTTGATCTCGCGGTCGATCAGGAAGGAGGGAATGCCGGCGTCCTTGGCCTTCTGCACAGCGGCGACGGTCGCGTCGGCACCGGCATTGTCGAGGATGATCGCCTTGGCGCCGCGGCCGATCGCGGTGTCGATCAGTTGGGACTGCTTGTTGGCGTCGTCGTCATGCACCAGCACCAGCGCCTCGTAGCCGAGTTCCTTGGCCTTGGCTTCGGCGCCGACGGCTTCCGCCTTGAAGAACGGATTGTCGTGCGATGGGGTGATGATGGCGATGAGGTCGGCCGCGTAGGCGGGCATCGCCGTGCCGATTGCCAGCACACCTGCGAAGGCGGCAAGCGTCATTCTGCGTGTCAGTTTCATGAAGTCCTCCCTTTGAAAAATCTGTGCCTCGGTCGTCGAGGCGACTGCATCTGAATTCGTCAGGCCGCGGAGAATGCGGACCACTTCGGCTCAAGCCGTCGATCGGCTTCTTCAGAGCCGATCCGCGCTCCCGTTCCCCGCCATCCTCCACTCGTCCCGGCTCGAACTCCCAGCGAAGCGTGCCCGATCCGAGCTAGCAACAATTTAGCCAACTGGTATGATGAGTCAACCACAAATTCAGGTGACATGTACCTGATGACTCGTTCAGGTAATCCGCTGGATGCTGGCCGCGATCTCTTCCGGCTCGAAGACGCGCTTCCAGTCGTCGCGCATCAGCACCGGCTTGCCGAACTCGATCGCCTTGTTGCATGCATCGGAGAACACGCCCTGGGTCTCACCGAAGATGACGGCGCCGAGCACGTTCATGTGGCCAAGCAGGAAATCGAGCGCCGCCTGCTGGTCGACGCCGCGCGCCACGACCTCGTCGACCGCTTCCTTCATGACGACCAGCAGCGAGGCGCACACGGTTTCCGAAAGGCCTGGCTCGAGCAGCGCCATCTGTTCGACGGAAACGCGGTGCGAGCGCATCACCGGCGCCCAGATGATCTTGGCGATGGCCTCGCCCTTGGCATAGTCGGCTTCCGGTCCCTGCATCAGCGCGCTGACCATGTGCTGCTTTGCCTTGACGCCGCCGAAATAGTCCTTCTTGGCCGCCATGTCGGTCTCGTCGTTGAAGATCGGCGGATGGCAGGGATGGGTGACGAAGTAGGTCAGGTCGGGACGATCGGGCAAATGGCCGGCGAAGGGTGCTGCGGCATCGAGCACGATCACCATCGTGCCCGGCGCAAGCTTGCTCTCGATGCCGGCCGCGACCTTGCCGATATGAGTGTCCGGCACGGCCAGGATCACCACGTCGGCGCCTTTCAGCGCCTCGTCGGCGCTGACCGTATCGAAGCCCAGTCCGGTCTTCAGCCGCTCACGCCCAGCCTCGCTGACCTCGACATGGCGGATCGTGTAGGGCGAGCCGCGGAAATTGGTCGAAAGGCGGTATCCCATTTTGCCGCCGGCACCGAACAGCGCGATCGTCGTCATCTAGCCCTTGCTCCCTGGTCTTGAACGATGGCTTAGCCGATCGTTGCCTTATATACTGGTATGATCACTCTACCACGTTTTGGCAAGAGGAAATCATCATCCGTCTGTCATTCCGGGCGGACCGCCTCGGGCGTCCGGATCGGATTTCACCGCGTCGCCGTCGCGTGCTGTAGAAGGCGGCCCGTCGCGACGGCACTTTCCAGCCCGGCATCGCCAGATCGAGGAGAGCAACGATATCCTGGACGATGTCCCGCGCGCCCCACGGCAGACCGCCGGTCTGTATGTGTGGTGATGATGGGGACGTGCAGGCTGGCGAACAGGTGGCGACGGCGCTTGTCGATCCGCTGAAGATCAACGTGCCTTATTAGCCTGCCCGCGATTGGAGTGCCTGAAGCGTCATGGTCCCCGGCCGCCAAAACACGCCCATGGATGCCATTATTCGCGGCGGCCCGCGGTGCTCACCGCACTTTGTCAGCGTGCTGGAGATCGCCAGGCGGCACGGCCCGGACCGTGAACGTTTGGTTCTGAACGCGCGCCTTCGCGCAACCGATTATCCCCGCTCGGGGAACATCGCCCTCAGCCCTTCGCGCGAGGCCTTGGCGATGCCGCGCTCGGTGATCAGTCCGGTCACCAGCCGTGCCGGCGTCACGTCGAAGGCGGGGTTCCTTGCCGGCGTCGCTTCGGGCGACACACGCACCTGGGCGATCTCGCCCTTGGCGGTTTTGCCCCAGACCAGCGACACCTCGTCGCCCGAGCGCTCCTCGATCGGGATTTCAGCGAGGCCGTCGCCCACTGTCCAGTCGATGGTGGGAGAGGGCAGCGCGACGTAGAACGGCACGTCATTGTCGGCGGCGGCGAGCGCCTTCAGATAGGTGCCGATCTTGTTGCAGACATCGCCATCGGCAGTCGTGCGGTCGGTGCCGACGATGACCATGTCGATCGCGCCGCGCTGCATCAGATGGCCGCCGGCATTGTCGACGATCAGCGTGTGCGGCACGCCGTGGCCGGCCATCTCCCAGGCGGTCAGTTGGGCACCCTGGTTGCGTGGGCGTGTTTCATCGACATAGACATGGACTGGAATGCCGGCCTCGACGGCGAGATAGATGGGTGAAGTGGCTGTGCCGTAGTCGACGGTCGCCAGCCAGCCGGCATTGCAGTGGGTGAGGATATTGACCGTCTCGCCCGGCTGTTTGCGCGCCGCGATCGCCTTGATGATTTCAAGGCCGTTCTTGCCAATGGCGCGGTTCAGCCCAACGTCCTCGTCGGCGATTTCACTGGCGCGCCGGTAGGCGGCCGTGGCGCGTTTTTCTGGCGGCAACGGCCGCAGGAAACGCCGCATCTCGTCCAGCGCCCAGCGCAGGTTGATCGCCGTCGGTCGTGTCTCGTGCAGTGTTTCCCAGACGGCATCGAGCGCTTCGTCGGATGCGTCATCCGTCATCTGCATGGCGACGCCATAGGCCGCGGTGACTCCGATCAGCGGTGCGCCGCGCACCCACATGTCGCGGATCGCGGTGGCGACGCCGGCGACCGTGCCGAGCTTCTCGATGCGGAATTCATGCGGCAGCCAGCGCTGGTCGATGATCTCCACCGAGCGGCCGTCGCCGCTGAGCCAGATGGTCCGATAGTGGCGGTCGCCGACGTTCAAATGCTGTTCTCCTGTTCGATCAGCGCGGCCAGGTTGTTGACCTCGTCAATGCTGTGAATCTGGTGCCGGTTGACGGCGATGTGGCGGCCGAATTTCAGCGCCTTCGCCTCACAACTGGCGCGTAGGTCTTCATCGGCAATGGTCTCGAAGTCGGCATTGTGGGCGAGGCCGAGGATGCGTCTGTGCACCTCGATGCCGGCAAAACCGAGCAAATCGGTCCAGATCTGGTGCAGCACATGGTCGAGCGCCTGCTCGGCGGCGAGTATGTCGCCCTGATCCTCGAACAGGGTCTTCTGGTAGAGCATGCCGGTGCGCTCGGTGCGCCACAGATGCGAGAACTCGGCGCGAAACACCGCCCAGGTCTCGACGACGACATCGAGCAGATAGGCGCGCATGGCATCGCGCTTGCCTTTCTGCTCATGTCCGCGTTGCGAGAAGAAGGACATCCAGAAATTGGCGAGCAGCATGCCGACATCGAAGGCCATCGGACCGTAGAAGGCGAACTCCGGATCGATCATCCGCGTTTCCTGGTCGGTGACCATGATCGAGCCGGAATGCAGGTCGCCATGTAGAAGCGTCTCGGCATTGGCGGCAAAGATATGCTTCAGCCGCTGTGCCTCGACCTTGAGGTCGCGGTCGGCCCGCAACTCGGCAACCAACGCGTCGAGCTGCGGGCTGGTGTGGCGGTTCATCTTGGCGTCGAAATAGGGGTCTGAGAATACGAGATTCTCGGTGATGTCGCAGAGTTCGACATTGTCCGCGAACAGCGCCAGGTCGGCCTTGCGCTCTTTGGTCGCCATCGACAGGTCGGAACCGCGGAACAGGGTGCGGGCCATGAACAGGCCGATATCCCGGGCAATGTTCGGCAACTGCCGGCCCTCGATCAGCGCCCGCCGCAGGATGATGTGCGGCGACAGATATTCCATGATGATCAGCGCCTGGGTCTCGTCGAAGTAATAGATCGCCGGCACCGAGCCCGGCGCACGCGCCTCTTGCCGGGTCAACGCGTGATACTCGAAGAAGGAGCGCTTCAGGGGCAGCGGCCAGCTGTCACCGACGAGGCGGACATAGGGCAGGGCCTGCTTGACGATGGCGCCGCCACTGGCGCCTTCGACGATGAACACCAGGTTCAGATTGCCGTCCCCGACTTCGCGGACTTTCCAGGCGCTGGCGTCCCCGCCGATCTTCGCGCACAGCGCTTCGTTCGTGCCGAGACGTGTTGCGAGCGTCTCCACCGACAATGCTTCGAACGGCAATTTCCCAGTCATCCTCGTCCCTCCCGCCTGTGTGCTCCGATCATAAGGGAGCCTTGGCGGCGGGGCCAAGCTAGGAAGCTGTCTGGCAATTGTCAATCGTGTTGACAATTGCCGATATTGACCATAGCGTCGTCGTCAGGGAGGAACGCATGGTCGGCAATGCCGTGTTCCGCGTAGAGGGACTGAGGAAATCCTTTGGCCGCAACGAGGTGCTTGGCGGCATCGCGCTGGACCTTCATGCCGGTGAAGTGACCGTGCTGATGGGCGCCAACGGCGCCGGCAAATCCACCCTCGTCAAGATCGTCAGCGGCGTCTACGAGCGTGGCGGCGGCACCATGACGCTCGCCGGCCAGGACTTCGCACCGAACACGCCGGCGGAAGCGATCCGCGCCGGCGTCGTCACCGTGCACCAGAACATCAATGACGGTGTTGTCGCCGACCTCGATGTCGCCACCAATCTCACGCTCGACAGGCTGAGCGGCAAAGGCGTGCCGACCCTGTTCAACCCCGTCCGCGTGCGCCGCGAAGCCAAGGCGGTCGCCGATCGCATGGGGTTGGCCATCGATCTCAAGGCACGCGTCAGCGATCTGTCGCTGGCCGACCGCCAGATGGTGGCGATTGCCCGAGCGCTGGCGCACCAGCCGAAAGTGCTGATCCTCGATGAGCCGACCTCATCGCTCTCCAGTGCCGAAGCCGACAGGCTGTTCGCGCTAGTCGACCGGCTGCGCGAGCAAGGCGTGGCGATCCTCTATATCTCGCACCGCATGTCGGATATCAGGCGGCTCGCCGACCGCATCGTCTCGATGCGCGATGGTGTCGTCTCGGGCGCCTTCGACACCAAGCCGCTCGACTATGAAGGCGCGGTCAACGCCATGCTCGGCCGCAAGATCCATCTCGACCAGATCGTCGCCAGGAGTTCGGCCAGGGCGGTCCTGGCCATCGAGGGGCTGCGCATCGCGCAGGGTGCCCGGCCGATCTCGCTGACGCTTGGCGATGGCGAGGTCGTCGCCATCACCGGCCTCGTTGGCGTCGGCAAGACCGCTCTTGCCGAAACGTTGTTCGGTGTGCGCCGGCCGCTCGCCGGCACCATGACGATGAACGGCAAGCCTTACGCGCCGCGCTCGGCGGGCGACGCGATCGCCGCCGGCGTGTTTCTCGTCGCCAAGGATCGCGCCAGCAGCGGCATCATCGGTGGCTTCAACATCGAGCGCAATGTCAGCCTGCCTTTCCTGAAGCGTATGTCGAATTTCAGCGTGCTCAAACGCCGCCTCGAACGCGCCACCGCGCGCCGGCAGATCGAGCAACTCGGCATCGTCTGCCGCTCGGAGAAGGACGAGATGTCGGCGCTGTCCGGCGGCAACCAGCAAAAGGTGATGGTCGCCCGCTGGATGGCGCAGAATGCCGCGCTGTTCATCCTCGATGAGCCGTTCCAAGGCGTCGACATTTCGGCAAGGCGCGACATCGCCGCCAAGCTGAGGGCAAGCACCAATGGCCGTGCCACGCTCTTGTTCGTCACCGAACTCGACGAAGCGCTGGAGACGGCCGATCGCATCCTGGTGATGTCGGAGCATACGATCGTCGGCGAACACCGCAATGCCGATGTCGACCTCGACCGCCTTTTGGCCGAGGTCGCCGGCGGACCGCTGCACAGCGCTGCCTGAGGGTGGCGGTGAATGGATTGGAATGGAGAGACCATGGGTTGGAGTTGGGTAAAAACGGCAGCGGCGCTGGGGTGCGCCGAATGACGCTGCGCGACTATGCCATCCGCTATGGGTTCATCGTGCTGCTGTTCGGATTGGTCGCCTATTTCGCGATCGCCGCCGACGGGTTCGTCTCGCCGCAAAGTGCCGTCTTCATCTTCCAGTCGGTCGCCATCACCGGCGTGCTGGCGCTCGGCGTTACCGCCACCCTGGTGGTCGGCGGCTTCGACCTGTCGATCGGCTCGGTCGCGACCTCGGCCATGATGGCGGCGGCCTATGTCATGGTGGTACTGGAACAGAACGCCGTCGTGGCGGTCATCGTCTGCCTGTTGATCGGCGCCCTTGTCGGCCTGATCAATGGCTGGCTGATCGTCTACATGCGCGTGCCGGACCTCTTGGCGACGCTCGGCATGATGTTCCTGCTGGTCGGCCTGCAGCGCATCCCGACCGAGGGCCGCTCGATCGCCACGGGCATGACCATGCCCGACGGCTCGGTCGCCAACGGCAAATTCTCCGATGCCTTCCTGGCGCTCGGCCGCCACCGCTTCGATTTCTTCATCCCAAACCTCATTCCGGTGTCGGTCGTCGTGCTTCTGGTGCTGGCGGTGTTGATCTGGTTCTTCCTCGAATACACCCGCTTCGGTCGTATGATGTATGCGGTCGGCTCCAATGAGCGCGCCGCCGAACTCGCCGGCGCGCCTGTCAAGGCATACAAGATCTGGGCCTACGTTATTTCAGGAGTTTTTGCCTCGATCGGGGGCATTTTGCTCGCCGCCCGGCTTGGACGCGGCGACATCGCCTCGGGTAATAATCTGCTGCTCGATGCGGTTGCCGCGGCGCTGATCGGCTACGCGGTGCTCGGCGCCGCCAAGCCGAACGCCTTCGGCACCGCCATCGGCGCGCTGTTCGTCGGCATCTTGCTGCAAGGCCTGACGATGATGAACGCGCCCTACTACACGCAGGATTTCGTCAAGGGCGTGGTTCTGGTCGTCGCCCTTGTCTTCACCTTTGCCCTTTCGGGCAGGGGCAGGGGCTAGCATTCGGCCGGACAGGATTTTGGGTTCAACAGAAGTGGAGGAAAACAAGGTGAACATCACAAGAAGAGTTCTGGGGAAAGTGGCGCTCGGGCTGGCCGGCGCAACCATGCTGATGCAGGGGGCATTTGCCGCGGACAAGCCGGCGCCGTTCGACAAGCCCGGCGTCAAGATCGCGCTGGTGCGTTATCTCTCGACCGGCGACTTCTTCCAGGCCTATCTCTCGGGCGTCGAGGCGCAGTCGAAGGCGCTTGGCATCGACCTTCGCGTGCTCGACAGCCGCCAGGACGCCGCGCTTCAGTCCGACATGGTTGATCAGGCCATCGCGCTCGGCGTGCAGGGCATCATCATCCAGCACGGCCTGACGGAATCGATGAAGGACGCCGCCCAGCGTGCCGTCGACGCCGGCATCAAGGTGGTGGCTTTCGACGTCAATGTCGAAAACCCCAAGATCCCGCAAGTCGAACAGTCGGACAAGGACCTGGCGCGGCTGGCGCTCGAGCAGGCGGTCAAGGACAATGGCGAAAGCTGGAATGCCGGCTATGTCTATGTCGCCGGCATTGCGCCGCTCGACCGCCGTAACGAAACCTGGGTCGACGTGAAGAAGAAATATGCCGGCATCAAGGAGGCCGCCATGTTCGGCACGCTCGACAACCCGATCGCCAACTCCGTCGCCAACCAGGCGCGCTCGGTGCTGTCGGCGCACCCCGACATCAACGTGATGTTCGCCCCCTATGACGAATTCGCCAAGGGCGTGAAGATCGCCGTCGACGAAGCGGGCCTGAACAAGAAGATCAAGATCTATTCGGCCGACATTTCGACGTCCGACATCGCTGCGATGCGTGAGCCCGACAGTGCCTGGGCCGCGACCGCGGCGACCAACCCGGCCGTCGTCGGCCAGGTCTCGGTGCGCGCGCTGGCGCAACTGCTCGCCGGCGAAGATCCCGGCCACAACGTCATCGTGCCGCCGACGCTGATCACGCAGAAGGAGCTGATCGACAAGGACATCAAGAACATGGAAGACCTGTCGGCCAAGCTGCCACAGTTCGCCCATGCCGACGTCGCCATGCCCGCCTGGATGCCGAACCCGAACGCGAAGTAAGGCTCGCCAGTACAGGACGGAAAAGGGCGGCCCGTGAGCCGCCCTTTTTGTTGCCTGTCGGGAGATGCCTAGCGCAGCGCCGCGGCGATATTGCCGCCGTCGACCGTCGTCACATCGGCGGTCGTGCGGTCGGCCAGAGCGTGGTGCAGGAAGGCTTGGGCCACGTCCTGCGCCGTCACCTCCTGGCCGAGCAGATTGCCGGACATGTATTCCTTCTCGGACACGCCGCGCGCGCCCGAGCGGCTGGCGATCATGGCGTCGGTCAAAAGGCCGGAGCGGATGCGGTCGGCATTGACGGCATTAGAACGGATGCCATGGGCGCCGTAGTCGAGCGCGTATTGCCTGGACAGGAACAGCGTCGCCGCTTTCGGCACGCCATAAGCGCCGAATTTCGGGCCCGGATTGACCGCCTGCTTGGAGGTGTTGAACAACAGCGCGCCGCCGGTGCCCTGTTCCAGCATGATGCGCACGGCGTTCTGCGCCGCCGACTGGTGGGCGAAGAAATTGAGCTCGAAGCTCTTGCGCAGCAGCGCATCGTCAAGCTCGCCGATGCGGCCTTCCCAAGCGGCACCCGCATTGGACACCAATATGTCGACGCCGCCGAAGACGGCGACCGCCTTGTCGAAGGCGGCACGCATCTGGGCCGGGTCGGTGATGTCGGCGCCAACACCGATCGAATTGTTGCCGGCTTTTTTGGCGGCATTGGTGGCCTTTTCGGCGTCGAGATCGACGACGACGGCATGAGCGCCATTGTCGGCGAACAGCTTGGCGGTCGCCGCACCAATCGCGCCGGCGCCGCCGGTGATCAGCACCACCTGTCCGGTCAACGGCTTCGGCTTGTTGGAGGCGAGCTTGGCCTGTTCCAGCGACCAGTATTCGAGCGGGAACAGGTCCGCCTTGGACAACGGGTGGAAACGCCCGACCGCCTCGGCGCCGCGCACGGCCTCGATCCACATCTCGCCGACGTCCGATGCGATCCTGGCATCCTTCAGCGTGCGGCCATGACCGAACATGCCGAGCCCCGGCACCAGCGTCAGTCGCGGCATGGGATCGAGCATGGTGCGCTTGACGTCGTCGAGCGCGTCATTGGTCTCGAAATAGGCGCGGTAATCGCTGACGAAGGCGTCGACATGGCTCTTGATGACGGCCTTGTAGTCGTCGGCCTTGTCGGCATCGGGCGCCGGCACGGCCATCGGTCCGGTCTTGATGCGGATCGACAGATCCGGCGTCGACACGCCACGCCCGGCATAGTCGGCAATGTCAGCCGAATTGATGAAGTCGACGATCGCGTCGGAGGTGCGGAAGTCGCTGATCATGCGGTCGAAGCGGCCTTCGCCGCGTGGCGCCGCGACCGCGCCGCGCAGCATGGGCGCGATGGAAGCCGGCGTCGCCAGCCTTGCCGGCAATGCTGCCTTTGCCACCTTGGGCTTGGCATGCTTGGCCACATAGTCTTCGGCGACGTTCACATAGTGGATCATCCGGTCGTAGGCCTGCCTGGCATCGTCGCCGAAGGTGAAGATGCCGTGCTTGTCGAGGATCAGGCCTTCTACCGTTGGGTCGGCGTCGAAGACATCGGCCGCCGCTTTGGCGAGATCGAAGCCCGGCATGATGTAGGGCACGTAGCCCATTTTTGCTCCGAACACCTTTGCCACCAGCGGCTTGCTGTCTTCCTGGTCGACAATGGCCAGGATGGCGGTCGAGTGGGTGTGATCGACGAACTTGTGCGGCAGGAAGGCATGCAGCAGCGTCTCGACCGAGGGGTTGGGCGAGGCGGGGTCGATCAGGTTTGCCCGCTGCAGCGCGACCATGTCCTCGTCGGAAAGCCTGTCCAGCTTGCGCGCCTTGAGCAGCGCGCCCATCTTGACGGCGGGCAGGCCCTGCGGCTCGATGACGGCCATGTCCCAGCCGCTGCCCTTGACGCACAGCACGTCCCACTCGTCGCCGACGAGGTCGGTCGCCTTGATCTTGCAGGAGGTGTTGCCGCCGCCATGCAGGACCAGCTGTGGCACGCCGCCTAGAAGCCGCGTCGTGTAGACACGCAAGGCGAGATCGCGGCCGACGCCCTTCTTCGCATAGTCGGCAACGAGTTTTTCGGCCGCGTCGTCGTTCCACAGGTTCTTCATGTTCGCTTCGTCCAGTTGCTGTCTTTAGGTGGTGAAACAGGAATGCCGCGACGCCTTGATGACAATGCGTCGGCAAAGGGTTTATTTTCAGGATGCCTTTTCTGCTGACGTTCCGGCATGATCGAGCAGCCGCTGCGCCATATGCGCGCCGACAACCAGATGCGTGCAGAGGCCGCCGGCGATGGCCGCGAGCAGCGGCTCGAACTTGCTGTCCTCCTGCACGACCATGAGCCGTTTCCCGATGACGCGCAGCGAAGCAAGCCCCGCCGAGATGACCCGCCGGTTGTAGCTGCAGTCGAGCAACTCGCCACCGGCATCGATGATCTGCCCGGCGATGACACCGGCCGCACCTTCCTTGCG
The DNA here is from genome assembly GCF_004791595.1 of Mesorhizobium sp. M8A.F.Ca.ET.202.01.1.1. NCBI lineage: Bacteria > Pseudomonadati > Pseudomonadota > Alphaproteobacteria > Hyphomicrobiales > Phyllobacteriaceae > Mesorhizobium > Mesorhizobium sp. M8A.F.Ca.ET.202.01.1.1. Next base: position 29,876 of record NZ_SRUN01000005.1, on the reverse strand, counting down.
CAGTGCCGCCATCTCGGCTGCCGTCAGCGCGCCACACTTCACCAGATGGCTGTCGGCATCGACCGCGCCGATGGAGTAGAGCGCAAGATCGCAGTCGCTGATCCCAGCAAGCTGGTCGCGGATCACCGGCTCGGCGCGCAGGCCTTGCGCCAGTGCCTCGGTCGACAGCACCAGGGGTGCGTAGAAGTTGAGGCCCTTGGCGTTGAGCCGGCGCGCGATTTCCATCGTGCACTGGTCGGGCCGGTAGGAGTAGGGCGCGCCGAGATTGCCGCAGAGCTGCACCACGGTGACGTCCTGCAGGTCGGCATAGGACATGATGTCGGCGATGGTGTAGACGGTGCGGCCCCAGGCAACGCCGATGCGGTCGCCTTTCCTGACGAGTTCCAGGAACACGCTTGCCGCCAGCACCGCGATATCGGTCGACGGGTCGGCGAGATAGGCGTTTTCAGGCGCGATCCAGACGGCGTCGAGCTTCAGGGCGTCTTCCAGCCTGCGCGCCATGACGTCGTCGGTGAAGAGCTGCGTCGAGGTCGAGATGTTGACGATGCCAGTCTCGCGCGCCTTGCGCAGATACATGGCGACGGAGGCGCGCGAAATGTTGAGCTGATTGGCCACTTCGTCCTGCCGAAGCCCATGGGCATAGTAAAGCCAGGCCGCCTTGTGAATGAGCTGTTCTGCCGGTCGGATCGCCATGCCACCTCCTTGGCTGACAATAGTCACGGCTCTCGACAAAAGTCAAATTTGGATCGACAGGAAGCGATCTTCTGCCGCCGCGGCTCGATGGAGATCACCATTCCAGCAAGTCGCCGCAGCATAGCATTTTCAGCCATCCAGGGGGATAGCGTGACGACGAACCTGGGGTTAGAAAGCTCGAAAAGACTTTGGGGAGGATGGGATGGCCAATCCCTACGAACAGGATCTCGACAGGAACGCCGCCAACCACCAGCCGTTGACGCCGCTCACCTATCTGGAGCGCGCGGCTAAAACCTATCCCGACCATATTGCCATCATTCACGGCAGGCAGCGCATCAGCTACCGCGCCTTCTGGCGCCGCTCCCTGAAGCTCGCCTCGGCGCTGCACAGGCACGGCATCGGCAAGGGCGATACGGTGACGGTCATGCTGTCGAACACGCCGCCGATGCTGGAGGCGCATTTCGGCGTGCCAATGACCAAGGCCGTGCTGCATTCGCTCAACACGCGCCTCGATGCCGCGGTCATCGCCTTCCAGCTCGACCACGCCGAGACCAAGGTGCTGATCGTCGACCGCGAGTTTTCCGGGGTCGTGCGAGAAGCGCTCGGTCTGGCCAAGGTCAAGCCGCTGGTCATCGACTACGACGATCCCGATTACGCCGCTGATGCGCCCCACCCGAAAGGCGAGCGGGTCGGCACGGTGGACTACGAGGCCTTTGTCGCCAATGGCGACGAGGAGTTCGCCTGGTCGATGCCCGACGACGAATGGGATGCCATCTCGCTCAACTACACGTCGGGCACGACAGGCAATCCCAAGGGCGTCGTCTATCACCACCGTGGTGCTGCCCTGATGGCCTACACCAACACCATCCATGCCGGCATGGCGAAGCACGCCGTCTATCTCTGGACCTTGCCGATGTTCCACTGCAATGGCTGGTGTTTTCCCTGGACGCTGGCCGTCCAGGCCGGCACGCATGTCTGCCTGCGCTGGGTGCGGCCGAAGCCGATCTACGACGCCATTGCCGACCATGGCGTCACGCATCTGTGCGGGGCGCCGGTCGTCATGTCGGTGCTGATCAACGCCAGGGATGAGGACAAGCGCGCGTTTGCGCAGACGGTCACCTTCAACACGGCTGCCGCGCCGCCGCCCGAAGCCGTGCTGTCGGGCATGGCCGATGCCGGCTTCGCCGTCACCCATCTCTACGGGTTGACCGAGACCTACGGTCCGGCTGTCGTCAACGAATGGCATAATGGCTGGGACGCACTCGACAAAGGGGCGAGGGCGGGCAAGAAGGCACGGCAGGGCGTGCGCTATGCCGCGCTCGAAGGCCTGACGGTGATGGATCCCGAAACCATGGCCGAAACGCCCGCCGACGGCGAAACCATCGGCGAGGTCATGTTCCGCGGCAACATCGTCATGAAGGGTTACCTGAAGAACCGCAAGGCAACGGACGAGGCTTTCGCCGGCGGCTGGTTCCACTCGGGCGATCTCGGGGTCATGCACCCAGACGGCTACATCCAGCTCAAGGACCGCTCCAAGGACATCATCATCTCCGGTGGCGAGAACATTTCCTCGATCGAGGTCGAGGACGCGCTCTACAAGCATCCCGCCGTCGCCTCCTGCGGCGTCGTCGCACGCCATGACGACAAGTGGGGCGAGGTGCCTGTCGCCTATGTCGAGCTGAAGCCGGGCAAGGAGGCGAGCGAGGCCGAGATGATAGAGCACTGCCGGGTGTTGCTCGCCCGCTTCAAGGTGCCAAAGGCGGTGATCTTCGCCGAAATACCGAAGACCTCGACCGGCAAGATCCAGAAATTCCGGCTGCGGGAAATGGCCAAGGTCGCCTGAAGCCCTCCGTGGGCCTTTTCGAGAGAATTATTTTCAGAGGCCCGCATCCTGGGGGCGTCTTGTGACGTCTATGGGATGTCACCATTTGTCACCTATCGTACGCGTACGTCGAATCCGTGTTGACAGAGTGCCCCTTTCGATTTACGAGTGATGAAAATCGAAATTCGTCACTCGTTATTTGACAGAGAGCTATGTCCGAAGCCGCCAACATCGTCGCCGACGTCGCCCGCCAGGAAAATGTGACGCGCATTCTCGATTGCGCCGAGCGCCTGTTCCGGCACTATGGCTACGGCAAGACCAATGTCGCCGACATTGCCCGCGAACTCGGCATGTCGCCGGCCAACATCTATCGTTTCTTTGCCTCCAAGGTCGAAATCCACCAGGCCGTCTGTGGCCGGATGCTCGGCGCCAGCTACAAGATGGCCTACGAGATCATGCACCTGCCGATCAGCGCCGAGGAGCGGCTGCGGCGTTACGTGCATGCGCAGTACAAGATGACGATGGAGGTCATGCTCGACGACCAGAAGGTCCACGAGATGGTCATCGTCGCCCTCGAGCGCGACTGGGGCGTCATCGACAAGCATGTCGACAGCATCCACGATCTCTTCGCCGAGGTAATCCGCGAGGGCATCGAGGCCGGCGAGTTCAGGAAACAGGACCCGGTGACCGCATCGCGCTGTTTCGGTGCCGCCACCGTCATCCTGTGCCATCCGCAGATGGTGGCGCAGTGCCTCGCCAAGACCAATCGGGCGATGCCCGACGAGCTCATCGATTACGCCATCAGAGCCTTGAAATAGCCGCCGCCAGCCGGTGCCGGTGTCGACAGTCCGCCTCCAGTCGGGAGTATCAAGATGTTTTTGCCCAGTTCCATCCTTCGCAAGCTGCCAGCCGCCGGCCTGATCATCGCATCGCTTGGGCTTGCCGGCTGCTCGCAGGAAAAGGCGGAGGTGAAGGACATCATCCGCCCGGTCAAGGTCGTCGAGATCGCGAAGGCGCATGACACCCGCACGCTGTCCTATTCCGGATCGGTGCGCGCCCGCACCGAGAGCACACTGGGGTTCCGGGTCAACGGCAAGATCACCGAGCGTCTCGTCGACATCGGCCAGCACGTGGCGCCTGGCGATGTGCTCGCCCGCATCGATCCCTCAGACTATGACCTGTCGGTCAAGAGCGCGCAGGCCGCGCTGGATGCCTCAGAACGTCAGGTCGAGACCGTCGAACTCGCCCGCAAGCGCGCCGAGCAGCTTTTCGCCAAGAACTTCGCGCCGAAATCGCAGCTCGAACAGGCGACGCTGACCTTTGACCAGGCCGTCGCCACGCGCGACTCCGCCCGCTCGACGCTTGCCCAGGCCAGGAACCAGGTCGGCTATACCGACCTCAAGGCCGACAGGGACGGCATCGTCACGGCGGTCAACGCCGATGTCGGCCAGGTGGTTGGCTCGGGCACGCCGGTGATCACCGTCGCGGTCGATGGCGAAAAGGAAGTGCTGATCGCGGTTCCGGAAATGGAGATCGCGCAGTTCAAGCCGGGCAAGGACGTCAAGGCGGGCTTCTGGTCCGATGCCGCTCTGGCGCTCGACGGCAAGGTCCGCGAGGTCGCCGGCAGCGCCGATCCGCAGTCGCGCACCTTTGCCGTCCGCGTCAGCCTGCCCAACGACCCGCGCGTGCTGCTCGGCATGACCGCCAATATCGAGGCGTCGGCAGCCAACGAAAAGCAGCTCGTCTCTATCCCGCTGAGCGCGCTCGCCGAGAAAGACAGCCAGTCGATCGTCTGGACGGTCGATCGCGGCGCCGACACGGTTCATGCCCGTCCAGTCAAGGTCGCCGAGTTCGCCGCCGACGGCGTGCGCGTGGCGGAGGGATTGAAACCGGGCGATATCGTGGTCGCCGCCGGTACGCAGTTCATGACCGAGGACCTGAAGGTGAAACTCGCCGGCGGCGTCACACAGCAGTCCGCCTCGGCCGAAGGCGAGGACGCCAGCAAGCTGCGCTGACGACAGACAGATCGGCCGCGCGTTCCCGCGGCCGCAGGTTTCCGGGCGGCGTGCCCGAAGGTCGAGACGTCAAGGCCGATGTACCCCCGCATCGATCCTCGCGTCCCACCGCGATGAGTGTCTCTCCGCTCGAAGAGCGACGCCGCCCGGAAACCAGTATCGAACGCAGATGATTTCGTTTCGCGCGCCGCGCTTCTTCGAAGCACCTTCCTCGAAGCACAAGGGCGCCGGCAACCAAGCAAAGTGGACCAGCACCGATGACGACCTCCACTGAAGAAAAGCGGCCCTTCAATCTCTCTCGTTGGGCAATTGGCCATCCCTCCATTGCGCGCTTCCTGTTCGGGCTGATCATCATCGCCGGCGCGCTCGGCCTGATGCGCATGGGCCAGAAGGAGGATCCCGATTTCACCTTCCGCGTCATGGTCGTGCAGGCGATCTGGCCGGGCTCCTCGATCCAGGAGATGGAAGACCAGGTCGTCAACAAGATCGAGCGCAAATTGCAGGAGACGCCGCATCTCGACTTCGTGCGCTCCTTCACCCGCGCCGGCAGCGCCATCATCACCGTCCAGATCAAGGGCGACACCAACGCCGCTGAAGTGACGGATGCCTTCTATCAGGTGCGCAAGAAGGTCGGCGATATCCAGGGCGACCTGCCGCAGGGCCTGCTCGGCCCCTATTTCAACGACGAGTTCGGCGACACCTTCATCACGCTGCATTCGATCAGCGGCGACGGCTTCTCCTATCCGGAGCTGAAGAAGTTCGCCATCCAGGCGCGCGACATGCTGTTGACGACATCAGGCGTCGAAAAGGCCGTCATCATCGGCGACCAGCCGGAAAAACTCTATATCGACGTCTCGTCCAAGGCGCTGGCCGAACGCGGCCTGACGCTGACCGACCTGCAGAACGCGATCAAGGGCCAGAACAACGTCGATCCAGCCGGCTCCGTCGATACCGGCGTCAATTCGGTGCGCATCTCCGTCGAAGGCGACGTCGCCAAGGCCGCCGACATCAGGGAATTGCGCCTGCGCGCCGGCGGCCAGGTGACCCGACTGGGCGACATCGCCACCGTCACTTCGGGGCTGGAAGATCCCTTCCAGCGCAAATACCGCTTCAATGGTCACGACAGCGTGCAGCTTGGCGTCGTCATGGCCAAGGGTTTTAAAGTCACCGATGTCGGCAAGGATGTCGAGGCGACCTACAAGCACTTCGAGGAAGCGCTGCCCTATGGCGTTTCGGTCGACCAGATTTCCGACCAGCCGGGCGTCGTCACGGACGCGGTCGCCGAATTCATGCATGCGCTCGGCGAGGCGCTGCTGATCGTGCTCGTCGTCTCGTTCCTGTCGATCGGCTGGCGCTCGGGCCTGGTGATCGCCATCGCCATACCGCTGGTGCTCGCCGCCACATTCGCCATCATGTATGAAATCGGCATCGACCTGCAGCGCATTTCGCTGGGCGCGCTGATCATCGCGCTCGGCTTGCTCGTCGACGACGCCATGATCGTCGTCGAGATGATGGAGCGGAAGCTCGAGGAGGGGTTGGTCAAGATCGAGGCGGCGAGCTTTGCCTATTCCTCGACCGCCTTCCCGATGCTGACCGGCACGCTGATCACCACCGCCGGCTTCATCCCGGTCGGCTTCGCCGCCTCGACGGCTGGCGAATATGTGCGCACCCTGTTCTATGTCGTCGGCATCGCGCTGATCGTGTCGTGGTTCGTGGCGGTCTATTTCACGCCGTGGCTGGGGCATATGATCCTCAAGCAGCGCAAGCATGCCGGCACCCACCACGACGCCTTCGACACGCGTTTCTATCGCCGGCTTCGCTCGACCGTCGGCTGGGCGGTGCGTCACCGCATCATCGTGCTGGTGATGACGCTGGTGACTTTCGGCACCAGCTTGTGGGCCTTCCAGTTCATTCCGCAGAACTTCTTCCCGCAATCGTCGCGGCCCGAAATCCTCGTCGACCTCTGGCTGCCGGAAGGCACCTCGATCAAGGAAGTCGAGACGCAGGCCAAGGCCCTGGAAGCCAAGATGATGGACGACAAGGACAAGCGTTTCATCGCCACCTATATCGGCGAGGGCGCCCCGCGCTTCTTCCTGCCGCTCGACCAGCAACTGCGCAACCCGAATTTCGCCCAGATGCTTGTCATGGCCAATGACGAGCCGGCCCGCGAGCGGCTGATCGTCAAGCTGCGCACGGTTCTGGCGCAGGATTTCCCGTCGATCCGTGCCAAGGTCGACCGCCTGTTCCTCGGACCGCCGACCGGCTGGCCCGTGCAGATGCGCGTCATGGGTCCGGATCGTCAGGAGGTGCGCCGCATCGCCGACCAGGTGAAGGCGAAGTTCCGCGAGGATCCGCTGCTTGGCGCCGTCCATGACGACTGGCTGGAGCCGGTGCCGGCGATGAAGCTGGTCATCGATCAGGATCGCGCCCGTGCGCTCGGCGTCACCTCGCAGCGCATCCGCCAGATGCTGCAGGCCGCGATGTCCGGCGCGCCGCTCGACGATTTCCGTGACGGCGAGGAGACGGTGTCCATCGTCGCCCGCGAGCCGGATGCCAGCCGCAGCCTGCTGTCCTCGGTCGACTCGGTCTATATCCCGACCGATTTCGGCGGCTTCGTTCCGCTGTCGCAGGTCGCCAAGGTCATGCCTGTGCTGGAGCAAGGCATAGAGTGGCGCCGCGACCGCCTGCCGACCATCTCGGTGCGCGCCACATTGCCCGACGGCGTGCAGTCCAACGACGTCGTCACCAAGATGTACAAGGACATGCAGGGTCTGCGCGACGGCCTGGCGCCCGGTTACAAGATCGAGATTCAGGGCGGGGCCGAGGATTCGGCTGAAAGCCAGGCTTCGATTGCCGCCAAGGCGCCGATCATGCTGGCCGTCATCGTCGTGCTGCTGATGATCCAGCTGCAGAACTTCGGCAAGGCGATGCTGGTGCTGGCGACGGGCCCGCTCGGCATCATCGGTGCTGCCGCCGCTCTGCTGATCAGCGGCGCGCCATTCGGCTTCGTCGCCATCCTCGGCGTTATCGCGCTGCTCGGCATCATCATGCGCAACTCGATCATCCTGGTCGACCAGATCGACCAGGACATCGCCAGGGGCATGGACCGTTCCGAAGCGATCATCGGCTCGGCGGTGCGCCGCTTCAGGCCGATCGTACTGACGGCGATGACCGCGGTGCTGGCACTGATCCCGATCTCGCGCGCCGTGTTCTGGGGGCCGCTCGCCTATGCCATGATGGGCGGCATTCTGGTCGCGACCGTGCTCACCATCCTGGTGCTGCCGGCGGGCTATGCGCTCTTCTTCGGCCGCGAGCCGAAGAAGGTGAAGACCGACGAGCAGGCCCCTGAGCCAGGAGAGATCGAAGGCATCGAACGGCCGCAATTGGCTTTGGCGGCGGAATAAGAAAAAAACCGGCCGGTCGATTTGCGACCGGCCGGTTTTCCTTGATGCAGTGGCTTGGGCCGCGGTCAGATCATCAGATGACGAATACCCAATTGGCGATGAGCATGACCGCCACGCCGGCGACCAGCGTCAGATAGGGCAGCATGCCCGCCTTCTTGACCGAGAGGTCGGCTCCCGCCATGCCGAGGTCGGCCAGCATGTGGTCCGGGAATTTGCCCTTGTCCTGGATGTAGTGGCGGAAGCAGAACACCGGGATGATCAGCGCCGCGGTGATCAGGCCGGCCCACAGGGCCATCGGGTTCCACACCTTGGCGCCTGCGCCCATGAAGATGGCGTTGACATAGGCGAAGATCGCCCCGATCCCCAAGAGCCAGCTAGGCGCCTTCCACGGCCGTACGATATGGCCGTTGTCGATGCGGTGGATCCAGCCGGCATTGAGGTTGAGGAAGTTGAAGATGATGTAGCCGCAGTTCGACACGGCGAGGATGAAGAAGAAGCTCGTCGCGTCGGCCGAGGCGATCGCCAGAACCGCCAGGTTGAAGCAGAGGTCAGTCCACATGGCCCGCGTCGGCGCGCCGTGTTCGTTGACGTGGCTGAGATAGCGCGGCAGCCAGCCGTCGACCGAGCCCTGGTAGAGCGTGCGCGAGGAGCCGGCCATCGCCGTCATGATGCACAGCACCAGCGCCAGGATCATCAGCATGACAAGCAGGCTGTGGATAATCTTGCCGCCGCCGACCATGCCGGCCAGCGCGTCGGCCACGCCTGAGCCGTCGACGATCGGCGTTGCCAGCATGCCGTTCAGGCCCAGCACGCCCTGGAAGGTGAAGGGCACCAGGATGAACAAAAGCATGCAGAGCAGGCCGGAATAGAAGATGGCCTTGAACGTATCGGTGCCGGGGTTCTTGAACTCCGACGTGTAGCAGACGGCCGTCTCAAACCCATAGGTCGACCAGGCGGCGATGAACATGCCGCCGAGCGCCAATGTCCAGCCGGCGATGTTCCAGGAGCCGGGCTCGGGTGCGTAGGCAGCCGCCAGCGGCACCAGCGGCGAGAAGTTCGCCCAGTCGATCTGACCGGTGAAGATCGGCACAACGCCGACAATCAGCATCGGGATGATGACCAGCAGGCCGATATATTTCTGCACGCTGGCGGTGCCCAGGATGCCGCGATGCTGGATCGAGAAAATGATCAGCATCAGCACCGCGCCGATGAAAAAAGTGGCGTTGAGCGTGAACGAGACCGGGCCCAGCGTGTGGCTCCACAGCGTCCAGTTACGGATGGCCGGAGTCGCGGCGGCGGTCACCGCGGTGATGGCGTCTGCGGGAACCGTTCCGGCATGCGCGGCGATGTAGGCCACCACCTCGGGCGAGGTGTCGGTGAAGATCGGCACCGGCGCCAGCGCGTTGAGGATATAGGCAGCCGCGATCGAGCAGCCGAGCGACAGCACCGGCGACCAGGCGAACCAGTTGCACCACACCGACAGCGGCGCGATGAACTTGGAATAGCGCAGCCACGCCGTGGCGCCGTAGATCGAGGCGCCGCCGGACTTGTTCGGAAACAGGCCGGCGATCTCGGCATAGGTGAAGGACTGCAGGAAGCCCATGATCATGGACACCGTCCAGATCAGGAAGGCCAGCTTTCCCGTCGTGCCGGCAATGCCGCCGATCGAGAACAGGACCAGCGCCGGAACGCCGCTCGCCACCCAGAAGGCGCCGCGCCAGTCGATATGCCTGAGCAGCTTGCTTTCGGCAGGCTGGTCCAGGACCGTACTTATCGTGCTCATGTCGATGAGTTCCCCTTTTTCGATGTTCCCCGCCAGCGATGCCTCGGCTACGCGAAGCTTGCTCCCCGGCTAATGACCGTTCCGGCCGCAGTGTTTCCACTCAGTCGTATTTTTTTCTTAAGAGTGAAGATTGATCCGGCGCGCCGTCACGTCAAGCGATTTGTGAAACCGTGCACATCACGCTTGCGCGCGCTGATGACAAAGCGTCCGGCGGGGTGGCCGGCGGGCGCTTTGCGAACCCAAAAAGGGCAGGTCAGGAGCGTGGTTTGGTCTTTTGCGGATCGTAGTGGGCAAAGGCGACGACCCGGGCCGGCAGCCGCTTGGCATGGCCGTCGAGTTTGCCGATCTCGACCTCCGTGCCGATGGCGGCATGAGTGACGTCGAGACGCGCCAGCGCGAGGTTCTTGTTCAGCACCGGCGAGCGCATGCCCGAGGTGACGACGCCGATCTGGGCGCGGCCGACATGGACGCAGTCGCCATGGCCGACGGCGACATTGGCGTCGATCTCGAGGCCGACCAGCTTGGTCTGCGCATGGTCCTTGCGCCGGATCAGCGCCTCGCGGCCGATGAAATCGTCGGTCTTGCTCTTCAGCGGCACGGTAAAGCCGATACCGGCCTCGAACGGATCGGTCTGGTCGGAAAATTCGTAACCGGCGAAGATCAGCCCGGCCTCGATGCGCACCATGTCGAGTGCCTGCAGGCCCATCGGCTTCAGACCGTGCGGCTGGCCGGCTTCCCAGATGGCGTCGAACACCTTTTCGGCGTCGCGCGGATGGCACCAGACCTCGTAGCCGAGTTCGCCGGTATAGCCGGTGCGCGAGACGACGATGGGAATGCCATTGCCGCCACCGATCCTGGCGACGGCGAAGCGGAACCATTCGAGTTCCTCGATCGAGGGCTGCAGCGGCGAGGTCCAGATCACCTGTTTCAGGATGTCGCGGCTCTTTGGCCCTTGCACAGCGATGTTGTGCATCTGGTCGGTGGACGAGCGCACCAGCACGTTGAGGCCGAGCTTTGTCACCGTCTCGCGCAGCCATTCGCCGGACAGGTCGTCGCCGCCGACCCAGCGGAAATTGTCCTTGCCGAGCCTGAGCAGCGTGCCGTCGTCGATCATGCCGCCATGCTCGTAGCACATGGCGGAGTAGACGACCTGGCCGACGCCGAGTTTCTTGACGTCGCGCGTCAGCGTGTATTGCAGCAGCGCTTCGGCATCCGGGCCCGTGACCTCGAATTTGCGCAGCGGCGACAGGTCCATGATTACCGCGTCCTGCCGGCAGGCCCAGTATTCGGCGATGGCCCCTTCTTTGGCGAAGGAATTGGCCAGCCAATAGCCCCTGTACTCGACGAAGTCGCGCGTGTGCTTGGCAAAGCTCTGGTGAAAGGCTGTCTCGCGGGTCATTTTCGGTTCCGAATCGGGCGTCATGCGTCTGGCGATCGCTCGCGAGAATTTGTGCTGGCCGGAATAGGTCCGCACGTGGATGTCGGTCAGGTCCCAGCCATTGGCCGGTGTCGTGTCGTCGGGACAGGCTGAGGAAACGCAGACGATGTCGGTCAGCGCCCTGAGAAGGACATAGTCGCCGGCGCGCGACCATGGCTCGTCCGACACCATGACGCCATGGGCGTCAATCGCCGTGTTGAAGAAGAAGTTGATCGCCATCCAGCCGGCGCGGGGATTGACGCCCTTGCCGGTGAGCGCGCGGTTGAAATTCTCCGAGCAGTTGGTGTGGCCGGGATAGCCGATGTCGTCGTAATACTTCGCCGCACAGGCGAGCGCGAAGGCGTCGTGCCGGCCGCACATGTCCTGCACCACCTCGACCAGCGGCTCCATGTCCTGGTCGTAATATTTCGAATGCAGGCCGGGCATCGGATAGCTCGCGCCCATCAGCGTGCGCGTCGTCGTGACGTCGAGCGGATGGTCGAGGCCCTTGTCGAGCTTGCGCGCCGAGAAGCATTGGAAGTCGGTGCACTGGCGGCCGTCGACATCGATGATCTGCAGATAGTCGCCGGCCTTGACGAAATAGGATTCGGCGGTTGCCGAATGCACCCTGAGATCGAGCACCGGATCGGCGAGCGGATCGGCAAGCTGCCCTCTCGTCTTCAGCCGGATGGTGGCGCGGCGCACGATCACGGTCAGCGTCGTCGCCGTGTTGTGGCCGTCGACCAGCATAGGCCCGCCAGGCGCCGCGATCAGCAGCGCGCCGTCGCGCTGGACCGAAAAGCTCTGCTCGGTGCCGGCCGGCGTGGCGCCGCCGAACACGCGCACCGCTCTGGGCTGATCGAGTTGTACCTGCCGGCGCTCAAGGCCGCGGCGCAGCGATGCGATGCTGTCATCGCCCTCTGCGAGCAACGCCTTGATGCCGGCGGCATTGCTGTTGGATTTCTCGCCGAGAATGCCGGGGTCGGTGACGCCCGACTTATCCCAGGCCAGCAACTCGCAGGCCTGACCACCCTCGACGTTGCGCACCGTGACCGTATCGCCCGCCTCGACCTCGATCAGCACCGCGCCATTGCCCTGGATCGTGTAGCGTTCCATCCCCGCCGGCAGCGCGATCTGGCCGGGCCTCAGGATGAGACTTGGCCTTGGCGGTCCGGCAGTGACAGCGGGGTAGGGCGACTGGCTCATCTCAGCTTGCGGTTCGAGAAACTAGTTTGCCTGTGTGTAAAATTATTTTCGCTGAGAGAATAGCAGGGTGGTCGCTTTTGGCAAGGCGCCGCCTGATCTTCCCTTCTCCCCTTGTGGGAGAAGGTGGCCTCGCGAAGCGAGGTCGGATGAGGGGTGTTCCAGGGAACGCAAACGTCTCACTCCGCTGGAACACCCCTCATCCGTCTCGGCGCTATCGCGCCGATCCACCTTCCCCCACAAGGGGGGAAGGAAGGGGGCGTCGCCGCTACGCCAATTCCTCGGAATGCCCGATCTCGACGCCATACTCCGCGGCCGAGTCCAGAATGGTGTGCCACAGGCTCTCGGCAAAGGTCGCGAACACCAGCAGATTGAACACCGCCTGTCCGTCGCGATCCGCGCCGCGCCACAGTGTGACGCTGGTGTGGTCCATCGACGTGGCTGCCGCCGCGCCTACGCCAAAAACATCGGGGTGCAGGTCGATCGACGACAGCTTGGCCAGCATGGTCCGCGCCTTGGCGCCGGAGATGCTGATCAACACCCGCGCATGCGACTGGTCGGAAAGCGAGGCCGAGCCGGTAAAGCCGGGCTCAAGGGCCTCGATCGAATGCTTGCCGCCTGTCGACAGGGCAAGGAACTGATCCGGCCCCGACCAGATCAACGTGGCATCCGCCGCGCCGAGCGCGTTCGGCGTTTCCGGAGCAGCAACGCCAAAGCGAGCCTTGGCCGCCTCGGCCATCTCAGCCGCCTTGCCACGCCGCGCCATTACCTGGACGAGGTCGAGATTGCGGATCTCGGTCAGCGACACGCCGGCATCGCCGCTCGCACCATGAGGCCCGGCAACGAGTGCGCGATCAAGCGGGCTGCGGGTCTCCCAGGAAAACTCAGCCACGCTGGCGCCCTCCATCCGGATCGTAGAAGACGGGATTGCAAATCTCGACGTCATAGTCTTCGCCGCGCAACGGATCGTGCGCATGCACGATCTCGCCGATACGCTCACGGCCGCGCTCGACAAGGGCAAGCCCGATCCAGTGGTCTGATGTCGGCGAGAAGCAGATCGAGGTGACATAGCCCTGGTCGTTATCAGGCCCGGGCGTCTGCCCCTTCGGAATGATGTGCGCGCCGGAGCGTAGCCGTCGCGCCTTGTCGGTCGGCTTGATGCCAACGACCACCTGCCGGTCCGCTGCAATCAGCGCCTCGCGTCCGGCCATGACGCGGCCAATGAAATCCTTTTTGGTCGACATCATCTTGCCGAGGCCAAGATCGGCCGCGGTTGTCGTGCCGGAGAGCTCCGGTCCGGCGACATGGCCCTTTTCGATGCGCATGACGCCGAGCGCCTCGGTGCCGTAAGGCGTCACACCGAACGGATGGCCCGCAATCATCAGATTGCGGGCCATCGCCTCGCCGTAGCGTGCCGGCACCGAAATCTCGAACGCCATTTCGCCGGAGAAGGAGATGCGGAACAGCCGCGCCTTGACGCCGCCGCGCAACGCGACTTCGCGCGCGCCCATGAAAGGGAAACCTTCGTTGGAGAGGTCTTCCGAAGGATCGACGATCTCTTTCAACAGATCGCGGGTCTTGGGTCCGGCAATGGAGAACTGCGCCCACTGGTCGGAGACCGAAGTAAGCTGGACATCGAGTTCCGGAAACAGCACCTGCCGGCAGAACTCGAGATGCTGCATCACCAGCCCGGCCTTGGCCGTCGTGGTGGTCAGGAAATAGTGGTCCTCGGCCAGCCGCGACGTCGTGCCGTCATCATAGACGATGCCGTCCTCGCGCAGCATCAGCCCATAGCGCGCCTTGCCGACGGCAAGATTGGAGAAGGTGTTGATGTAGACGCGGTCGAGGAAGGCGCCGGCGTCCGCGCCATGCACGTCGATCTTGCCCAGCGTCGAGACATCGCAGAAGCCGACGCCGCCGCGCACCGCCTTGACCTCGCGGGTCACCGATTCCAGCCAGTCCTTCTCGCCGGCGCGCGGATACCACTGTGCCCGTTTCCATAAACCGGTGTCGACGAAGATCGCACCCTGCTCGGCGGCCCAGTGATGCGACGGCGTCAGCCGTGTCGCGTGAAAAGTCTCGTCGCGGTGATGGCCGGCGAAGGCGCCGATGGCCACCGGCACGTAAGGCGGCCGGTAGATCGTGGTGCCCGTCTCGGGAATGGATCTGCCCGTGACCGCCGCCATGATGGCGAGGCCGGCGACATTCGAGGTCTTGCCCTGGTCGGTCGCCATGCCAAGCGTGGTGTAGCGCTTCAGGTGCTCGACCGATTCAAAACCCTCACGCTGCGCCAACTCGATGTCGGATGCGGTGACGTCATGCTGCTGGTCGACAAAGGCCTTGCCCTTGCCGGCGACATGCCACAGCGGCGTCAGCGAAAAGGCCTCGTCATCGGCCACCGGCGTGGAGCCTGAACCATTGCCACGTCCGGCATCGCGTGCCGCCGTCACGCCCGCCGCAAAACCTTCGCGCAGGCAGGCGCCAAGTCCGAAGGCACCGTTTGCGGCGCCCGCTGCGACCATGCCGGGCGGTGCGCCGTCAGGCACGAAGGCGGCGATGTCGTCGCGCCATTTCGGCCGGCCGCGATGGTAGGAGGTGAGCCCCACGGTCGGGTTCCATCCGCCGGAAACGGCAAGCCCGTCGGCTTCCACTTCGGCACGCGCGCCGCCGGGGAGCGAGACCGAAATCTTGCGCACGCCACTCTTGCCGCCATCGATGCCTCTAACCGAGCCATGCAGAACGGGAAAGCCGCCCTTGCTGGCAAGCGAACGATGCGCCGGCGAAATCTCCGCGCGCGCGTCGATCACGGCCGCCACTTGCAAGCCGGCACCGAGTGCGGTCTCGACCGTGCGCCAGCCATCCTCGTTGTTGGTGAACAGCGCCATGCGCTTGGCCGGGGCCGCCGCGTAACGTGTGATATAGCTGCGCATGGCGGACGCCATCATCACGCCTGGCGCGTCGTTGCCGGCAAAGACGATCGGCCGTTCGAGCGCGCCTGCGGCGACGACGCAGCGCTTGGCCACGATCCGCCACAGACGCTGCCGCACCTGATGCTCGGGCGGCGAGGGCACGTGGTCGTTGACGCGCTCGATCGCGCCATAGGTGCCGCCGTCATAGACGCCGAACAGCGTCGTGCGCGTCATTATGCGCACGTCGGGCAGGGATCCAAGTTCAGCCAGCGTCCGTGAAAGCCATTCGGCCGCCGGCATGCCGTCGATCGTGCCGCCATCGGCAAGCAGGCGGCCGCCGGGGGTAAAATCCTCCTCGCACAGGATGACGCGCGCACCCGTGCGGCCTGCGGCCAATGCGGCCGCGAGGCCGGTCGGGCCCGAGCCGGCGATCAGCACATCGCAATGCGCCCACGCCTTGTCGTAGTGGTCGGGATCGGCGATGCCCGCCGCGCGGCCAAGGCCGGCGGCGCGTCGGATTGCCGGCTCGTAGATCGCTTCCCAGAACTTCGCCGGCCACATGAAGGTCTTGTAGTAGAAGCCGGCGACGAAGATCGGCGCGAACAGCTGGTTGACCGACATGACGTCGAAATTGAGCGACGGCCAGCGGTTCTGGCTGGCGGCCTCAAGACCTTCATAGAGTTCGGCCGTCGTCGCCTTGGTGTTCGGCTCGCGCCGCGCGCCGCTGCGCAGTTCGACCAACGCGTTGGGCTCTTCCGACCCCGCTGTCAGGATGCCGCGCGGCCGGTGATACTTGAACGAGCGGCCGACCAGCTTGACGCCGTTGGCAACCAGTGCCGAGGCAAGCGTGTCGCCTTTGAAGCCGGAGTAGCTCTTGCCGTCGAAACTGAAATTCAGCGGCGCCGAACGGTCGACGAGACCGCCGGAAGAGAGGCGATGAGAGGTCATGGTGTCCGGCCTCTCATTTCATGGCGAAGGGCGGCGACGTTAGCAAAATTGCTCATTTCGCAACCTGCCTCGCCCCGGCGCCCGCTGCCGGCTCAACGGCCGAAATCTCGTGCGTCAGCGTGTTGCGGGTGACCTTCAGCCAGGCCCGGCAGCCGCCGCCGTGATACCAGTTCTCGTCCATCACGCCGGCGATATTGTCGCGCAGATAGACATAGTCATAGACGGCGTCCTCGCCGGCGTCGGCCGCCGGCCGCACCGGCTTGGCGTCGCCGAGATAGGTGAATTCGCCGAGGTCGCGTTCGCCGCAGAAGGGACAGGTAATGCGCATGGTTCCAGCCGCCTTCAGTGCAGGTTCGGTTGGGCGCCCTGGCCCTTTTCGTCGATCACCGCACCGGTCCGGAACCGGTCGAGGCGGAAGCGCGCGGCCTCCTTGTGCGATTCATCGCGCGCGATCAGATGGGCGAAGACAAGGCCCGAGCCGGGTGTCGCCTTGAAGCCGCCATAGCACCAGCCGGCATTGAGATAGAGCCCGTCGACCGGTGTCTTGTCGATGATCGGCGAGCCGTCCATCGACATGTCCATGATGCCGCCCCACTGGCGCAACAGCCGCACGCGGCCGATCATCGGGATGATCGCCATGCCGCCCTCGCAGACATCCTCCATCACAGGCAGATTGCCGCGCTGGGCGTAGGAATTGTAGCCGTCGATGTCGCCGCCGAAGACGAGGCCGCCCTTGTCGGACTGGCTGACATAGAAATGTCCGGCGCCAAACGTCATGACGCCGGGGATGAGCGGCTTGATCGCCTCGGAGACGAAGGCCTGCAGCACATGGCTTTCGATAGGCAGGCGCAGGCCCGCCATATCAGCGACGCGCGAGGAAGAGCCGGCAACCGCCATGCCGACCTTGCCGGCGCCGATCCTGCCGCGCGAGGTCTCGACGCCGGTCACCTTGCCGTTCGCGTCCCTGACAAAGCCGGTGACTTCGCAATTCTGGATGATGTCGACGCCAAGTTCACTGGCAGCGTGGGCGTAGCCCCAGGCCACCGCATCGTGGCGCGCCGTGCCGCCGCGCCGTTGCAGCAGCCCGCCTTGCACCGGGAAGCGCGCATGGTCGAAATTCAGGAACGGCAGCATCTTCTTCAGCGCCGGCTGGTCGAGCAGTTCGGCATCGATGCCGTTGATGCGCATGGTGTTGCCGCGCCGCGCATAGGCATCGCGCTGCGCGTCGGAATGATAGAGGTTGAGAACGCCGCGCTGGCTGACCATCGCGTTGTAGTTGAGGTCCTGCTCCATCCGCTCCCACAGCTTCATCGACAATTCGTAGAAGCCGGTGTTGCCGGGCAGGCCGTAATTGGAGCGGATGATGGTCGTGTTGCGGCCGGCATTGCCGGAGCCGATCCAGCCCTTTTCCAGCACCGCGACATTCTTGATGCCGAACTCGCTGGCCAGGAACCAGGCGGTGGCGAGCCCATGGCCGCCGCCGCCGATGATCACCACGTCGTAGCGGTCCTTCGGCGCAGCGTCGCGCCAGGTGCGTTGCCAGTTTTTGTGGCCGGAAAGAGCGGCGCGCGCGAGCGAGAAGATCGAGTATTTCATACGTTCATTCCGAGGTCGCTCGCACCGCCAGGACGATCAAATGTCCAGCGTGTGGTCGCGCTCCCATTGCGTGAAGTGCGAGGCATAGGAATTCCATTCCTGGTGCTTCAGCTTTAGATATGCCGACGAGAATTCCTCACCCAGCGCCGCCTTGAGCGATTTGTCCTTGTCGAACTCGCGCAAGGCGTCGAGCAGGTTGAGCGGCAGTATCGGCGCGCCCTTCACCGTGTGGCCGTGCTGGTACATGTCGATGTCGTAGCGCTTGCCCGGATCGGCCTTCGAACGGATGCCGTCGAGGCCGGCGGCGATGATGACCGCCTGCAGGAGATAGGGGTTGGCCGCGCCATCCGGCAGGCGCAATTCGAAACGTCCAGGGCCGGGCACGCGCACCATGTGGGTGCGGTTGTTGCCGGTCCAGGTCACCGTGTTCGGCGCCCAGGTCGCACCCGAAATGGTGCGCGGCGCGTTGATGCGCTTATAGGAATTGACCGTCGGGTTGGTGATCGCGGCGAGTGCGGAGGCGTGCTTCATGATGCCGCCGAGGAAGTTCTTGCCCTTGGCCGACAGGCCAAGCTCCATTGAATTGTCGGCGAAGACATTGGTCTTGCCTGATTTGTCCCAGACAGAGATGTGGGCATGGCAGCCATTGCCGGTCAGGCCCTGGAAGGGCTTGGGCATGAAGGTGGCGCGCAGGCCGTGCTTTTCCGCGATCGACTTGACCATGAACTTGAAGAACGAATGCTTGTCGGCGGTCGGCAGCGCGTCGTCGAAGGCCCAGTTCATCTCGAACTGGCCGTTGGCGTCCTCGTGGTCGTTCTGGTAGGCGCCCCAGCCGAGCGCCAGCATGTGGTCGCAGATCTCGGCGATGACATCGTAACGGCGCATCACGGCTTGCTGGTCGTAGCAAGGCTTCGATGCCGTGTCGTATTCGTCGGAGATCGCCTTGCCGTCAGGCGAGATCAGGAAAAACTCGGCTTCGACGCCGGTCTTGACATGCATGCCGTCGGCGGCTGCCTCGGCGATCAGCCGCTTCAGCGTGTTGCGCGGCGCCTGGTCGACCTCCTTGTCGTCCATGATGCAGTTGGCCGCGACCCAGGCGACTTCCGGTTTCCACGGCAACTGGATGACGGAGTCCGGATCCGGCACCGCCAGCATGTCGGGATGCGCCGGCGTCAGATCGAGCCAGGTGGCGAACCCGGCAAAGCCCGCACCATCCTTCTGCATATCGGCGATCGCCTGCGCCGGCACCAGCTTGGCACGCTGGCCACTGAACAGGTCAGTGTAGGAAATCATGAAATATTTGACGCCGTTCTTTTTGGCGAAAGCGGCGAGATCGTTCCCCATTATAGTTCCTCGCTTATGGTATTTCGGGTGTGTGTTAGAAGCCGTTCTTCCCCGGTATCCAGTTGGTGCCGGCCAGCGGCACGCCGGCCATGGCGGCTGCCTCGATCGTCAATGCGACGAGGTCCTCGGGTTCGAGATTGTGCAGGCTGTTCTTACCGCAGGCGCGGGCGATGGTCTGCGCCTCCAGCGTCATCACCTTGAGATAGTTCGCCAACCGGCGGCCGGCGGCCACGGGGTCGACCCGCTTTATCAGTTCCGGGTCCTGCGTGGTGATGCCGGCAGGGTCCTTGCCCTCGTGCCAGTCGTCATAGGCGCCTGATGTGGTGCCGAGTTCGTTGTACTCCGCCTCCCAGCGGGGATCATTGTCGCCGAGCGCGACGAGCGCCGCGGTGCCGATCGACACCGCGTCGACGCCGAGCGCCAGCGCCTTGGCGACATCGGCGCCGTTGCGGATGCCGCCGGAGACGATCAGCTGCACCTTGCGGTGCATGCCGAGGTCCTGCAGCGCCTGCACCGCCGGCCTGATGCAGGCGAGCGTCGGCTGCCCAACATTTTCGATGAACACTTCCTGCGTCGCCGCCGTGCCGCCCTGCATGCCGTCGACCACGACGACGTCGGCGCCGGCCTTCACCGCGAGCGCTGTGTCATAGTAGGGGCGGGCGCCGCCGACCTTGACGTAGATCGGTTTTTCCCAGTCGGTGATTTCGCGCAGTTCGAGGATCTTGATCTCGAGATCGTCCGGGCCGGTCCAGTCGGGGTGGCGCGAGGCCGAGCGCTGGTCGATGCCTTTCGGCAGCGTGCGCATTTCGGCGACACGGTCGGAAATCTTCTGGCCGAGCAGCATGCCGCCGCCACCCGGCTTGGCGCCCTGGCCGACGACCACCTCGATGGCATCGGCGCGGCGCAGGTCGCGCAGGTTCATGCCGTAGCGCGACGGCAGGTATTGATAGACCAGTTGCTTGGAATGGCCGCGCTCTTCCTCGGTCATGCCGCCATCGCCGGTCGTGGTCGAGGTGCCGGACAGCGTCGCGCCGCGCCCGAGCGCTTCCTTCGCCGGGCCGGACAGCGAGCCGAAGCTCATGCCGGCGATGGTGATCGGAATTTTCAGTTCGATCGGCTTCTTCGCATGCCGCGACCCCAGCACCACGGATGTGTCGCAACGCTCGCGATAGCCTTCCAGCGGATAGCGCGAGATCGAGGCGCCGAGGAACAGGAGGTCATCGAAATGCGGCAGCTTGCGTTTGGCGCCGGCACCTCTGATATCGTAGATGCCGGTCGCCGCGGCGCGGCGGATTTCGGAAAGCGTGTAGTCGTCGAAGGTCGCGGATTTGCGCGGTGTCGTCGGCGGGTTGCGGTACGTCATCTTGCCTCAATACGCGTCGGCGTTGTCGATATTGAAATTGTAGAGCGTGCGCGCCGAACCGTAGCGCTTGAACTCCGACGGCTTTACCCCAGTCACGCCGGCGCGGTCGAGCAGGCCCTGCAGCAATTCCAGATGTTCGGGCCGCATCTCCTTGGCGATGCAGTCGGCGCCCAGACTATCGACCTTGCCGCGCACGAAAAGCCGTGCCTCGTAGATGGAATCGCCCAGCGCATCACCGGCATCGCCCAAAACCACGAGATTGCCGGACTGCGCCATGAAGGCCGACATGTGGCCGATACCGCCGTGCACGACGATGTCGATGCCCTTCATCGAGATGCCGCAGCGCGACGAGGCATTGCCCTCGATGACCAGCAGCCCGCCCCTGCCGGTGGCGCCGGCATACTGGCTGGCGTCGCCTTTCACCGTTATCGAGCCCGCCATCATGTTTTCACCGACGCCGGGGCCCGCAGAGCCGTGCACGGTGATGGCGCTGCCCGAATTCATGCCGCCGCAATAATAGCCGACGCTGCCGCGCACATCGATGCTGACGGGCTGGTCGACACCGACGGCGACCGAGTGGTTGCCTTTCGGGTTGAGCACTTCCCATGCCGTCTCATTCGAGCCGGCGGTCAGCTTATGGAGCGCCTGGTTGAGTTCCCGCAACGACTGGACGTCGAGGTCGAAGACGCGCGCATGGCTTTCGCGCGTTGCCTTGGAGGTTGCCGGCATGAACTCAATGCTCCCAGAAATAAACGGTTGCGGGCTCCGGTTCCCAGACCCTCGCATTGTCGATGCCGGGCAGTTTGGTCAGTGCCCGATATTCCGAGCCGAAGGCGACATACTGGTCGGTCTCGGCCATCACGGCGGGCTTGCAGGCGATCGGATCGCGCACCACGCCAAAACCATTCTTGGTGCCGACGACGAAGGTGAAGAAGCCGTCGAGGTCGGAGAGCGTGCCTTCCAGCGCCTCGCCGAGATTCTTGCCGTGCGCCATCTGCGAGGAAAGGTAGGCAGCGGCGACCTCGGTATCGTTCTCGGTCTCGAATTTCATGCCTTCGCGCACCAGCTCGCGGCGGACATTGTTGTGGTTGGACAGCGAACCATTGTGCACCAGGCACTGGTCGGCGCCGGTCGAGAAGGGATGCGCGCCCATCGTCGTCACGGCCGATTCCGTCGCCATGCGGGTGTGGCCGATGCCATGCGTGCCGGTCATCTTGCGGACATCGAAGCGATCGACGACGGCCTCCGGCAGGCCGACTTCCTTGTAGATTTCAACCGCTTCGCCGGCGCCCATGATGCGGACATCGGGCCTGAGCGACTGAAGGGCTTCACGCGCCGCGTCGACCTTGTCGGGCGTGGTCCTGACCACCGCGTGTGTCGATTTCACCGCAATGCTCACCGGCGCTCCGAGAGCCTTGGCGAGTTCGGCGTCCAGCCCGCGGAAATCGCGGTCAGGCTTCGGCGACTGGATGGTGATCTTGGCCTCGTTGCCCGATGTCGCGCCATAGATGGCGATGCCGGCGCTGTCGGGGCCACGATCGCTGAGCGATACCAGCATCTCCGACAGCATCGCGCCGAGCTTCGGCTCCAGCGCCTTGTCCTTCAGGAAAAGTCCAACGATTCCGCACATGTCAGCCTCCCGACGTTTGTGACTAGAGATGATGTACCGAATGAAATCCTTGAATTCAATGGGATGAAAAAAATTTTCCTCTGGTTACGTATGCGGCTCAATGCCACTCTGCGTAACATCGCCCTCGCGCTGGGCATTATGAGCCCATTTGGCGGCGCGGATACGGGCGATCTTATAGGCGTCGAGGATCGACAGCGCATAGATCAGGAAGCCGCCGGCGTGACGGCCGACGAAGTTGGCATCCGGCGGCGAAATCTTGGCGGTCACCCAGGCCAGAATGACCATGAAGAAAAGGAACTGCAGTCCGCGCACCGGTACGCCAAGAATGACATGCCCGCTTGCCGGCAGCACGATTGCGGCGCCCAGGACGAGATAAGGGCTCACTGGCGCCGGCGAAGTGTTTGAAGTGCTCATGCGGCCTGCCGTTCGCTTCGGTTGATGGCGTCGCGCAGCTTCGAGAGAGATACGAGCAGCCGTTCGATCAGCGTCGCATCGATACGCGTGTCACCGAACGCGGCCTGCCTGAAGACCCCGTAGCGTGCCCGCTCGGCCTCGGCCAGCAACCACACGATGCGCACTCCGTTTGGCGTGATCAGCAGCTCCTTGGCGCGGCCATCCGCAAAGGGTTCGAGATGGCCGGCGATGATGCCTTGCGGAAAACGCGTGCCTCTGCGGTCCGTCCGCAGCACCGCTTCGGCCGGAAATCCCGGAGCTTTCGGCAGCGTATGGTCCAGATGGTCGAAATTGGAGAATGTCGTCGGCGAGCCCGGCCGCATCATCATGTCGAACACCGCCGGCACCGCGACCTTTTCGGTAAGGGACACCGACAGCCAGCGCGCCGGCAGCTTTCGTGTCGCAAGCGTGTCGACGATGGTGCGCAACTGGACATGATGGCCGTTCCACGATCCTTCCCAGGTGATGACGCCGGCCGTGCCCTCCGAGACATTGGCCACGTCCGCGACGACGGTGCGAATGCTGGCCTCGTCGGCGGCGAGCGCGGCCGAGGCCCTGTCGCGGCTGCGGCGTGCCAGCCACGCAAAGTGAAGGACGAGAGCCAGGACAATTGCCCCGGCAAGCAGTGCTGATGTCACCTCGGACATTTTATCGTGCAAGGCCCGTCCAGATCCTGGGCGGGCCTACTCCCATCAATAGCCCTGCGGTTTCGGCCACGGCATGGTGAACTGGTCGCCACGCCGCACGAATTTGTAGCGGTAGAAGTGGAACCACAGCGAGATCAGGAAATAGAAAGCGACCATGGCGATCAACTGCGAGCCGAAGCCGAGGAAGATGGCGAAGAAGGTCACCACGCACAGGCAGAACAGCACGATTGCCGGCAGCGGATGGAAGGGGTGCGTGTAGCCGCGGCGGATCGACCCCAGCGGCCACTTCTTGCGGAACATCATGATGTTGATGCTCATGAAAGTGTACTGCAGGACCCCCGACAGGATCGAGAAGGTGATCGCCTGGTTGAGATCGGCGATGAAGGCGAAGGCCAGCGCGATCGGCAGCAGGAACAGGATCGAGCGGTAGGGCGTGCGGTATTTCGGATGCACCGCCGAGAACCAGCTCGGCAGATAGCGGTCGCGGCCGAGCGAGAACCAGGCGCGCGCCGCGTCGTTGATGCAGCCGTTTGCCGAGGCAAGCGCGGCGAGCAGCGTCGCTATGAACAGAAGGTTCTCGAGCAGCGGGCTTCCGGTCAGCTTGCCGGCATCCCACAGCGGATAATAGGTGATGCCGAGATATTCCCAGGGCATCAGCGAGGCGCAGACATACCAGGTCATGGCGGCGGCGATCAGAAGCGTGATCATGCCGGCCATCGTGCCGTAGGGCAGCGAGCGTGCGGGCGAGCGCACCTCTTCGGCCGCCTGCGTGGTGCCTTCGATGCCGAGATAATACCAGATGCCGAACTGGAAGGCGGCAATGACCCCGATCCAGCCATAGGGCAGCGCGTTGCCTGGAGTGACCAGTTCGTTGAGCTTCAGCACCGCGCCTTGCGTCCACGGGCTGACCGAGAAGAACAGGACGACGATCGAGACATAGGCGATTGCCGTGATGACGAAATTGACGTTGAGCGTCATCAGCACGCCGCGATAGTTGAGCCAGGCCAGCACCACGATGGTCGCGGCGATGAAGGAATTGTGGGTTAGCCCTTCGACTCCGGCCTTGGCGACGATCGTGTCGCCGAGCAGGATGGCGTCAGACACTTCCAGCATCGTGTAGGCAAAGACCAGGAACAGCGCGACGTTGAACGCCATCAGCGGGCCCACGATGTGCTTGGCCTGGGCGTACTGGCCGCCGGCGGCGGCGACAGTCGACGTCACCTCGGAATCGATCATGGCCACCGAGGTGTAGAGCAGTCCGACGACCCAGCACACGATCAGGGCCGCCAGCGCGCCGCCCTTGTCGGCCGAGAAATTCCAGCCGGTGAACTCGCCGACCAGAACGATGCCGACACCGAGCGCCCAGACATGGGCCGGGCCGAGCACCCGAAGCAGCGATACCCGGTCGCCGTGAATTGTGGTGGTGATGTTGTTTTCAAGCGCGACCGTCATCGATCAATCCCCACTCAGATCCGGTGTTTTTCGGAAGCGGCTTCAAGCTCGCCTTCACGCGACGAGGTCAGAACGTCCTCGGAGTAGTTTGTATCGATCTTGAACCAGTCGTAGAGCATCCACAGCGCGAGCACGATCGAGATGCCCCAGCATGCGTAAGAGAGTGCCACCCACATGATCGTGTCCCCAAATTCTTCGTCGCCAAACTCTATTTGTCGTCGAACTTCTCGTTGATGACATCGCGATATTCGCGGTCGGATGCCCGGAACAGGAACACGAAATAACCGATCAGGACGGCCGCCATGATGATCAGTGTCGGCCAGTCGATGATGTAGTGGAACCGGTTCTGGATGATGTCGTGCGCGGTCTCCGGCGTATAGCCGAGCTTTTCCCAGATCGAGGCCATGGTCGGATTCTGCCCGAGCGCTTCCCAGGTCTTGGCATCGAGTGCATCGATGGATTTTGCGGCCCCGGCAAGACCAAGCTTCAGCGGTAGCCACAGCGCCACGAAGATGGCGACCACGACAACGGCGATGTCGAAGACTTGCGCGGCCTTGCTCTGCTCCGGCGGCGTGTAGCGGGACATTGTTTCTCCCCTCAGGACTTGCGGTTGCGGGACGCGTCGGCGTTCTTGATGTCGAGCCCGTAGATGAACTCCTTGTCTTCCTTGTAGTGTTTGACCATCGCCAGGATGGCCGCCGTGTTGAAGATGAGCACCGCGGCGGCCGCCATGGCTACGACGGCCTTGATGCCGCCCTGCGGAATGTATGGCCAAGTCATGAGGAGGACGAAGAGGATCGTCGCCCACAGGCAGACGATCAGAAGCGCGGATCCGCGCAAATCGGAGCGGTACAGCGCTTCGATGCGCTGCTGCAGGTCTGACATCGGTTTTCCCCTTCTTTGCCGACGCCCGGTTCCGAATCCACCGCCCGCCGCCCTCTTTCAAGAGAGTGAAATTTTTTTCATAAGTTCCGCTCGAATCCCCGACTTGTCAAGACGAATTTACGTAGAGTTAACCGCTCGCTTCGAGTGAACAATTTTGCCTGACAATGAAATTATTTGCTTCAAGGGGATTGCAGGCTTCCCGCGTTTGCGGTCAATATTCCATCCAAAGCTCCGGCCTCGGGCAAAGGAGCAGGGAACAGCATGATTTTCGAACGGAGGACGAGCGGATGACGGCATCCTGGAGATTTTCAACCCTGGCGGATCGCCATCGCGCTCTGGGGTCGAAACTCGAAGACTGGAGCGGAATGGGCACCGCCTGGACCTATGACAAGGATGCCGATGAGGAATATGTCGCCATCCGCACCAAGGCCGGACTTATGGATGTTTCCGGCCTGAAGAAGGTTCACATCACAGGGCCGCACGCCTCGCACCTGATCGACCTCGCCACCACGCGCGACGTGGAGAAAATCTATCCCGGCAAGTCGGCTTACGCCTGCATGCTGAACGAAGCGGGAAAATTCACCGACGATTGTATCCTCTACCGTACCGGGCCGAATTCCTGGATGGTGGTGCACGGCTCGGGCACCGGCCATGAGGAATTGCAGCGAGCGGCCATGGGCCGGGACGTGTCGCTGCGCTTCGACGACAATCTGCACGATTTGTCGCTGCAGGGGCCGACGGCGGTCGACTATCTGGCCAAGCACGTGCCGGGCATTCGCGACCTCAACTACTTCCATCACATGCAGACGCAGCTCTTCGGCTTCCCCGTCATGATCTCGCGCACCGGCTACACCGGCGAGCGCGGCTACGAGATTTTCTGCCGTGGCCAGGATGCCGGCACGATCTGGGACAGGATCCTCGACGAGGGCAAAAGTCTCGGCATCATTCCCTGCCGCTTCACCACGCTCGATATGCTGCGAGTCGAGAGCTATCTGCTCTTTTACCCCTATGACAATTCGCAGAAATACCCGTTCGACAATGAAGGCCCCGGCGACACGCTGTGGGAACTCGGCCTCGACTTCACCGTCAGCCCCGGCAAGACCGGTTTTCGCGGTGCCGAGGAGCACTATCGCCTGAAAGGCAAGGAGCGCTTCAAGATCTACGGCGTCCTGCTCGACGGCAAGGAGCCAGCCGATGAAGGCGCGCCGGTCTATCGCGACGGTAAAAAGGTCGGCGTGGTGACCTGCGCCATGTATTCGCCGCTGGTCAAGAAATCGATGGGCATCGCCCGGCTCGACGTCGACTGCGCGGTCAAGGACACCAAGCTCGAAATCCGCAACAAGAGCGGATCGATCAAGGCGACGGCGCAGCCCTTGCCGTTCGACGATCCCAAGAAGACCAAGCGCACGGCGAAAGGCTGAGGCATAATCGACAGCGAGGGTTTCGAGGCACAAAGACAGAATGGCAGCCAAGACCATCATCAGCCGGCCCATTTACGGGACCCTGTCTCCGCAGCCGGGCAAGCATCATCTTTTCGTGGCGGATGCCGAAGGCGCGCTCGCGATAAAAGACATGGCCGCCAGGGCTCCGGCCGGATTCTTCGACGGAGCCGAAATCGTCTTCATTGCCGGTCCAGACGGCAAATACGTTGCCGCTCTCGAAGCCTTGAAGCCGGCGCAACTGCACATTGCGCCGTCCTTCGCTAGCCTGCTGCCGCGTCTGAAGCAGACCCTGACCAACGCGCATATGGGCTTGCGCCTTTATCTTGCCGGCACCGAAGGGCTGATCGGCCAGGCCATGCAGGTGGCGCTCGAAGCCGGCATCGACCACACCTCCATGCAGACCGAGCATCGCGGCTCGCTGGCGCGGCGCATGCAGTGCGTGCACTGCAAGGGCATAACCGAAAATGTGACGACGCAGCCCGCGACCTGTTCGCATTGCGGCCTGCTGCTTCTGGTGCGCGACCACTATTCGCGACGGCTCGCCGCCTTCCAGGGCGTCTGCATCAACGCCGAGGACCGCTCCGAGATTCCTCCGACCGAGGAGGCCTTCCCATGAGCACCGGCACCACCAAGCTCGATGTCGTCGTCAGCGACGTTGTCCCGGTCAATGACCTGGTCACCCGCTTCCATTTCCGCCGGCGTGACGGCGGGTTGTTGCCCACCTTTTCTGGCGGCGCCCATGTCGTGGTCGAGATGCGCGATGGCGAGCGCACAAGGCTCAATCCCTATTCGCTGATGGGCTCGCCGCTCGACACGCGCGAATACACCATCTCGGTGCGCCGCGACGATGTCGGTCGTGGCGGCTCGCTGTTCATGCACAACCAGGTCCGGCCGGGGCTGGAGATGGTGGTAAGCTATCCGGTCAACCTGTTCTCGCTTGATCTCAGGGCGAAAAAACACCTGATGCTGGCCGGCGGCATCGGCATCACGCCGTTCATGGCGCAGACCGCGCAACTGGCTGGCGAAGGCGGCAATTTCGAACTGCACTACACCTGCCGCACCGCCTCGCTTGGTACCTATGCCGACCTGCTCCGGGAACGCTACGGCCGTCGGGTCCGACTCTATCACGATGACCTTGAGGAGCGCATCGATCTCGACCGGCTGTTGTCCTCGCAACCGCTCGGCACGCATCTCTATGTCTGCGGCCCCGCCGGCATGATCAACTGGGTGCGCGACCGCGCCGCCGCGTTCGGCTGGCCGCCGGAGACCGTGCACTACGAGCATTTCGCGGCGCCCCAGCCCGGCCTGCCATTCGACGTGACGCTCGCCGTCAGCGGCAAGACGATCCGCGTCGGCTCGCAGCAGAGCCTGCTCGAAGCCATCGAGGCGGCCGGCGTCGATCCACCCTATCTCTGCCGTGGCGGCGTCTGCGGCCAATGCGAGACCAACGTCATCTCGTGCGACGGCAAATTCATCCACAACGACCATTGGCTGAGCGAGGAAGAACACCGTTCCGGCAGGAAGATCATGCCGTGCGTGTCGCGCTTCGAAGGCCGGTCGCTGGTGCTGGAACGGTAGAGCATTTTGCAGCCAAGTGGATACTTGGCGTCGCAGAAATGCGGCTAAAACAAAGAGATAGAGCGGGCATCCCGCTCTAGGAGGAAATCATGGGCATCACCTTTCGCAAGGAAACGTTCCGCGACGACTTCACCTTCAGGAACAGCCCTGAGCACATCAGACGATTTCCGTTCCCGTTCCACGAAGACAGCTACATGTATGCAGTCAATATCGAGCCGCATGTCGTCGGCCCGAAGGGCTCGGTGCTGGAGAACCTGATCGACGTCGACGAACACTATGTCGCCGAGATGCAGGACCGCGCGATGGTGCTGGCAGAGGATCCGCTGCGCTGCCAGTCGCTGCCGCACATGACGCTCGCCGGCTGGGATCTGCTGGAACTTTTGATGGAGCAGCAGGCACTGGGTTACCCCGAGCATTTCACACTGATGCGCGACGGCGATCGGTGGCGCTGGATCAACCGGCCGCTCGGCATCGATGACACCTTCACCTTCGGCGACACCTCGACTTTGCCTTACGGGCCGATGGAATACATCACCCGCCAGAGCCAGGGCGATTTCTGCATCCTCGACCAGCGCGACGGCAATCTGTGGATGGATGCCGGCATGGTCACCACCCAGGCCGACTGGTCGCTCGATTTCGACATCGGCATGAATTTCTTCGAGTGGCACGCGCCGGTGCCGCTGGCGCATGAGAAGGGGATTTTCGTCAGGGCGCTGAAATTCCTCACCAATATCCAGCAGGGCAAGCCGGCCAGGCGACTGAACTGGACGATGACCATCAATCCGCGCCTCGATACCAGCCCCGAAAACTACCACAAATGGGGTCCGGACCGGGCAACGGTGACGCCCGAGAACGTCGGCGACAAGGTGCATCTGCGGGTCGAGTTGCAGAGCTTCTGGCGGCTGCCGCGCTCCAACGGCATCGTCTTCCCGATCCGCTGCTACCTGATCAAGATGGACGAACTGGTGACGCAGCCGAAATGGGCGCGGCGCCTGCATCGCGTCATACGCGACCTGCCGGAGGAACTCGCCACCTATAAGGGCTTGACCCGCTATCGGTCGACATTGGTCGAGTGGCTGTCGAAGCTGGATGATGGGAGCGCGACATCACCGGGGTTTGGGCCGGATTGACCTCCAAAGACTTGGGTTCCTCGCCCCCGTCGATCGGGGGAGAGCGACTATCTGGGGTGTCAAGTTGCATTTGCGAATTCGCTTCTCGCGTCGCGTGCTTTTGCGTTGAGGATGACGAGAAGTTTTCTGGCGAGTGCGATGCGGATGAGCATTTTGGGCTTT
>NZ_SRUN01000059.1:0-587 GCF_004791595.1 Mesorhizobium sp. M8A.F.Ca.ET.202.01.1.1 | reverse complement strand
AGCAAAAGAAAGCCCAACGCGCCAACCAGCCCGAGGCTCGCGGCGCGCGCCCTTACCATCCTCGACAGGGACGTGTCGGTCGGCGGGACTTTCCATATGGTGTTAAGCGCAAGCTGCATTTCGCCGAAAACCCCGGATGCGGTGGCGATCAGCGTCACCAATCCAGCCAGTGCGGCCCATGTTCCGCTTGTCTGGTTCGACGCCGACTCCAGTGTGGCGCGGAAAAGCTCCGCGCTCTGTGAGCCCATCAGCCCGGAGATTTGCGCCGACAGCGCGAGTTCCGCCGCCTGGTGCCCGATCGCGATCCCTGAGATTGCCACCACGATCAGCAGGATCGGCGCCAGCGAGGTGGTGGCGTAAAACGCCATCGCCGCGCCGCGGCTCAGCGCATTGTCGTCGATAAAGCCGGTGACGCTTTCCTTCAGCATCATCCAGCCTTCTTCGACCCAGCCCGGCATCGTGAATACCGCCTCGCCGAGGCGCGGGCTCGGCATGCCCTTGCGCGGTTCGGTGCCGGCTTTGTCGGATTGCGTCTGCTCTGCCATGTGCTTCCCACGTCCAATACGGAGCGGGCCGGGTGGGACAAG
>NZ_SRUN01000058.1:0-676 GCF_004791595.1 Mesorhizobium sp. M8A.F.Ca.ET.202.01.1.1 | reverse complement strand
GTCGACCCTAAGATCGTTGCACCACGTCAGCCAGTGGTCGGAGCCCTAACCTGCGTGGACGCACGACAGTATCGGAATGTTCTTCTTCCAAACGGCGACGTTACCCTGTGCTCTATGGATTTTGAACGGCGTCACGTATTGGGCAACCTTCTATATGAGGGTTACTCCGCTCTGTTTGAAAAGCCAGTTTTTCGCGAAATCGTCGACCGCATGAATGGAGCAGATGGTTTTCTGCTTTGCAGGATGTGTGAATTCGCCGACCCAAACGACCGGACCTGAGTGCATGCCGGCCGAGAGGGCGTGCCTGGCAGTGCGGATGGCCCCACGACAGATGCACCTGCCCGCGACGCCATCGTGTTTTCACGTTACGCCAGTATGTTCCTGTAGGCGCGGCAGTGGGTCTCGAGCATTTCGGAGACGAGCTCATCGAAAGGTCTTCGCCTTCCAACCGAGCTTGTCGGCCTGCCTAGCTTGAGGTAACGCCGATCACAGGTCAACCATCGGTCGGATGGAAACAGTGTTAGTCGATCCCGATCAGAGCTTGATTGCTTACTCACGGCTCACCTCGTCAACGCCTTCACCCTCCCGGACGATCTCCTTTTCGACTCGCCTGAAGGCAGCAGCCCAGCTGCGGCCGGGGATGGTTGCCGTCGCGGTAGTGGACGTTCTCGAAACC
>NZ_SRUN01000057.1:0-703 GCF_004791595.1 Mesorhizobium sp. M8A.F.Ca.ET.202.01.1.1 | reverse complement strand
AGACCAGCATGCCCATCGGGTTCTCGATCAACTTCTTGAAGGCGACCAAGAGTTCGGCCCCCAGCGCTCCGTCAACCGCACGATGGTCGGTCGACAGCGTCACCGACATCACGGTGGCGATCTTGACCTCGCCGTTCTTGACCACCGCCCGCTCCTCGCCGGCGCCGACCGCCAGGATCGTCGCGTGCGGCGGGTTGATGACCGCGGCAAAGTCCTTGATGCCGAACATGCCGAGGTTGGACACCGCCGTGGTGCCGCCCTGATATTCCTCCGGCTTCAGCTTGCGGCTACGGGCACGGCTCGCGAGATCCTTCATCTCGTTGGAAATGACCGACAGCGTCTTTTCATCCGCATGCCGAATGATCGGCGTGATCAGGCCGCCGGGGATCGAGACTGCGACGCCGACATCGGCATGCTTGTGCTTGACCATGGCGCTTTCGGTCCACGAGGCATTGGCATCCGGCACCGCCTTCAGCGCCATGGCCATCGCCTTGATCACCATGTCGTTGACCGACAGCTTGTAGGCGGGCGCCTCACCCTTGTCGGTCTTCTTCACCGGTGCCGCCGCATTGAGCTGCGTGCGCAGCGAAAGCAGCGCGTCGAGCTCGCAGTCGAGCGTCAGGTAGAAATGCGGGATGGTGGTCTTGGCCTCGACCAGGCGCCGCGCGATGGTCTTGCGCATATTGTCGTGCGGGACGAGTTC
>NZ_SRUN01000056.1:0-713 GCF_004791595.1 Mesorhizobium sp. M8A.F.Ca.ET.202.01.1.1 | reverse complement strand
GGTGCCGACGGCGCCGCGGTGAGTGGCGTGACGGGTTCCGGGGCAACGACGGTGGTGGGCGGCGACTTCCATGTCGTTGGCCAGTACGGCACGCTGACACTGAGCCCTGACGGCACCTATAGCTACGTGGCCAATTCCAACATCAGCAACGCATCGGCGGTGACGGACACCTTCACCTACACGCTGAAGGACGGCGACGGCGACACCTCGCAGACCACGCTGACTATCACCATCAATGACGGGGCCAACCCGTCGGTGGTCACCAACGCGGTCATCGCGGTGGACGAAGAAGGGCTCGGCACCGCCAATGCGACCGGCAGCGCGCCCGCGACCAACGTCGAGGACGGCAGCGGAACGGTGACGTTCCATGCCGGTTCCGACAACATCACCGGGGTGGCCTTCACATCGGTCGCCGGGATCACGGCGGACGTCAACGGAGTTGCCGGCGCCGACATCGTCTGGACGCTGGCCGGGCCGACCCAGATCACCGGCTCGATCAACGGCATCGACGCCATCCATATCGACCTGGTCGCATCGTCGCTGCCAATCCTGGCGGGCACCAACGGCTCGGCGACAGTCAATGTGACGCTGCTCGACAATTTCCCGCATCCCGACGCGGGTGGACAGAATGTCATCAACCTGACCGGCATCAATGTGGTCGCTACCGATTCGGACGGAGACCAGGCGAGCGCGACGGTTCAGGTCAATGTTAC
>NZ_SRUN01000055.1:0-811 GCF_004791595.1 Mesorhizobium sp. M8A.F.Ca.ET.202.01.1.1 | reverse complement strand
CGTGTTGTTGAAGCAGTTGGCGCAGGCGAGAATTGCCGTACCGTGGCATCGCGCTTTGGCGTTGCGGTTTCCTCTGTAGTGAAGTGGTCGCAGCGTTACCGTGCCACCGGCTCGGTGGCGCCGGGCAAGATGGGCGGACACCGCAAGCGCGTTCTGGAGCCGCATCGGGCCTTCATTGTTGAACGGATCAATCAGACCTCTGAGCTGACGCTGCATCGGCTAAAGGACGAGTTGGATGCGCGTGGGATCAAGGTCTCGCACAACACGGTCTGGATGTTTCTGCGCCGCGAGGGCTTGAGCTTCAAAAAAAACACTGTTCGCCCTTGAGCAGGCGCGCGCTGATGTTGCCCGCAGGCGTCAGCGATGGCGATCCTGGCAGACCGGTCTCGATCCACAGTGCCTAGTCTTCATCGATGAGACCTGGATCAAGACCAACATGGCTCCGCTGCGAGGTTGGGGGCCGAAGGGCAAGCGGCTGCGCGGTTTGGCTCCGCACGGCCACTGGCGTACGCTGACCTTCCTCGGCGCACTGCGCTGGGATCGGCTCGCGGCACCTTGTGTCTTCGACGGACCGATCAACGGCCAATGCTTCCGCGCCTATGTCGAGCAGCAGCTCCTCACCGTTCTGAAGCCCGGCGACATCGTCGTCATGGATAATCTGGGAAGTCATAAGTCGGCGGCCATCAGGCAGATGATCAAGGCTGCCGGCGCCAGACTTTGGTATCTGCCGCCCTACTCTCCGGACCTCAATCCGATTGAGCAGGCCTTCGCCAAGATCAAACACTGGATGCGCCAGGCTCAGAAACGCACC
>NZ_SRUN01000054.1:0-894 GCF_004791595.1 Mesorhizobium sp. M8A.F.Ca.ET.202.01.1.1 | reverse complement strand
CATCCGCTCGAGCTTGCGCAGCCGTCCCTGGTGCAGCGTCTGGCGAATGGCGTCGGGACCGCCCGGCGAGACCAGGCCGTCATCATCACGCATGCTGAGCAGCCGACGGTCGATGCTGGTGAAGCGTTCCTGCTCCATTTCCCGGCGCAGGCGAAGCTCAATCTCGCGGTCGGTTCGCGGACCGAGATCGAGGCTGACCAGCTCGGCCGCCCGCTCGCGGATGCCAGATGAGATATATTCGCGCGCGATGACCAGGTTCTCGCCACGGTCGTCCCTGCCACGGACGATGATGTGGCTGTGCGGGTGGCCGGTGTTGAAATGATCGACCGCGACCCAGTCGAGCTTCGTGCCGAGGTCTTCCTGCATCTGCGCCATGAGCCGCCGCGTCAGCGCCTTGAGGTCGTCGTACTCGATGCCGTCTTCGGCAGCGACGATGAAGCGGAACTGATGGCGGTCGCCGTCCGCGCGATCGATGAACGCCTTGCCGTCGACGCGGCCGCTGTCGGCGCCGTAGAGCTCGCCAGGTTCACCTTCGCGGGTGACCCCGTCGCGCTGAAGATAGCGTAGATGGGCACGCGCCCCGTCCGCGCCCTTGCCGGCGAGCTTGACGACCCGCGCCTTGACGATCACCCGGCGCTGGCGGAAGGCGGCATACCGGTCGCGCGATTTCAGCAGTGCGGCGGCCGCCCCGCCGCGCCCTGTCCGGCTTCCTGTGAAGCGACCACCGCGTTGCGGCCGGCCGCCAGCCCGGTTGATCGCCGCACGAACCTGGCCGGCATAGCGTTTGCCGGCCTTCGAGCCGCGCGACCCGATTTTGCCGAGCTTCGGCCTGAACTCGTCATCCTTAATGCGAGCCTCCCAGACATATCAAGCAAAATCAGACACTTACACGTC
>NZ_SRUN01000053.1:0-921 GCF_004791595.1 Mesorhizobium sp. M8A.F.Ca.ET.202.01.1.1 | reverse complement strand
TAGGGGGTTAGCCCCGTCAGTGTCTTAAGCCGGCGCCCGAAGTTGTAAGCGTCGATGAAGTCTTGGAGATGCTGACGGAGCTGATCGTGGTTGTCGTAGTGGAAACGCTTGACGGTGGCC
Source organism: Mesorhizobium sp. M8A.F.Ca.ET.202.01.1.1 (assembly GCF_004791595.1). Lineage (NCBI taxonomy): Bacteria > Pseudomonadati > Pseudomonadota > Alphaproteobacteria > Hyphomicrobiales > Phyllobacteriaceae > Mesorhizobium > Mesorhizobium sp. M8A.F.Ca.ET.202.01.1.1. The sequence goes on along the minus strand of NZ_SRUN01000053.1, from coordinate 801 downwards.
TCCTTGACCGTGCGGTTCATGCGCTCGACCTGACCATTCGTCCACGGATGCTTCACTTTCGTGAGCCGGTGCTCGATGCCGTTGTCGCGACAGACGCGGTCGAAGATGTGCTCGAAGGCGTGCCGGTCCTGCGTGCGGTTGGTGAACTGGATGCCATTGTCGGTGAGCACGGTGTGGATGGCGTAGGGGACGGCGGCCACGAGGTTGCGCAGAAACTGGGCGGCCGCCATCCTACCAGCCTTCTCATGCAACTCCGCATAGGCGAACTTCGAGGTCCGGTCGATGGCCACGAAGAGGTAGAGCTTGCCTTCGGCCGTGCGCACCTCGGCGATGTCGATGTGGAAATAGCCGATCGGATAACGCTTGAACTTCTTCTTGCCTGGCTTGTCGCCCTCGACCTCGGGCAGGCGGGAAATGCCGTGACGTTGCAGGCAGCGATGCAGCGAGGAGCGCGTCAGGTGCGGGATCGTCGCTTGCAGCGCATCGAGACAGTCATCCAGAGGCAGCAGCGTATGCTTACGGAAGGTGACGACCGCCGCCTCTTCCTCGGCCGTCAGAACGGTGGAGCGTACGGTCTTCGGACCCATCGGCGCATCATGGACGAAGGCCCGCTTGCGCCACTTGGCGACAGTCTTCCGATTTAGACCGTGCTGCGCTGCGAGTTCTTTGAGCGGAGCCTTCGATCGCTGTATCGCTGCTCGGATGGCGTGCGTGGTCGTGGCGCTGCCGTGGAGTATCTGTCCCATAGCTTATCCCTGAATGAAGGATCAGCTTGACTGATTCCCCCACACTCCGGGACTA
>NZ_SRUN01000052.1:0-1033 GCF_004791595.1 Mesorhizobium sp. M8A.F.Ca.ET.202.01.1.1 | reverse complement strand
GCCACCAAGACGCGGATTGACCTCAATCACGACTGGCCCACGCTTGGTCCACCGCAGTTCTACGTTCGTTGGCCCCCAGTCAAGGCCGAGAGCTCGCAAACAGCTCAGCGAAGCATCGGCAATACGCCTATGCTCGTGTTCAGTCAGCGGGGCTGGATAGGTCCCCCCAAGATAGACAAAATATGGTGGGGGAGCGAAATCAAGGGCTGATATACAAACGACCTCATTTCCCATTATTGCAGCGCAATACTGTGGACCTTGTGCGAATTCCTCGACCAGTATTCTCGGCGAGGAACGCCATATGTGCTTCCCGCCCAACAAATAGCTCGTATGTTCGGCTAACTCATCGACGTTGCGGCACAGTCGGACACCGATGCTGCCGCTGCCCACGGCTGGCTTAACAACCACCGGCAGGCCGATCTCAGCGGCAGAGCTTTCTACCTCCGTCGCATTCACTGCAACGCGATAAGCAGGTATTGGAACGCCAGCCTCGGCGAGAAGCTGACGTTGAGTGAATTTATCGCAGCATCCTTCAATCGATGCGGGGTCCGGTCCCGGTAGATCGAAGTGCCGGCAGAGCTTGCCAACCGTCGTAGAGACCGACTCGTCGTCGCCCGCGAGGCCAGTAATGCCAGCAATGTCATTGGTAGCACGCAGCCGAGAACATTCGCCGATCAGCGCATCGAGATTGCCTGTATCGACACGAATTGCCTCGCTTCCTTCCGCCGCAAGATAGTCGTACTGAGCCGGATCAACCGACAGGGTAATTGGATGAAGACCAAGACGCTGGGCCGCTTGCACATATAGAAGACCATTACTCCTTGTGCCTTCAACCAGGATGAGCACTCTTCTTGCCATTGGCGATGATCTCCGTTGCGTGCTGTGCGGCGGTCCGAACGCAAAATCGGCGTGGCTCATATTCACGCGTGCCTTCAGACCTTGCGGATGAACCTAGCATCGTCAGCGGTCCGCGGTTGCAAAAGATTCTGTAAAGTTATTTGAACGATCTGTTGCAATGTTTCCATGCCAGCGG
>NZ_SRUN01000051.1:0-1045 GCF_004791595.1 Mesorhizobium sp. M8A.F.Ca.ET.202.01.1.1 | reverse complement strand
TGTTTGATCCCAGATTTTGATGGGGCATCCTTGTCCTCCGAATCAAGGGATGCGCTATGGGCCAGGTTCTTCATGGGAGCGCCACGACGACAGAGGCGGTCCGTCGAGCGATACAGCATAGTCAAGAGAGCCTGAGGGCGCTGGCGAAGCGCTACGGGATCAACCAAAAGACTGTTGCCAAATGGCGGGAACGGACCTCGGTGGCAGATTTGCCGACCGGTCCGAGAGAGCCTAGATCGACAGTGCTCTTGCCCGAGGAGGAGGCCGTCATAGTCGCCTTCCGGCGCTACACTCTGTTGCCACTCGATGACTGCCTCTATGCCTTACAACCGACGATCCCACACCTGACGCGCTCATCACTGCATCGCTGCCTGCAGCGCCACGGCATCAGCCGCCTGCCGGACGTAGAAGGCGACAAGCCGGCGAAGAAGAAGTTCAAGAGCTATCCGATCGGCTACTTCCACATCGACGTCGCCGAGGTGCGCACAGAACAGGGCAAGCTGCACATGTTCGTCGCTATCGACCGCACCTCGAAATTCGCCTTCGTCGAACTGCATGAGAAGGCCACCAGCGCCATATCGAGAGACTTCCTACTGCGCCTGATCGCGGCCGTGCCCTACAAGATCCACACTGTCCTCACCGACAACGGTATCCAGTTCACGACGCCCGGCGCCGGCGGTTCGGCCGTGCCATTGATCAAGGAGGCCATCGCAAACGGCGAACGCTTCTGGGCCCATGCCTTCGAATACGCTTGCGCCACGAACGACATCGAGCACCGAACGACCAAGGCAAGGCATCCGTGGACCAACGGCCAGGTCGAGAGGATGAACCGCACTATCAAGGATGCAACCGTCAGGCGTTTCTATTACGAGAGCCACGACCAACTCCGCCAGCACCTTGCCGACTTCATCTCGGCCTACAACTTCGGTCGCAGGCTCAAGACCCTCAAAGGCCTTACGCCCTACGAGTTCATCTGCAAGGCGTGGGCGTCACAACCGGAACGCTTCAAACTCGATCCGCTCCAGCAAATGCCGGGACTAAACAT
>NZ_SRUN01000050.1:0-1050 GCF_004791595.1 Mesorhizobium sp. M8A.F.Ca.ET.202.01.1.1 | reverse complement strand
GCTAAAGCGTGTCGCGATTAATTAGCCTCATATCCGGCAGCCTTGAAGAAGTTTCTGCATTCAGCTGGCTCGAACAGGTGGCAGATATCGCCGAGAGCCTGGCAGAGTGCGTCGAAGGTTCTGGCCGCCTTCTTTCGCAACAGCGCCTTGAGTTTTGAGTAGGCCATCTCGATCGGATTGAGATCGGGTGAGTATGGCGGCAGGAACAGGAGCCAGGCGCCCCTTTGGCGAACCAGTTGTGCGGCGCGCTCGTTCTTGTGGAAGCCGACATTGTCGAGAATGACGATATCGCCGGGCGACAGTTCGGGAGCGAGCTGCGTTTCGACATAGTGCTCGAAGATGGTGCCATTCATCGGCGCGTTGACGATCCACGGCGCGACAAGACCGTGGCATCGTAGCCCGGCGATGAAGGTCTGCGTCTGCCATTTGCCGAAGGGCGCATGTGTCCTGAAGCGCTCGCCCTTCGGCGCCCAGCCGGTGCGTTTGGTCAGTTTGGTGTTGGTCGACGTCTCATCGATGAAGATCAGCCGCGCCAAAGCCTTGTTGAAGAAGCGCTTTCGCCGCCCGGTCCACAGCTCACGTGCCTGGCGCACGTCGGCCCGCCGCTGCTCGCTGGCCAGTAGAGTTTTTTTTATGACTGAGCCCAAGGCGATTGAGCAGGCGACCGACATTGGAGCGGTGCACGCTTACACCACGCACCTCCAACTCGACGCAAAGCTCATCCAGCGTCAGTTCGCCGGTCTCGGCCAATCGCAAGCGGACAAACTCGGCATGCCGCTCAAGCTTCCCGCCGCCCACATGGCCCTGCCGGCGCGCTTCGAGCGAACCAGTCTGCCGGCGCAGGTTGATCAGATTGTTCACAAAGCGAGGCGAAACGCGGAAATGGCGCGCAGCCTCGCGGTGACCATGTCCCTCATCGACATACGCAACAACACGCCGACGCAACTCAAGTGGTAGCGGCTTGCCCATCACGGTCTCCCTTCAACCGCAATGAATCACGAACTCAAATCAAGGGGAATCCTGAATCCCTTAAATCGCGACACGCTTTAG